>NZ_JBVQPO010000020.1:0-64197 GCF_055710065.1 Ensifer sp. VA4 | reverse complement strand
CCTTCCGCGACATGATCGACAAGATGAACAATGGCGGCAAGATCGCCATCCTCGGCATCGCGCCGGCCGGCTTCGAGATCGACTGGAACAAGGTGATCTTCAAGATGCTGAACCTCAAGGGCATCTACGGCCGCGAGATGTTCGAGACCTGGTACAAGATGATCGCCTTCGTCCAGGGCGGGCTCGACCTTTCCCCGGTCATCACCCACCGCATCAAGATCGACGAGTTCCGCGACGGATTCGCGGCCATGCGCTCCGGCAATTCCGGCAAGGTCGTGATGGACTGGTAAGCCCTATGGGCCGTCGTGCATGTGTTGCGCGGCGGCTCAGTTGGCGAGGCCGAACTGGATCTCGATCTCGTGGTAGCGAGCGCCTTGGCCTGCCCAGCGATGATAGATCTCGCGGCTCTCGCCGGAGAAATTGTGCCTGCTCATCTCGATCTCCTCGACGAGCGGCGCGTAGCCCTGGGTGAAAAGGCTGCGCATCGGCCCCTGATGCCGGGTGGACGCGACCATGATCGGCTCGAGATTGATCAGGTCGAGCTCGCCGCGATAGTCGTCGCCGCCCGTGACCGGGCGGCAGATGCGCCAGTCGAACCGGGTCTTGGCGTTTTTCGGCAGGTTCTGCGCGATGAAGATCCAGGGCCCGGCGGGCGTCATTCCGGCGCGCTCGATCTCCGCCTCGATGACAGGCGCCAGTGCGGCGCTTTCGTTTTTGACGTCGGGAATGGTGAGGCGCCGGGCGATCGATAGCACTCGCATGGCGTCGGTTTCCTTGATGAGCATCTGGGCCTCCATAAATCGGCGGCGAAGGTCGTCTGCGATCGGGTCGGGCGCAAGCAAAAAGCCGGAATAAACTTGCGAACTTTCGGCAGAAACGGGCCGTTCGGGAAATTGTTTTGCGTGCGCGTCGCCACGCTGCCCCTCGCTTGCCTGGAGGTGCTGCCTGCCGAATTCGATCTGGAGGTGTCAAGATCGTCAAATACGGCGGCCGCTCGGCTGGGCAGCAAAGGAAAGATGAAGCTCTGGTTGCGGGTGCGGATATGGCACAACGGGACCTTGCCGATTAAATCGCGGGCACCCTTGTCTTTTGGCGGGCAGCGCCTACATCTTCAGCGGAAGCTGATAAACCCCAAAAAGCGATAGGAACGGCGATTTTTGCCGAATCAGCCGGTTTTTCAGCGGAAATGCTTGACGGGATCGAAAATTATGGGAATCACCATTTCCGAATAAGAAATGGCGAAGTGACACGGCGGTTAGGGAATCATGCCAGAGGCGTTTCAGTGGCAGGACTGTCGGAGCTTGCCCGCTTGCCACGATCGCACTCGTGGTTAAACAGGAATTAAACATCATCCCGTTACGTCAGGGGAAATGATTCGGTGGCGGGTACGCGGCGTGCCCGAACCTTCGAGCGGCATTGGCACCGGACTTAACGCCGGTTGCGACAAGGAAAGCGACGAACTAAATGGCAACCAAAGTCAAAGAAAACGAAGAAGCTGACGTAGAACGCGAAGGTGCTCCGGACGGTCCGCTTCTCGATCTTTCCGACGACGCTGTCAAGAAGATGATCAAGGCCGCCAAGAAGCGCGGCTACGTGACGATGGACGAGTTGAACTCCGTCCTTCCGTCCGAGGAAGTCACCTCCGAACAGATCGAAGACACGATGGCGATGCTGTCCGACATGGGCATCAACGTGATCGAGGACGAGGAAGCCGAAGAGGCGGCCGGCGGTGGTGACGACGAGGCCGGTGACGACGACGGCGACAGCGAAGGCGGCGAACTCGCGCCTTCCGGCGGCACGGCGCTCGCGACCAGCAAGAAGAAGGAACCGACCGATCGTACCGACGATCCGGTCCGCATGTACCTGCGCGAAATGGGCTCGGTCGAGCTCCTGTCCCGCGAAGGCGAAATCGCGATTGCCAAGCGCATCGAGGCTGGCCGCGAAACGATGATCGCCGGTCTCTGTGAGAGCCCGCTGACCTTCCAGGCGCTGATCATCTGGCGCGACGAACTGAACGAAGGCCAGACGCTGCTGCGCGAGATCATCGATCTCGAAACCACCTATTCCGGTCCCGAGGCCAAGGCCGCGCCGCAGTTCCAGAGCCCGGAAAAGATCGAGGCTGACCGCAAGGCTGCCGAGGAAAAGGAAAAGACCCGCAAGGTGCGCACGGCCGCCAACGACGACGACATCACCAATGTCGGCGGCGATGTCATGCCGGCCGAGGAGGAAGAGGAAGACGACGACGAGTCGAACCTCTCGCTCGCCGCCATGGAAGCGGAACTGCGCCCGCAGGTCATGGAAACCCTCGACATCATCGCCGAGACCTACAAGAAGCTGCGCAAGCTGCAGGACCAGCAGGTGGAAGCCCGCCTTGCTGCGACCGGTACGCTGTCGCCGGCCCAGGAACGCCGCTACAAGGAGCTCAAGGACGAGCTGATCAAGGCGGTCAAGTCGCTGTCGCTCAACCAGAACCGCGTCGACAGCCTGGTCGAGCAGCTCTACGACATCTCCAAGCGGCTGATGCAGAACGAAGGCCGCCTGTTGCGGCTTGCCGAGTCCTACGGCGTCAAGCGCGACTCGTTCCTCGAGCAGTATTCCGGCGCCGAACTCGACCCGAACTGGATGAAGTCGATCAGCAACCTTGCCGGCAAGGGCTGGAAGGAATTCGCCAAGAGCGAAAACCAGACGATCCGCGACATCCGCCAGGAGATCCAGAATCTCGCCACCGAAACCGGCATCTCGATCGCCGAGTTCCGCCGCATCGTCTCGATGGTGCAGAAGGGCGAGCGCGAAGCGCGCATCGCCAAGAAGGAAATGGTCGAAGCGAACCTCCGCCTCGTCATCTCCATCGCCAAGAAGTACACTAACCGCGGCCTGCAGTTCCTCGACCTGATCCAGGAAGGCAACATCGGCCTGATGAAGGCGGTCGACAAGTTCGAATACCGCCGCGGCTACAAGTTCTCGACCTATGCAACCTGGTGGATCCGTCAGGCGATCACCCGGTCGATTGCCGACCAGGCCCGCACGATCCGTATTCCGGTGCATATGATCGAGACGATCAACAAGATCGTCCGTACCTCGCGCCAGATGCTGCACGAGATCGGCCGCGAGCCGACGCCGGAAGAACTGGCCGAAAAGCTTGCCATGCCGCTCGAAAAGGTCCGCAAGGTCCTGAAGATCGCCAAGGAGCCGATCTCGCTCGAAACGCCTGTTGGTGACGAAGAGGATTCACACCTCGGCGATTTCATCGAGGACAAGAACGCACTGCTGCCGATCGACGCTGCCATCCAGGCGAACCTGCGCGAGACGACGACCCGCGTGCTCGCCTCGCTGACGCCGCGCGAAGAGCGCGTGCTGCGCATGCGCTTCGGCATCGGCATGAACACCGACCACACGCTCGAAGAGGTTGGCCAGCAGTTCTCGGTCACCCGCGAACGTATCCGCCAGATCGAAGCGAAGGCGCTCCGCAAGCTCAAGCATCCGAGCCGCTCCAGGAAGCTCAGAAGCTTCCTGGACAGCTAAGCAAGCTGCAAGCTGCGCTCGTTCCTTGACAGCTAAGGTCGGGCACAATTGAGAGACCGAAAAGCCGGGAAGATTGCCCGGCTTTTTCGTTTCTGCCTCACCCCGTTTCTACCTCACCCATGTGATTTATTGTGAGGCCCTGCGCCCAGGAGTATATTCGCGCTTTCGGAGCAATTGGGGCGCCTCGTCTAAGACGCGGGAGCAATCGCACCGCGGGCGTGAATCGTGCCCCGTGGAGGTGTAGGATGACCACTTATGTCATGCTCCTCAACTGGACCGAGCAGGGTATCAAGAATGTGCGCGAGTCTCCGAAGCGGCTCGACGCGGCAAAACAGGTGCTCGGTGAGATGGGCGGCTCCTTCAAGCATTTCTTCCTGACTATGGGTGACTACGACATGGTGGCCATCGTCGAGGCACCGGATGACGCGATCGCCGCGCGCTTTGCGCTGACGCTCGGCATGGCCGGCAATGTGCGCTCGACCACGCTGAAGGCATTTCCCGAGGCGGCCTATCGCGAACTGATTGCCTCGCTCGGATAGGCTGAAGGGCAGCGACAGCGGAACTGCTCAGGGCGACCCGTTTCCGGAGAGGATGCGGGCCGCACCGCGTAGCGCGTTGCGAAAAGCGTCGTCGAAGCTGACGCCGCTGACCTGCCACGCGTAACTTCTGCCGTTCGACGCCATCCGCCAGTTGGCGATCCAGCCGCGGGCTTGATCGGACCAGACCAGTGTGCCGGCAAGCGTCACATCCCCCTTGCCGAGCATCGCGGGCCTGGCGAATTTTTCCGGGTTCGCTTGCGATATCGCTGCAAAGTCCAGGGCTCCACCGGCGATGGCCGCTCTGTCCGGCAGGGCGACGGAAAGCGCCAGCGGTGCGGCGGCCGCGCGGAGCGAGTCGGCCATGTAGGGGCTTTCATCGCCGTCGCTCGCCAGGACGAAGCGGCGTCTCTGATCCTTAACCGCCAGCAACACGGTGATCACCGGGCGAGGTTCAAGCCATGGCTTTCGGCCGAGTTTTGCGAGAAGCGGGTCGAGCGTCGCAGGCTCGTAGCGGCAGGTGAGATCGTGCGGGCGGTCGTGAGTGCCCTGTTCGTCGTGGATCGGGACGCCTTCGAGCCGGTCGCGGTAGGAAAAGGACGAGACGAAGCTGCCGGCTTCCGCCTCGAGTGCGGCGAAGCCGGGCGCGTCGCGGATCGTCGCATCACCCGACAGCTTGACCAAAACTTCACTGAGGCACGCGCGAAAACCGATCTGCCGGTTGACCTCGCCCGTGCCGGTGACGATCGCATCGCTCTGATAAAGCCGATCGACGCCGTCGGCATTTGCCGCGCCGCCAAGGCTCACGGCGAACAGGAACGGCAGCAGCACCCGTGACATCGTCATGCCGTTCTCCCGATCGTTCGCCTTTGAATCAAAAGAGATCCTTAACGTTTACACTTTATCAATCTCTCGGAAACCCGAGGTTCTACGATGCGTTGCGTTTTTGTCGTCGTCCTCCTGTTGCTGGCCGGCTGCGGAACGGTGCCGAGAGACACCCGGAATGCCTGTGCGGTTTTCGAGCAGCGAGATGGCCTATTCAACAATTGGCGCCGTGCCGCCTATAGCGCCGAGCGCGAATATGGCGTGCCCGTGCCGATCCTGATGGCGACGATCTATACCGAGTCCGGCTTCCGCCATAATGCGCGGCCGCCGCGCACCAAGCTTTTCGGCTTCATTCCCTGGACGCGCGTTTCGACCGCCTATGGCTACTCCCAGGCGCTCGATGGCACCTGGGCGCGCTACCAGAGCGAGACCGGCCGCTGGGCGGCGCGACGCTCGGACTTCGGCGACGCCATCCGCTTCATCGCCTGGTATCACCGCGAAAGCGCACAGCAGAACGGCATCGCGCTCAACGACGCCTACCGGCTCTACATCGCCTACTATCACGGCCACGCCGGCTATGTGCGCGGCAATTGGAGCGAGACCGCCAAGACCGGCGCCAAGCGGGCGGCCGGCATGGCCTCCCTCTATAGCCGGCAATTGCGCGGCTGCGGCAGCTGACCGTCTCCACGGATCGAACACCGTTGCACCGCCGGGGGGAATGGCGCTACCCGGCCGCTGCCCGCTCGAGCTCGGCGACATCGATCTTGATCATGCCCATCATCGCCTGCTGGGCGCGGGCGGCGCGTGCCGGATCAGGATCGCTGAGGTGCCGCATCAGCGCGTCGGGAATGATCTGCCAGGCAAGGCCGAACTTGTCCTTGAGCCAGCCGCAACGCTGCGGCGTGCCGCCTTCGAGCAATCGGTTCCAATAATAGTCGACCTCCGCCTGGTCGGCGCAGCGCACGAAAAACGATACCGCCTCGCTGAACTTGAAATGCGGGCCGCCATTCAAGCCCATGAAATGCTGCCCCTCTAGTTCGAAGCTCGCGGTGAAGGCCTTGCCATCGGGGCCCTTGTTGATGTCGGTGACGCGGGCGTCGCGAAAGATGGAGGTGTAGAAGCCGATGGCTTCCTCCAGTTGGTCGTCGAACCAGAGAAAGGGCGTGATCTTCTGCATGGATATGTCTCCCGTGGTGATTGGTACCAACGAGGACGAACGGGGGATGCCCGTTCCGACAGGCGCTGCCTGAAAAAAATCCAATGGAGTGTCGGAACCTTTGCGCCCCGAGCGTCCTATGCTGGTCGAAGGAACCAAGGAGGATTTCTCAATGACCTATGTGGATGGTTTTGTCGTTGCCGTGCCGAAGGCGAATATCGACGCGTACAAGGCGATGGCCAAGACGGCGGGCGACGTCTGGATGGAATATGGCGCGCTCTCCTACAACGAATGCCTGGCAGACGACGTGCCCTATGGCGAGGTGACGTCCTTCCCCCGCTCGGTGCAGGCCAAGGACGACGAGACCGTGGTTTTCTCGTGGATCGCCTACAAGTCCCGCGCCGACCGCGACACGATCGTCGCCAAGGTGATGGCCGATCCGCGGCTGCAGGGCGATGCCTGGAAGGAAGTCTTCGACGGCAAGCGCATGATCTACGGCGGCTTCCAGACGTTTCTCGAGATGTAGCCGGCGCGCGGCGCCTTTTCTTGCGGTGCCTACCTTGGACCGAGAACGGTCCGGGGATAGAAACGTTGGGCAAATCAACGCGTTGCACCTGTCTGCTGCATGTTGTCTCATTGCCGATGAAAGGACAAAAACATGCAGCACTTCAAAGTGCTACAACGGCCTTTGCGTGTCTGGTAAGACACGCGCCGCTGTAGCGGCGGGTGCAGCTTTCCGCCGGAGATCGACATGCCGCAGACAAGCATCACCATTTCCACGCGCGGCCAGGGGCTCTACGAATTCACCGACGAGGCGACCGCCTTCGTGCGGGCCAACACGGACGGCGAGGGGCTCTTGACCGTTTTCGTCCGGCACACGTCCTGCTCGCTTCTCATCCAGGAAAACGCCGACCCGGATGTGAGGCGTGACCTCGACACTTTCTTCCGCCGCCTGGTGCCGCCGTCCTCCGATCCCTCGATGAGCTGGGTCGTGCACACGCAGGAGGGGCCGGATGACATGCCCGCGCATATCAAGGCGGCGCTGACGTCGGTTTCGCTCGGCATTCCCGTTGCCCGTGGCCGCATGGCGCTCGGCACCTGGCAGGGGATCTATCTCTTCGAGCATCGCGACCGGCCGCACCGCCGCGAGGTCGTGCTGCACCTTGGCGTCTGACCGCCGTCCGATCGATGCGACACGGCGCAATTGACCGCAGCCGGATCCGTTCTAGTTAGAGCGTCGAGAACAGAGGGCCCCAGCGCGGTGCCGGAGAGGAGCAGCAATGACGGATGCACAGACCATTGCCAATCGCTTCATCGAGGCGCTGAATGAGCGTGATTTCGAGGCGCTGGCGCGGCTCGTCCATGAGGACGTCGAGGTCGATTCGATGACTGGCCAGCGCACCGTCGGCGCCGGGCCCTTGCGCGCCTGGCTGATGAATTATCTGCGCCGTTTCGACGAGCAGTTCGGCGATGTCGTGCTGATGCGCGATGCCTTCGGCCAGCGTGTGGCGGCAGACCTGACGGCGCGTGGCACCTACCGCGAGACGATGGAGGGTTTCCCGGCCGCGTCGGGCCAGAGCTATTCCATTCCGAGCGTGCTCGTCTTCGAGATCGAGGATGGCGTCATTACCCGCCTCAGCCACTATCGCAACATCCGCGTCTTCGAGCGCCTGCTCGCCGGCTGACCTTCCGGCGGATAAGAGCGGGGGGACAGGGGCCGGGGGATGACAGTGCCGTGCGAACCGCCTATTGTATGCCGCCGGTTGCAGGCCGGGTTCTTGTTTCGCGTTGATCGGGAGATGATGCATGAAAGCCATGCTTCGCAATTCGGTTCTGGGCATTGCGCTCGCCGTGACGAGTTTCGTGACCTTGCCGGCAGAGGCTGCTGCCCCGATGCCGGTGCCGATGGTCGACCGTTCGGATGTCGATCTCGTCCGCCATCGTGGCTACTGTTCGTCACGCGAGGCGTTGCGCAGGGCCTGGCGTCTCGGCTTTTACCGCGCCCGCGTCGAGCGCGTCACGCATTCGCGCGTCGTCGTCGTCGGCTGGCGCCGCGGTTTCCTGAGCCGGGTCGTTTTCGCCAACGCCTATGGTTGCCCGCGGATCGGCTGATCGCGCGCTTGGGGCCAGCAAATCCCCGATGGTTTTCGGGCGCGGCCGGCGACGGCTGCACCCGATCTGTCAAACAGGGCAGGCGTCGGCAAGACGAATGTCCGGGAGATCCAACACGGCGTGCCGGTGCCTCCGACCTTAGAAATTCAGCCTTATCAAAGTGTTATAGCGATTCCGTTTTGCTCGGCGCAACGCGCCGCGGCGCCGAATCTCGCCGCTGGAGCATCGGGAATCACGCGCCGGCTATCTGAACCTTCCATGAACACCAGGTTCCGCTGTCGTTCAGCTTGGGCAGCCTATCCTCTGCTCAATCGCTTGGGACGGTGATTGCCCATTGAACCCTTCAAGCCTGGAGAGATGCCATGAAGAACCGCTTTTTCAACGCTGCTGCCGCCGCCGTCATTGGACTGACCGGCCTGCTTGGCGCAGCCTCCACCGCTTCGGCGGACTCGATCGAATTCGGCTTCGGCCCGAGTGACGGCATCGACGTGCAGTACCGCGACTATAACGGCGGTTATGGCGACGAGCGTGATTGGAACCGTGGCCGCGACCGCTACTGGGATCGTGGACGCCGCGGCCGCTGCGCGCCGTGGATCGCCGTCGACAAGGCTCGCGACCGGGGTCTCCGCCGCGCCTATGTCGCCGACGTCACGCCGCGCCGCGTCATCGTCGAGGGCCGCCGCCACGGCTACCGCCAGACGATCGTCTTCGCCAATGCCCGCGGCTGCCCGACGATCGGCCGCTGGTAAGCTCTGATCCGGAAATCTTCCCGCCTTGTCTCCCCCGGCCGGCGGAAGAGTGACCCCTCATGCTTCGGCATGGGGGCTCTTTTGTTTTGTGGGAATGGGGTCGTGCTCGCCGCCAACAGCCGCCAGAATATGGATCTTCGCCTGAAGTCTTCGGTCCGGGGCGATAGCTGACAGGTGTTCGGGGAGATAG
The DNA here is from genome assembly GCF_055710065.1 of Ensifer sp. VA4. NCBI lineage: Bacteria > Pseudomonadati > Pseudomonadota > Alphaproteobacteria > Hyphomicrobiales > Rhizobiaceae > Ensifer > Ensifer sp. VA4. Next base: position 55,107 of record NZ_JBVQPO010000020.1, on the reverse strand, counting down.
CGGACACATCACAGGCTGGATTGGCCTTGAGGAGATCGGTCCATGCCCGGGCGAAAGATGTCGGCGATGAGGAGCGTCGGGCCGCCGCAGCCGCCGGCTTCGCACCTTCCGCCAGAGTTGGCGGACCTCTGCTTGAGCCTGCAGTCCAAAACGCCTCCGGCGCCGTTCTCCGGAGCCAGGGGCGAGAAGGATGAAAGCCCGCGCGCGGGTCACGGCGGGCTTGCGAGGGCTTACTGCTTGATTTCGAAGGTCACGTTGACCATCACGTTGTAGCTGTTCTCGCCCGTTGCAACCGGCACGGCGTCGGCGGCATATTCCTTGGCCATGCCGGCGCGCATCATCGGGACCGGTTCGGGACGGAAGCCCTGTTCGCTGATGTTGACGATCTTGCCGAGCGAGACGCCGGCGGCTTCGGCGAGAACCTTCGCCTTGACGATGGCATCGGCAACGGCGGCCTTGCGCGCCTCGGTGATGATGGGTTCCGGCTTGTCGTTGGTGAACTGGATGCCGCCGCCCTGGTTGACGCCGAGGGTAACCGACTTGTCGACGACTTCGCCGAGCTTGGCGAGATCACGCACGCGCACGCTGACGCCGTTTATCACCTGGTAGCCGATCAGTTCCGGCGGGCGATTGCCGCCGTCATTGTTGGGCGGGTAGTTGTATTGCGGGTTCACCGAAAAGCCGCTCGTCTGCAGGTCGCGATCGGCAATGCCGTCGGCCCTCAACGCCTTCAACACCTCGGCCATGGTCTTGTTGTTGGCGTCCAGCGCTTCGCGGGCGGTCTTGGCGTCCTTGACGACGCTGAGTTGCAGGACCGCCATGTCGGGCGCGGCCGTCGCGCGGCCTTCGCCGGCAACGACGATGGTCGCCTTGTCCTTGTCCGACTCCTCAGCCTGAGCGGCGGCCACGCCGGCAAAAGCGGCGGCGAAGGCGGCGATCGAAAGCGTGCGGGCAGTGCGTGTGGAAATCATGGTCTATGTCTCTCCGGTTGTTCCGTCCCTGCGCCTTCATGCTTAGCGATTGTGTGAGCATTGCGGCAATGGCTTGTCGGCAAAAAGGTTTTCCGCTAGAGCCTTTGCCATCCGCGAACTGCCATTGGTTCGCGCACCTGGATCGCTGCAGCGCCACACGTTTTATCAGAGACGGGAACGGCCGCTGCAGCACTTAGAGTTGCTGCATGTCTCATCCTCGGATCATTGCGATTTGAGGAAGCCTGCAGATCCAGAGTGGGCCTGTAGCTCAATGGTTAGAGCCGGCGGCTCATAACCGCTTGGTTGGGGGTTCGAGTCCCTCCGGGCCCACCACTTTTGTCCGTCACCACGACCGCCTCTATTTCCCAATCTGGGTGTTGGAAACTCAAGGATGCGAATTGAGTGCGTCGCGTGAGCGGTGGGCATCAGGTTTGCCCAAGCGAATAGTGCCTTCCGATTGCAAGGCGTGTCGGCCTGATCCGGTCTTTGCCTGACCGCTTGGCGCTGACCAAAAAAATGCCCGCAGAACGCGGGCAGTTTTGGAGTGGGCGCATACGCTCAAACATGTTGCGCCTGGCACCAAGGTGGCTGCCAGAGGTCAACGAACTGTAAATGCGCGGTGGCTAAAAATGAGGAATGGGGCGGTACTTGCGTTCCGATACCGTGCCGCTCGACCGGTCGGCGCGGTGGATGGGGCGGCTTTGCCGCCGATTTCCCGCTTTCGCGCGAAATTATTCCGTACGAACCATTCGGCGGTGCCGCCCCCGCATACCACCGGGCGTGGTAGCCGGCGGGGTGGGCGGGCTGCCTGATGGCGGGTGGGGCCGCTTTCGCGCTGTCTATCAGGCAAGCGTTTGGTTTTCCTGTTTTGTCTTGCCGATCCCCGTGCCGACGCGCGAGCGCGGTGCGCGGCCAAGCTCCAGCCGCATTGGCACTTGGGTCAGCGGGCTTAGCTGCAACCTCCGGAAGAGGTTGCTAAGAAAATATTAATTTAAGCAATTTATAATGGAAGAGGGGTTGAACATTGCCGCCATATACCCCAAAGGAGGCGCCGGGCGGTCGTGGCCGCTAATTCGAAAGGATGCTTATGCGAGATAAGACCGCATGTGCAGGCGCGCGCCGCACCACCATTTCGGGTTTCAAGTATCTCGTACCGACCGCTTCCATTCTTGGCCTTCTGCTCGCCACTGCCGGCTGCTCGTCGACGGTGATCGGTGAAACGCCGCTGTTCGCGTCCAGCCATTCCGGCGCCTATGCCAGCCCTTCGGTGAAGATCCGCAAGGAGCAGAAGCAGTTGCGGGTCGCCAATGCCGATGAGGATGTGGTCGCGCCGCGGCCCGTGAGGAACAGCACGGCCGCCTATCTGGGCCGCGCTCCCTATATCTGCTCGGCGAGCGGCTTCGGCCGTACGTCGCACTGCTTCCTGAGAGCTTCGCTCTAACGGGACTGTTTCCGTTCGAGTTTGCGTAATTCCAGTGCGGTGAGGTCGCCGGGGATCGTTTGGGGATCGGCCGGTTCCCTCCTTGGCGGTGACTTTCCGACTGCCGCATGCGTGACGTGTCCGGTTTCATTTGCGGCGTCTACAGCGCCGCGCGTCTTATCAGACGCGCAAAGGTCGCTGTAGCATTTTGAATAGCTGCATGTGTCCTTAAATCGGCTACGACTTAAGGAAACATGCAGTAGGGGCGATCCGCCGGAGAATGTTCGTTGTCTGCCAGAGTTTTGAGATCAGCCCTTGCCGCGGGATCCCTGGCGCTTCTCGCCGTCACCGGAACACCGGCGGCGCGTGCGGATGATCCGGCGGGCGGCATCGACCGAAGGCTGACGACGGCGGCGATCGAGCCGCAGGCAAAGGCCGTGACGGAGCGTGCGGTCGCCATCGGCGTCTACGATCCCCATGACGCCGTTGCCGACAGCGATGCGCTGGAGCTCGAACATGTCTTCGTCTACTGGCAGAAACCGGACCGGGCGCTCCTGAAGCGCAAGACCGCGATCGCCGCGCGGCAGGGGCGGGCGCTGATGCTCTCGGTCGAGCCCTATACCCATGCCGCCGACTGGCGTGCCGGCGGCGAGAGGCTCTTTGCCGATATCGGCAAGGGCCGCTTCGATCGCGAGATTGGCGACGTCTGCGCCCGCGCCGCGGCCTTCGAAGGCCCGGTCTATGTGCGCTGGGGCCACGAGATGGAGGACCCCGATGGCCGCTATCCCTGGGCGCGCGGCGACAAGGACGGCTACAAGACGGCATTCCGCTATTTCGTGACGAGATGCCGGGAGCTCGCGCCCAAGGCGCGGTTCGTCTGGTCGCCGAAGGGCCATCGTAATCTCGCCGGCTATTATCCGGGCGACGATGTCGTCGATGTCGTCGGCATCCCCGTCTGGGGCTTGCAGAAGATGGACGTCGACTATTGGGGGCGCGAGCGCCGCTTCAGCGAGGCGCTGAACGAAAAATACCAGCGTGTCGCCGGCTTCGGCAAACCGGTCATGATCGCCGAACTCGGCGTCTCGGGCTCGGCCGATTACAGGCGCGCCTGGTACAAGGAAATCCTCGATCAGCGGACCTATCGGCAGGCTTTTCCGCTGCTGACCGCCGTCGTGTTCTTCAACGACAAAGAGCCCTACAAGTGGCCGCTCGGCTATGGCTCGCCGGACTGGCGGCTCGACAAGGAAGCGCTGAAGGTGCTTGCCGGCCGTCAGACGAAGGAAGCGGCGGAACTTACCGACTGATCGTCTGTTTCATTCGTCAAAGCGTGATGACTTGGGGTCTTCGGCGCCCTTTGGGCGATGCGCCGATCGTCCTTCGGCGCATCGTGAGAGACTGGTCCACGGGACCTTGGGGATTTCCGCGTCAGGTCAAGAGCAGGCCCGATTCGCGGGCAGCGGCCGCAAAGCAGCGGCTGGCCCGTTCGGTACTCGTCAATCCGTCCAGCGCGTCCAGGCAGCGCCTGAGAGCCGCGCGATACTCCCGCCCGCGACGCCCCGGCCATTGCCGCAGCAACTCGACGGCTTCGAAGACCGTCCTGACGACAGTTTGCCGTTTTGCGGATAACCGGAGGGGGATGGGAGTGGCGAAGAATTTCTCGCTCATTTGCTTTCCTCGTTCTCAGTCTTTTTCGAGCGCGAGGCCAACGCTGTCGTGCGGGAATGGTTCCGCGGGTTCACCGAGTTTTTTCGGCACTTGACCCTTTTGTGTTTCCCGGAGCGCGGGAGCGGATTCTAAAGTTCGAGTGCCGCCTTGAGGTCGGTCGATTTGTGGGTGCGAAGGTCGAGGTCGGCTTCGATGTGGTCGATATGATGGACCATCAGTCTGGCGGCCGCGTCGATGTCGCCGCGTTCCAGCGCGTTGACGATCTCGTCGTGTTCGCTGTGGCCGCAGCTCGAAACGGTCGACTGGCCGTAGAGCGCGATGACCAGCGATGAGCGGGCGATGAGCTCGTCCATGAAGCGGCGGAGAATGGCGTTGCCGCTGAGGTCGGCGAGCGCCAGGTGAAAGTCGCCCGAGGCCTTGATCTCGGCGCGCCTGGCCGATTGGCCGCGTTGTTCGGTCAGCCGCTGTTCGGCAGCAAGCATGCGCCGGAGCTCTGCGAGCTCGGTCTTGCCGATATTCGCCGCTGCGGCGCGCACGATACCGGGCTCGATCAGCCGGCGGGTTGCGAAGATCTGGCGTGCCTCGTCGATCGAGGGATGGGCGACGAAGGCGCCACGGTTCTTCTCGACATTGACGAGGCCCTCATAGGAAAGCGCTTGAAGGGCTGCGCGCACCAGCGTGCGGCTGACATTGAAGAGTTCGCCGACATCGCTTTCCGAAAGCTTGGTGCCAGGGGCAAGCCGCCGTTCGACGATCGCATCGCGCAAGGTATCGCGGATATGCTGGCTGCCGGTGTCGGTGGCCATCTCGGCCGGTGGGGGCGTAGTGGTCAAGGACATGAATCGATCCGCGAAGCAATGGCTCATCTTATCGTCGGGCGGGGCGAAGGGAAACGACAATCTGTCGCGCATGGGTTGCGCGCCGAAGGCTACTTGTCGAGTTCGGGATAGACGCGGTCGAGGAAGCCGGGCCGGAGTTTCTCGCCGATCAGGCAATCGGGCGCCGGGAAGGCATCGACATATCGCACGGTTGGCGGTGGCGGCAGCCCGCTCACTTCGAGCACGAGCTTCTGGCGGATGGCGATGGAAAAATCTTCCGGCTCGTGTACCGGCAGCACGAAGGACCCGGGGCCGCCGATGACGCATTCGGCATAATACTGGTCGAGCGGGCCGGTCGAGACCGAGGGGCGGATGAGGATCGCAAGCCCGTTGATGGTGATGCCGCGGGCGACCGCCGTCTCGCGGGCCGGAATGACCGGCGGGCCGATATTGTTCGGGCCATCGCCGGAGACGTCGATCACCCGGCGTATGCCGTTGTAGGCGTTCGAATCGATCAGCGCCGTACCGTAGGTGATTGCGTTCGAGATCGACGTGCCGCGCCGGGTGCCGACCGGACGCGCCTCGATCCGCTTGGCAAAGGCATCGGCGTCGGCGGCGGTGGAGATCACTTGCCAGGCGACGACGGAGGATTCGTTAACCGTACCGGCCCATTCGAAATAGCCGATGGCGATCTTGCCCAGTTGCCCGCTTGCGACGGCATCGAGGAAGTCGCGGTGCCGGAGCGCCTCGACGTAACCGGCGCGCTGGATGCGCGCCTCATCCAGATCCATCGAGCCGGACATGTCGACGGCCAGGATCAATTCGACATCGACATCCGTCGACGCGGCGGTCGATGGACTCGGGCCGCCACTCAATGAGAGAAACAACGCCAACACGCTCAACATCGCTTCAACCAGTCATTGCGCGCGGTCAGATTAGAAGAATGTAACACAGGATTGGCATTCGGCGACCATTTGGGTGTAGTTGCCCTTCAACAAAGAGTGATTTTGCCGGGGGCTTGCCCGGAAATGCCTGCGCGCCGGGGACGGGGCTGGAAAGGCGGAATGCTGACACCGACGGAAAATGCCGAGCCATTTCAGATCGATAACCTGCAGCGGGCGGCGTTCGGGTATTTTCTCGATCATGCCGATCCGGCCACCGGGCTGATCGCGGACACGTCGCTTCCCGGCGCGCCCTCGAGCATCGCGGCGACGGGTTTTGGCCTTTCCTGCTATCCCATCGGCGTCGAGCGCGGCTGGATTTCGCGCCGCGAGGCAAGCAGGCGGGTATTGACCGTGCTGCGTTTCCTTGGCGAGAGCCCGCAGTCCCGCGACCAGCGGGCGAGCGGCTATCGCGGCTTCTACTATCACTTCCTCGATATGCGGACCGGCGAGCGGACCTGGCGCAGCGAGCTCTCGACCGTCGACACGGCGCTGCTGATCGCCGGATGCCTGACGGCTTCCGCCTATTTCTCCGGCGAGGACGCGGTTGAAGGCGAGATCCGAAGCCTTGCCGAAAGGCTCTATGCGCGCGTCGACTGGCGCTGGGCGTTGGCCCGGAGTGACACACTGACGATGGGCTGGCGCCCGCCTGGCCGGTTTCTGAAACATCGCTGGCGGGGATATAGCGAGGCGCTGCTGCTCTATGTGCTGGCGCTTGGGGCAACGGATCAAGCCATCGGACCCGAGCACTACGATGCCTTCACCGAGGGCTATGACTGGATCCCGGTTGACGGGGAGCCGCATCTCCATGCGGCGCCGCTTTTCATCCACCTGTTCCCGCAGGCATGGCTCGATCTTCGCGCGGTCGGCGATCGGCCGATGCGGGAGAGGGGGACGGACTATTTCGCGAACACCCGGCGCGCCATTGCGTTGCAGCGCGACCATGCGCGCCGGAATTCAGGCCGCTTCGCCGGCTATGGCGAACAGCTCTGGGGGCTCAGTGCCTGTCACGCGCCGCGCGGTCGGCTGCGCCTTGCGGACGGACGCTGGCAGCGGCTTTTCGGCTACGTCAACCGGGGCGCGCCGTTCGGGCTGGACGACGGCACGCTCGTGCCCTGGGCGGCGTCCGCCTGCCTGCCTTTCGATCCGGACGCATCACGCGCGGCACTCGGTCATATTAAGGCAAGCTATCCCGGACTTCTGAAAGAGGGGCGCCTTCCGGGCGGCTTCAATCCGAGCCTTGCCGGCGATGGGCCGGAAGGCTGGATCGATGAGCGCGTCGTCGGTCTTGACCAGGGGCTCGTCGTGATGATGATCGAGAACTGGCGAAACGGCTTCGTCTGGGAGCTGACACGCAGCCTGCCGGCGATCCGGCGCGGCCTCGAACGCGCGGAGTTTGAGGGTGGCTGGCTGGCGACGGAGACGGCATGAATTTGGATGAGCGCCGGCAGACAGCGGAAACTGCAGGGAAATATCCGCCGCAGGTGCCGGCGGTGGTCGAGCGGTTGCGCGCGCAGTTTCCTGACGCCGGCGTTTCGCTCGATGTGGGCGAAAGCGCCTTCAGTGCGCCGGAAGCCTTCTGGGCCATGGGCGGGGCAGGGGTCGAGCAGGGCCTTGCCTATCAGGACTTTTTCGCAATCGGCTTGACGGACCGAATCCGGGCGGCGCATCTGATCGCCTTTTATAGCCGGCAACTGAGTGTGGTTCTCGGCGCGTTCTATCTCGGCGCGGGGCTTCACGCAGAAATCGCCGGCATTCGCTTCGAGGACTGGGTTCGGCTGCATGAGGGGCGGGGGATTGCCGGCAGGCGCTATCATTTCCATCTTGATCGGCTGACCGCGGTGCCGCAGGAGAGCGAACGCGGCAGTGCTTTCGAGCGCGGCTTCACCGCCCATCTGGCGCCGGTCGTCGCCGTCTTGAAACGGCGGACGGGGCTTTCCTCCGGAGCGCAGTGGCGGCTGGCGGCGGATTCGCTTGCCGGCGCCTTCCTGGAGATCGGACGGGCGATCGGCGAAGAGGCGCGCGGCATGGCCGAGGCGCTGGCAATCGTCAAAAGGCCGGGGTCGCCGCTGTTCTCGGAAGAACTCTGCTACGAGGAGATCTCGGCTATCGATCCGGCAAGCAGCGAGCGGCTGTCGCGCCAGTACCGGATACGCAGCGGCTGCTGCCTCTATTTCCGAACGGAAGGCGGCAGCTTTTGCGACACCTGCGTGCTGCTCGAACCGGACGATCGTCGCCGACGGCTGGGAGCCCATCTCATGCAAAACGGCGGGGGCTGAACCCCCGCCGCTTGCTTGTTCAGGCTCTCATGAGCACGGGATCGGCCGGATCAGTTCGCCCTGGCGAAACGTTCGTTGACGAAGCCGGAAACGACGCCGAGCACGATCCAGAAGGCAAGCGTGGTGGCGAGGGCGGCAACGGCAAATTCGGCACCGAGCACGGCCGGGACATTGCTGGAGATGTCGAGCGGCTGCGGTGCGCCGTAGACATGCGGCGCGGCGATCAGCGCGAGGCCGACGACCTTTGCGACGATCTCCTCGCGCAGGACGACGAGATAAAGGCCGACGGCAGAGAGGGCGACGGTTGCCAGCCACCAGGCCTGGCGATCGCCGAGCTCGGCGGCCGGGAAGCCCGGCAATTCCGGCGGCAGGCCGATTGCCGGCAACATGTGCACCGCCAGCCAGCCGCAGGCGCCCCAGAGCGCACCGTTCCTCAGCGTGATCGGATAGCCGATCACCAGGCTGACGCCGGCCAGCAGAAGGCCGAAGCCGGAGCCGGTGACGAGGTTCGCCATCAGCGTGCCCGAGAAGCGGCTCAGGCCGAACATGATGCCGCCTTCCTCGTGTTCGCCTTCATGCGCATAGGCCGGCGTGATCGGCGACAGCGCATCGAGCACGGCGCCGAGCGGCGAGACCGCCTTCAGCGACGAATGCTGGTCGTGCCCCTCTGCGGCCGGCTGCGCCGCCCCCGGCTGGCCGGTGGGCTGCTCGGTAGTGGCCGGAGCCTCGCCTTCGAATTGTTCTGCATGCAGGATCAGCGGCGTGACCCTCAATTCCTGGGCGCCGGTCATGAAGACACCGGCAATCAGCCCAGCCACGATCGCGGCCAGAAGCGTTCTGACAATCATCTTGAATTCCCTCGATAACGACAAAAGCCACGCGCTCTGGCGTGGTTTGCAGGCCTTTCCGTTCTTTCTGCCATGCGGACGGCCCTTGTGCGCCGGACGAACCGGCATGCACAAACACCCACATCCGGCACAGGCCGGATGCGTTCAGGTCCGCAGACACGTCGGTGCGGAACGTAAGCTACGTTCCGAGACATCTGTTTAGTGGCAGGGGAAGCCGTAGGAATGGCGGGTGTCGTGCGCGGTGTCGTGCAGCACGGCCGAGTTGGCAAGGCCGGCGCCGAAGACGAGGAATGCGCCGATGAGAAGCGCGATGACGCCAGCGGTCAGACGATCGCTGAGGGAGAGCGGGGTGCTCGAAATGGTAGACGTAGCCATGACAACCTCCGTGATGGCATCGGGAAATTCCCGGTGTGGGCCCTATGCCCGTATCGAGTGGCAGGTTTCCTGGCTCACGGCGCTGGGCGAAATGCCCGGGATCTGCCTCGCCTTCCCAGTCCGACCACCCTCTCGCGGTCTCTTCCAGTGGCTTCTCCCGGATCGCTCCGGAACGGCAAGATCGACGTCGCTCTACAGTCGCGGGGTCGGCCGTGATTTGAATGCCCAGCTTGGGTCCATCCGTCACGTTCCCGTTTACTCCCGACACACGTTCGCGTCTCGGGAACCAATCGATCGCTGATGATTATGAGCGTGTCATGGCGTTGTCAATTGAGCCTGCGCCGCCGGCCGCTTCATCAGCGACAAAATCGCGAAGGATCATCTGTTTGTAGGCCTCGACGATGCGGCCGCCCTCGGCGCGGTCGACCGAGATGGCGAGCCGCATCGTGCATTCGCCGAGATACATGATCAGGAACGCGGCCTCGTCGATCGCCGCGCGTGGGCGTTGCGGCTGGAGCCGGGCAAGGACATCGCCGAGCAGACGGCCGGTCATGCGGCTTTCTTCCAGTTCGATCTGCCTCAGCGTCTTGTCGGCCTGCATCGCCGACCAGATGTCGCGCATCACCGGTTCGGCGAGGAACATGTCGTAATAGGTATCGAAGAGCGCGCCGAAGGCGTCGCGCAGTTCTGCCATCGACGTCACCTTGGCGAATTCGCCCTCGATGCATTCGCGGGAATAGGCGTTGTAGCGCTCGGCGAGCGTGCGCACGATCGCCGACTTGTCCGGGAAATACTGGTACAGCGATCCGATCGAAATCCCTGCCTTTTCCGCCACTTCGCTCATGCGCATGGCATCGCTGCCCTTCTCGGCGATGAGCGTGGAGGCGCAGGTGAGGATGTGCTCGACGCGCTCCCGGCTGCGCTTCTGGCTGGGCGTGCGGCGGAGCGCGGTGTCGTCCTCGCCTGCAATCGGCAGGGTGCCTGTCGGCTCAATCATGAGTGATCCTCGCATTTTGTCTTGACTCCCAAAATACGAGGATTTATCACATTTGCAAATGTGAGAGTTACTCATGTTTTGAATCGGGAGGAAAGATCATGTCTGGCAAGGTTACGTTGGTGCTGGGTGGTACGGGCAAGACGGGGCGTCGCATCGCGGAGCGGCTGCGCGCCAAGGGCGTCGCGGTGCGCGTCGGGGCGCGCTCGGCCGAGACGTCCTTCGACTGGAACGACGAGACGACCTGGGCGCCGGTGCTCGAGAATGTCGAGCGTGTCTATGTCAGCTATCAGCCGGATCTCGCCGTGCCTGGTGCAGTCGAGGCGATCCGCCGCTTTTCCGCGCTTGCGGTCGGTGCCGGCATCAAGCGGCTCGTGCTGCTTTCGGGGCGCGGCGAGGATGCGGCGCAGGCGGCCGAACGCGAATTGCAGGCCTCGGGCGCCGACTGGACGATCATTCGCGCCAGCTGGTTCTTCGAGAATTTCAGCGAAGCCTTCCTGATGGACGCGGTTCGCAGCGGCATGGTCTACCTGCCGCCGGACGCGGTCACCGAACCGTTCGTCAGCGCCGACGACATTGCCGATGTCGCCGTCCTTGCGCTCCTCGACGACGCGCATGTCGGCAAGATCTATGAACTGACCGGGCCGCGGCTTCTGACCTTCGCCGAGGCCGTCGCGGAGATCGCCGCGGCATCGGGGCGTCCCATCGGTTACCAGTCCGTGCCGCTTGCCGATTTCGTGGCGCAGATGCGAGCCGAGGGGCTGCCGGATGACTACGTCGAACTCATCCGCTATCTCTTCTCGTCCGTGCTCGATGGGCGCAATTCCAGCCTGACGTCCGATATCGAGCACCTGCTTATGCGGCGGCCGCGTGACTTTGCAACTTACGTCCGGGAGACCGCAGCAACCGGTGTCTGGAGTGTCGCCGCATGATCTCGCTGATCCCCGCTTTGGCCTTCATCGCCGCCATCGGTTCCGGCCTGATGGCCGGCCTGTTCTTCATCTTCTCGGTCTGCATCATGCAGGCCCTGTCGCGGCTGCCGCCGGAGCAGGGGATCGCCGCGATGAACGCAATCAATGACGTCATCCAGAACCCGTTCTTCCTCAGCGCCTTCATGGGCACGGCGCTGATCGGACTGGCGCTGGTGATCATGGCCCTCCTCTCGGACGGTGAAGGCGGATGGCTGCTCGCGGCAGGCGGCATCGCCTATGTCGTCGGCGTGCTGCTGGTCACGATCATCTTCAACGTGCCGATGAACGATGCGCTTGCCGCTGCGGTAACCGGCCAGGCCGCGACCGATCTCTGGCAGCAGCGCTATCTCATCGACTGGGTCTGGTGGAACCACGTGCGCACCGTCGCCTCGATCGGCGCGCTGGCGCTCTTCATTCTCGGCTTCGCCCGCACGTGACGAATAGCGCGGCAAGGCCTTCGCACCTTGCCGCCGTTTTGCCGTGTTGCCGAGGCGCTCAGCGTATCGGGCCGTCTTCATGGATGCGTCGTCCCTTCCAGGCGGCAAGCGCATCCGAGAGATCGTCGGTCGGGACCATCTGGGCGAACTGTTCGCTCTCGACCAGCAGCCCCTCCGCGATCGACATGTTGAGGCCGCGGGTAACGGCGGTGATGATCGAGCGAACGGCAAGTGGCGAATAGCCCAAGATGCGCCTGGCCAGGTCACGGGCCGCAGGGATCAGCGCGTCATGGGCGACGACCCGGTTGATGAGCCCCATCGCCAGTGCGTGCTCGGGCGAGAAATCCTCGCCCGTCAACAAGAGTTCGAGCGCGCGCTTGCGGCCGGCAAGGCGCGGCAGGCGCTGGGTGCCGCCGAAGGTCGGCGGCATGCCGAGCTTGATCTCGGGCTTGGCGAAGCGCGCCCTGTCGCTGGCGATGGCCAGATGCACGGCCTCGGTGATCTCGCAGCCGCCGCCATAGGCGATGCCGTTGACGGCGGCGATGACCGGCTTTGGAAAGGCTTCGAGCCGGGCCGTCAGCCCCTGGCCGCGGCGGACGAAATCGCGCACGGCGGGGTTCACGCCCTTGGCCACGCTTTCGGAAAACTCATGAATATCGCCGCCGGCGGAAAAGGCGCGGTCGCCAGCGCCGATGATGATCACGGCGCCGACATTATCGTTTACCTCGATCGTGTCGAGAAGGGTGAGAAGCCAGTCGATCAGCTCGTAGTTCAGCGCGTTGAGCTTCTGCGGGCGGTTGAGCGTGAGGAGGGCAATGCCCTCGGAAATCTGCATCAGCACGGTATTGGACATCGTTGCTCTCCGGCAAAGGTTGACGCGGGGAGGCTAGGTGAGGGATGATGTCATGTATATTCACTAGTCGGTATACATCGTGATGGCGAAAGCAGAGAAGTCGACCCGGGATGTGATCGTCGCCGCCGCGGCAAAGCTCTTTTATGGCGAGGGCATCCGTGCCGTCGGCGTCGATGCGGTGGCCGAAGCGGCGGGGGTAACGAAACGCACGCTCTACTACCATTTCGAAAGCAAGGACGAGCTGATCGCGGCCTATCTCGAAGGCCGAGACCAGCCGAACCTGAAACTCTTCCAGAAATGGTTCGCCGAGGCCGACGGCGAACTGGCGGCGAAGGTTGACGCGATCTTCGTCAACCTGGCGCGGGCGGCGCGCCATCCGAAGTGGAAAGGTTGCGGCTTCCTGCGTACCTCCGCCGAACTTGCCAACATGCCGGGGCATCCGGCGATCCGTATCGGTGCGGCTCACAAGAAGAAGTTCGAGGCGTGGATGGCCGAGACCCTCGCCGATGCCGGGGCGTCCGAACCCGCCCTGCTGGCGAAACAGATCCTGCTGCTTCTCGACGGCAGCTTTGCCGTGGTGCTGCTGCATCGTGATGCCGGCTACATGGAGGCAGCCGGCAAGGCGGCTGCCTCACTGGTGCGAGTGGCGCTTGCCCGCGCCAACTCAAGGGCGTTGTCGGCGCTGTAGGGGCGAGAGGCGATTTCCGCTTCAAGCGGGCGCAATTGGCGGGCAATATAGGCTGCATCATCAACGGCAGAACAATCTGTGGATGTTGGCGCGCCGCCAGAAAGGGAAAACCATGACCGTCAAGCGGATCGTCTCGAACCTCTACGCCCCGGACCCGCAGGTGGCGCGCGCCTTCTATGGCGACCTGCTGGAACTGGACGTGGTGATGGATCATGGCTGGATCCTGACCTTTGCCGCCAAGGGCAAGGCCGCGATGCCGCAGGTGAGCATCGCCAGCGAGGGCGGCAACGATACGCCGGTGCCCGTGCTTTCGATCGAAGTCGACGATGTCGACCAGACCTACGCGCGCGCCAAGGCGGCAGGCGCGGAGATCGTCTACGACATCACCAACGAGCCCTGGGGCGTGCGCCGTTTCTTCATGCGCGACCCCTTCGGTAACATCGTCAACACTCTCTCGCATCAAGCAATTCCAGGAAAAGTGTGAAACGGTTTTCCGCCCGGAATTGCGCCGTCTCAAATGATCGCGAGGGAGCCGCCGGCTGAACCGGCGGCGCGCGATCGCTATCAGGCGAGCGACAGGGCGTTGGCGAGATCGGCGACGAGATCATCCGGGTGCTCGATGCCGATAGACAGGCGGATGGTCGATTCCAGCACGCCGATGCGGTGGCGCACGTCGATCGGTACACCGGAATGGGTCATGGCCGCCGGGTGGCTGGCAAGCGATTCCGTGCCGCCGAGGCTGACCGCAAGCTTGAAGATCTGCAGCGCATTGAGGAAGCGGAAGGCTGCCTCCTGGCCGCCAGTGATGTCGAAGGAGAAGGTCGAGCCGGCGCCGGTGCATTGCGCCTTGAAGGTACGGCCGACGGGCGACGCCTCGTCGTGGAAGGGCAGGTAGTGGATGCGCTCGACCTTCGGGTGCTCGCGTAGGAATTCGGCGACGATGCGGGCATTGTCGTCGGCCTTCTGCATGCGTACCGACAGCGTCTCCAGCGAGCGGCCGAGCATCCAGCAGGAATGCGGGTCGAGCTGGGTGCCGATCGCGCCGCGCAGCGCCTTCACCTGTTTTATGATCGCCTTCGGGCCGAGGACGGCACCGGCGATCAGATCGGAATGGCCGCCGACATATTTGGTGAGCGAATAAAGCGAGATGTCGGCGCCATGCTCGATCGGCCGCTGGAAGACCGGGCCGAGCAGTGTGTTGTCGCAGGCGACGATAGGGGTATGCCCCTGCTTCTTGCCGATCGCATCGGCGACGCGGCGGATCATGGCGACGTCGACGAGGCTGTTCGTCGGGTTTGCCGGCGTTTCCACGAGAATCACCGAGACGCGGCCCTTTGCGATTGCCTCTTCAGCGGCTGCCATCACCGCAGCTTCGTTGACGCCATCGGCAAAGCCGACGGCTGAAACACCGAGATTGAGGAAGGTCTTGGCAAGCAGCGTCTCAGTGCCGCCATAGAGCGGCTGGCTGTGCAGCACCGCGTCGCCCGGCTTGACGAAGGCGAGCAGGGTGGTGGCGATCGCCGACATGCCGGAAGAAAACAGCGCGCCGCTTTCGGTGCGCTCGTAGACGGCGAGCCGGTCTTCGACGATCTCGCTGTTCGGATGGTTGAAGCGCGAATAGACGAGGCCGGCGCCGACACCGGCGGGTGGCTCGCGGCGGCCGGAGACGAAATCGAAGAAGTCGCGGCCCTCTTCGGCCGAGCGGAAGACGAAGGTCGAGGTCAGGAATACCGGCGGCTTGACGGCGCCCTCCGACAGTTCCGGATCGTAGCCATAGTTCAGCATCAGCGTTTCGGGATGCAGCTTGTGGTTTCCGATGTGGGTCTTGGAGGGATGCGGTGCGGTCATGACTTGTCTCCTGAAGGGAAGCGGACTCGACTGACTGGCAAATTATATCAGATGCTTGGACCGATCCTTGCTATTTCCGATCGGATCGCCTTGAGTTGAGCAAAGATTTGGCTGGAAAGAAAAGATATGGCGCAGAAAATTGCCGACGAGACGGATCGCAGGATTTTGAAGGAGCTTGTTGCCGATGCCCGCCTCACCAACAACGAGCTTGCGGAGCGCGTGGGACTCTCGGCTTCGCCCTGCCTGCGCCGGTTGCGGCGGCTGGAAGAAACCGGCGTCATCAGGGGCTATACGGCACTGATCGATCCGTCGATCGACGGCTGGACGATGACCGCGATTGCCACCGTCAGGCTCAGCCGCCAGCATGAGGATGAGATCGTCATGTTCGAGGAGGCGGTGCGCGGCTGGGACGAGGTGCTCGAATGCCATCTGGTCACCGGCTCGCGCGATTATGTGCTGAAGGTGATGAGCGCCGGGCTCGAGCACTACGAGCGCTTCATCAAGGAAAAGATCGCGCGGCTCAAGTGTGTCGCCTCGATCGAGACGAGTTTCGTCATGAACACGATCAAGGAGCGGCGGATCTAGCGTCCATGCCGCAATAAATCTTTGAAGACGTTCGACTTTCTCCAGCTTCTGCCATGGTGTTGCGGTTACGGCGGATCTTGTCGTGGCATTCGAGCTCGAGGGATCCCGTCGCAACGGCTGCGCGTGGTGGCTTTGAAAGTGTCAAGGACGCCCTAGATTCAAGGGATTAGGGCGTCCTTCATACGCTCGGTCGGACGCCTGGCTCTCTCGGAGAGAGACGATGGATTTCGTAGCAGCGTTCGACGCCGCCGCTTCCTGGTTGCGGACGGTCCTGTTGAACGAATGGACGTATTATCAGCTTGCCATCATCGTTGCCGGCTACCTGGTCTGCGGCGCGCTGGCAAAGCGGATAGAGCCGCTCGTCGAAACCCGTGCCCGCATGATCAAGGGCAATCCTGATTTGCTGCGCGTCATCATCGCCTTCATGCGGCGGCTGCGGTGGCTCTTTCTGATCGTTTGGCTGTGGATCGCCGACGGGATGATATTGCGCTTCGGGTGGCCCTCCTATCGCTGGCTGGTGTCGACCGCGCTGACGTTGACGGCGGCGTGGTTTGTCATCTCGGTCCTGACGCGCATCATCCGCAACCAGATGCTGGCGCGTGTTACCGCCGTCGTGGGCTGGATCTATTTTGCTCTTTACGCGGTCGGCTTGGACCGCGTGATCCTGACGACGCTCGATGGCGTTGCCGTCAATCTCGGCGCGGTTCGTTTGTCGCTGCTGCTCGTCTTGAAAGCCATCGTGCTTTCTTCCGCCCTGATCTGGCTTGCGGTGCTGATCGGCAACGTCTCGGCGCACTGGATACAGCGGTCAGCGGATCTCACGCCGTCCTTCAAGGTGCTGATCAGCAAATTGGTCAAGATCGCGCTGATCGGCTTTGCCGGTGCGATCGCGCTCTCCGCAACCGGCATCGACCTGACGGCGCTGACGGTCTTTTCCGGGGCGGTCGGCGTCGGTATCGGCTTCGGTTTGCAGAAGGTGGTCTCCAACTTCATCTCCGGCATCATCATCCTGCTCGACAAATCGATAAAGCCGGGCGACACGATCACGCTTGGCGATACCTTCGGCTCCGTGCGCGACCTGCGTTCCCGCTTCGTCTCCGTCATCACCAGGGACGGCAAGGAGTACCTCATTCCGAATGAGGACTTCATTTCGCAGCAGGTGGTGAACTGGTCTTTCTCCAGCGACTTCGTCCGCATCGACGTCGGTTTCGGCACCTCCTATGACAGCGATCCGCACGAGGTGGCGCGCATCGCCGTTGCGACGGCCAAATCGATCCCACGGGTTGCGAGCAGCCACTCGGAGCCGGTCTGCTGGATGACCGGCTTCGGCGCATCGTCGCTCGATTTCAAGCTCAGATTCTGGATTTCCGATCCGAGCAACGGGCTGACCAACATTCGCGGCCAAGTGCTGATCGCGCTTTGGGATGCGTTCAAGGCGGCGGGTATTTCGATCCCGTTCCCGCACCGCGAAATCATCATGAAGACCCCCGTAGAAGTCACCCGGGGCTGACCCGATCACCTTCTTCGATCCCCATTCCTTCTACCGCGAACCGGACTGGATGAAGGCACCGCGCGGGGCCGATGTCTCTCCAGCGCTGCGCTGGTTCCCGGTCGCGACCATGTTCCAACTGCTCGCCGACATGGCGCTCGCGACGACCTCGCCGATCGGCTACGGCCACTATTGAGGCTCGGACGGCACCGGTAAAGTTGAGAGCAACCCTCCCATTGCGGCGATGATCTTGCGATGCTGGTGGGCGTGGCGGGTGCGAAGGCTGGTGGCCGCGTAGACCGTCTGCGGGATCACGGGCGCGTCCTGTACCCGCGCGGCAGATCCATCCGAAACCAGCCGCTCCGCCGTTGCCGCCGTCACATAGGCCGAGCCGCCGAGGGCTGCGAGCAGCCGGGTGATTGCCATGTTCTGGCCGGCGGAGAGGAGGGCCGCGGAAAGGTGTGGCAGGGCCAGGCGATGGGCACGGTCGAAGGTCGGCGAATAGCTCGAGCGGATATAGCTCTCGGAGCGGACTTCGGAGAGACTGTGCGCTTCGGTACTGACGAGCACGTAATGCAGATCGCCGATCCGTTCATAGTAGAGATCGGGCAGGTAGTGGGGGGTGTAGAGGATCGCGAGGTCGAGGTTGCCGGCGCCGAGATCGCGGTTCATCTGGTTGGAGTAATCGGCCTCCATATAGACCTCGATGCCGGGCATTTCCCGGCGGATCGCCGCCATCCATTCGCCGGCGAAAGCCTCCGCCAGATCGTGCTGGATACCGAGGCGCATCGAGCGTTCCAGTGCCCCGGCATTGGTGACCGCACGCGTTGCCTCATGCCATTGGTTTTGCAGGGCTTTTGCGTAATCTAGGAAGCGCAGGCCCGCCGCCGTCGGCACCGTGCCGCCCTTGTTACGGGTGAAGAGCTTGCGGTTGAACTGGGCTTCGAGCGCCTTCACCCGATGCGAGACGGTCGACTGGGTGATGTTCAACCGCTCGGCGGTGCGGTTGAAGGAGCGGCTCTCCATCAGGTCGAGGAAGGTTTCGATCAGCTCTACCTGCATGCCATTCTCCCCGATTGCAGCCGCTCCAATCTAATCGAATTCGTCGATCAATAAAGCCTGTTTCCTTCGCTTGATGACGCCTCGCTTCACCGGCAAGAATTCCGCCAAAACGAGGGAACAGTTGATGTCGAATTTGCCGTCGCACGCGCGTGTCGTGATCATCGGCGGGGGAGCGGTGGGCGCTTCCTCGCTCTACCATCTCGCCAAGGCGGGCTGGACCGATTGCGTGCTTCTGGAAAAGAACGAGTTGACGGCGGGTTCCACCTGGCATGCGGCCGGCAACGTGCCGACCTTCTCGTCCTCCTGGTCGATCATGAACATGCAGCGCTATTCGGCCTCGCTCTATCGCGACCTTGGCGCGCTCGTCGATTACCCGATGAACTATCACGTCACCGGCTCGATCCGGCTCGGCCACTCCAAGGAGAGGCTGCAGGAGTTCAAGCGCGTCGTCGGCATGGGGCGTTATCAGGGCATGGATCTCGACATCCTCTCGCCCGACGAGATGCGCGCCCGCTACCCGTTCCTCGAAACGCACGAGCTAACCGGCGCGCTCTATGATCCCTATGACGGCGACATCGATCCGGCGCAGCTGACGCAGGCGCTGGCCAAGGGCGCGCGCGACATGGGTGCGAAGATCATCCGCTTCTGTCCGGTGACCGGGGCGCGGCGCGAAAACAACGAGTGGGTGATTTCGACGCCTCAGGGCGAGATTCGCTCAGAATATGTCGTCAACGCCGCCGGCTATTATGCCCGCGAGGTCGGCAAGATGTTCGGCCGCGACGTGCCGATGATGGTGATGAGCCATCAGTATATCCTGTTCGACGAGATCCCGGAGCTTGCCGCCTGGTCGAAGGAGGTCGGGCACAAGCTGCCGCTCTTGCGTGACGTCGACAGCTCCTACTATCTCCGCCAGGAGAAGAACGGCATGAACCTCGGCCCCTATGAGCGCAACTGCCGCGCCCATTGGGTGACGCCCGACGATCCGATGCCGGAGGATTTCTCCTTCCAGCTCTTCCCCGACGACCTCGACCGGCTGGAATGGTACCTGAACGACGCGGTCGAGCGCGTGCCGATCCTTGGCACGGCGGGGCTCTCGCGCATCATCAACGGCCCGATCCCCTATGCGCCCGACGGCAACCCGCTGATCGGCCCGATGCCGGGCGTGCCGAACGCGTTCGAGGCCTGCGTCTTCACCTTCGGCATCTGCCAGGCGGGCGGCGCCGGCAAGGTGCTGGCCGAATGGATCACCGAGGGCCAGACCGAATGGGACATGTGGTCCTGTGATCCGCGCCGCTACACCGACTATACCGACCAGGACTATTGCATCGCCAAGGGCATGGAAATCTACGGCCACGAATATGCGATGCATTTCCCGAAGCATTACTGGCCGGCCGGGCGCGACAAGAAACTCTCGCCGATCCACGACCGGATCGCCGCGCTCGGCGCCCAGTTCAAGCCCTATAACGGCTGGGAACGCGCCATGTGGTACGCCAAGCCCGGAGACGATACCTCTGAAGGTGCGACGCAGACCTGGGGGCGCGAAGGGCCCTGGGCCAAGCGCATCGAGGAGGAGTGCCTGGCCGTGCGCGATGCGGCCGGCATTCTCGACCTGCCGGGCTTCTCGCGCTTCCGGGTAAAGGGCGAGGGGGCGACCGCCTGGCTTTCGAGCCTCATCACCGGTCGCGTGCCGAAGCCCGGGCGCATCGGTCTTGCCTATTTCGCCGACGACAAGGGCCGGATCGTCACCGAGATGTCTGTGATGATGATCGACGAGGACTTCTTCTTCCTGATCACCGCGGCGACGGCGCAATGGCATGATTTCGAGTGGCTGATGAAGCACCGACCGGCCAATGCCGCCTTCGCCATCGACGACGTGACGAAGTCCTTCTCCTGCCAGATCCTCACCGGCCCGAAGTCGCGCGCCATCCTCGCCGAAGTCAGCGACGCCGATCTTGCCAAGGGCTGGCTCACGCATCAGACGGCTGAGATCGCCGGGCGCTATTGCCAGCTCGTGCGCGTCTCCTTCGCCGGCGAACTCGGTTGGGAGATCCATACGAAGGTGGAGGATACGGCCCCGATCTTCGACGAGGTGTGGGCGGCCGGGCGGAAACACGGGCTCAGGCCCTTCGGCATGGAGGCGCTCGACAGCCTGCGCATCGAGAAGGGCTACCGTGCCTGGAAGGGGGATCTTTCGACCGACTACACCGTCCTGCAGGGCGGGCTCGAGCGTTTCGTCGACTGGTCGAAGCCGGGCTTCAAGGGCAAGGCGGCGCTGGAGCGCGAGAAACAGCAGGGGGTTTCCAAACGCTTCGTGATGTTGACGGTTGCCGCCGACGGCTGCGATGCGCCTTACATGTCGACGCTCTGGTCCGACGGCCAGGTGGTCGGCGAGACCACCTCCGGCAACTGGGGGTACCGCGTTGGCAAGTCGATCGCGCTCGGCATGCTGCGCGCCGATCTCGCCGTGCCCGGTACGGAGATCGAGGTCGAGATCTTCGGCGACCGTTTCAAGGCGACGGTCGAGGCGGATCAGCCGCTCTGGGATCCCTCCAACGAAAGACTGCGCGCATGACGAAGCCCATTCCCTCGAAAGCTCGTGCGGTCATCATCGGCGGCGGCGTTTCCGGCTGCTCGGTCGCCTATCATCTGGCCAAGCTCGGCTGGACCGACGTGGTGCTCTTGGAGCGCAAGCAACTGACCTCGGGCACGACCTGGCATGCGGCCGGCCTGATCGGCCAGCTTCGCGCCTCGCAGAACATGACGCGGCTGGCGAAATACTCGGCCGACCTCTACGTCAAGCTCGAGGCCGAAACCGGCATTTCCACCGGCATGCGCCAGAACGGTTCGATCACCGTGGCGCTGACGGAGGAACGCAAGGAGGAGATCTATCGCCAGGCCTCGCTGGCGCGCGCCTTCAATGTCGATGTGCGCCAGATCACGCCCGACGAGGTGAAGGCGATGTATCCGCACCTCAATACGTCTGATGTGAAGGCGGCGGTGCATCTGCCGCTCGACGGCCAGTGCGACCCGGCCAACATTGCCATGGCGCTGGCCAAGGGTGCCCGCCAGAACGGCGCGACCATCATCGAGGGCGTCAAGGTGACGTCCGTTCTGAAGAAGGATGGCCGGGTGACCGGCGTTACCTGCGAGCAGAACGGCGAGACCTATACGATCGAGACCGATCATGTCGTCAACTGCGCCGGCATGTGGGGACGGGAGTTCGCGCGGCAATCGGGCGTCACGGTGCCGCTGCACGCCTGCGAGCATTTCTACATCGTCACCGAGGCGATCCCGAACCTCACGCGCCTGCCGGTGCTGCGCGTGCCGGACGAGTGCACCTATTACAAGGAGGATGCCGGCAAGATGCTGGTCGGTGCCTTTGAGCTGAAGGCCAAGCCGTGGGGCATGGAGGGCATCCGCGAAGACTTCTGCTTCGACCAGTTGCCTGACGATTTCGACCACTTCGCGCCGATTCTGGAGATGGCGGTCAACCGCATGCCGATGCTGGAAACGGCGGGCATCCATACCTTCTTCAACGGCCCGGAGAGCTTCACCCCCGACGACCGCTACTATCTCGGCGAGGCACCTGAGGTGAAGGGCTACTGGGTGGCGGCCGGCTACAATTCGATTGGCATCGTTTCCTCCGGCGGCGCCGGCATGGCGCTGGCTGAATGGATGAACGACGGCGAGCCGCCCTTCGATCTCTGGGAGGTGGATATCCGCCGGGCGCAGCCATTCCAGAAGAACCGCGCTTACCTTAGGGATCGGATCTCGGAAACGCTCGGCCTGCTCTATGCCGACCATTTCCCCTATCGCCAGATGGCGACGGCCCGCGGCGTGCGGCGTTCGCCGCTGCATGAGCACCTGAAGGCCCGCGGTGCCGTCTTCGGCGAAGTGGCCGGCTGGGAGCGGGCCAACTGGTTTGCGAAAGAAGGCCAGGAGCGCGAGTACCGATATTCGTGGAAACGGCAGAACTGGTTCGAGAACCAGAAGGCCGAGCATCTCGCCGTTCGCAATGGCGTCGGCCTATTCGACATG
This sequence comes from Ensifer sp. VA4, assembly GCF_055710065.1. Taxonomy (NCBI): domain Bacteria; kingdom Pseudomonadati; phylum Pseudomonadota; class Alphaproteobacteria; order Hyphomicrobiales; family Rhizobiaceae; genus Ensifer; species Ensifer sp. VA4. The sequence goes on along the minus strand of NZ_JBVQPO010000020.1, from coordinate 32,825 downwards.
ACCTCCTTCGGCAAGATCCGCGTAGAGGGGCGCGATGCGCTTTCGTTCCTGCAGCGGCTCTGCGCCAACGAGATGAATGTCGAGCCCGGCCGGATCGTCTATACCCAGATGCTGAACGCCCGCGGCGGCATCGAGAGCGACCTGACGGTGACGCGCCTTTCGGAAACCGCCTTCCTGCTGGTCGTGCCCGGCGCCACCTTGCAGCGCGACCTTGCCTGGCTGCGCAAGCATCTCACTGATGAGTTCGTGGTGATCACCGATGTCAGCGCCGGCGAAAGCGTGCTCTGCGTCATGGGGCCGAAGGCGCGCGAGCTGATGCAGAAGGTGAGCCCCAACGATTTTTCCAATGGCGCCCATCCCTTCGGCACGGCGCGCGAGATCGAGGTCGGCATGGGTTTGGCCCGGGCGCATCGCGTCACCTATGTCGGCGAACTCGGTTGGGAGCTCTATGTCTCGACCGACCAGACGGCGCATGTCTTCGAGGCGCTGGAAGCGGCGGGCGAGGGGCTGGGGCTGAAGCTCTGCGGCATCCATACGCTGGATAGCTGCCGGATCGAGAAGGCCTTCCGCCATTTCGGCCACGACATCACCGACGAGGATCATGTGCTCGAGGCCGGGCTCGGCTTCGCGGTCAAAGCCGACAAGGGTGATTTCATCGGCCGCGAAGCGGTGCTCGCCAAGCACAATCGCGGGCTGTCGCGGCGGCTGGTGCAGTTCCGGCTGGCCGATCCGGAGCCGCTTCTCTTCCACAACGAGGCGATCGTTCGCGACGGCAAGATCGTCGGCACGATCACCTCAGGCAATTACGGCCACCACCTCGGCGGCGCGATCGGCCTCGGCTACGTGCCTTCGGAAGGCGAGAGCGCAGACGACGTGCTCGGCTCGCGCTTCGAGATCGAGATCGCCGGAACGCGGGTGAAGGCGGAGGCGTCGCTGAAACCGATGTACGACCCGCGGGCGGAACGGGTGTGGATGTAGGACGAGAGTTGTGGCTGCCCCTCATCCGGCCTGCCGGCCACCTTCTCCCCGCAGGCGGGGAGAAGGAGACGCGGGGCCGGCCGCCCACCCGGACGGCAAGGCGGCAATCTGAGTGAATAACGGGCTCTTTCCCTGAGTGGTGAAGAGAGGACGAGCGGGAACGGCGAATCCCTTCTCCCCGTCAAAACGGGGAGAAGGTGCCGGCAGGCGGATGAGGGGCGCTTCTCTCACCGCGCGGATAAGGGGCGAAAAACACACCCGCCCCATTGGGAGATGATGATGGCTGACGATTGCGCAGTTGTGGCTTCGAGACGGTCCGGGGGGCGGGCGGCGCGGGTGGCGCTGCGCGCCGCGCCACTTGCCGAAAACATCCGGCCGGTTCGTCCCGGTCTTTCCGGCGGCCAGTACAAGCCACTGACGGAAGCCGGCGTGAGACGCATCCATGAGGCAGCCCTCGACGCGCTGGAACAGATCGGCCTTGCCAATGCCCCGAAATCGGGCATCGAGATCATGACCGGCGCCGGCGCCATCCTCGGCGATGACGGGCGCATCCGCTTTCCGCGCGCGCTGGTCGAGGACATGCTTTCGATCGCCGCGCGCGACATCACGCTCTATGCCCGCGACCCGAAGCAGGATCTCGAGCTCAGTGGCACGCGCGTCTATTACGGCACGGCGGGTGCGGCGGTGCATATCGTCGACGTCGAGAAGCGCGAGTATCGGGAATCCACCGCCAAGGACCTGTTGAACGCGGCGCAATTGGTTCATCACCTCGACAACGTGCACTTCTTCCAGCGCGCCATGGTTTGCCGGGACGTGGCCGACAACTTCCTGATGGACGTCAACACGCTCTATGCCTGCTGCGCCGGAACGACGAAACATGTCGGCACGAGTTTCTCCGATCCATCGCATGTCGATGGCTGCTTCGATCTCATTCACATGATCGCCGGCGGCGAGGACAAATGGCGGGCGCGGCCCTTCGTTTCCAACTCGAACTGCTTCGTCGTTCCGCCGATGAAGTTCGCGGAGGAAAGCTGCATCACCATGGAGAAGTGCATCCGCGCCGGCATGCCAATCCTGCTGCTCTCGGCCGGCCAGGCGGGGGCCACCGCACCGGCGCCGCTTGCGACCGCGATCGTGCAGGCGGTTGCCGAATGCCTGGCGGGCGTCGTCTATGTCAATGCCATGGCGCCGGGGCACCCGGCGGTCTTCGGCACCTGGCCTTTCGTTTCGGACTTGCGCACCGGGGCGATGTCCGGCGGCTCCGGCGAACAGGCGCTGCTGACGGCCGGCTGCGCGCAGATGCACCAGTTCTACCGCCTGCCGGGCGGGGCTGCCGCCGGCATTGCCGACGCGAAGCTGCCGGACATGCAGGCCGGCTGGGAGCAGGCGATCTCCAACGTCATGGCCGGGCTCTCGGGCCTCAACATGGTCTATGAGGCCGTCGGCATGCATGCCTCCCTGCTCGGCTTCTGCCTTGAGTCGCTGGTGCTCGGCGACGATCTCTTAGGACAAGTACAGCGCTGCATCCGCGGCATCGACGTGACAGAGGATTCGGTCTCGCTCGACACCATGCGCTCGGTGTGCCTCGATGGCCCCGGGCATTATCTCGGCCATCCGCAGACGCTCGGGCTGATGCAGACGGAATACATCTATCCGGCCGTCGCCGACCGCACGAGCCCGAAGGAATGGGTGGAGATCGGCCGACCGGATCTGGTGGCAAAGGCGATCGAGAAGAAGAACCGCATTCTCGCGGAAGCCGCGCCCTCGGCGATCGCGCCGGAGATCGACCTGATGATCCGGGAGAAATTCCAGATCTACTGCTGAGTTTCGTTGCGAGGCCCAATCCTCGCTCCGGTCCCCGGGGCGAGAGGGCTCGCCTAATCCCGCCGGTCGAAGTGGGTCCGGAGCGCCACGTGCGTCTGCACCGTGGCGACGCCCGGGATCAAGGAGATTTGCCGGCGGATCGTGTCGAGGTCGCCGTTGGTGGCGCATTCGACGAGCACCATCAGGTCGGTGGCGCCGGCGAGTGACCAGCAGGTAACGACAGGCGGCATGGCGGAAAGATGCGGCACGATGTGGTCGCAGTTCTTGCCGGACTGGAACGAGATGGCGACCAGCGCCCTGACCGTCGGGTTCTTGTCCTCGACGCCGAGGCGGATCGTGTAGCCGGCGACGACGCCCTTGGCTTCGAGCCGCCGCAGACGCTCGTGCACGCCGCTGCGCGAGAGGCCGGCGTGACGGGCGAGCGCTACCAGGCTCTGGCGCGAATCCTGGCGAAGCGCTGCCAGCAGCAGCCGATCCTTGTCGTCGAGTTCCGTCAAATTGTATCTCCTTTTGCGCCAATTCCGGACAATTGTCCGGTGTGGCGCCATCTTGTCCAGTGAAACCGGACGATAGGACAGATAGCTTCCTTCTCGCAACGAAGGAGCTTTGCCATGAAAATACCAGTCGTGCCCGACAATGCTGTGCTGCTGCCGATCGACATGCAACAGGCTTTTGACAGTGCCCCGTGGCCGCGCCGCTGGAATGCCGATATCGACCGGAACGGTCTCACCCTGCTTGCCGCCTGGCGCGCGGGCGGCCGGCCGGTGATCCATGTCCGCCACGACAGCGTCATGCCAGGCTCGACGCTTGGACCCGGTGCGCCCGGCAATGCCTTCAGGCCCGGCTTCGAGCCACAGGCCGGCGAACCGCTCGTCACCAAGAGCGTCAACGCGGCCTTCATCGGTACCGATCTCGACCTCAGGCTTCGACGTCTCGGCGTCGATACAGTCGTTACCTTCGGCATTTCGACCGACATGTGTGTCTCCACCTCGGTGCGCGTCGGCGCCAATCTCGGTTACCGCATGATCCTCGTCGAGGATGCGTGCGACTGCTTCGATCAGCCGGATGGAGACGGAACGATCATCGCTGCCCGGGACATCCACCGGGCCCATGTCGCGACCCTGCGCGCCGAGTTCGCCGAGGTGACGTCGACGGTTGCCTTCGTCGAAGCCTTACGCCGTGCGGACGCCGCCTAGAATATCCCACTCTCCTGTCGAAATCGCCGAGCAGGCGCTGTTCACAAGCGATTCCTGATAAACTCTGAAAGTGGTTTCCGCCGGAATTGTGTCGCATTCCGGGCACCGGAACCGCTGTTCACCGGTTTGTGCCGCGGACCTCGACGATCTCGGTCGTCCATTTCGGCGCCGTCAGGCTCTGGCCTTCGCGGTTCGGAAAGGTGAGGAAGGTCTCGAATGGCCGGCTCTGGCCGGCCGGCACCCGGGCGAGAATCAGGGCCGCATCGTCGCCGATCGTCTGGCAGGCGTCGCCAGGGCAATCTTCCAGCGTGACGGAGAGACGGAAATATTCGAGCAGGATCCGACCCTTGTTCGTCACTGTACCGCGCAGCCGGAAGCTTCGTTCCGGCTGGCTTTGTTCGAAGGTCAATCCATCCAGTGCAATGTCGGCGGCGGTAAGGCTCGCGGGCTGTGCCGTCTGGGTCGGCTCGGGTGCTACGGGCTTGCGGTCCTCGCGATCGCCGAACCAGATGATGAAGGCGACGAGCAGGCCGACTGCCACGGCAACCGAGAGGATCGGTTCCGCCCATTGGCGAAAACGGCTGAAGCGCGTTGCCAGATACACAACGACAAGACCCAGCGGTAACGCGATCAACCAAAGCATCCAGATCCTCCTCACCGCATCATTCCTTGAATCGGGTTCGATGCAAGAGGGAAACCATGCCGCCGATCAAAGCGTTAGACGGCCTTTCCCTGATGAGGCAAGGCCGTGACGACACTTATATAGGGTGCCCGACGGCTGACGACACGCGACTATAGGCAGCAGCCGCCGGTTCCGGTGAACCAGGGATGGGTCATGTTTCGGCTGAGGACAGAGCCGAAGCTAGTCCGCCGGCTTCAGATCCACCCAGTAGCTGCCCTCGAATGGCACCGCGGCGAAACGTTCGTTGATTTCGTCAAGGCTCTTCTTCGGGTCGAGATCGCCGAAGAGGTCCGGCCGGATCCAGGTGGCGAAGGCCTCGGCGGCGACGATGTTGAGCGGGATGGCGTTGAAGAAGTTCCAAAGTCCGTGAACGCGCTTTTCCTGCACGGCGCGGATGCTCGCGAGCGCCGGCGCTTCGATGGTGCGGGCGAGCGTCTCACGCGCCTCGTCTTCGCTGACTCCGGGGCCGATCGACAGCGTGCCGTATTTGCCGCCGGGCGAGGAGGTGGCGATGTAGATATCAGGGTTTGCCGCCATGATCGCCTCGGCGTTGACCGTGCCGCCCGGCCGCGGCAGCACGCCTTCGGCGATGTTGCGGCCGCCGGCCATCGTCAGGAACTCGCCGAGGCCGCCGGTGCCATAGGCCCAGCAGCAGCGGTCGGCCTGGGGGAAGGCGTCCATCAGCACCAGCGGGCGCGGCTCCGGCTTGGCGGCGATGCGTGACCGGATCAGCGCCAGCTTGTCCTCGTAGAACCGGGCGAAGGCTTCGGCCTGTTCCTCCCGCTCGAAGATCTGGCCGAGAAGGCGCATCATGCGCGGCGTGCCGGTCAGCGCGTCGTTGTTGAAGTCGACGACGATCACCGGCACGCCGATGCCGGTCAGGTATTCGATGGCGCGCTTGCCGGACTCGGTATCAGATTGCCAGTTGTTGAGCAGCGCGAGATCGGCCTTCACCGTCAGCAGCGTTTCGAAGGAGAGGCCCGGGCCGGTGCCGTCGTCGATCTGCGGCACGTCGGCGATCGCGGGGAACTTCCGCCGGAAGCTCTCGTAGATCTCCGGATTGTCGCCCTTCATGTCGCCGGACCAGCCGGCGAGCAGGCTGACGGGATCCGGATGGATCAGCGACAGGGCGACGAGATTGAAGCCGCTGCCGAGCAGGATCGCCTTCGGCCTTGCCGGTATGGTCACCTCGCGACCGACCGCATCGGTGACGGTCATCGGCCATGGGCCTTCGGCGCGGGCCGCGGTCGCGAGCGCCAGAGCGGCAACGAGAACGAGCATGAGCCGCCGGGCGGCCGGGAGAATGCAACGATGAAGCAAGCCTATTGGTTCCTTTGGCTGGGGAGGGCGCAGAGGCTGCCGCAGCTGGGGACCCCGGGCAGCAGGTAGCGCAGGCAGCAGATCTTGCGGCGGCAGACGCGGGCGCCGTCTTCCTCCTCGTGGCGCAGGCAATCGAAGAAGGGATTGGGCGAACCGTCGGGCATCGACCTGTTGCCGATCAACGCGTCGGCCTGGGCGCTCAGCGGCTCGATTCCGGAAGCGCGCAGCGCATAGTCGATATAGACGAGCGCATTGTTCCAGGCGAGTTTCGGGGCGATGCCGCCGACAGACTTGAGATAGCCGACCACCTCGCGCAAATGCCCGTGCATCAGGGGGCCAAGGGTGGCGAAAACGTCGGCGTCGTCAACCTCTTGCCAATTGCCAGATGTCGCGACGCCGAAGGTCCGGGGCAGGCCATCCTCTGCGAGCGCCATCTTCATTTCGTCGAAAGCGACGGGCAGCACCTGATGGTCGAGTACGCGTGCCACCAGATAGGGGATGGTGAGGCTCGAGAAATAATAGAGCGACCACATGGAGGCGACGGCGCGCCGGTCGCTGGCTCCGGATTTTTCCGTGTAGACGTCGAGCGCTCTGTCGAAGGCGCCGGAGGCGAAGAAGTCCGGCAGCGCCATGCCGTCGGAGAGCTCGTCCGAGAGCACCATCTTCTCGTTGCACCAGGCATGGGTGCCGGCAAAGGCCGCCGACAGTGCCTTGGGACCTCCGGTCGCGACGACCGGTTCGCAAACGCCAGCCGTCATGGCGTCATCCGCGCACGGGTAGGCCCGATCGGAAACACAGCCGTGAAAGAACGCCGTCCTGCAAGCATGCGACACCTTCTGAGCGCAGTCAGATACTCATAAGGTGATCGTGTTACTCAAGATTTTTCCCGGCGCAAGTCATTTATGAGTTTTATAATCATGATTTGTCGGCAAAGATGCGAGACGCCGCAAGCCGGAGCTTGCGGCGGTCGAGGCGTCGAGACGCAGGCCAAGCGCCGCCTATTGCATCAAGCCGAGCTGTTTGTAGAAGCCGAGCGCGTCGTAATAGTCGCTTTGCCCGGCGATCTTGCCACCCTTGACGGTAAAGACCGAGGCTCCGGTGATCTTGAAGCTCTTGCCGGTTCCCTTCGTGCCGTCGCTCCAAGCGCCGGTGTTGGTGCCGGAGAACTCCCATTCGAAGGATACCTTGTCGCCGGCGGCGATGGGGTCGCCCTTCATGGTCCAGACTGCATCTGGGACCGCGTTCAGGAAATTGTCGATGACGCTGGTCTTGGCGGCATCTTTCCCAGTCACCGGCTTGCCGACGGACGCGTCGTAATAGGTCACGTCGTCGGCGAAATAGGAGGCTGCCTTGCCCGAGTCATGGGCGTTCCAGGCCGCGACATAGGCCGCGACCACATCCGGCGGCGCGTCGGCGGCAAGGGCCGCCGGCGTGAGCACGAGGGCACTGAGGCCGAGGGCCCCAGCGGCAGCAAGCAATTGACGACGGTACATGGCAAACTCCTCCCGATTTTTCCGTTTGCATGCGATGTCCGACCACAGGTTTCAGCCGTGGTTGATCATGATGTGGCGAACGGCGGTGTAGTCCTCGAGCGCGTAGACCGACATGTCCTTGCCGTAGCCCGACTGCTTGACGCCGCCATGCGGCATCTCGTTGGTCAGCATGAAGTGGGTGTTGATCCAGGTGCAGCCATATTGCAGGCGCGAGGCGGCCTTCATCGCCTTGGAGATGTCTTTGGTCCAGACGGAGGACGCGAGGCCGTAATCGCTGTCGTTCGCCCAGCCGATCGCATCGTCCTTGCCGGTGAAGCGGGTGACCGAGACGACCGGGCCGAAGACTTCGCGCCGGACGATCTCGTCCTCCTGGGTTGCGCCAGCGACCACGGTCGGCTGGAAGAAGAAGCCGTCCGAGCTGCCGGCGCTGCCGCCGGTGGTGATCTCGATATGCTTCTGGTCGGCGGCGCGCTCGACGAAGCTTGCGACACGATCGCGCTGGCGGCGCGAGATCAGCGGGCCGATCTCGTTTTCCGTGTCGTCGGCGAGGTTGTAGCGGATGGTCGAGACGGCCGAGGTGAGATCGGCGACCAGCTTCTCGTAGATGCCGGCCTCGGCATAGATGCGGCAGGCGGCGGTGCAATCCTGGCCGGCATTGTAGTAGCCGAAGGTGCGGATGCCATTGACGACGGCTTCGAGGTCGGCGTCGTCATAGACGATGACCGGGGCCTTGCCGCCGAGCTCCAGATGGGTGCGCTTGACGGTCTTGGCCGCCGCTGCCAGCACCTTCTTGCCGGTGGCGATGTCGCCGGTGATCGAAACCATCGAGATCTTCGGATGGTTGATCAGCGCATTGCCGACGGTCTCGCCGCGGCCGGTAACCACGTTGACGACGCCTTCAGGCAGGATATCGGCGAGGATGCGCGCGAGCTTCAGCGCCGTCAGCGGCGTCTGTTCGGAAGGCTTGAAGACGACCGTGTTGCCGCCGGCGATCGCCGGCGCCAGCTTCCAGGCCATCATCATCAGCGGATAGTTCCAGGGCGCGATCGAGCCGACGATACCGATCGGGTCGCGGCGGATCATCGAGGTGTGGCCGGGCAGATATTCGCCTGCGGTCGGTGCGTGCAGGTTGCGCACGGCGCCGGCGAAGAAGCGCCAGCAGTCGACGATCGCCGGCAGTTCATCGTTCTTCACGGCGTTGATCGGCTTGCCGCAGTTCAGCGCTTCGAGCGCCGCAAAGCCGTCGGCCTCCTTCTCGATCGCATCGGCGATCTTCAGGAGATAGTTGGAGCGCTCGGCCGGTGTCGTCTGCGACCAGGCGGTGAAGGCGCTTTCGGCGGCGTCGACGGCCGCCTCGACCTGAGTGTGCGAGGCTTCGGGCAGGTCGACGATCTTGCCGCCCGTCCGCGGGTTCAGGATATGCTCCTCGGCCTCGGTGCCGGCCACGAAGCGCGATCCGATCAGCAGTTGGGTGTCCATGTCTGTTCTCCCTTGATAGTCGAGTTCATTTGCCGGCGCCGGCGATCTGGTCGCCGTCGCGGGTGAGGTAGTAGGCGCCGAGGATCGGCAGGAAGGTGACGAGCACCACGACCATGGCGACGACATTGGTCACCGGCCGCTGGCGCGGGCGGATCAGCTCTTCGAGCATCCAGATCGGCAGGGTCGATTGCTGCCCGGCGGTGAAGGTGGTGACGATCACCTCATCGAAGGACAGCGCGAAGGCGAGCATGCCGCCGGCGAGTAGCGCCGTGCCGATGTTCGGCAGGATGATGTAGCGGAAGGTCTGGAAACCGTCGGCGCCGAGATCCATCGAGGCTTCGATCAGCGAGCCGGAAATCCGCCGGAAGCGGGCAACCGCATTGTTGTAGACAACGACGATGCAGAAGGTCGCGTGGCCGAGCACGATGGTCCAGAAGGAGAAGGGGATATCGGCCATCGAGAAGGCGGAGCGGAGCGCGATGCCGGTGATGATACCGGGCAGCGCGATCGGCAGGATGACGAGCAGCGAGATCGTCTCCCGACCGAAGAAGCGCGTCTGGCTGACGGCGGCGGCGCAGAGCGTGCCGAGCACAAGCGCCATGGCGGTGGCGATCGAGGCGACCTTCACCGAGAGGGTCAGTGCCGCCCAGACATCGGGCCTGTTCCAGGCAACCGCGAGCCATTGCGCCGTCAGTCCCGGCGGCGGGAACTGGTAGCTCTTCTCCTCGGTCGTAAACGCATAGAGGAAGATCAGGAGGATCGGCAGGTGCAGGAAGGCGAGGCCGGCGGCGGCCGCGATCTTCAGGCCCATTGGCGAGCGGTTCAAGCGATCAGAGCGCATCGAAGGCCCCCATGCGTTTGGCCATGAAGAGGTAGGCGCCCATGATGACGATCGGCACGACGGTAAAGGCGGCGGCGAGCGGGATGTTGCCGGCCGTGCCCTGCTGGGCATAGACGGCCTGGCCGATGAACAGGCGTGACGAGCCGACGATCTGCGGGATGATGTAGTCGCCGAGCGTCAGCGAAAACGTGAAGATCGATCCGGCGACGATGCCCGGCAGCGCCAGGGGAAAGAGTACGAAGCGGAAGGTCTGCGCCGGCGTGCCGCCGAGGTCGGAGGAGGCCTCGATCAGGTTGCCCGGCACGCGTTCCAGCGCTGCCTGGATCGGCAGGATCATGAAGGGCAGCCAGACATAGACGAAGACGATGAAGGTGCCGGTATAGCTGACCGAGAGCGAGTTGCCGCCGACGACGGGCAGCGACAGCCAGCCGTCGAGCAGCCAGATGAGGTGCAGCTTCTCGAAGATCCAGGTGAGAATGCCTTCCTTGGCGAGGATCAGCTTCCAAGCATAGATCTTGACCAGATAGCTCGACCAGAGCGGCAGCATAACGCCGAGATAGAAGAGCACCTTCCATTTTCCCTGCGCATAGCGGGCCGCATAATAAGCAATCGGGAAAGCGATGACGGCGGAAGCGACGGTCACGGTCGCGGCCATCAGCACGGTGCGCAGGATGATGTCGAGATTGGTTTCGCTGAGGAGCTGGCGATAGGTCGAAAGCGTGAACTCGTAATTGATCAGGCCGGAGAAATCGTCGATCGAGAAGAAGCTCTGCAGCAGGAGCGCAAAGAGCGAGCCGAGATAGACGATGCCGAGCCAGAGCAGCGGCGGGGCGAGCAGCACCGTCAGCAGCAGATGTGGGTGGCGCCAGAAGAAGTCCGACAGGCGGCCGGCAGGGCCGCGGCGTTCAGGCAGCACGAGGGGTTCGGCAAAGGCGGTCATGCGTCCTCCATCGGGTGCAGCTCGTTAGCGGCGAAGCTGATGGTGACGGGGCTGCCGACCGCAGGCACGGCGAGCGCCGCAGGGCTGGCGACGGCAACACGGGCGCCGTCGACATCGACGACGACGCGGTTGACGGCGCCGAGGAAGCTATGGGCGGAGACGGTGCCGGAGAGGCTGAGCGCGCCGTCAGCGGGTGCGGCGATGGCGATCGCCTCCGGGCGGAGGCTCGCAAAGGGCGTCTTCAGCCCCAGCCGCTGGCAGAGCTTTTGCGGCAGCACGTTGGAGGAGCCGACGAAATCGGCAACGAACCGCGTCTTCGGCTGCTTGTAGACGTCTTCCGGGCGGCCGAGCTGCTGGATGCGGCCATCGTTGAAGACGGCGATGCGATCGGCCATCGACAGCGCTTCGCCCTGGTCGTGGGTGACGAAGACGAAGGTGACGCCGAGCGACTTCTGCAGGCTCTTCAATTCCTCCTGCATCTGCTCGCGGAGCTTCAGGTCGAGCGCGCCGAGCGGCTCGTCGAGCAGCAACACCTTGGGCTTGTTGACGAGCGCGCGGGCGAGCGCCACGCGCTGGCGCTGGCCGCCGGAAAGCTGGCCGGGGCGGCGGGTGCCGTAACCCGGCAGCTTGACCATGGCGAGCGCGTCCTCGGCGGCCTTGCGGCGTTCCTCGCGGTTAGCACCCTTGACCATCAGCCCATAGGCGACGTTGTCGAGAATCGAGAGATGCGGGAAGAGGGCATAGTCCTGGAAGACCGTGTTGACGCTGCGGCGATAGGGCGGCACGCCCTCGGCCGTTTCGCCGAAGATCTCGATATGGCCGCCGGTCGGCTGCTCGAAGCCGGCCATCAGGCGGAGACACGTCGTCTTGCCCGAGCCGGAGGGGCCGAGCATGGCGAAGAACTCGCCCTCGGCGATTTCGAGGTTCACGCCATCGACGGCGCGCACGGCGCCGAAGTGGCGGGAAACATTGTCGAAGAGAACGGCGGTGGTCATTGAGATACTCCGGAAGGTGTGCCCCTCATCCGCCCTGCCGGGAACCTTCTCCCCGCATGCGGGGCGAAGGAGACTCGTGGCGGGCGTCTTGCCTCAGAGGTTACGCCCAAGGCTTGGCCGGGGGCGTTCCCTCTCCCCGCATGCGGGGAGAGGGCCAGGGTGAGGGGCGATGCTTGCGATATGTCGCGACGGCTCAGCGGCCGCCGATTACGCCGATATAGTCGGAGACCCAGCGGTGATAGGGCACGCATTCGCCCTGGCTTGCGCACTTCGTCACCGGCGTCTTCCAGAACTTGACCTTCTCGAAGTCGTCGTAGCCATTGGTCTTGCAGCCGGCATCGGTCAGCAGTTCGTTGCCCTTGCAGGCCGCACCGACCGACGGGTTGGCGCCGAACCAGGCGGAGACGTCACCCTGGACCTTCGGCGACAGCGAGTGCTCCATCCACATATAGGCGCAGTTCGGATGCTGGCTCTCGGCATGCAGCATGGTGGTATCCGCCCACCCGGTCACGCCTTCTTCCGGAATGGTCGAGGCGATCGGCAGCTTCTCGGCTTCCATCAGGTTCACCTGGAACGGCCAGGAGCCGGAAGCGACGACGCCTTCGTTCTTGAAGTCGTCGATCTGGATCATCGCGTCGTGCCAGTAGCGGCCGACGAGGGTGCGCTGGGTGCGAAGCAGATCGAGGGCCGCCTTGTACTGGTCCTCGTTGAGCTCGTAGGGATCCTTGATGCCGAGTTCCGGCTTGTGCTTCATCAGGTAGTTGGCGGCGTCCGCAACATGGATCGGGCCGTCATAGGCCTGGACGCGGCCCTTGTTGGACTTGCCGTCGGGAAGTGTCATTTCCTCGAAGACGACGTTCCAGCTCTTCGGCGCTTCGCCCTTGAAGGCGTCCTTGTTGTACATCAGCACGTTCGGGCCCCAGACATAGGGCACGCCGTAGTGGACGCCGTTGACCGTGTGCCAGGGCGCATTCTGCATGCGCTCGTCGATCGTCTTCCAGCTCGGGATGAGGTCGGTGTTGATCGGCTGGACGCGCTTGCCGGCGACGAGGCGGAGCGACGCGTCGCCCGAGGCGGTGACGAGGTCGAAGCCGCCTTCGTTCATCAGCGCCACCATTTCATCCGAGGTCGCCGCCGTCTTGACGCTGACCTTGCAGCCCGTCTGCTTTTCGAAATTTGTGACCCAGTCGTAGTTCTTGTCGGTCTCGCCGCGCTCGATGTAGCCGGCCCAGGCGACGATGGAGAGTTCGCCTTCCCCCTTGCCAAGTTCCTTCAGCGGCTCCTGCGCGAAGGCCGGGGCGACAAGGCCGAGCGTCAGGGTCAATGCCGTGCAGGATTTGAGCATCTGCTTCATCTGAATTCTCCCAGTTTTGAGCCGCGTTTTGCGGCTTCGTTCCCAGGATGAAGCGTGCCTTGAATTCTCCGTATTCGCAAATTCATTAATCAGAATGTCGTTTTCGGATTTTCCGATATCGGGGACAATGCCAGCAAAAACGCGGTGCGGCTTTGCGATAAAAATTATATAAAAACAAAGGGATATAGCGTCGCGGCTTTGGTGGCGCGTTTAGGCGCCGAAGGTGTCCGGGTGTCAACGTATTCGGCCGCTGCGCAGCGCCTCGGCGATGCCGACGAAGTCGCGGGCCGATTGCGGCAGGCTGGAGCCCTTGCGCCAGACCATGCCGACCTGCACCACCGGGAGCGCGCCCGAGACGTCGCGGCTTTCGATGCGGTCGCCTTCCAGCGACCAGGGGCGGTAGACGAGATCGGGCAGCAGCGCGATACCGGCGCCGGTCGCGACCAGGCTGCGCACCGCTTCCACCGAACGGGTGCGGAAGGCCACATGCGGGCGGGCACCGAGTGCCGTCAGGAGCTTGCCGGTATTCTCCTCGATTTCATCGACCGTCAGCATGATCAGCGGCTCCCTGGCGATATCGCCGACGGAGATGATGTCGGCGCTGACCAGCGGATGGCCGATCGGCAGCCACAGGCGATAGGGCGAGGTTTCGAGGATTTCCGCCTGCAGCGCCATGCGGTCGCGCAGGTTCGAGATGACCATGACGGCGACGTCGAGTTCGCCGCCAATCAGCAGGTGCTCGAGATAGGAGCCGTTGTCCTCGATGGCGCTGACCTCTACGCCGGGGCAGGCGCGGCGATAGCGGGCGAGCAGATCGGAAAGCACATAACCGGCAACGAGCGAGGTGACGCCGAGATTGAGCTTGCCGCCGGTCTCCTCCCGGCTCTCGGAAAAGCTGCGCCTGGCGTCCGAGACATTGGCGAGGATCTTGGTGGCGTGGCGCAGGAACTGGTGGCCATTGTGGGTGATCGACAGGCCGCGCGGATGCCGGTCGAAGAGCTCGACGCCGAGATCGCCTTCGAGCTCCTTGATCGCCTCGGTGATCGAGGATTGCGAGATCGAAAGGTTCTGCGCCGCGCGGGTGATCGAACCCTGTTCGGCGACGGCAACGAAATACTGCAACTGTCGAAACGTGAAGGCCATGGCGCGAGTTAATAGCTGCGGGGCGGCGCTGGCAAGCGGCGAAACGTAAGCGGATCGACTGGTCATTTTTTCCAGCCATGTCGGTTTTCGGACAGGGAGCCGGGGCGGCGGTGATAAGCTTGCGCGCAAGAGCGGGATCAGTGGAGGATGACGTGGACCAGGCGAGCAAGCGGCCGATGCCGACGGAGGAGGGGATCCTCGCCTTTCACCGCCGCTGCGAGGACTTCTATCCCGCCGACGCGGTCGATGCCTCGATCGAGCAGCAGCGCAAATGGTATGATGCGCTCTGCGCCGAATTCGATGCGCCGAGCCCGGCCGGTCTCACCCGCGAGGACACGCTCGTCGACGGCCGCATCCCGATCCGGCGCTACCGCCCGGCGACGGTCTCGGCCGAGACGCGCATCTATTACATTCACGGCGGCGGCTTCGTCGTCGGCTCGCTCGACAGCCACGATGCGATCTGCGCCGAGCTTGCGGATTTTGCTCGGGCCGAGCTGGTGTCGGTCGACTACCGCCTGGCGCCGGAGCATGTCTGGCCCGCCGCTTTCGACGATTGCTACGCGGTGCTGAAGGAATTGCTGTCCGACGGCCGTCCGGTCGTTGTTGCCGGCGACAGCGCCGGCGGCAACCTCACGGCAGGCATCGTGCTCAAGGCTCGGGCCGAAGGCCTCAAAAGCATCGTCGGCCAGGTGCTGATCTATCCGGGGCTCGGCGGCGACCTGGTCTCCGGCTCCTATGTGGAAATGGCCGAGGCGCCGGGGCTGACGACCGCCGACACGATCTACTATCGCAAGATCCTGCAGGCGCCGGCCGACAATCCCTTCGCCGCGCCCCTGGCGGAAAGGGACCTCTCGCGCCTGCCGCCGAGCTACATCACCGGGGCCTTCTTCGACCCGTTGCGCGACGACGCCCGCATCTATGCCGGGCGCCTCGCCGCGGCGGGCGTGAACGTGACCTTCCGCGAAGAGCCGCAGATGATCCATGCCTGGCTCAGGGCGCGGCACATGAGCGAGGGCGCGCGCGAAGGGTTCCGGCGGCTGGCCGAGGGGGTTGCGGTTCTCGTCGGTACCCGCTGACGCCGCGATCTGGTACGACGCATTTGCGGCCGCTACACGGTTCTTGTGGAATGCTCAGCTCTTCGCCTTGAAAACCAGAGCCGGATCTGCCCGGAAGGCCTGCGGGAACAACGCCCGCAGGTTCTCGATCTTGGGCAGGTCGTTATAGACGATGTAGGGGTGCGTCGGGTTCCGCGTCAGGAAGTCCTGGTGATAGTCCTCGGCGGCGTAGAAGCCCTTGAACGGCGTGACCTCCGTGACGATCCTTGCCGGGAACGCGCCTGCCTTGGCGAGCTCGGCAATATAGGCATCGGCGATGCGCTTCTGCTCGGCGGTAACGGTGAAGACGGCCGATCGATACTGGGTGCCATGATCGGGCCCCTGATAGTTGAGCTGCGTCGGATTGTGGGCGACGGAGAAGAAGACCTGTAGCAGCCGCCCATAGGTCACCTCACGCGGGTCGTAGGTCACTTCCACCGATTCCGCGTGGCCGGTCTTGCCGCCGCTCACCGTCTCGTAATCGGCCGTTGCCGCAGTGCCACCGGAATAGCCGGAGACGGCGTTTCTGACGCCTTTGACATGCTGGAAGACGCCCTGCACGCCCCAGAAGCAGCCGCCGGCGAAGACGGCGATCTCCGTCGTTCCGGAGATCTTCTCATCGAGCGAGGGCGGCGGGATGACCACGGCCGGTTCCTGGGCGGCGGCGATCGGCGCCGACGCCAGCAGAGCGGCGAAGGCGGCAGCCCGCATTACGAGTCCGCGAGAGATGTGTCTCGATTGACTGTAAGTCACCATTTTCATCTTCTCCGCCACCTGGTTTCCGCTTCCGGCGCTTGATGACCTCATGTTTTCACGGGAATGACAATGGTCAAATCGCGATCGCGTGCTTCACGCCAACGTGACGATCCGCTACCACTTCATTCGAAGAAGCAGTGCGAAACAGGGGGAACGTCATGGCCGGGGAAACGGATCTCGCGAAGCTGCTGGCGACGATGAGCCCGGTGCTGTTTCCGCAGACCTACGTCTATTGCACGGTCGCCTATCGCGACGTTGCGCGCTATCAGGCGCTGGAACCGCTGGCCACCTATCGCGAGGATGAAGGGTTGACGCTGGTGCTTGCCCGCAGCGATGCGGACGAGGCGGGGCTCGACTACGGTCCGCTGCTTCGGCGCATCACGCTCAACGTGCATTCGGCGCTGGAAGCCGTCGGCCTGACTGCGGCCGTCTCGGCGGCGCTGACGCGCGAAGGCATCAGCGCCAACGTGATCGCGGCCTATTATCATGATCATATCTTCGTGCCGGAGGCGGATGCGGAGCGGGCGCTCGCGGCGTTGCGCGCACTCACGATCGCCTGATGTCCCTGCGCCTGTTTCGAGACGGGCACCGTCACATGAAGCGCGTGTCGGCCGGCGGATTGAAATAGTCGTCGGCACGGCCGTTCTCGTAGATCAGTGGCGCTTCGCCGAGCTCCGCGTCGCTGACGCCATCCAAGCAGGCGACGTTGACCGCGTAGAAATGCCCGAGGAAATCCTCGAGATAGCCGCGCGAGAAGGGCCTGACGCCGCAATGGCTGCAGAAATAGTGATCGACGTCGCCCTCGCGCCAGTTGGAGTTTTCGGCGCGATAGGTCGAGAGCCTGTCCTTGCCGGCGGTGATCTCGAATTCCTCTCGAAGGGCAAACGCTTTCTGCATCCGTGTCTTGGCGCAGAAGGAGCAATTGCAGCGGCGGATGCCCTCGGCGAGATCGAGCCGGCACGCGAAGGTGACGGCGCCGCAATGGCAGCTGCCGCGATAGAGCTTTTTCATCGTTTCCTCCCTGAGGTTGGGCGTACGGCCTCGTTCGCCGGCTGGGTGGCCGGCGCCGGTGGGCGCAGCATTGCTTTCGTATCGATGCCGCGGTGCGTTATCCGACGTTGCCCGATGGCGTCGCCTTATCGACGAGCGCCAGGTCGCCGCCCGTGTCGCCATCGCCCGCCTTGGCCAGCCCGATCCATTCGCACCGGGTTGCCTTCAGGCCGAGCCCGCTTGCGTCTTGCGCGATCTCAGATGTGTTCGACATAGTCCCTGAGCCTGTCGAGGCACTCGCCCCAGCCTTCCTGGTGCGAGTCGCGCTCTTCAACGGTCTCGAATGGTGTTTGCTGGAAGACCAGCCGGGTCTTGCCGCCGATATCGGCAAAGGAAACGGTAACGAGCGTATCGCTGCCGGGCTCGCCCTCTTCGTCCCATGCGAAGGTGAAGACGAGCTTCTCCGGCTCCCGCACTTCGCGATAGACACCGCCCATCCAGTAGTCGCGGCCTTCGGGCGAGCGGATGCAGGCGCGCCATGCGCCGCCCGGACGGAAGTCCAAGTTGACCGAATGCGGGGTGAAATCACGCGGTCCCCACCAGCGCAGCATGTGCTCGGGCGTCGACCAGACCCTGAAGACGAGGCTCGCAGGCGCTTCGAAGTCGCGCACGATTTCCAGGCCGATTTCCTTGCGTCTTGCGTTCGCGGTCGCCGCTGGCATGAATCCTCCTCGCTGGGCGCCCCAATGCACCCAGTCTTTAACCTTAGAGTTATTTAACTTATCGGTTAATATGCGGGCACGGAGGCGTTTGTCAAGGCAGGCTCAAGCGGCGATCTGATTTTTGTCAATTGATGCGAACGGGCGATACGCGGGCGGCTACCCGCCCGTATCTCGCTTTTCACGATAAGGCAGGCACCGGGTCTGCAGCCGAGCGAGCACTCGGCCGAAAGCTCCGGGGTCGTCGAGACTTCGAGCGAGGATCAGCGCACCCTGAATGCCGCCGATGATCTCCTCGGCAAGCGCTGCGCACTCGGCCCTAGGGGTGCCGTTGCGCTCGAGCGTGACGGCGAGGTCGGCGCGCCAGTCGGAGAAATAGCCGTTGAGTTCGCGCGCGAAGCGGTCATGGGCGCCGCTGGCCGCGATCACTCCCATCAGGCAGAGCCTGCGGCCCTGGCGGAAGTAGCTATCGACCGCGGCAAACATCACCTCCAGCGCCTGCTCGGCATTTTCCGTGTTGCGCAGCGCGTCGAAGATGTGGGTGCGGAACCAGGCGGCGATGTCGCCAAGCACGGCTTCGGCCATCTCCTCCTTCCCGCGGGGGAAGAAGTGGTAGAGGCTGCCTTTGCCGAGGCCGGTCTTCTCGGTGATCAGGCTGAGGCTCGCGCCGTCATAACCATGCTCGCGGAAGATCTCGGCCAGCATGGCGATGACGTCCCGGCGTTCGGCGACGACGCGGCTCATGCCGGTTTCCTCACCAGCGGATATTCGACCTTGGCGAAGCGGTGGAACAGCGCGCCGACGGCGACGAGGATCAGCGAGCCGGTCAGCACCGGGAAGAGCAGGAACTCGAAACCGGGATCGGCCGAGAAGACGACGAGGGGATTGGCGCCGGCCGGCGGGTGGGTGATGCGCAGCGCCGCCATCAGCGCGATCGCCACGCCGACGGCGATCGCCACCGCCCACCATTCGTTGGGGGAGACAGTCCTCAGAACGAGACCGACGAGGGTGGCGACGAAATGGCCGCCGACGACGTTGGCCGGCTGCGACAGCGGACTGGCGGCGACGGAGAAGATCAGCACGCAGCTCGCCCCGAACGGCGCCATCAGCAGGGGATGGCCGACGAGATTGGTGAGTGCGCCGATGGCCGCGATGGCAACAAGGCCGCCAATGCCGGCGATCAGGCCGCGGGAGATGTGGACGGGAGGCTGATGACGAAAGAAGAAACGACGCATGATTGTACCGATCAGTAAATTGTTTACCGATCGGTACAATGCTTTTGTGGTGGTGTCAAGCAGGCGGCTGGAAACCGGACGCGGCGGCGACCCACCGCACGCCTCTTCCCCTGCGCGTTCTACATGAGATCGCGGCGGATCCGCTTCTTGAAGTGCTTCTCGAAGATCTGGGTCCCGCCCTCATAGGCGACGACCTCGGCTTCTGTAATCCATTCGCTCTCCGTGCAATGGAGCGTCGAAGTCGAAACCGTCCGCACCGACCAGCCCTCACGCTTGGCGACGCAGGTCCAGGTCGAGGTTCCGATCATCGACAGCGGATCGTCAGGCGCGATCGACCAGGTTTCGTCGCGGATGTCCTGGGTGGCGAGGCCCGTATCCGGATGTTCGGAAAGGCCGGTGTCCTCGTAGATCCGGTAGTGCGTCATGCCGTGGGTCATGTCGCGCTCGACCGTCCGGCTGGTGCTGCCGCGCGTCAGTTCGCGGTACTTCGGCAGCGGGTCCGGGTTTGCCGGCTCGGGCACGACAATCTCCTTGTGTGCACCGAGCAGGGGCAGCGCCAGCGACAGGCTTGATGTATCGATCGTCAGGCCCGGATCCGTGGGCGATGGCAGGATCAACGGCCAATAGGAGGTGGAGAGCGACACGCGAATACGGTTGCCGGCGCGGAAGCGATAGCCGCAAGCGTCGAGCACCAGCGTGATCCGCGTCTTGCGGCCCGGCTCCATCGGCCGCGGCTGGGCGTTGCCGTCGCGATGCGCCAGGTTGAGCACGCCGAAGGCGACGCGGGTCGCGGTTCCATCCGGATGCACATCGACGAGGCGGACGGCGAGATTGGCGGTTGCCGCCTGGCAGGTGACCTCGACCGTCAGCGTCGGCTGACCGAGATAGTCGGCGGCTTCGAGCAGCGGTGCCGTCTCGAAGGTGAGCGAACCGGCATCGTCGATGCGCTGGTCGCCGGCCATTTCGGCGTCGGGCTTCAGCGTGAAATATTCGCCGGAGGCCGTGCCGGTATCGAGCGGCGATTTCAGGTAGATCTCGCCGATGCCGGTGCCGCCGGCCGAAGGCGTCAGCCTGCCGTCATGGGAAACGCCGAAGAGCTGCATTTCCGGGGACGCCCACGCATCCTTCGCCACCCAGCGGCCGGGATCGCTGTCGCGCCTAAGCGACGGGCGCGGACCGTCGAGAATATAGGCGCGCACCTGCGGCCCATCCTCGGCGCCGTTCTTCTCGTCGCGCAGCCAGCGATTCCACCAGCGGATCGCCTCGCCATGGAAATCGGCGCGCGGCTTCGGGAAGGCGAAATGCGGATACTTGTGTACCCAGGGGCCGATCAGCGCCTTCGCCTTGTCGCCGAGACCCTCGACCGCCTTCAGCGGCGTGTTGCGGTAGCCGTCGGCCCAGCCGGCAATGACGAGCGCCGGGATCTCGACGCTTCCGAAATCGTCCGAAATCGAGCCGTGCTGCCAGAAGGCGTCGCGGCGCTGGTGTTCCAGCCATTCCTCCATGAAGAAGGGCTCGTTCTCCAGCCGCTCCAGCCACATTTCCTTCCAGCGGTCGCCGACGATTGCGGGGTCCGGCGAGCGCGACTGGTAGCCGAGCATGGTCGCGGCCCAGGAAAGCTGGGCCGAGAGGTGGCAGCCGTTCTTGTAGTGGATATCGTCGTTGTAACGGTCGACCGTCGAGGCGATGGAGATGACGGCCTTCAGCGCCGGCGGCTTGAGGGCGGCGACCTGCAGGCAATTGAAGCCGCCCCAGGAGATGCCCATCATGCCGACCTTGCCGTTGGACCAGGGCTGCGCGGCGATCCATTCGATGATCTCGCAGCCGTCGGCAAGTTCGCGCGGCGTATATTCGCCGTCGATGACACCATCGCTTTCGCCGCAGCCGCGGATATCGACGCGCACCCCGGCAATGCCGGCGGCCGCGAAGACCGGATAGGTGGATTCGTCGCGCAGGCTCGTGCCGCCCTGTTTGCGATAGGGCAGGTATTCAAGCACGGCCGGTACCGGATCGGCTTCGGCGCCGGCGGGCATCCAGATGCGGGCGGCGAGCCGGGTGCCGTCCTTCAGCCGGATCCATTCGTTCTCGATCAAGGTGAATTCACGTTCGGACATGTCGTTCTAACTATCTCTTCGTTCGTTCTCTCGGGCAATTCGGGACGCGAAAGCGCGCCCCATTTTCACTGGAATTGCTCCATTGCTTTTCGCAATTCCTGACGCGAAACCGCGTTGCACTTTCGCTGGAATTGCTTAGCTGTCGAACCAGACGCGGCTGGCGACGTAACCGTTGGAAAGATCGTTGCCGATGTCATCGACGAAGCCCTTCAGCGAGGCCGAGGCGGCGTTCACATAGTCGTTGAAGACGGGCAGGATCAGGCCGCCTTCGTCGCGCACCGTCATCGCCATGGTGCGGTACATCTCCTTGCGCCTGGTCTCGTCGAGCTCGGAGCGGGCCTGGAGCAGGAGCTTGTCGAAATCCGCGCGCTTGAAGCGCGTGTCGTTCCATTCGGCAGTCGAGAGATACGAGGTGGAATAGCGCGCATCCTGTGTCGGCCGGCCGCCCCAATAGGAGGCGCAGAAGGGCTGGACGTTCCAGACGTTCGTCCAGTAGCCGTCCTCCGGTTCGCGGCGCACTTCGATTTCGATGCCGGCCTTCTTGGCACTTTCCTGGAAGAGGACCGCAGCATCGGCAGCGCCGGGGAAGGCGGCGTCGGAGGTGCGCAGAAGGATCGGCCGGTCGTGGCCGGACTTCTTGAAGTGGAAGGCGGCCTTGTCGGGGTCATAGGCCCGCTGCTCGATGCCTTCGGGCGCCAGCGCGTAGTTGCCGTTGACGGGATAGTCGTTGCCGAGCGTGCCGAAGCCGCCGAGAACCCGGTCGAGGATCGCCTGGCGGTCGACCGCATATTTCAGCGCAAGCCTCAGATCGTTGTTGTCGAAGGGGGCGGTGTCGCAATGCATCAGGAAGCTGTAGAAGCCCTTGCCGGCGGTGCGCAGGATCTCGACGCGCGGCGCCCGCTTCAGGAGAGGCACGGTCTTCGGGTCGATGTTGTTGATGAAGTGGACCTGGCCCGAGGAAAGCGCCGCGATGCGCGCCGTCGTGTCGTTCATCACGATGATCTCGACCGAATCGACGAAGCCGCGGTCGGAGCGCCAGTCATCGGCGTTCTTCTCGAAGGTGGCGCGCAGTCCGGCCTCGTAGCTTGAAAGCTTGTAAGGACCGGTGCCGATCGGCGAGGCCGGATTGTCGACGCCGCCCTTCGGCTGGATGATCAGGTGATAGTCGGTCAGCAGCAGCGGCAGGTCGGCATTGCCTTCGGTCAGCGTCAGCACCAGTGCGCCGGCCTTTTCCTCGATCGTCTTGATCGAGCGCATCAGCCCGAGGGCGCCGGACTTCGAGCCTTCGTCCGCATGGCGCTTCAGCGTGGCGACGACGTCGGCCACGGTCAGCTTGCTGCCGTCATGGAAGCTGACATCGCTGCGGATCTTGAAGGTCCACTCGGACGCATCGGCCGAGGGCTCCCAGGATTCGGCAAGTGCCGGCAGCGGCGCGCCGGTCTTCGGATCGGATTCGACCAGCGTGTCGCCCCAGAGGTGACCGATGACGAAGGAGACCGAACCGCTATAGGCGGCGGGGTCGAGCGAATCGGTGGTGGCACCGCCCTTGAGACCGAGCTTCAGGTGGCCGCCGCGCTTCGGCTCCTCGGCACGCGCGTCCTTGGCCGTCAGCGTGCCGCCAAGTCCGGCCGCAAGGCCAAGCACGGCGGTGCCGGCCAGAAAGCCGCGCCGGCTGATGCCAGCCGCGGCAAGGCCAGCCGGGACAAGAAGGCCGTCGGGTCGCTTCGTGAAGTCGGTCATTTCCAGGTTCCCTTTTTGTATGATGTTTCTCCCGCATGTCCCTTCAATCGTCGCCGATGGAAGGGAAAAACATGCAGCAGATCAAGGTGCTGCAGCGATCTACGCGCGTTTCAAGACGCGTGGCGCTGTGGGGAAAACCTAGCGCCTGCGGGGTCGTGCACAATTTCGCGACTTGACGCTGATTTACGCTCTTTTACGCTATCTCTCGACTGCTCCGGGCCGCAGCGGCCGGCGCGACGGGAGCATATGTTTGGGGGAGTGGCGTGCAGGACATCGAAATCTTCTCGGCCAATCTGCGTTTTGCCTGCGCAACCAGGCGTTCGATTTCGCAGATCTGCCGCGAGATCGGCATCAACCGGCAGCAATTCAACCGCTATATCGGCGGCGAGGCGCGGCCGTCGCCGCACAATGTCGCGCGCATCGCCCGCTTCTTCGGGCTTGCCGCCGAAGACTTTTCGCTTACCCCGAAACAGTTCGAGGCCCGGATGGTGCGGCCAGACCGTGATCGCTCGGATGCCGGCCTGCTGCTCGAAGGTTTTCCGGGCGATATCGTCGGTCTCCGGCGTCACATCGGCTACTATCAGACCTATCACGTCTCGCCGTCCTGGCCGGGGCTCGTCGTCTGCTCCTCGGCCCGGATCTACGAGGAGGCGGGCTCGATCCGGGTGAAGTCGATCGAGCGCATCCGCGATCCGATAAACGAGATCCAGCAATTCTCGAAATATGTGGGGCTCGTCACCTTCTGGCGAAACCGCATCTTCATCGCCGAGCGCAGCATCGGGCGGGAGCCGATGCTGGCGCAGACGATCCTTCTTCCGTTCGAAGTGCACCAGCGGGTCTATCTGCGCGGCACCACCATGGGGGTCTCCTGGCGCAAGGAGAACCTGCCCTATGCCTCGCGCATGATCTGGCGCTCTCTCGGCCAGCAGCCGGACCTGCGCCAGATGCTCTCGCGTTGCGGCGTGCTTTCCTTCGGCTCGCGCCATATGCCCCAGACCGTCCGCGCCTTTCTCGATACGCCCGATGCCGAGCTCTTGACCGTGCCCACCGAATATTGAGGCGGGGGCGCGGCCTTGTGATAGGTTTCGCCGACGCGGATCCATGGAGGAGGGATCATGAAATCTGCAGTGGCCGTCATCGCCTGCCTTTCGTCCGCTCTGCCGGCTCCGTCGGCGATGGCCGAGGAGGCGCGGGCGCCGATCCCGTCCTGTGCGCTTTCGGGCGCCTCCAGCGTCATGATCGGCGGCCAGCCGGCGCTTAGGCTCTCCGACGTCGCCAATTGCCCGCCGGAACTTTACGAGGTGGTGCCGAGCATCATGATCGAGGGCCAGCCGGTCGTGCATTTCCGCGCCGGAAGCGGCGCCACGGGCGATTGCTCGGCAAAGGGCGAGGCGACGGTGACCTTTGAAGGCGAGGCGGCGCAACGCCTGGGCGATGTCGACTGCCGGCAGAGGTAACGGAGCACACAGTTGCCAGAGCCGAGCGGCGGCGTGCGTTCAGTTGAACGCACGGCGTTCTAGTCGAACATCGCCAGCCGGGATCCTTCCTGAACTGCTTGCAGCGCCGGAGGGTTGGTGACCGGATAGCCGGCGATGAACCGTTCGACCGAGAAAAGCGGGAACTCGGTCTTAAGCCTCAGCGCGGTGCTCGCCGCTTCGGATGATTGCCCGACAAAAGCCTGGGCCATCGCCTGGAACATGAGGGTATTCGGCGATTCCTGTGAACTGTGTTCCAGCGCCGAAAGGCTCTCCGCGTGGCGTCCGGTGACGAAGAGGGCGCGGCCGAGCATGCCGTAATACCAGGGCGGCGCCAGGGGATTGAGGGACAGCGCCTTCTCGATCAGCGCCATCGCTTCGTCCGGGTCTCCAGCCACCAAAGCCTTGCTTCCGGCCAGCAGCGCCAGCGTGTCGGCACTGTGTTTGCCGTGCTGGAGCGCCATTGCCTGGGCGTCGGCCGCGCCTTTGAGATCGCCCAGGCATGCCTTGAGATCGCCAAGGCAGGTGTGGGCGAAGGGGTTCGTCGGATCGAGCCGCAGGGCCTGTTCTATCGCCGATCGCCAGTTCCCGATGGTCGTGGCTAGGTCGACGCCATAGCCGTTGCAGGCCTGGACGGAATAGGCGTAGGCCAGTTCGATCCAGGCCCTTACCCGTGCGGGGTCCAACTGGAGCGACCGCGTGAGAAGCTCAATTGCCGCGGCGTTTCCCTCCGCGCTGAACCGGTTGAGCTGCTCGACGCCGAGAAGATAATAATCGTAGGAGTGCAGGTTCGAGCGTGTCTTCTTGCGGCTGGCGCTACGTACGAGCGCGGCCAGCTTGCCGAAGCATCCTGCCAGCGCGTTGACAACGCTCTCGGTCAAATTGTCCTGAAGCGCGAGTATGTCTCCGATCGGCCGGTCATAGCGTTCGCTCCAGAGCGTCAGACCGGAGCGCGTTTCCGAGAGCTGGATCGTCAGCCGCACCTGCCGGTCGTCTGCGCGCACCTGGCCCGTCACCGCGTAGGTCGCGCCGACGGCCTGGACGTGGTCATCGTAGTTCTCTGGATGGTTGCCAAGCAGCTTCATGGTGTGAAAGCCGATGACGGGCAGGTCCGCATAGCGTGCGAGATCAACGCAGATATCCGACGAAAGGCCATCGGCAAACCGACGCCAGCGCTGCTCCTCGTTGAGGCTTTCGATCGGGAACAGGGCGAGCACCGGTGGTCCTTGCTCCGTCGCAGCCGCGGTCGTTCCCTCCGCTGGCCGGGCTATCTCCGACGCCAGCTCGATCTTGTTGCGAACGCCGAGCTTGCCGTAGATCGCCGCGAGATGGCTGCGCACGGTCGAGGGCGCAATGCAGAGCGCTTCGCCGATCTGGCGATAGGTCAGGCCGGCGGCAAAGCGTTCGGCAACCGCACGCTCGCGATCCGACAGGACCGCAGGCACAAAACGAGGCGTCAGGATGCGGGCCATACCTGCCTCCTCCTTGCCGTTCTACCGGTTCGTTCTGCTGCGGCTCCAGCAAAATACTACAAATGCTGGAAGCAAAACACCGCACATGTGCGATTGCCGCATAGCTCTATGAGGCTAGAGTTTGCGCTGAACATCACGTGGGAGGACGACCATGAGCAAGCTTCTGTCAGGCATGTCCGACTTCTACCACGCCGTATCCGAGGACGTCGAGCAGACGTCCGAGCCCGGCGACGGCCGCATCGCCAAGTGGTTTCACCCGAAGCGTCTCTTTGCCATGTGGGACGATCGCCAGCACTACCGCGATCAGCTTGCCCAAATGGCGGCCGATGCGCCGGAGCTGATCGATGACATCGGCCTGACAGAAAAGCAGGTCGATGTGGAGATCAAGAAGCATTTCTGGGAGCATTGACGCGAGCCCACGCGAAGCGTGAATGCGCCCGTCGCGTCGAGACGCGGCATTGGGGGCAGGGAAGCCGAACGCCTGTGCGCGGGCGGCTTCCCTTCAAGTTGCGCTCCACGACGGGCACGCATGTTTTCCGGCGCCGCGTCAGTTTCCGGCGCTTTCCATCCTTCGCGTCTTCAGGACGCGCTCCAACCAGCCGATCTCCATCTCCGGAACCGACTTCAAAAGCAGGTCGGTATAGTCGTCGAAGGGTGGCGACAGCACTTTCGACTTCGGCCCGAAGCGTACGAGGCGGCCGCGGTGCATGACCGCAACGCTGTCGGCGATCGCCCGGACGATGGCGATGTCGTGGGTGATGAAGACATAGGAAACAGCGGTTTCCTCCTGAAGCTTCAAGAGCAGGTTCAGGATGCCTTCGGCCACAAGCGGATCGAGAGCCGAGGTTGGCTCGTCGCAGAGGATGAGCTCCGGTTTGGCGGCCAAGGCGCGAGCGATAGCCACGCGCTGCTTCTGCCCGCCGGAAAGTTCGGCCGGATAGCGATCGAGGAAGCGACTGCCCATCTCGATCTGGTCCAAGAGCTCCTTGACCCGCTCCGTCTTCTTCTGGCCGCGCATGCCGAAATAGAAGGAGAGCGGCCGGCCGACGATGTCGCGCACCGTCTGGCGCGGGTTCATCGCCGTGTCGGCCATCTGGTAGATCATCTGGATGCGCCGGAGCTCGTCATTGCTGCGGCCCTTCAGGGCGCGCGGCAGTTCCTTGCCCTCGAAGGAGATGCGCCCCTCGGTCGGCGGCAAGAGGCCGGTGATGACGCGGGCAAGGGTGGATTTGCCCGAGCCGCTTTCGCCGACGATCGCCAGCGTCTGCCCTTTCGGCAGGTGCATCGAGACATCGTGCAGCACCTTGAAGCCATTGGCATAGCCGGCGCTGATATGCTCGATCTTCAACTGCGCTCCGGTCTGGTCGGTTGCCTCGTCGCGCTTGGTTTGCCGCACGCTGACGAGCGCACGGGTGTAGTCTTCCCGCGGCGCCTCGATCACCTGTTTGGTCGTGCCGTATTCGACGGTCTTGCCGTGTCGCAGCACCATGATGTCGTCGGAGATCTGGGCGACCACCGCGAGATCGTGGGTGATGTAGAGCGCGGCCGTATGCGTCTCCTCGATCGCGTGCTTGATTGCTGCCAGAACGTCGATCTGGGTCGTGACGTCGAGTGCGGTCGTCGGCTCGTCGAAGACGATCAGTTCCGGATTGGGGCAGAGCGCCATGGCGGTCATGGCGCGCTGGAGCTGGCCGCCGGAGACCTGGTGCGGATAGCGGTCGCCGAAGGTTTCCGGATTGGGCAGGCCCAGCACCCGGAAGAGATAGAGCGCCCGCTTCTTTGCCTCCTCACGGCTCATGATGCCGTGGCGGAGCGACGCCTCGATCACCTGGTCGCCGAGCCGGTGGGCCGGGTTGAAGGCGGCGGCGGCCGATTGCGCGACGTAGCAGACGCGGGCGCCGCGGATCGAACGGATGCCGTTCTTTTCGAGCGTCAGGATGTCCTGGCCTTCGAGCAGGACCTGGCCGCCGGTGATACGCACGCCGCCGCGGCCATAGGCGAGCGCCGAAAGGCCGATCGTCGACTTGCCGGCGCCGGATTCGCCGATGAGGCCCAGCACCTTGCCCTTCGCGACATCGAAGGACACGCCCTCGACGAGGGTGACGACCTTGGGCGGTTCGCCCGGCGGGTAGCTGGTCGCTTCGATCTTGAGGTTCTTGACGGAGAGCAGTTCAGGCATCGCCGCGTCCTCCCTTGAGGCTGGAGGTTCGTTTCATCAGCCAGTCGACCACGAGGTTGACGCAGATCGCGAGCGTGGCGATCGCTGCCCCCGGGATCAGCGCCGCCGAGATGCCGAAGATGATGCCGTCCTTGTTGTCCTTGACCATGCCGCCCCAGTCGGCGGCCGGCGGCTGGATGCCGAGGCCGAGGAAGGAGAGGGTGGAGAGGAACAGGATCGAGAACGCGAAGCGCAGGCCGAACTCGGCCAAGAGCGGCGACAGCGTGTTCGGCAGGATCTCGCGGAAGATGATCCAGAGCGAGCCTTCGCCGCGCAGCCTTGCGGCCTCGACGAACTCCATGACCGCGACATCGAGCGCAACGGCACGGCCGATGCGGAAGACGCGGGTGGAATCGAGCACCGCCATGACGAGGATCAGGATCCACAGATGCTGCGGCAGCACGGCGAGCACGACGAGGGCGAAGATCAGCGTCGGGATCGCCATCATCAGGTCGTTGAAGCGGGAGAAGAGCTGATCGGTGAAACCGCCGACGACGGCCGCCGTAAAGCTCAGGAGCATGCCCAGCGAGAAGGAGAGCACGGTTGCTGCCAGCGCCACGAAGATGGTGGTGCGGGCGCCGTAGATCAGACGCGAGAGCAGGTCGCGGCCGAGATTGTCGGTGCCGAGCAGGAAGTCGCCGCCGGCGGGAAGCCAGATGTCGCCGACCACGTCGCGCTCGCCGAATGGGGCGATGACCGGTGCGAAGACGGCACAGAAGGTCGCAATCGCGATGCCGGCGATGCCGATCCAGGCGCTCAAGGGGATGGATCTCAGGTTCATCGCGGGTGCCTCAGTCTCGGATTGGCGATGATGGCGAGAATGTCGGCCGCCATGTTGAGGAAGATGTAGAAGGCCGCGAAGATCAGGCCGCAGGCCTGGACGACCGGCATGTCGCGCACGGTCACCGCATCCACCATGTATTGTCCCATGCCGGGATAGACGAAGACGACTTCGACCACGACCACGCCGACGACGAGATAGGCGAGGTTGAGCGCGATGACGTTGATGACGGGCGCCACCGCATTGGGGGCTGCATGGCGTGCGATGATGCGGAACATGCTGAGACCCTTCAACTCCGCCGTCTCGACATAGGCCGACGACATGACGTTGAGGATCGCCGCCCGGGTCATGCGCATCATATGGGCGAGAACGACGAGAACGAGGGTTGCGACGGGAAGCGCGATCGCCGAAAGCCGTTCGGTGAAGCTCATGCTGTCATAGACGGTTGCGGGGAAGGTCGCGATGCCGAATTTGACGGCGAAGAACATGATCAGCAGATAGCCGACGAAGAACTCCGGCAGCGAGATGGCCGCGAGCGAGATGACGTTGATGATCTTGTCGGGCAGCCTGTTGCGGAACTGCACCGCCAGCATGCCGAGACCGACGGCGAGCGGCACGGATATGAGTGCTGCAAAAAAGGCGAGGAACAGCGAGTTGCCGAGGCGCTTGGAGATCTGTTCGCCGACCGAGTTCTTGCTCGCCCAGGAGGTGCCGAAATCGCCCTGCAGGGCGCCGCCGAGCCAGGAGACGTAGCGCTCGGTCCAGGGCTTGTCGAGGCCAAGGTCCTTGCGGATGTTTTCCACCGCCTGCGGCGTTGCCGACTGGCCGAGATAGGTGGTGGCGAAGTCGCCGGGAAGCGCCTCGATGCCGCCGAAGATCATCAGCGATACGGCGAAGAGCAGGCCGACGCTCAAGCCGAGGCGCTGCAGGATCAGCGCCGCGAGAGGGCGACGGAAGGTGAAGCGCCGCCAGAAGGTGCCGGCGATCTCACCATCGGCGGCAGGGTTGGGTTTTGCTGGTACTCCGGTAGGTTCGGCAGACCGCGGATGCGATGCATCCGCGGTCCCATCCGTCGGAACCGGACCAGTGAGCGGTCCGCTTTCCATCATCATGCGTCCAGCCACACTCGGGTCGCGACATAGCCGTTCGACATGTCGTTGCCGATATCGTGCACGTAGCCCTTCACCTGCTTGGTGGCGGCGTTCACGAAGTCGTTGAACATCGGCAGGATCAGGCCGCCTTCGTCGCGCACCATCATGGCCATGGTGCGATACATCTCCTTGCGCTTGGCTTCGTCGAGCTCGGAGCGGGCCTCGAGCAGGATCTTGTCGAAATCCGCACGCATGAAGCGGGTGTCGTTCCAGTCGGCCGTCGACAGATAGGCGGTCGAGTACATCTGGTCCTGGGTCGGACGGCCGCCCCAGTAGGAGGTCGAGAAGGGCTGCACGTTCCAGACGTTCGTCCAATAGCCATCGCCCGGCTCGCGCTTTACCTCGATCTCGATGCCCGCCTTCTTGGCGCTTTCCTGGTAGAGCACGGCCGCATCGACCGCGCCCGGGAAGGCGACGTCGGAGGTGCGCAGAAGAACCGGGCCGCTGTGGCCGGACTTCTTGTAGTGGAAGGCCGCCTTGTCCGGGTCATAGGCGCGCTGCTCGATGCCCTCGGGGAAGAGGGCATAGGTCTCGTTGATCGGGAAGTCGTTGCCGACCTTGCCGTAGCCGCCGAGAATGCGCTCAACCATGGTCTCGCGGTCCATCGCGTATTTCAACGCCATGCGCAGGTCGTTGTTGTCGAACGGCGCGGTGTTGCAATGCATGATGAACACGTAATGGCCGCGGCCCGACGTGTTGAGGATCTCGACCGTCGGCGCCCTCTTCAACAGGTTGACCGTCTTCGGATCGACACGGTTGATGAAGTGCACCTGGCCGGAGGAGAGCGCGGCGATGCGGGCGGTCGCATCGTTCATGGCGATCAGTTCCACCGAATCGACATAGCCGCGGTCGGTGCGCCAGTCGTCGGCGTTGCGCTCGAAGGTAGCGCGAACGCCGGGTTCGAAGCTCGACACCTTGTAGGGGCCGGTGCCGATCATCGCGTCGGGATTGTCGATGCCGCCATTCGGCTGGATGATGAGGTGATAGTCGGAAAGCAAGAGGGGCATGTCGGCGTTGCCTTCCGTCAGCGTCAACACGAGCTTGTCGCCGTCCGCCTTGATTTCCTTGATCGATTTCATCACGCCGAGGGCACCGGACTCCGATTTGTCGTCGGTGTGACGCTGCAGTGTCTTGATGACGTCGTCGACCGTCAGTTCCTTGCCATCATGGAACTTGACGCCTTTGCGGATCGTGAACGTCCAGGTCGACGCGTCGGCCGATGGCTCCCAGGATTCGGCAAGCGCCGGCACCGGCGCGCCTGTTGTCGGATGGCTTTCGACGAGCATGTCGCCCCAGTTGCGGCCGACGACGAACATGAATTGCGACAGCGCCTTGGCCGGGTCCTTCGAGTCCGTGGCGGCCGCGCCTTCGAGGCCGAGCTTCAGATGGCCGCCGCGCTTCGGCTCCTGCGCCGCCGCGCTGGTCGCAAACAGCGTGCCTGCCGTCGAGGCGAGAATGCCGGCTGCAGCCGCGCGGCCGAGAAACTCGCGCCGGTTCATCTTGCCGAGCATGACCTGTCGTGTGAGGTAATCCTTGTAATCGCTCATTCCCCTGTTCCCTTCTCTGTCGGCATTCGCCGTTCGTTGTGGTTGGTTAGAGATTGCTGCGTACAGCCATTGTATCGATGGCTTCGGATCGGCCCAAAGCGGCCGCTTCTTGTTCTTTCGGTGGCTTGTTCTCCTTCCCTCGGCCGGGGCGTCCTTCATTCAGATCGATAAGCGTAATCTCTGGAACACTTCTTGTAACGCCCTAAATTACAATTTATTTCCATAAGCTTGGCTTATGGATGCGTGTTTCGTGGCGCGCGGTCTCGTCCGCGCGTCCTGCCACGTCATCCTGCCGGTCGCCCGGCTCTGTTACCTGCGCCGCCATGCCTGGCGGCGTCTGTTCAGTGCGGCGGAAAACCGCGCACATTCATCCGCCTTCAGCGGCCCTTCCAGACCGGGTCGCGCTTCTCGGCGAAGGCACGCACGCCTTCCAGCTGGTCTTCACTCGAATAGAGGATGTCGACCGTCTTGAACTGCCGTTTGGTGATCTTGTTCATGGTCGTCTGGAAGGCCTCGCCTTCGGCGTTGCGGACCACTTCCTTGATCGCGGCGTAAACCAGCGGCGGTCCGCTTTCGAGCAGGCGGGCGAGCTCCCAGGCGCGTTCCATAAGCTTGCTCAATGGCAGGATCTCGTTGACGAAGCCCCAGCGGTGGGCCTCGGCCGCATCGAGCCAGCGGCCGGTCAAGAGCATGTCCATGGCGATGTGGTAGGGGATGCGCTTCGGCAGCTTGATCGAGGCGGCATCGGCGACGGTGCCGGAGCGGATCTCGGGAAGCGCGAAGGTCGCGTGCTCGGCAGCAAGGATCATGTCGGTCGAAAGCGCGATCTCGAGGCCGCCGCCGCAGCAGATGCCGTTGATCGCGGCAATGATCGGCTTGTTGAGGTCGCGCAGCTCCTGCATGCCGCCGAAACCGCCGACGCCATAGTCGCCGTCGACCGCGTCACCGGCGGCGGCAGCCTTCAGGTCCCATCCCGGACAGAAGAATTTTTCGCCCGCCCCGGTGATGATCGCGACGCGCAAGTTGTCGTCGTCGCGGAAGTCGCGGAAGATCTCGCCCATCACCCGGCTGGTCGCAAGGTCGATGGCATTGGCCTTTGGCCGGTCGATGGTGACTTCGAGAATGCCGCCTTCGCGGCGTGTGCGGATCGGTCCGGTCATGCGCGTCATTTCCTCCGGCGGATCAGGGCGTCGGCGGCAACGGCACCTTGGCCATTCGGCAACACCATCAATGGATTGATATCGAGTTCTTCGAGCTTGGAGGCGTTTGAAACGACATAGGATGCCAC
>NZ_JBVQPO010000019.1:0-69207 GCF_055710065.1 Ensifer sp. VA4 | reverse complement strand
TCGAACTCGACCTCGGCCGCAATCACCCGCCGGTCGAGATCGAACTCTCGCCCGAACGCGCCGCCGCCGGCGACCACAGCCGCATCGCCTTCCGCCCGACCAAATGGAAACTCTTCAGGGACGGAGAACGACAGACGGAAGACGAGAAGGCTGAACAGCAGGATGTGGAGGAATCCGGAGAGACGGAAGCCTTCGAGCTCGCCCGCACGGGCACCTGAATTCATCGCCCCTTCACAGGCTGGCGAAGACGTTTGAGCTTCGTCGGCCGATTTCGGTTTGCTTCGATATGCGTTAAGCAGGGACGCCCGCTGCCCACAATCGCCGCGGAAACGGGAGAAGCGCATGACGATCGTCGACGACCTGAAACAAGCCCTCGGCGACATCGTCCTAACGGGAACCGAGATCGGCGAACGCCATCGCAGTGACGCCAGCCTGACCGGCCGCGAACTGCCGAAGGCCGTTATCAGGCCAACGCGCAGCGAGGAAGTTGCGGAAGCCCTCCGCCTCTGCAACGCGCGCGGCCAGACGGTCGTTGTCCAGGGCGGCCTCACCGGACTTGCCGGCGGGGCGAATGCCGGCAGTGATGCCGTGGTGATTTCACTTGAACGTTTTACCGGCATCGAGGAAATCGACCCGCAGGCCGGGACCATGACGGTGCGCGCCGGCACGCCGCTCGAAGTTGCCCAGCGCGCTGCCGAAGACGCAGGCCTCCTGCTGCCGATCGATCTGGGTGCGCGCGGCTCCTGCCAGATCGGCGGCAACCTTGCCACCAATGCAGGCGGCATCCGGGTGCTTCGCTACGGCGTGACGCGCGACAACGTGCTCGGCCTCGAGGTCGTGCTCGCCGACGGCACGATCGTCTCGTCGATCAACAAGATGATCAAGAACAACACCGGCTACGACTTGCGTCAGTATTTCATCGGCTCCGAGGGAACGCTCGGCGTCATCACCCGCGCCGTCCTCCGGCTGCGGCCACTGCCGGCCGGCCGGCTGACGGCGCTTTGCGCCCTCGACAGCTACGACGCTGTCGTTGCCTTCCTCGCGCGCTGCCAGCGCCGTCTGCCCGGACTCTCGGCCTTCGAGGCCATGTGGCAGAGCTACTTCCGCTTCAACACCGAAGCCGAAAAGCAAAAGCTGTTCGCCGAAATTCCGCCCTTCGCCGTCATCATCGAGCAGGATCTGCTTAGTGACGACAGCGAGCGCGATATATTCGAAGCCTTTCTCGGCGAGACGCTCGAAGCCGGCATCATCAGCGATGCGCTGATTGCCCAGTCGGAGAAGGAGAGCCGCTCGTTCTGGAGCATTCGTGAGGGCCACGCGATGGACCAGTTGTTGCCCGCGATGATCAACCTCGACGTCAGCCTGCCGATCGGCGATATCAGCCGCTTTGCCGAGGAATGCGGCCAGGCCTTGTCTGCGCGTTTCCCCGCCGCCCACGTCTCCTTCTTCGGCCACGTGGCCGACAGCAACCTGCACATCGCCTTCTCGGAACCGGACAGCGACGCCGAAACGCCACATGTCGTCGACCGCATCGTCTACGAGATCGTGCGGCGCTATCGCGGCTCGATCTCGGCTGAACACGGTATCGGTACGCTGAAGCGGGATTTCCTCCACCATTCGCGCAGCCCCGCCGAACTCGAGCTGATGCAGCGGATCAAGCAGGCGCTCGATCCGAAGGGAATTCTCAACCCGGGCAAGGTGCTCTAACGCGGCTCGGTCTTCCGTCCGCAGCTGCGCTTCGGAGCATGGGTTTCAGAGCCAGGAAGCCGGCGTTTTCGGCAGGCGCCCCTCGGGATCGATGACCTGCAACTCAGCCCCTTCCCCATCGTTCCAGCGCCAGAGCGCAACGCAGGTGCCGCCAGGCGACATGAAGGACGGATAGATCAGGGCGTCGAAACCTCGGGCGCTAAGGTCCGCCTGCAAGCGATGTGTCTCCGGCACGAGACCGCCATCGAGCGCATCGCGCCATTCGCAGCGGTGGATGTCGTCGGTGAGTCCGAACATGGCCAGCCCATCTGCCGTTGTCAGATCGGCGAGCCTCGCAGAGCGTAATTCAAGCTGGGCGATCAGCGCCGGGTGCTGGACGAAACCCTCATTATACTCGGCCCAGGCGGTCGAGAGTTCGCGCGCGGCATAGATCGTCTGCGTTCCGATCGGATTCCAGCGTCCGCCGAAGCGTGCCGCGCCTTCGCCGGAGAGCGGCGCATGCGCCCAGCGCGGCACATAGGCGCGCCACAGGCGCACCGGCTCGCTTCCTGCCATCAGGCGTAGACACCGGAACGTACGGCTTCGAGATAGGCGAGCACCTTGTCGGCCTTGCCCTCGCCGACGAGATCATAGGCAGTCTTGCCGGCCCAGCCGGGGATCGGCTGGTGCTTGAACCAGATCACGGCGCGACTGTCGTCACCCGCCATCTCGCCGGCCATAGCAAGGATGCGCACGACGTTGCTCAAAGCCGCATCGACCTTGCGGGCACTGGACTTCGCCGTCAGCGTATTGCGCGCGACGCCGATCAGCTTCGCGAGCTCGGCAAGCGTCACGCCGAGACGATCAGCGACCAGCCGGGCGGAGAGAAAGGACGAGTGGCTCTCGCCGTAGCGGGCGGCGGAGACATTGAAACTGACAGCCATGGCACGATCCGCGCTTATTTTGATCACCATGCAATCAAAATAAGCTCAAAAAGCGTCCAATTCAAGGAAGGCCTATTGACGCCAGGAGGGCTCACGCTTGTCAAAAAAGGCGCCGACACCTTCGCGAGCCTCGTCGGACTCCCAGCAATCGGCGAGCTGCTCGATCGTCGCCGCGATGGTTTGCTCGGTGATCGGGGCCCCGAGCGAACGCGCGAGCCGCTTGGCCCGGCCGGTGGCTTCGGGAGCCGTTACCAGATAGGGCCCGATCTCCGCTTCGACCGCCGCATCCAGTGCGTCGGCCGCGGCAACGACCGTAACCAGCCCCAAGGCGCGCGCCTCCTGCGCGCCGAACAGGCGGGCGGACATGAACAGCGGTCGCGCCTTGCCCTCGCCGATCCGGGCGACGACATAGGGGCTGATGGTGGCCGGGATCAGGCCAAGGCGAGTCTCGGTCAATCCAAATTTGGCGTCGGCCGCGGCAACGGCGGCATCGCAGATACTCATGAGACCGACACCGCCGCCGAAGGCATTGCCGTGAAGACGACCGATCACCGGCTTGGCGATCTCATTCAGCGCCTTGAACATCATTGCAAGCCGCGTCGCCTCAGTGATCCGGGCCGGCCGATCCGCATCGAACTGCTCACGCATCCAGCCGAGATCGCCGCCAGCGCAGAAGCTGCGGCCCTCCGCTTCCAGTATGACGACCCGGACCGAGCGGTCGTCCGAAAGCGCGTTGGCGGCATCGGTCAGTTCGCCGATCATCCTCGCCGACAATGCGTTGTGTTTCTGCGGTTGCGCCAGCGTCAGCCGCGCGACGCCGCGCGTGTCGGTCGCGATCCGGATCGTTTCAAAAGTCATGAGTTTGTCCTCAAAGTCCGCGCGAAAGCCGCCGCTTGCCCAAGCTTCACCGGGTCGAGACCGGTCGAAAATCCCTTGCCGGTGACGAAGGCGCTGACGGCGAGCGTATCGACGTTACCGGCCGCTCCCGGCGCATAGGGACATCCACCGAGACCGCCGGCCGAGGCATCGAAAACCCGCAGGCCGCGGTTAAGTGCCACGGCGATATTGTCCAATGCGCGGCCGGACGTATCGTGGAAGTGGCCGGCAAGCCGCTCGGACGGAATGCGCTCCAGCACTTTGGCCAGCATCGCGTCCACCGCCTCCGGCGTGCCGCGGCCGATCGTGTCGCCGAGACTGATCTCGTAGCAGCCGAGATCGTCGAGCAGACCGGCGACATAAGCAGCACTGGCCGGCGCAATCGCGCCCTCATAGGGGCACTCGACGACGCAACTGACATAGCCGCGCAGCAGAAGCTCGCGCTCACGGCAGGCGTCGGCAATCGGTCGAAACCGCTCGATACTTTCGGCGATCGAGCAATTGATGTTCTTCTGCGAGAAGGTTTCGGAAGCGGAGGCGAAAATCGCCACCTCGTCGGCGCCGGCCTCGAGTGCCGCTTCGAGCCCGCGCATGTTGGGCGTCAGCACCGCGTAGCGCGTACCGGGTCGCCGGCTTATGCCAGCCATGACCTCCGCGGCGTCCGCCATCTGCGGCACCCATTTCGGACTGACGAAGCTCGTCACCTCGATCCGCTCATAGCCGCATTCAGAGAGCATGTCGACGAGGCGAATTTTGTCAGCCGTATCGACGATTCGGCCTTCATTCTGCAGTCCGTCACGCGGCGCCATCTCGACGATCGTCACGTGCCGCGGCCCCGATCCACTCATGCCGGGTTCTCCTGCTGGAGCATGACCAACACGGCGCCGGCGCTCACCTGCTCACCTTCGCTGACCAGAACGCTCTCGACCACGCCGGCGCGCGAGGCGGACAGCGTGAGTTCCATCTTCATTGCCTCCATGACGGCGAGCGCCTGTCCCTTTTCGACCGCATCACCCGGGCGGACCCGGATGAGCTTGACGATGCCAGGCATCGGCGCCGACACCTCGTCGTCGGCCACCTCGGTGGAATGACCGGTGCCGAGGGCATCGGGTAGGCGCAGCACGTAGGTTTCACCGCTGAGGAACAGGGTGATCTGCTCGCCCTCGCGCAGGAAGCGGAACTCATGCTGCGCGCCGGAGATCTCGGCGCGGGCGCCATCGGTGAAGCGGGCGAGGATCACCACGGGCAGAGCCGCCGTTCCGGTGTGGACCGCAAACTGGTCGCGGCCGCGCGCGGCAAGCGTCACGATCGTCCGTCCGCTGCTGTGCTCAACCGTGACGTTCCTGCTGGCGTCGCCCCAGATCTGCCAATGGCCGAGCGAAGACCAGGGATCGGCAGATCCATCCGGCAGCAGCGCCCCGGTCGAGATGATCGCCGCCAGCGCCAGCGCCGCATCGCTCGGCGCCATCGTTGCCGTGAGTTGTCCGATCGAACGGTCGATCAGGCCGGTATCGGGATGCCCGGAACGAAAATCCGGTTCCGCAGCAAGGCGCGCCAGAAAATCGAGATTTGTAACCGTGCCGCCGATGCGGCAAGCCCTCAGCGCATTTTCAAGCTTTGCGAGAGCGGTCGAGCGGTTGGGGCCATGGACGATCAGTTTCGCGATCAACGGGTCGTAGAACGGGGTGATCCTGTCACCTTGGCGAACACCGGCATCGACACGCACGCCATCCTCGGGAAAGCTCAGCGTCGTCAGCCGCCCGGTGGCCGGCAGGAACCCGCGGGACGGGTCTTCCGCGTAGATGCGCGCCTCGAACGCCCAACCGTCGATGCCGATCTCACTTTGCCGTTTCGGCAACGCTTCACCAGCAGCGGCGCGCAATTGCCACTCGACGAGGTCAATGCCGGTGATCGCTTCGGTCACCGGATGCTCGACCTGCAGCCGGGTATTCATCTCCATGAAGTAAAACTGATCCGGCCACAGCCCATCCGTCACGTCGGCGATGAATTCGACGGTGCCCGCACCGACATAGCCGATGGCGTGGGCTGCCCGAACTGCAGCATCGCCCATCGCGCGACGTACTTCCGCGGTCATGCCGGGGGCCGGCGCCTCCTCGATCACCTTCTGGTGGCGGCGCTGCAGCGAGCAGTCGCGCTCGAAGAGGTGCAGAATGTTGCCGTGCCGGTCGCCGAAGACCTGAACCTCGATATGCCGGGGCTTCGTCAGGTATTTTTCGATCAGCACCGAACCATCGCCGAAGGCGGCTTCCGCCTCGCGCCGCGCCGCCTCGAGTGCGGCCGGAAACTCGGTGGCGCTGTCGACGCGCCGCATGCCTTTGCCGCCACCGCCGGCACGGGCCTTGATCAACACCGGATAGCCGACATTCGCCGCTTCCGCCGCGAGGAAGTCAGCATCCTGCCGCTCGCCGTGGTAACCGGGAACGACCGGCACGCCGGATTGCTCCATCAGTGCCTTGGCTGCATCCTTCAGACCCATGGCGCGGATCGCCCGCGCCGACGGACCGACGAAAGTGATACCGGCCGCCTCGACGGCATCGGCGAAATCGGCATTTTCCGAGAGAAAACCGTAACCCGGGTGGATTGCATCCGCACCGACCGCGCGCGCGGCGGCGATGATGCGCTCAGCCGAGAGATAGCTATCGAGCGCCGGCGGCGGGCCGATGCGTATCGCTTCGTTGGCAAGCGCTACGTGCAGCGCTCCCACATCGGCATCGGAATAGACGGCGACCGTGCGAATGCCGAGACGCTTGGCGGTGCGCATCACCCGGCAGGCAATCTCGCCGCGATTGGCAATCAGGAGTTTGGAAAACATCGGCATCCCCTGCCTCTATCGCGCCGCGATCACGTCGACTTCAAGCAGCCAGCCGGAATCGAAGATCCCGGCGATCACCACCGTCATCGCCGGGGCGAGCGCGCCGAGATATTCGTTGCGGATCTCGCGGTTCGCCAGAGTGTGATGGCGGTCGGCGAGATAGGTCGTCACCTTGACGATATCCGTCTTGCTCATACCCGCCGCCTTCAACTGCGCGTCGATATTGAGCCAGACCTGGCGTGCCTGCGCCTCGAAACCATCCGGCAGCACGTCGTCGGAGTTCAAGGGCACCTGGCCGCTGACGAAGAGCAGATGCTGGAAATCCTCGAGGCGAACAGCCTGCGAATAGCCGCCGCGCGGTTGCGGCGCGTTCTTGGCATTAATGTTCTCGCGTTTCATCCGCGTCTCCCTACATCCTGAAGAGGCCGAAGCGCGTGTCTTCGATCGGCGCGTTGAGCGCTGTCGAAAGCGACAGGCCGAGCACGTCGCGCGTCTTGCGCGGATCGACGACACCGTCGTCCCAAAGTCTTGCCGAGGCATAGAGCGGATGGCTCTGGCGCTCGAAGAGATCGAGGATCGGCTGGCGGAAACGTGCCTCCTCCTCTTCGCTCCAGGGCGTGCCCGCCCGTTTCAACGCTTCGCTGCGCACCGTCGTCAACACGCCGGCCGCCTGCTCGCCGCCCATCACCGAGATCCGGCTGTTCGGCCAGGTCCACAGGAAGCGCGGCGAGAAGGCGCGGCCGCACATGCCGTAATTGCCCGCGCCGAAGGAGCCGCCAACGAGCATGGTCACTTTCGGAACCCTCGCGGTCGCTACCGCCGTCACCAGCTTGGCGCCATGCTTGGCGATGCCTTCGGTTTCGTATTTTCGCCCGACCATGAAGCCGGTGATGTTCTGCAGGAACACGAGCGGGATCTTGCGCTGGGTGCAGAGTTCGACGAAATGCGCCCCCTTCAGCGCCGATTCCGAGAACAGCACGCCATTGTTGGCGATGATGCCGACCGGGATGCCATGCACATGGGCGAAGCCGCAGACGAGCGTGGTGCCGTAGCGCGCCTTGAACTCGTCGAAACGGGAGCCATCGACCACACGGGCGATGACCTCGCGGATGTCGTAGGGCGTGCGCAGATCGGAGGGCACGATGCCGGCGATCTCCTGCGGATCGTAGAGCGGCGGCTCGGGTGTCGCCAGTTCGACCGCCAGCGGCTTGTGACGGTTGAGCGTGGCGACTGCCCGACGCGCCAGCGCCAGCGCGTGGGCGTCGTCGCGCGCCAGATGATCGGCCACGCCGGAAAGGCGCGTATGCACATCGGCGCCGCCGAGATCCTCCGCCGAGACGACCTCGCCGGTCGCCGCCCTGACGAGCGGCGGGCCTGCGAGAAAGATCGTGCCCTGGCCTTCGACGATGATCGTCTCGTCGGACATCGCCGGCACATAGGCGCCGCCGGCGGTGCACGATCCCATCACGACGGCGATCTGCGGAATGCCTGCAGCCGACATGTTGGCCTGATTGTAGAAGATCCGGCCGAAGTGATCCCTATCCGGGAATACCTCGTCCTGGTTTGGCAGGTTGGCACCACCGGAATCGACGAGATAGATGCAAGGCAGATGGTTTTCCGCGGCAATCTCCTGCGCCCTGAGGTGCTTCTTTACCGTCAGCGGATAGTAGGTACCGCCTTTGACCGTCGGGTCGTTGCAGACGATCATGCATTCGCGGCCGGACACCCGGCCGATGCCCGTGATCAGTCCGGCCGCGGGCGCGTCACCGTTATACATGCCATGCGCCGCCGTCATGCCGACTTCGAGGAAAGGCGTTGCCGGATCGATGAGGTGCGCCACCCGGTCGCGCGGCAGAAGCTTGCCGCGGCTGACGTGACGCTCGCGCGCGGCATCGCCCCCGCCAGCGGCCGCGAGCTTCACGGCCTCCTCGACCGTCGCGATCGCCTCGGCCATGGCCGATTGATTGGCCCTGAACGTTTCGGAGGACGGCGAGATGTGAGATTTCAGAACGGTCATGAGGTCCTCATTGGATCGAGTTCGGCCGCTTTCGTCTCATCCCGCTCTAGCTCGTCTCGGTGAACAGTTCCCGGCCGATCAGCATGCGGCGGATTTCGCTGGTGCCGGCACCGATCTCGTAAAGCTTGGCGTCGCGCAGCAGACGACCCGCCGGGTAGTCGTTGGTATAGCCGTTGCCGCCGAGCGCCTGGATCGCCTCGAGCGCAATCGCCGTCGCCTTCTCGGCCGCATAAAGAATGCAGCCGGCCGCATCCTTGCGCGTCGTCTCGCCGCGATCGCATGCCGCCGCCACCGCATAGACATAGGCACGTGCCGCATTCGCCGTCACATACATGTCCGCGAGCTTGCCCTGCATCAGCTGGAATTCGCCGATCGGCTGACCGAACTGCTTGCGCTCATGCAGATAGGGGACAACGACATCAAGGCAAGCGGCCATGATGCCGAGGGGGCCTGCCGAAAGCACCACCCGCTCGTAGTCGAGCCCGGACATCAGCACGCGGACGCCGCCGCCGACGGTGCCGAGCACGTTTTCTGCCGGCACTTCGCAGTCCTTAAAGATCAGTTCGCAGGTGTTGGAGCCGCGCATGCCGAGCTTGTCGAGCTTCTGGCCGGTCGAGAACCCGGCATAGCCCTTCTCCACCATGAAAGCGGTGATG
This sequence comes from Ensifer sp. VA4, assembly GCF_055710065.1. NCBI lineage: Bacteria > Pseudomonadati > Pseudomonadota > Alphaproteobacteria > Hyphomicrobiales > Rhizobiaceae > Ensifer > Ensifer sp. VA4. Next base: position 60,195 of record NZ_JBVQPO010000019.1, on the reverse strand, counting down.
CCGCGTGGACCGGCCGTCGGATCGGTCTTGGCGTAGACGACGAGCACGTCGGCGTCCGGGCCATTGGTGATCCACATCTTGTTGCCATTGAGCACATAGCGGTCATCACGCTTGTCGGCCCTCAGCGTCATCGAGACGACGTCTGACCCGGCGCCGGGCTCCGACATCGCCAATGCGCCGACATGCTCGCCAGAAATTAGCTTCGGCAGATAGCGCGCCTTCTGGTCGTCGTTGCCGTTACGGTTGATCTGGTTGACGCAGAGATTGGAGTGCGCGCCGTAGCTGAGGCCGATCGAGGCTGATGCGCGGCTGATCTCCTCCATCGCCACGCAATGGGCGAGATAGCCCAAGCCGGCACCGCCGTATTCCTCGCCAGCGGTGATGCCGAGCAGGCCGAGCTCGCCCATCTCGCGCCAGATCTGCATTGGAAATGCATTGTTGCGATCGGTCTCGTCCGCCAATGGCGCGATGCGGTCCATCGCGAAGCGCCGCACGCTCTCGCGCAATGCGTCGATGTCCTCGCCAAGCGCGAAGCTCAATCCGCCCTCAAACATGTCTATCCTCCCATCGTGCGGGCCGCGCGGTCTCCTCCCACAGCGGCCGGACGATAACGCTCCATCCTCTACGCGGATCGCGGCGAAAGCAATGATATCAACGCCGCGACATGGCCGGACGATAACACCGCGTTCCGCTAATTTCCTTCCAAAGAGCGGCGAAGCCAAGCACGATATGAAAATGCGAAGGCACCCGATGATTACATCCTGTGCGTGAAGCGGTCGCCGGAGGGGCAACGACACGAGGAACCTGCAGCTTGTGGCGTCACGACCGCGCCGAGCCGTTCGTTTTCGGAAAACCGCTTCGAGACCTAGCGGCCAGCGGCAACGCCCAGCCCCACAAGCTGCGCGAGCACCTCATGGATCACGGCCTGCGGCGGCGGAGAGATGTCCACGGTGACGGTCAAAGGCTCGCCGACAGGGTCTTCCAGCGTCGCGAGCTGCGTGTCGAGCAACGAGGCAGGCATGAAATGTCCCGTCCGGCGCTGCATTCGCCCGGTAAGAACGTCGCGATCGCCGTGGAGATAGACAAAGGCAACAGGCTTGCCGGCACTCTCACGCAACAGATCGCGATAGCTGCGCTTCAGCGCCGAACAGGAGACGACGAGCGGAGCATCACCCGATGCGAGCTGCCGGCCGATCTCCTTCAGCCACGGCCAGCGGTCCGCATCGGTGAGCGGGATGCCCGCCGACATCTTGCGGATGTTCTCCTCGGGGTGAAGTGCATCACCCTCGATGAAGCGGTAGCCGCAGGCGGCGGCGACGGCCTCGCCGACCGAGGTCTTGCCGGTACCCGACACGCCCATCACCACGATGGAGCCGGGAAATGTCAGATAAAGACCGACCTCGGACGCGTGATCGTTCGACATGGCCTCGCTTGCTCCTTGCATCTGCCGCACTGATCCTTCCTGATACCTTTGCGACCACGGACGGACAAGGCGCCGGGGAGCACTTGCGCGCCGGACGCCCCCTTAAATCGCAGCGCGGGGGCGGGCGACGTCGTTGACGCCCTCGCCATCCGGCGCCTGGCCGTAGCTCATGCGACGCATCTGGGCGATGACCCGCTCCATCTCATCGTCGGGGAGCACCGGCGGTTCGCCGAGCGTCAGCGCCTGGACATACATGCGCGACAGGGTTTCGATCTCGATCGCCAGCCAGAGCGCGGACTCGAGCGTCTTGCCGAGTGAGATCTGGCCGTGCTGGCCGAGCAGGCAGGCCGTCCGGTCCTTGAGCGCCACCAGCGCATTGTCCGAGAGCGCCTGGGTGCCGAAGGTCGCATATTCGGCGCAGCGGATCGTCGTGCCGCCGGCGATGCCCGTCATGTAGTGGAAGCTCGGAATGGTCTTGTGATGGCAGGCAAGCGTCGTCGCATAGACGGAATGGCAATGCAGCACGACGTTGATGTCGGTGCGCTCCCTCAGGATATCGCGGTGGAAGCGCCATTCCGACGACGGACGAAGACCAACATAGGTGCCGTCGAAATCCATCTCGACCAGATCTTCGGGCTGCATCGTCTCATAGGGCAGCGACGACGGCGTGATCAGAAAACCGTCGTCGGTGCGCACCGAAAGATTGCCTGCGGTGCCCTGGTTGATGCCGCTCGAGTTCATCCGGCGGCAGATGTCCACCATCTCGCGGCGGAGCGAGAGCATGTCGGTCTTGGTCATCGATATGTCCTTTCGAAGTCGCGACTGGAACCATTGTTGTGCCCGGCGCGCGCTCGGGCGCGCCATTGCGACGCATAGACGGCGACCGCAGGCGAAAGATGCGAAACGTCGCCCGGATCGGCGAGCGACAGCGGCGTGGGACCTTGGCGTTGGCCCTGACTTGCAAGCAGCGCAGCACCGGAGGCCACGCCGTAGGCATCCAGATTGAAGCGGACCCGCCGGTTCGGCATGAGTGCCGCAACGAGGCGGGCATAGAGGGGATCGCGCAGAAAGCTTCCGTCAAGCACGACCAGCGGCCCCGGCCCGAGCGCTTCGATGCATTCCGCCGTCAGCAGGGCACAGTAGATGAGAGCCAGCGCCTTGCGCTCGATCGGGGTCTCCGGTGGCGGCCCGCTAATGCGACCGCGTCCGGCGCTTCCCGAAAAGAGGCCATCGTCATCGCCGAAGGAGGGCAGCGCCATGGTGCGTTTGGTGATCAGGCCCAGCACGACATCGTCCGGGACCTGGGCTGCCGGCGGTGCGGTGCCCGCCACATGCGAAAACTCGCGTCCGCCCATGGTGAGCACACCGCCCAGAGGATTGCCGAAGACGTCGCTGTTCAGCGTCATGCCGCGATGCTCGTCGAGCCGGCCGAGCGGCGTGCGGCCGGAAAAGCCGACGATCCAGGTTCCCGTGGAGACGACGATGAAATCGCCGAGGCCGGCGGCATGGTAACGATAGTGGTTGACGCTGCTGTCGTGGCCGCCGGTCAGCACGCGCAGCCCCTTCGGCAGGCCATAACGGTGGGCAAGCTCCGGACGTACCGGGCCGAGGACCTGCCAGGCATCGGCGAAATCCGGCATCAGCCGTTGCCAGCCGCGCGCGGCGACAATGGGCGCGAACCGGCGTTCGGCGACGTTCCACAGGTGCGATTGCGCGCCGAGGAAGCTTGCTTCCGATGCCGCAACGCCGGATAGCCGCCACGCCCAGTATTGTGGCAAGCCGAGATACCAGCGCGCACCGGCGACCGCATCCGGTGCATGCTCCTGCATCCAATAGAGCTGGCGGGCCTGATGGGTGGCGCTGTGCATCATCGCGCTGCCGCGATCGAAGAAGGAGCCGGCAAGCGGCGCGTAGCCTTGCCGGATCGCCTCCGGCAAAGGCTGCTCGTAGTCGATCATCGGTAAGGCGACGCCGGCCTCCGCGTCGGGATCTGCGCCGACGAGGACGCCACCGGATCCATGACCGGCGGCGACGAAGATTTGCAGCGGATGACGATTGCCGAGCGCTGCGAGGTTGGAGAGGACCCACTCGCCGAGGCTTGCGAGGTCGTGATGTCGCCAGGGCGGCCCCGGCAGCACCGAATTGGCGACGCTCTGCGTTTCCAGAACGACACCGTTTGCAGAGACCGCATTCAGCTTCACATTGGTCTTGCCGACATCGAGCACGGCCACCGTAGCGGCCTCGTCATCCGCCGCGACTGACATCTCTCGCAACCTCCCGTCCTGATCTAACGCGCGCAGAAGCGTTCTAGAGCGGCTCCAACGAAAGCCGCTCTATCTGTTTGTTTTTACGCATTTCCGGACGTAAGCCGCTGCGCGCGTTTGCTGGAAATGCTTTAGATCAACCCGTATTGCCTCGCCTTGTTGCGCAGGAACGGCAGGCCGTTACCCATGACCTCCTCCTCGTCCTTGGCGACGGGTCGCCAGACGGCGAGGCCATAGGCAACTTCCGGCGGCATGTTGATGAAGCTCTCCATCGCAAGGCCGCCCTTGAAGCCGATCGCCGCCAGCGTCGCGAAGATCTCGTCCCAGGCGCAGTTGCCGTAACCGGGCGTGCCGCGATCGCTCTCGGACAGGTGGATGTATTTGATGAAATCGCGCGCATCGAGAATGCCGGTGCCGATGCCCTTCTCCTCGATGTTCATGTGGTAGGTGTCGAGGTGGACGAAGACATTGTCGGCACCGACGCGCTTGATCATGTCGACCGCCTGCCAACCGGTGTTGATCAGATGGTTTTCGTAGCGGTTGACCGCCTCAACGCCAAGCTCGATGCCGCGCATCTTGGCGTGCTTGGCCGCCGCCTGCAGCACGCGCGCGATGTTGTCGTATTCGGCCTCGGTCGGCGGCACGCCGGTGCGCTCGCCGATGCCGCCGTAGATGACGCCGGAGAGCGCCTCGCCGCCGAGATCGGCCGTCTTGTCGATCGCCACCTTCAGGTGCTCGATCGCCGCATCGGGACGGACGGATGCCCAGGCGTGCTCGGGCAGGCCGAGCGAGCAGACGGCGCGCAGCTTGTGTTTCTCGAGCAGGGCCTTGGTATGGGCGGTGTCGACCGCCGGCGGGTTGAGCATCGGGATCTCGATGAAATCCACCCCGTATTTCATCGCCGCGGCGACCGCGCGCTCAGCGCCGGGACGATCCCAATTCATGGTCCACATGCTCGTATGGACACCAAAACCCTGCATGGTCACGTTTCCTTTCTGACAAATGAAATCTTGAACTTGGTCGCCACGAAGCGCAGCACCATGACGCCGGCAAGCAGCAGCCCCCAGACGGCCGTTGCCAGATGCTGGTTGGCGCCGACGAGGTTGAGACCGGAGGAGAGAAGCTGCAGTACCACCAGCGCGACGAAGACGGGAATGACCCGGCCGAAGCCGCCGAACGGATTGACGCCGCCGAGGAAGCAGGCGAGCACCGTGATCAATAGGTAGCTTTCGCCGTGGCCGATGCGCACGGAGTTGAAGCGCGCCAGCATGATGATGCCGGCAATCGCGCACATGGCGCCCGAAAGCGCATAGACGAGCACGATTACCTTGCGAGTGTTGATGCCGGAATAGCGCGTCGCCTCGAGGTTGGAGCCGATCATGTAGGTGTTGAAGCCGAGCTTGCTGCGGGTGAGCAGCACGTGCCAGGCCAGCACGCAGACGACGAAGACGATGAGCGGAACCGGCACCCCAAGGAGCGATCCGTGGCCAAGCGGGCCGATGTAGGCCGGGAAACCTGAGACATCGCCGCCGCGGGTCAGAAACTCGCCGAGGCCACGGAGGAAGATCATCATCGACAGCGAGACGAGGATCGGATGGGCGCGGGTAAAGGCGATCACCAGTCCCATGATCACGCCGCTTGCCGCACCGACGAGGATCGCCAGAACCGAGCCGAGCATGAATGCGGCAGGTCCGGCATCGGCGCCGCCATTTGCCTGCAGCACCCAGGCGAGCGTCAGCCCGGCGATGTTGGCGGTAAAGGTGATCGCGAGGTTGAGGCCACCGGTCAGGATCGGCAGCAGCATGGCGAGCGTCAGCAGGCCGAGCTCCGGAAGCTGGAAGGCGACCGAGCCGAAGGTGGCCGCACTCAGGAATTGCGGCGAGGCGATGCCGAAGACCAGCACAACGGCGAGGAAGGCCAGGCCCGGTCCGGCCATTTCCGGCCCGAGCACGGTCTTCACGCGTTCGACGATCGCGTTCATCGTCCGGCTCCTTTCTGGCTGACGAAGGGCAAGAGCCTTTCGATGCGGGTGTTGGAGAGCGTGATCGCCACGAGGATGATGGCGCCGATGATCATCTTGAAAGCGAAGGGCGACACACCCATCAGGTTGAGGCCATTCTGGGTGATCGAGATCAGGAGCACGCCGAGCACGCAGCCGAGCACCGAGCCCTTGCCGCCGCCAAGCCGCGCGCCGCCGAGGACGACCGCCGCCAGCACGTCAAGCTCGCGACCATAGAGCGCATTCGGCACCACTTCCTGCGCATAATGGGCCTGGATCAGGCCGCCGATCCCCGCCATCAGTCCGAGCCAGCCGAAGGCGATGAACTGCATTGCGCCAATGTTGATGCCGAAGCGGCGGGCGCCTTCCGGATTGTCGCCGAAAGCATAGAGCTGGCGACCGGTGGTCGTGCGGGTGATCAGCACCCAGGTGGCGATGACACAGAGCACCATCACCAAGACCGGCAGCGTGATCTCGATCCAGGTTCCGTCGGCCATCTCGTGTTCGAACAGGATGACGCGGTCTGTCAGCCAGTCCGGCAGGTCGTAGATCGACACGCCCTTGGTGAAGAACATCAACAGGCCGAAATAGATATTGAAGGTCGAGATCGTCGCGACGATCGAGATGACGCGGAAGCGGTGGATCAGGAAGGCGTTGATCGCACCGAGCAGGATGCCGAGCGAACCGGCGATCAGCAGTCCTGAGACCCACCCTCCGCCACCGATCCAGCCGAGTGCGATCGCCGTGCCGTATTGGACGACCGATGCAGCGACCGCGAAGGAAATGTCGATGCCGCCGGCAATCAAAACCACCAGCAGGCCGACGGCGAAGATGATGTTGACCGAACTGATATTGAGCAGGTCGAAGGCATTTCCGAGTGAGAAGAAGTTGGCGGTCGAGACCGACAGCACCGCACTGATCGCGACGATGACGGCGAGCAGCGACACTTCCGTCGCGTGGGTACGGACGAAGCTACGCATAGACAGCTCCTTCGATATCGGCGAGCGAGGACGTGCGCGGATCATAGCTGCCGACAATGCGGCCCTGCGCCATGTGCAGCACGCGATCGGCATTGAAATAGACTTCCGGCACCTCGTCGGAAATCAGGATGATCGCCAGCCCGCTTTCGGCGAGCCGCGCGACGATGTCGAAGATGCCGGCGCGCGCGCCGACATCGACCCCGACGGTCGGAGCGTCGAGGATCAGCAGCTTCGGATCGGTCGCGAGCCACTTGGCGATCGCCACACGCTGCTGGTTGCCGCCCGAAAGCGTCGAGATCGCATCCTGCTGCAGGCCGATCTTGACGCCGAGATCGCCGATCCAGCGAGCGACAAGGCTGCGCTTGCGCTCCTCCGAGAGCAGACCGCCAGCAAGGACCTTGTCGAGTGAGCTGACGACGAGATTGTCGGCGATCGATTGCGGCTGGATGAGGCCGAGCGAAAGCCGGTCCTCGGAGAGGTAGGCGACGCCGGCCCTGATCGCATCGCGATTGGAGGAGAAATGGACAGGTTTGCCCTCCAGCGAGATCGTACCGGATGCGGGCTTCAGCATACCGAAGAGTGTCAGCGCCAGTTCCGTACGCCCTGCGCCAAGCAGGCCGGTGATCCCGAGCGTTTCGCCACGGCGCACCGTCAAGGAAACATCTTCAAACTGGCCAGGGCGCGACAGTCCCTTCACATCAAGTACGACCGGCTGCCCGTCACGCGACTTCGCACGCACCTGTTGATCGAAGGTCTTGCCGGTCATCAGTTCGGTGATGCGCGATTGCGTCATGCCGGCCGCGGGGTAGACACCCACCAGCGCGCCATCGCGCAACACCGTGATGCGGCTCGAAATCTCCAACACCTCGGCAAGCCGATGGCTGACGAAGACGACTGCGACACCGGAGGCGGAGAGCCCACGAACGATGTCAAGCAGGTGATCGGTCTCAGATTGGGTCAGCGATGCGGTCGGCTCGTCCATGAAGACGAGCTTCGCTTCGCCGACGAGAGCCCGGGCGATCGCGACGATCTGGCGCTGGGCGATGGCGTATTCCTTCAGCGGCAGGTCGACGTCGAGCATCACGCCGAGGCGGGCGAGCGCATCCTTGGCGATCTGGCGCATGCGGCCGTAGTCGACGAGCTTCGGCCAGCGGCCGAGCACGGTCTGAAAGGCGATGTTCTCGGCGACGCTCATCTCGGGGAAAAGCGCCAGGTCCTGCCAGATCACCTGGATGCCGCGATCCTGCGCGGTCACCGGAGACATGTGGGAATAGCTCTCGCCGTCATATTCGATCGACGCGCCGTCGGCGGGACGATAGACGCCGGTGATGATCTTGATCAGCGTACTCTTGCCGCAGCCATTCTCACCGGCAAGGCAATGGACCTCGCCCGGACGCACGTCGAAGCTCACATTCTTGAGCGCTCGGACGCCGCCGAAGGTCATGTTGATGTCGCGCAGGGCCAGAAGCGGCTTCTCGCTTCCTCCCGCGGTCGCAAGCTGATGCATGTGCCTGCCCATAAATCGCGTTAAGTTAGAGCGGGATGCGGGCGGAAAGCCGAAAACACCTTTCCTCATCCCGCTCCAGTACCGTTTGAGGGGACTTGCCAGGCCGGCCGGAGCCGGCCCAGCAGCCGGGAGAACCGTTGAGGTCTGTCAGAGACCCATGGCCGCGAGATCTGCGACCGTGTCCTTGTTGATCGGCACGAGCTGGTCGACGATGATGTTGCGGTTCTCGAAGTCGGGCTTGATCTTGCCGAGACCTTCGATCTCGTCGCCCTCCTTGACCTCCTCGCCTTTCATCAGCTTGTCGGCAAGGGTGACGAAGACTTCGCCGGCCTGTTTCGGATTCCACATGAAGCCACCGGAAATCGCGTCGGATTTCACCAGCTTCTGGCCCTGACCGGGGGAGAAGGGACCGAGTACGAAGATCTCACCGACCTTGCGGCGTTCTTCGACGGCGCGGCCGGCACCGATCGGGCCCTGGCTGCCAAAGGCGAGGAAACCCTTCAGGTTCGGATGGGCGGAGATCAGGTCGAGCGCGGTCGACCGGCTCTTGTCGACGTCTTCAGCGACGCCATAGCGATCGCCGACCAGCGTCATATCCGGGTAGTTCTTCTTGATATAGGCGATCGCCGCATCGGCCCAGGCGTTGTGCAGCGGCACGGTCAGGGAACCGACGAAGACGGCGTATTCGCCCTTGCCGCCCATCTTCTCGGCGAGCAGCTTGCCGTGCGCCTCACCGAAACCGGTCGACGACGCCAGTTCGAAATCCCAGTCGGCGCCCTTCTGGCTCGGCGATTCATGGGTGATGACGATGATGCCTTTTTCCTTGGCCTTGGTCAGAACCGGCTCGAGCACCTTGGCGTCGTTCGGGACCACGCCAATGACCTTGACCCCTTGGGCGATCAGATCTTCGATGGCGCGAACCTGGAGCGCCGGATCGGCGCTAGTCGGACCGACCATGAAGGCGTCGACGCCGAGCTTCTGTCCGCGCTCCTTGATACCGGCTTCCATGGCGTTGAACCACGGAATACCGCCGATCTTGACGACGACGCCGACCTTGCCGGCATCCTGAGCAAAGGCGGCTGCAGAGCTGGCAAGCGCCAGCGATGTCGCCAGGGCGGCGACGAGAATTTTCCTGATCATGTCTCTCCTCCACTCGTTCCCGAAGAGGGAACGCGCCCGGTCGCTTCCAAGCGCCGGCCTCCAGTTTCAAACCATCACTGGCGAAGTGCGCCCTCGCCTCCCGGATCACCGCCTCCTCAGACGGCACCACCAAAATTGCACAATCGATATTTCTTGTTTGCACAATCGATGGTGCAAGAACTATTGTGCAGACTTAATCTTTCGTCAAGGGGAAATCGGCACTAAAACGATCAAGGGAGAAAGCGATGGCCAACAGCGGCAAAAAGAAAGCGACGATCTACGACCTGTCGGTGTTGTCGGGCAGCTCGCCCTCAACCGTAAGCGCTGTCTTGAACGGCACCTGGCAGAAACGCCGGATCAAGGAAAGCACGGCGGAATTCATCCGGAGCCTCGCTGAGACGCACCAGTATACGGCCAACCGCCAGGCACGCGGCTTGCGCAGTTCGCGCTCCGGCCTGATCGGCCTGCTGCTGCCGATCCATGACAACCGCTATTTCTCGTCGATGGCGCAGACCTTCGAGGCGCATGTCCGAAGCAAGGGGCAATGCCCGATCGTCGTCAGCGCCAGCCGCGATCCGAAAGAGGAGCGCAAGACCGCGGAGACGCTGATCTCCTACTCGATCGACGAACTTTTCATCTGCGGCGCCACCGATCCTGACGGTGTGCATGAGGTTTGCGAGGCGGCCGGTCTCAAGCACATCAACATCGACCTGCCCGGCACCAAAGTGCCCTCGGTCATCAGCGACAACTACGAAGGCGGGCGGATGCTGACGGAGGCGATCATCCGCCACTTCCAGGCAACGCGCCCGCTCGAACCGCATGAACTCTACCTCTTCGGCGGCCGCAACGACCATGCCAGCCGCGAACGTATCCGCGGATTCCGCGCCGTCAAAAACGAGCTTCTCGGCGCCGATCCGGACGAGTGCATCCAGCCGACCGGCTATGCGCCGAACAATGCGAGGCTGGCCTTCGAGGCCTTCTACGAGAAGCACGGCAAGTTGCCGCGTGGTCTCTTCGTCAACTCCTCGATCAACTTCGAGGGCCTGTTGCGCTTCATGGCGGGACATCCGCACGAGAACTTCGCCGATCTCGTCGTCGGCTGCTACGACTACGATCCCTTCGCATCCTTCCTGCCCTTCCCGGTCATCATGATCCGGCAGGACGTCGAGGGCATGATCACCAAGGCCTTCGACGTCATCGAGGAGGCCCGGCCCCAACCATGCATCCACCTTATCCAACCCGAACTGGTGCAGCCACGAACGGCACTGACCGGCCCGCTCGACGCCTTAAAGGACATCGAGTAAGCCACCCGGCCAACGTTTCCTCGGCTGAACCCATCGGCAAACAAAGAATCTTCTGTACAATCCCTAAATTTCCGCGTATTCATTGGTCATGGATGCAGTGGACAGAAAAATCATTGAAATTCTCGCTGAAGACGCCAGGCGGTCGCTGACCGATATCGGCGCCGCGGTGGAGCTTTCCCCCTCCGCCGTCAACGAACGCATCCGTCGGCTCGTCGCCACTGGCGTGATCCGAAACTTTACGCTTGAGGTCGATCATCGCGCGCTTGGCCTCGACGTGCTGGCCTTCGTCTGGGTCGGCTTGGCGCCGGATGCGGATGAGGCGGCGTTCCGTAGCTTCATGGCCGACCATCCGGCCGTGGCCGAGTGCCACCATGTTACCGGCGCCTGGTCCTATTGCGTGAAGGTCCGGATGCCATCACTTGGCGACCTTGAACCGTTCCTTGCCGAGTTGAAGCAACGGCGGTTCCTGGCGCGAAGCGAAACGGTGATCGCGCTGTCGACCGTCCGGGAAAGCCTGGCGACGACCGCACAGCGCGCCTGACCGGAGGCGCAAAGACTTGCTGCTACATTTTTGAAGTGCTGCGCATGGCCATCCATTGGGGTGTCGAGCCATGCCGCGCCGGAGACCTGCCATGTCTACGTTGTTGTTTGGAAAAAGCCTCTTGCTCGGTCTCGCGATCGCAGCCCCGCTCGGCCCGATGGGGGCGCTCTGCATCAACCGCACGCTGGAACGCGGGTTCTGGGCCGGCGTCGCCGGTGGACTGGGAACGGCCGCTGCCGATGCCACCTACGCAGCCCTTGCCGCGATCGGCTTTGCCGCTTTCGCAGCCGTGCTCTCGATCGTGGCCACGCCGCTTGGCCTGGCCGGCGGGCTGTTCATGATCTGGCTCGGCTTAAGCGGTTTGCGGCCGAAACCGGTGACAGCCGCAGCCGATGTCGGCGGACACGATCTCATCCGCACGACGGCTTCAACGTTTCTCCTGACGATGACCAGCCCGGCGACCATCCTATCCTTTGCCGCGATCTTCGCCGGCCTCGGCCTCGCCAAAACCGGCGACGCACTGAGTGCAGCGATCGTCGTCATCGGCGTGTTCCTCGGCTCGCTCGGCTGGTGGTTTTTCCTGAGCGGCGGGGTCGCGATCGCCCGGACACGGCTGCCCGGCAGCTTCGTCGCCTGGGTGTCGCGCCTTTCGGGCCTCGTCCTGATCGCCTTCGGCGTCATCGCCGTCGGCGCCGCCGCCAAGGGACTGTTTTAGAAAAGCAGAAGGGAGGAAGCGTGCCGATGCGCCCGGTTCAGTAGAACCAGGCGCCGATGTCGCGGAACGCCCGCTTGCTTTGCTCGCGCCGATTGCCCCCGGGCGCGGCCTTGGCGTCCACAACGGGAAGGCGGAAGCCGAAGGGTTCAGCCGGTGCCCCGCCGCGATCGCACCAATAGGCGTCGAGATCCACCATCATCATCTTCCGCCGCTTGAGGCGACGGCGATTGATCACGTGTCTTTCGTTCGAAACCGCATGGATAAAGGCCGCATGACCTTCCGCCACCAGCCCCTGGAGGACGAGCAGCGCCGCATCCTTGGGACGCAAACCACCAAGATCACGCGTTGCCGTGATCAACGCCCGTTTCGCATCTTCGCCCTTCGGCCCCTGCATGCCGCCGATCGCAAGGCTGTAGGTGTCGTCGCCAGAGCGTACGAAGACGAAGCCGACCGTACAAAGCGTGTATTCGTCGCTCTGGCGGCGAAGCCTGATTGCGAAGGCACCCTCGTGACGGGCACCGCAATGGTCGGCCAATTGCAGCTGAATGCGATAGTTCTCAGCGCGACCGGAGACCGTTCCCATCTCCAGCGCGCCTCCCCGCCAGAGCGCCATCAGCGAGCGGCGTGACAGGACCTCGCTCGCGACGTCGAAATGGCTGAGCAGCAAGTCGAGCCGTCCGGACGAAGAGGCACCGTGCAGGAAGAAGGTCGGGATCGATTTGCGCACGAGATCGTCATGCGGCAGCCCCAGGCGATAGCGTTCGCCGAACTCGCCGAGAAAGGCGATCCAGCGCGCAGTAAGGAAGGGATGGCGCACAAATCGCATCGAAAAGACGACGGCGCGTTTCAGGCTGACCCTGAGGCCGAGCTTCAGGACGTGGCCCAGGATCGATGCTTTGGTTCGCGACCGCTCTCGGGCAATCGACCCGGGCAGCGAGCGTCCTGAAGACGATAACGGCGCGCCGCCATGCGTCGTAGTGTCTTGAGCGGGCAACTGCAGGTCCGCGCTGTATTCCTGCCTGATTTCCAGGGACATGGTGCAATCCTCGAGAGCAAACGCTGCTGGCCGGGTTATTCGGCCAGCCTGGGTTTGCCTTCGGACTGTCAAGGAATTGCGGAGAAGCGGTCGGCAAATGAGCGCGGAATCTGCACGCCTGGCGTGACGCCCCGGAGGCCGGCGCCGGCCTTAGGCTGGGACTGCGCGGGGCAGGACGATCGTGATCACGGCGCCGCCGCCGGCGCGGGATGCGAATTCCAGCCGCCCACCATGCGCCTTGGCGATCGCCTGCACGACGGAGAGACCGAGGCCGGTGCCTCCCGTTGCCCTCGACCGTGAGGCATCGCCGCGCCAGAAAAGATCGATCGAATGGGTCGAGACGTCGTCCGGCAATCCGGGGCCGCGATCCAGCAACCGGATAAAGGCCTCGTCAGCCCCGCGTCGGCCCGTCTCACACCGTAGTACCCCGCCACTGGCTGCGTAACGCGTGGCGTTCTCGATCAGCGCCAAAAGCGCCTGGCGCAGGCGTTGCGAATCTCCGGAGACCCGGACCGGTTCCAGCGCCGTCTCGACCGACATGCCGGCCGCGCCAAGCAAAGTGCAGGACGCGCCGAGAACCTGGGTTGCCTCGGCCGCAAGATCGACCGGTTGACACTGCGTGACCAGCTTCTGTCCGGCGGCGAGCGAGAGCGTCCGCAAGTCCTCGACCAGGGCGGAAAGTCCCTCCACCTGCAGCAACAGTTGCTGGACCCTCTCCTGTTCGAGAGGAAACACGCCATCCGCCATGCCCTGGAGGTTGCCTTGAAGGATCGTCAGCGGCGTTCGCAGCTCGTGGGCCACCGCCATCGTGTTGAAACGCAGCCGATTCTCCATGTTTTCGAGCTCGGCCGCCAGTTCGTCGAACGTCTTCACGAGCGTTGCCACCTCCTTGGCACCCTTGCGGATCGATCCGACGCGTACGGCGAAATCACCCGCCCTGAGGTTCTGCGTTGCCTGGGCGAGCACCTCGAGCGGCCGGCTGATCTTGCGCGCCAGCCAGTAGCCGACGAGACCGCAAAATGTGACTGCCGCCGTCCCAAAACCGAGGATAATCTTGTCCACCTCCCAGTTCGCCCAGTCCTCGAGTTCCGGCATGGTCGAAAGCAATTGCTGCAGCGATTCCTGGCTCGGCAGCTTGCCGGAATTGAAATCGGTATAGGCCTGGGCTGCCTCCGGCGGCATCCGCTCAAGCATCTTCGCTTCCAGCCGCGGCTCCATGTAGTCGACGCCGGCATAGATGATGAACACGCTGATGATCAGCAGAACGATCGTCACCAGGGCGGTGAGAATGCCGAGCGGCAGGCGCGAGAGACTGATCTTCATCTCGGCTCCACGAAGCGATAGCCGACACCACGCACGGCGCTGAAGAAACCACAGGCGCCGAGATCGTCCAGCTTGCGCCTGAGATTGGCGATATGGGTATCGACCGTGCGGGCAAGCGCATCGCTGTCCGGCAGGCAGGCATCGAGGATATCGGCGCGGTCGAAGGCATGGGTCGGGCGACGGATCATGTGGGCGAGGATGCGAAATTCGCTGAGCGTCAGCGGCACCGAATGGCGGCGGCCGCTCTTCTCGACGAAGGCGACGTGGGCATCGAGATCGACCTCCACATTCTCGAAGCGAAGCATGGTCGCACCCGCGCCGCTTCGGGTGCGCCGCAGCACCGCGTTGACGCGCGCCACCACTTCCTGCGGATTGAAGGGTTTCACCACATAATCGTCGGCCCCGAGCCTCAGGCCGGTCAACCGGTCGAGATCCTCGGCAAGGGCCGTGACCATGATGACGGGCGTGTTGCCCTCGCGTCGCAGACGGGCGAGGACTTCAAAGCCATCGAGCTTCGGCATGCGGACGTCGAGCAGAACCAAATCGGGCGACAACACCGCATGATGCGTCAGCGCCGTTTCGCCATCGGCCGCACGCACCGTCCTGAAGCCATCGCGCACCAGATAGGCGTCGAGTATCTGCGCGATCTCCGGCTCGTCCTCCGCCAAAAGGATGAGACCCTTGTCGACCATAAACCAACTCCCTGGGCCGATGTTGTGATCTGCAGCTTATGGGACGAATGGATTCGACTTGCAATTCGTCCGGGCAGCACGACCGCCCCTTCGCTGGCTTTCCGGATAGAGCGCCGGACAAATCTCCGCCGTTTCTTGACAATCGGCACCGAGGCGCCAGGGAAATTGATAGATGGCGCCGCCCGTGATCAACCAAAAGATGTAGCCAACAATCGCGTTACTCTACGCGTCAAGCGCACCTTGATCCTCCACCTAGCCTTGACAGGGCGAAGCAAATGTCCGGTCCGCACACACCGACAATCTGCGAGCGACCGGCATGTCCAGCCTTTTTCCATCCACGGCAACATCTTCAGACGGCATCCGATGGTTGCGCGCCAGCCCGCGTCTATGGGTCAGGCAAGCCCGCGCCCGCATGGAAGATCAACCGATCGCCGTTGCGGGCGCGCTGACCATCTGCGCTGCTTTCATCTTCATGGCCTTTCCCGGCATCGATCTCGTCGTTTCGCGCTGGGCCGCATCGGCGGCTGGTGACTTTCCGCTTTCGCGGGAGCCCGCGCTCAGGGCACTTCGCGACTTCAATCGCGTCCTGCCGGTCTTCATTCTGCCGTCCGTCCTGGCGCTGTTGATCATACAGACGATCACGCCGCACCCACGGTTGTTGCGTCCGCACAAGGCATTGTTCTTCCTTACCTTTTACGCCGTTGGCCCCGGGCTGCTCATCCAGACGCTGAAGCGGATGGTCGGCCGCGCCCGCCCCTACGACATCACGGATTTCGGCGGCAGCCTGCCGTTCACACCCGCCTGGCAGGTCTCCAGCGCCTGTTCGCGCAGTTGCTCCTTCGCGTCCGGCGAATCCGCAACGGCGATTGCCCTCGTTGCATTGGCGCTGCTTCTGCCCGTTCGGTGGCAACGCATGGCGATCGTCGCGCTCATCCCATCGATCCTCGCCTTCTCGCTCAACCGGATCGTGTTTGGCGCACACTTCCTCTCCGACGTCGTGCTCGCCTGGCTTCTGATGCTGGCTGATGACGTGGCTCTGGTCGGCCTTCCGCGACAATGGCGAACGCATAGATGCCGCCGTTCAACGGCTCGGGCGGCGGCGAAATCCGTAGATCGCCACTGACGTTCAACTCGGAAAGACCAGCTCGACGGTCGTTCCCCTTCCCGGCTGAGAGAGGATGCGGGCATCGCCCCCGCTTTGCCGGACGAAGCCGTAGACAACGGCGAGGCCGAGACCGGCGCCGCCCTCCTCGTCGCGGGTGGTAAAATAGGGCTCGAACGCCTTGTCCGCGGCTTCCGGCGACATGCCGATCCCCTCGTCTGTCACGGAGACGACGACGTCGCCCTCCATCCGAGCGGCCCGGATCAGGATCGTCCCGCCCTCAGGCATCGCGGCAGCGGCATTGAGGCAGAGATTGAGGATCGCCTGCTCGAAGAGGGCGGCATCGAGCTGCACATTGGGCAGGCCGTCGGCGATCTCGAAGGCAAGACGGCATTTTTCGCCGACGGCGATTTCCAGCACGTCGGCCATGCCGCGCAGCACCCCGCCGATCTCCAGCGTGCCGGGCTGGATCGGGTGCTGGCTGCCCACGGACAACATGCTCGAGGCAAGCGAACGGCCGCGATCGGCCGCCTTGCGGATGCGGGCGATGTGACGCTTCTGCCGATCGTTGAAACCGGTGTCCCTTTCCAGAAGCCCTAGGCTGCCGGTGATGATGCCGATCATGTTGCCGACTTCGTGGCTCACTTGGTGCGTCATGCGCATGATGCCGTCGAGGCGCTGGGCCTTTGCCGCTTCAGCCTCCTGCCGATCGATGTCGGTCACGTCCCGGGCAAGCAGCACGATGCCGCGATCCGGCTGCCGCGACAGCGAAACCTCGATCACGTGGCCGACCTCGGACCGATGCCGCAGGACAAGTCGGTCGTCGAGCGTGCCCGCGTCGCGATCGGCCGGCAGCAGAGCCGGGTCGATCTCGGGCATCGGGCTCACGAAACTGCGCAGCGGCAGCTTCCTTGCCGAACCCGGCCACCCGACGAGCTCCATGACGCGGCGGTTCATCGTGATCGGCTTGCCGCTGGGATCGAAGAGCGCGATGCCTTCGTTCATGTTGCGAAAGGTTGAACGGATGGTGCGCGCGGCGGCCTCGGCCGTCCGACGGAGCCGCGAGACGCGCTCGACGCTTTCTCGAAATGCGCTGAACGCCTCCAACAGCCGAACGAGCTCCGTTTCCGTCCCCTTGTAGGTCGGCGCGTCGACGTCGCGGCGCCCCTCCGCAAGCGCGTTCATCCCATTGGACAGCGACACGATCCCACGCGACACGCGCATGACGGAGCGAATGGAGAAGACTGCCATGACGAGCACGAGGAGCGCGGCGACGGCGACGATGACCAGCAGGCGGCTCAGAGCATCGGAGGTCGAAACGAGATCGTCGTTGAGGCCGCGGGCGACGGCCTCGCTCTGCGTTTCCGTCGCATGCGAGAGGTCGCGCGACACGCTGTGCAATCGCGCCACAGCCGCGCGAATGGCGAACATCTCCAAGAGATATTGCGTCTGAGCTTCGAAAACCCGTTCGTAAGGCGCGAGTTCGGCGGCGGAAACCCGGATATCCGGCGCCGCATGCTCGAGACGCGGCACCGTTTCGGCAATGTAGCGGCGGCGCAATTCACCGAGCTGGAACAGGCTGTCCGAGTTGGATGCCGATTGTACGATCCCATTGAGGCGGCGGCGGAAGTCGGCGTCGGCCATGCCGCTGCCGATCGCGATCTCGCCAAGCGCGGCGGCCGCTTCCGCCTTGTGCTGCTGGGCCGATTCGGCGTCGCCGGCCAGCGTCATCGTCTGCATGCGGATGGTCTCCAGGAGCTCGACGATATGAGCACTGGCAAAGCCCTTGGCGGCCGCGTCGCCATCGTGCGGCACCATGGCGCGCAGCAGCGCGTCGACCTGCGTCACGACCGACCGGCTTTCGCTCGACACGCGATAGGGAGAGGTCGCGTTCATCAGGAACGGTGCGCTCGACACGAGGTCGGAAACCTGGCGGGAAACCAGGGAAGCCCTTGCAAGGCTGGAAAAGGCCTGCAGCCCGTAGGCCGCCATCTCGTCGCGCGCCCGTTGCAGGCCGAAGACCGCAACCGTTGCAAGGCCGAAGACAAGGACGCAGATGAAGACGATCGCGAAGGGCAGCCGGAAGGCGATCGACGAGAGAAAAGGGCGAACGATCACGATTTCGGCTCGCCGTCGTCGGTATCGAGCACGTAGCCTTTGCCGCGTCTCGTCTTGATGTGGCGCGGTAGATCCGGATTGCGCTCGATCTTGCGGCGAAGCCTGAGCACGAGCACATCGACGTTGCGGTCGATGTAGCGATCGCTTTCGGCGCCGAGGCGGTCGAGGATCTGCGCGCGGCCAACCGGCGTGTTCGGCGTTTCTGCGAGGATTTCCAGAAGGGCGAACTCGGCGCTCGTCAGCGATCTGGAGGGATCCGTCAGGCAAATCGCCCGGCGGCTCCGGAGGTCGATCGACCAATCGCCGAGCTTCATCGATGCAGGTTCAGGCTCGCGCTCGCTTTCCCGCTCAGGCTTGAGCGAAGGATGGGTGCGGCGCAGGACGGCCTTGATGCGCGCCGTCAGCTCGATCGGCTCGAATGGCTTGACGACGTAATCGTCCGCCGCCGTCTCCAGGCCCAGCACCCGATCGGCAGCGCTGCCGGCCGCCGTCACCATGACGATGCCGATATTGGTGCGCGCCCGCAGCCTTTGCGCAAAGGTGCGGCCCGAAGTGCCCGGCAAATTATGGTCGACAAGCACGAGATTCACCGCCTCGCGCGCGAGCACATTGGCCGCCGCCTCCGCCGACGGCGCTGTAAGCGGTAGCCAGCCTTCCGCCTCGACCAGATCGGAAATAAGCTCCGCCATGTCCGGATCGTCCTCGACGATCAGAATCCGTATCCTTTCACTCAGCATGCACGTCCTCCCGCCCCCATCATAGGCGGGGCCGTCTGAATGTTCAAAGCAGCTCGCATTATCTGATTTGTCATATTTGTAATCTTTGTAATTTTGAAACGGCGGAGAGCGCCCGAAGCTGTAAGAACCGTAACCATTCTGCGGGTTGCGGCAGGCGGGGAATATCGACATCCTGACTGCGGAGATTGGGACGGCAGCGTTCCGAAGAGGAGGACATCGTGAGAGGCATCACCGCAATCGGCGCGGGCGTGGCGCTATGGCTATGCGCCGCCACAACAGGCATGACGGCGCCGGCGCTCACCGTGTTGTGCGGTGTCGACGAAGCGTGGTGCGCCACGATGAAGACGGCGTTCGAGGCGAAATCCGGCCTCGAAATCTCGATGACGCGCATGAGCACCGGCGACATCCTCAACCAGCTCCGCGCCGAGAAGGACGGCCCGACCGTCGATGTCTGGTGGGGCGGCACGGGCGACACCCATCTGCAGGCAGGGTCCGAGAACCTGCTCGAAACGTATAAACCGGCGCATGAACGCGACATGCTGCCCTGGGCGCAGAACTTCTTCGCCATCTCCGGCGGCCGATCGGCCGGCATCTACGCTGGGGCGCTTGGATTTGCCTACAACGCCGATCTCCTGCATGCACTGAAGTTGCCGGCGCCGACCTGCTGGAAGGACCTCGCAGACAGCGCCTATCGCGGCCGTATCCGCAGCGGCAACCCGAATTCCTCCGGTACCGCTTTCACCACGCTTGCGACGCTGGTCCAGCTTTTCGGTGAAGAGGAAGCCTTCCGCTTCCTGTCGGCGCTCAACCGCAACATCGACCAGTACACGACGGCCGGCTCCGCCCCGGTGAAAGCGGCCGCACGCGGAGAAACGCTGATCGGCATTTCCTTCATGCATGACGCCGTCACCCAGAAGCAGGCGGGCTCGCCGCTGGTCATCGTCGCGCCCTGCGAGGGGACCGGTTACGAGATCGGAGCGGTCAGCATCGTCAAGGGTGCCCGTCATCTGGAGACGGCGAAGATCTTCGTCGACTTCGCGCTGAGCCCGGAGGGCCAAGGCACCGGGGCGGCCTCCGGGCAGAACCAGGTGCCGTCCAATGCGCGCTCGAACCTACCGCTCGCCGCGCCCGATATCTCGATGATCAAAATGGTGGATTACGACTTCGCCACCTTCGGCTCGCCGGAAGAACGAAGTCGCTTGCTCGAAAGGTTCGACGCGGAGATCGCCGCGACGAACTGACTGGCCCTTAGCCAACTCGCACAACCAAAAATCGTGAACGTGCTGCCCGCCGGGCAGGCCGATGGCCGCCCTGCGCGCCCCGTGTTCGCGTCAAGTTTCAAACAGGCAACAGGAGGATGCCCCAATGAAAACGATGACCCTTTCCCTCATGCTCTTCGCCGGAACGGCGCTCAGCGCGCTTTCGGCCCAGGCTGCCGGCAGCCTCAATCTCATCTGCTCGGCGGACGTGGTGATCTGCGAGCAGATGACCGGCGATTTCCAGAAGGAAACCGGAATCAAGGTCAACATGGTTCGCCTGTCCTCCGGCGAGACCTATGCCAAGATCCGCGCCGAGGCGCGCAATCCGAAGACCGATATCTGGTGGGCCGGTACCGGCGACCCGCATCTGCAGGCCGCTTCCGACGGCCTGACGCTCGAATACAAATCACCGATGCTGGATCAGCTTCACGATTGGGCAAAGAAGCAGGCCGAAGGCTCCGGTTACCGCACGGTCGGCGTCTATGCCGGCGCGCTCGGCTGGGGCTACAACACCGAGATCTTCTCGAAGAAAGGCCTGAAGGAGCCGAAGTGCTGGGCCGATCTGCTCGACGCCTCGCTGAAGGGTGAGATCCAGATGGCGAACCCGAATTCGTCCGGCACCGCCTACACGGCGCTTGCCTCGCTGGTGCAGATCATGGGCGAAGACCAGGCCTTCGACTATCTGAAAAAGCTCAACGGCAATATCGCGCAGTACACCAAGTCGGGCTCGGCGCCGGTAAAGGCAGCCGCGCGTGGCGAAGCGGGCCTCGGCATCGTCTTCATGCATGACGCGGTGGCGCAGACCGCCGAAGGCTTCCCGATCAAGGCGATCGCGCCCTGCGAAGGCACGGGCTACGAGATCGGCTCGATGTCGATCATCCGCGGCGCCAAGAACCTGGACAATGCCAAGGCCTGGTACGACTGGGCGCTGAAGCCCGAGGTCCAGTCGCGCATGAAGGACGCCAAGTCGTTCCAGCTACCGTCCAACAAGTCGGCCGAAGTGCCGAAGGAAGCACCGAAGTTCGAGGACATCAAGCTGATCGACTATGACTTTGCCACCTTCGGCGACGCCGAGAAGCGCAAGGCGCTGCTTGAGCGCTGGGATCGTGAGATCGGCGCCACCGCCAACTGATCCTCCGGACAGGCTCGGCCGGATGATCGATCCGGCCGAGCGGCCCAGCGCTCGTCCGTCGCCTCCGCGGCGACGCCACGTCACACCATTCTCATTTCAATTCACGCGAGGACCGTCATGGAACATCGCAACCGCAGGCTCGACCTCGCGCTCGGGCTCGGACTGGCCGCATTCTTGGCTGTCCCCTGGTATCGCATCGAAGGTGGCTTCTTCGGGCTCGGCTGGATCGCCGATTTCCCCGGGGACCCGGCCGTTGCCCCCGGCCTGATGCAGATCTTTGCGCATGGCCGGCCGTGGCTGGTCGTGGCACTGGTGCTGCTCGGCATCTGCGCGGCGGCGCGCTTTGTGAGCGATCCCGCACGCCGTGGGCTTGTGCTTGCTATCGCCGGCGCAACGGGTGTCCTCTATCTCGCCCTTCAGGGGCTTGCGATCGGCTTCACCGGCTGGACGTGGACAGTCAGCGAGGTCCTGTTCGGGCCGCTTTCGGACGGGCAGCCATCGATGGGCGCCGGCGCCGTATTCCTGGCACTTGCCTTCATCCTGATATTCGCCTTCGGGCTTGCCGAGCGTGGCGTGCTCAAGGGAGATGCCTTCATCGTCGCAGCGATCTCGCTGCTCGTTTCTCTGGTCGTCGTCTTCGTTTTCTATCCGGTCGGCAGCATGTTCGCGGCTTCCGTCCAGGATTTCGACGGCTCGTTCAAGCCGGACGGGTTCATCCGCAACATCCAGGATGCCTCGATCTGGAGCTTGCGCTGCGTCGTCGGCGAGGGCCGCTGCGGCGTTGCCTGGCGAACCCTGTGGCTGGCACTGATGACGGCGTCCGGTTCGACGCTGCTCGGCCTCGCCTTCGCGCTGGTCGCCACCCGCACGCGCTTTCCCTTCAAGAAGGGCATGCGGCTCTTGACGGTGCTGCCGATCATCACGCCGCCCTTCGTCATTGGCCTGGCGCTGACCCTGCTTTTCGGCCGCGCCGGCGTCGTCACCGAATTTCTCTCCGATGTTTTCGGCGTCGAGCCCGGCCGCTGGCTCTATGGGCTCACCGGCATCTGGATCGCCCAGGTTCTCTCCTTCACGCCGATCTCCTTCCTTGTGCTGATCGGCGTCGTCGAAGGTGTCAGCCCGTCGATGGAGGAGGCGTCTCAGACGCTGCGCGCCGATCGCTGGCGCACCTTCTGGAACGTCTCGCTGCCGCTGATGAAACCCGGCCTCGCAAACGCTTTCCTCATCGGCTTCATCGAAAGCATGGCCGATTTCGGCAATCCGCTGGTGCTCGGCGGCAGCCACGGCGTGCTCTCGACCGAAATCTTCTTTGCCGTCGTCGGCGCGCAGAACGATCCCTCCCGCGCCGCGGTTCTCGCGATCATCCTGCTCTGCTTCACGCTCTCGGCCTTTTTGGCGCAGCGCTACTGGCTCGCCGGCAAGAACTATTCGACCGTCACCGGCAAGGGCGACTCCGGCGCCCACAGTGCGCTGCCGCGCTCGCTGTCGATCGGCGTTCACGCCGTCGTCATCCCCTGGATGATCTTTACCGTGGTCGTCTACGGCATGATCCTCTTCGGCGGTTTCGTGAAAACCTGGGGCCTCGACAATTCGCTGACGCTCGACCACTACGCCAAGGCTTTCTCGATCTCCGTCGTGGACGGCGCGATCGCCTGGACCGGCGTTGCCTGGAACTCCTTCTGGACGACCATGGAAATCTCGCTGATCGCAGCGCCCCTGACGGCGTTGGTGGGGCTGCTCACTGCCTATCTCATCGTGCGCCAGCGCTTTGCCGGCCGCGACGTCTTCGAGTTCGCGCTGATGCTGAGCTTCGCCATTCCCGGCACCGTCATCGGCATCAGCTACATCATCGCCTTCAACCTGCCGCCACTCGAAATGACCGGCACGGCGTTGATCCTCGTCGCCTGCTTCGTCTTCCGCAATATGCCGGTCGGCGTGCGCGGCGGCATTGCGGCGATGAGCCAGCTCGACAAGAGCCTCGACGAGGCGTCGCTGACGCTTCGGGCAACGAGCTTCCGCACGCTGCGCAAGGTCATCCTGCCGCTGCTGAGGCCCGCCGTCGTCGCCGCCCTCGTCTACTCTTTCGTCCGGGCGATCACCTCGATCAGCGCAGTCGTGTTCCTCGTCAGCGCCGAATACAACATGGCGACCGCCTATATCGTCGGCCTCGTCGAAAACGGCGAGTTCGGTGTTGCGATTGCCTATTCCTCCGCCCTCATCTTGGTGATGATCACCGTCATCACCGGCCTGCAGCTCCTCGTCGGCGAACGCAAGCTGAGGCGGGAGAACCGCGTCTTCGGCGCCGCTCCCGCCCGTCCCGCCACCACCATCTCCCAGGAGAAAACCGCATGAGCACTCACATGAGCGCCCCGCGCACCGGCTCTGTCGTCTTTCAGAACGTGCGCAAGCAGTTCGGCGCCTTCACCGCTATCCACGACCTGTCGCTCACCATCGAACCCGGTACGCTCGTAACCCTGCTCGGGCCCTCCGGCTGCGGCAAGACGACGACGCTGCGCATGCTGGCGGGCCTCGAGCACCCCTCTGCTGGAAAGATCCTGATCGGCGGCAAGGACGTGACCATGCTGCCGGCCAACGAGCGCGACGTCTCGATGGTCTTCCAGTCCTATGCGCTCTTCCCGCACATGTCGGCGCTCGACAATGTCGCCTATGGGCTCGAGTCGTCCGGCATCAAGAAGAAGGAGGCGCGCGAGCGTGCCGAAGAAGGTCTGCAGCTCGTCGGCCTTGGCGGTCTCGGACAAAGGCTCCCGGCCGAGCTTTCCGGCGGACAGCAGCAGCGCGTGGCCGTTGCCCGAGCCCTCGTGCTTGAGCCGCAGGTGCTCCTCCTCGACGAGCCGCTTTCCAACCTCGACGCGCGCCTGCGCCGCAGGGTGCGCACCGAGATCCGCGAATTGCAGCAGCGGCTCGGCTTTACCGCCGTCTACGTCACCCACGACCAGGACGAGGCGCTCGCCGTTTCCGACCGCATCATCGTCATGAAGGACGGCGCAATCGCCCAACAGGGCGCGCCGCGCGATCTCTACGAGGCGCCCGCCTCCACCTTCATCGCCGACTTCATGGGCGAGGCCAATGTGTTGCCCTGCGAGGTCACCGCGACTGACGCCGGCCAGGCGACGATCCGTGTCGGCGGCCTCGAGCATCGCCTGCAGTCGAGAAGTGCTCGGCCCGGTCCGTCGAAACTCGCCGTCCGACCGAATGCGGTGACGCTGACGCCGGCCAAGGGTGCGGCCCTTGCCGGCACGATCAGCAGCGCCGCCTATCTCGGTAGTCACGTCGAATACGAGGTCGAAACGCCGGCGGGCCTGTTGTTTGTTGTCGATCAGGCGGTCGAGGAAATGCTATCTCCGGCAACCGAGGTCGCCATCGGTTTCCGCAACCGCGGCCTTGCTTTGATTGACGCCTGAATTTTCAAACTGGATACGAGAGGGACACTTGCATGACTTCTGAAATTGCCGGCCTCGACGCCCGCTTCGCGCTTGCCAGATCCATGGCCGAGGAGGCCGGCCGGCTCGCCTACGATTATTTCCTCAAGCGGGAAACGCTTGTCATCGAAACGAAGCGCGACGCGCACGACGTTGTCTCGATCGCCGACCGCAACGTCGAGACCTTGATCCGCGACAAGATCGCCGCGGCATTTCCGGACGATGGCGTGCTCGGCGAGGAACACGGGCTTCTCCACGGCACGTCCGGCTTCACCTGGGTGCTAGACCCGATCGACGGCACCACCCCCTTCGTCAACGGCATGCCGAACTGGTGCGTGTCGATTGCCGTTGTCCATGCGGAAAAGCCGGTCATCGGCGTCATCCATGCGCCGTGCCATCAGGAAATCTATGCCGCGGCAACGGGCCGCGGCGCGACACTGAACGGCAAGCCGCTTCGTCTCGACGGCACACGCACGATCCGCAACGCCGTCACCGGGCTTGGCGCCAACGACCAGGTGAAACCCGCCGAGATGGGCGCCATCGTCGAGCGCCTGCTTTCAAACGGCGGCAACTTCATGCGCAACGGCTCCGGCGCGCTGATGATCGCCTATGTCGCCGCTGGCAGGCTGGTCGGTTACTACGAACCCTGTATGCATGCCTGGGATTGCCTCGGTGGCTACTGCCTGGTGAACGAAGCCGGTGGCTGGACATTGCCCTTCCCGACGCGTGGCGAGGCTTTGACCCATTGGGCGCCGGTCCTGGCGGCTGCGCCCGGCGCAGTCGACGATCTGCTGAAAGTCGCCAATCTTGAAAGGACGGCGGCCTGAGCCCTTGGCGCACTCATGATTGACCGGTCGGCTTGTCAGCCTTTAGCCCGAACAGGCCGCCGATCTCCATCGGGAAGGGAAAGACGATCGTCGAGTTCTTCTCGCCCGCAATCACGTTGAGCGTGCTCAAATAGCGTAGTTGCATCGCCTGAGGCTGCTGGGACAGGATCTCCGCAGCCTCGAGCAGCTTGGCCGCCGCCTGCTGCTCGCCCTCGGCATTGATCACCTTGGCGCGCCGCTCGCGTTCGGCTTCCGCCTGGCGGGCGATCGCGCGGATCATGCTCTCGTTGATGTCGACATGTTTGATTTCGACCGTCGCCACCTTGATGCCCCAGGCATCCGTCTGGCTGTCGAGGATCTTCTGGATGTCCTCGTTCAGCCGGTCGCGCTCGGCCAACATCTCGTCGAGATCGTGTTTGCCGAGCACCGAACGCAGGGTCGTTTGCGCCAGCTGGCTGGTCGCCATCATGAAATCCTCGACCTGGATCGTCGATTTCTCCGCATCGATGACGCGGAAGTAGATCACGGCGCTGACGCGGACCGAGACGTTGTCATGGGAGATGACGTCCTGGCTTGGCACGTCCAGCACCCGGGTTCGAAGGTCGACCCGCACCATCTGCTGCACATAGGGCACGAGCAGGATCAAGCCCGGCCCCTTGACGCCGGTGAACCGCCCGAGCGTGAAGACCACCCCGCGCTCGTATTCGCGCAGGATCCGGATCGCATAGGCGATGACGAGAATGATGAGCACCAGCAACGCGGCAAAAGGAGCAAGGCTCCCGAACATGTCCATGACCATTCCTCCATTCCGGCTTTCGCTTGCGCCCACAGGACCCGCGGCGCGCTATGCCTTTTAGCCGTCGCGCACCACTTCGAGCGTCAGGCCGTCTCGCCCGACAACCTTCACAGTTTCACCTCTCGATAGCGTTTGCGTGCTTACCGCCTGCCAGCGTTCACCATGGGCAATGACGTAGCCGGCGGCGCCTGTCCAACTATCGACCTTGCCGACAATGCCGATCATCTGTTCGCCGCCGGTCACCACCGCGTGGCGGCGTGAGCTGAAGGCCAGCCGGGCGACCAGCAGGCTGAAGCCGAAGCTTGCGACGGCAAGCGCCGCCAGCACGGACCAGGAGACCTGCAGGCCCGGCGTATCTGTGTCGAAGAGGATTGCCGCGCCCAGGACTATTGAAACGCTGCCGCCGGCTCCGAGCACGCCGAAAGACGGCGAATGGGCCTCGGCAACCATGAGGCCGATCCCGAGCAGGATCAGCCCGATGCCGGCGTAGCTGACCGGCAGCACGGAAAGCGCATAGAGCCCAAGCAGCAGGCTGATGCCACCAACGGTGCCCGGCGCCACCGATCCCGGCGAGAGAAACTCGAAGATCAAACCGTAAATGCCGATCATCATCAGGATGACCGCGATATTGGGATCGGTGACGACTGAAAGCAGTCGGGTGCGCCAGTCGGGCATGAAGTCCTCGGCGGCGATCCCTGCCGTATCGAGCACGATCTCCTGCTGCCCGGCGCGCACGGTCCGCCCGCTTGCCTGCTTCAACAGATCAGCGATGGTTGTGGCGGTGAAATCGACGACCTTCTCCCTGACGGCCGCCTCGGCCGAAAGGCTTGCGGCCTCGCGCACCGCCTTTTCGGCCCAGTCGGCATTGCGCCCGCGCAACTCGGCCAGTCCGCGGATATAGGCCACCGCATCATTGACGAGCTTCGCCTCGGCGGCGTTCTGCGCCGCGGGCGGTTTGCCGTCGTCCTTGTCGGTATCGGCATCCTTGCCCTGGCCGAACATGTCGCCGCCGATCGCAATCGGGGTCGCCGCACCGAGATTCGTTCCCGGCGCCATCGCCGCAATGTGGCTGGCATAGAGGATGTAGGTGCCCGCGCTCGCTGCGCGCGCACCGCTCGGCGCGACGTAGCTCGCTACAGGCACGGGGGAAGCGAGGATCGCGCGGATGATCTCACGCATCGACGTGTCGAGACCGCCGGGCGTATCCATCTGCAAGACGATGAGCGCAAGGCGACGCTCCTGCGCCTTTGTCAGGCCGCGCCTGACATACTCGGACGTGGCCGGGCCGATGGCGCCGTTGACATGCAACACCAAGGCGACCCGATCGTTTTCGGCTCGCAACGAAGCTGGAAACGCGAACGATGAGACCAAAACGAGCAACAGCGTGAGGATTCGCAACATCCGTCGTCAAAACCTCGCATGCGCAACGCCCCCGAAGAGGCGTCCATTCGAGGATGATAGCACAACACAAGGTTAGGACGAAGCAAGCTTGCTACTGGTTGGCCGGCTCCCCGAGCAACGAGGGCAGCCTTCCGGCTGCGGCGTGATGACAAGTCCGGCGATCGGGGTTATCTGCTAGGCTCCTTTCGCGAAGACGCGCCGCGGCCGGCTCGAGGCAACAGCTACGGCGCCTCCCCGATATCGACCACAACAGGATTTCCGGGTTTGGAGACGACCCTCTATCAGCCGATCAAGAACTTTCTCGAGGCCCGTGGCTACAGCGTCAAGGGCGAAATCGGCGGCTGCGATATCGTGGCGCTCAGCGATGACGAGCCGCCGCTGGTCGTCATCTGCGAACTCAAGCTGAGCTTCAATCTCGAATTGATCCTGCAGGCCGTCGACCGCGCCGCCGCCGGCGACGAGGTATGGATCGCCGCCCGCGTCTCGGCCAAGGGCAAGGGACGGGAGAGCGATCGCCGCTTCCGCGATCTCTGCCGCAGGCTCGGTTTCGGCGTGCTGGCGGTCGCCGACAACGGCATGGTCGACGTCATTCTCGCAGCCTCCGCGGTAATGCCCCGCAAGAACAACAGGAAGCGGTCGCGACTGATCGGCGAGCATCGCCGCCGCAAGGGCGATCCGACCGCCGGTGGCGTTACGCGCTCGCCGATCATGACCGCCTATCGGCAGCAGGCGCTTGCCTGTGCCGCCGCCCTGCAGAACGGTCAGCTGCGTCCGCGCGACCTTCGCGCAGTCGCACCGGATGCGGCCAAGATCTTGCTCAGCAACGTTTATGGCTGGTTCGAGCGGATCGACCGTGGCATCTATGCCCTGACGGAACTGGGGGTCGAGGCGCTTCGCCGCTGGCCACCGAGCGAGACGGCCACAACGTCAATCGCCGAGGCAACCGAAGCATGACGCCGTCTGGAGCCATCACGTGAACCCCGCCCTTCGCATCCTCTGCCTCTGCCTGGCATGGCTGATGGTCGGGCTGGGCGTCATCGGCGCCTTCCTCCCCGTCCTGCCAACGACCCCATTCCTGCTTTTGGCTGCGGGGCTCTTCGCGCGCGCTTCCCCGCGACTGGAGCAATGGCTGCTGAACCATCACATCTTCGGCACATCGCTGCGGCTATGGCGTGAAAAGGGCGCGATCTCCAGGCGCGCCAAAACCGGCGCGGTGAGCCTGATGGCCGCAAGCTTCGGGCTCTTCCTTTTCTTCGTGCATCCGAGTCTGGTGCTGACGGCGATCGTCGCAGCGGCAATGACGCTCCCGGCGCTGTTCATCCTGACGCGTCCCGCGGAATAGCCATCCGGAGAACTACCTGCGCCGCCCTGCAGGAAAACGATACTTTTCCTCTCAAGAAATACTTGGCCCCACTCGAAAAGGTCGCACAGTTCTTGAAATTACACTTTATGAGCGCGCAAATATCGATACTTAGTGTTTTTGTAAATCAAGATATATTTCGAACAACTCAAGAACAAAGTTGTACAAACGTGCAATTTGCAGAGCGGCGCGCTTAGGTCGCGCGTCCCGCCCGCCCTTTTTCCCAAACCGCCATCGCAGCCACGCATCCGAGACAGACCGGGATTCGCACGCTTTGTTGACCTCCTGTGACCGGAGCACGCGCGTCGGTCGGCCGCCGGCGCACCCCCACACTAAGCTATTGCTTTCGGCCGTGCCCGACTCAGATATCCGCTTCGACGATCCGGACGCCCAGGTGAGCTCGGCGCAAGCGGATGAAACGCGCCGCCGCTCTGCCGTGCCCCAGGAGACGAACCGCGATGTTGAGCCCGATCATTTCGTGCGCGTCGCCTGAGCCAACAGCTATAGGACCAACAAAAAACGCTCCGCAACTTGAACTGCGGAGCGTTTTTTGTTGGTCGCGAAAAGCGCAACCCCGTTGATTTTGGCCCGGCGCCCTCGTGTGCGCCGGGCTTGAAAATCAGGCGGCTTCGCGATTTTCGGCGCCGGTCGGAACGGTTGCGATCGTCTTCAGGATCTGCGATGCGATCTGGTAGGGGTCGCCCTTGGAGTTCGGGCGGCGGTCTTCCAGGTAGCCCTTGTAGCCGTTGTTGACGAAGCTGTGCGGAACGCGGATCGAAGCACCGCGGTCAGCCACGCCATAGCTGAACTGGTGGATCGAGGCGGTTTCGTGCTTGCCGGTGAGGCGCATATGGTTGTCCGGGCCGTAAACCGCGATATGGTCGGCGCGAGCTTCGGCGAAGGCAGCCATCAGGCTTTCGAAGTAATCCTTGCCGCCGACTTCGCGCATGTAGGCGGTCGAGAAGTTGGCATGCATGCCCGAGCCGTTCCAGTCGGTGTCGCCGAGCGGCTTGCAGTGGTACTCGACATCGATGCCGTATTTTTCCGTCAGGCGCTGCAGCAGGTAGCGGGCGAGCCAGATTTCGTCGGCGGCCTTGCGCGAGCCCTTGCCGAACACCTGGAATTCCCACTGGCCCTTGGCGACTTCCGCATTGATGCCTTCATGGTTGATGCCGGCAGCCAGGCAGATGTCGAGGTGCTCTTCGACGATCTTGCGGGCGACATCGCCGACGTTGCTGTAGCCGACGCCGCAGTAATAGGGGCCCTGAGGCGCGGGGAAGCCGGCTTCCGGGAAGCCGAGCGGGCGGCCGTTCTGATAGAAGAAATACTCCTGCTCGAAGCCGAACCAGGCGCCTTCGTCGTCGAGGATCGAAGCGCGGGTGTTGGACGGATGCGGCGTCTTGGCGTCCGGCATCATGACTTCGCAGAGAACGAGCGCGCCGTTCTTGCGCTCCGGATCCGGATAGACGGCAACCGGCTTCAGCACGCAGTCAGAGCTGCTGCCTTCGGCCTGCATCGTCGACGAGCCGTCGAAGCCCCAGAAGGGAAGCTGTTCAAGCGTCGGGAAAGCGTCGAATTCCTTGATAAGGGTCTTGCCGCGCAGGTTCGGGGTAGGCTTGTAACCGTCGAGCCAGATGTATTCGAGCTTAAACTTTGTCATTTCGTTCTCTCACTTGACGCCAGGAATGGCTGGGTTCCGAAGCGGCTGGGCAATCCAGATCGGCTTGCCCGACGACCGATGCCTGTTAAGAAGCATTAATCGTGCCAATTCGGATTCAGCGCCGAAAATCCAAGAGAATTGATTATTGCCGGCACCCGTGAACGCTGACGAGCCGATGCATCAGCGCAAGGAAGAAGCGCCATGCACAAAAAATAGGCGAAAGCTGCTCGACTCCGCGGCAAAGCAAATCGGCGAGGCTGAGATCGGCCGTCCTTCCCCGGAGATCGCCGGCGGTTGCCTCCAAAAAGTGCAACTGTCGTTGGCGGGCGATCCCACTTAGCCCGCCCCCGCAACGCCGCATTGGCGCATGATCGAAGGCAGGACCTTGAAAAGCCGCTCGTCTTCGCATTGAGAGACATTGAAGCGCAGGAAGTCATTGGCCGTGCCGGCATGGCTGAAGACATTGCCGGGTGCCAACACGATCTCCTCAAGCAACGCCTTTTGCGCCACCTCGGCCGCATCGATACTCTCCGGCAGGCGGCACCAGAGGAACATCCCAGCCTGCGGCTCGATCCACGGTTTGATGCCGATATCCGTGAGCCGTCCTGCCGTGTCGGCCATCGCTCGCGCCAGGCGCTGGCGCAGCGCCTCCATGTGCTTGCGATAGCTGCCGTCCTTGAGCATCGTAAAAACGAGTTCCGCCGCAAGGCTCGGCCCGCCAAAGGTCGTGGCGATCTTCAGGTCGGTGAGCCCTTCGATCCAGTCGCGCGGCGCGGCGATGAAGCCGCAGCGCATCGAGGCGGAGAGGGTCTTGGAAAAGCTGCCGATCTGCACCACGCGATCAAGCCCGTCGAAGGCGGCGAGCCGCGGGGCCGGCACATGTTCGAAATCGGCAAAGATATCATCCTCGACGATCGTCAGCCCCGCCTGCTCGGCAAGCTTGAGCAGGCGATGCGCGACAACGGGCGAGAGCGTTGCGCTGGTTGGATTGTGGATTGCGGAATTGGTGATGTAGAGCCGCGGCCGATGCGCTGCCAGGACTTCGGCAAATCGTTCGAGGTCGGGGCCCGTGGGCGTATAGGGAACACTGACCACCTCGGCCCGGTGAGCGCGCAGCAAGGCATAGAAATTGAAATAGCAGGGGTCGTCGACCACGACCGTATCGCCCGGCTCCAGCAGGAAGCGGCAGATAAGGTCAATCGCCTGCGTCCCCGATTCCGTCAGGATGATCTGATCGGGCGACGCCTCGACGCCATGCTCGCCGAGACGCCGCGCCAGAAGCTGGCGCAGCGGCCGATGGCCAAGCGGCGTTCCATAGTCGGTCAGACCGCTCGCCTCCAGCCGGGCGGCGGACTTGAGCGCGCGGCGCAGGGCCGCCTCCGGCATCCAGCTCGGCGGCAACCAGCCGCAGCCCGGCTTCAGCACGGTGTCGCCGGTTTC
Source organism: Ensifer sp. VA4 (assembly GCF_055710065.1). Taxonomy (NCBI): domain Bacteria; kingdom Pseudomonadati; phylum Pseudomonadota; class Alphaproteobacteria; order Hyphomicrobiales; family Rhizobiaceae; genus Ensifer; species Ensifer sp. VA4. The sequence continues at coordinate 27,999 of NZ_JBVQPO010000019.1, read as the reverse complement.
CAGCGCCTGGCGCGAGACCCAGAGCGGATCGACGGCGCGGTCGAGCCGCGGGCCGATCTCGGCCAAAGACAGCGGCGCCAGGGGCGCCGAGACAAAGAAACCGGCACCCGGCTTCGAGCGGATGACCCCTTCGGCCACAAGCCGTTCATAGGCTTCGACGACGGTGGACTTGGAAACGCGCATGGTCTTGGCGAAGGCGCGGATCGACGGCAGCTTCGCCCCCGGTGTCAAAACGCGCGCCGAGATCCGCTGCCGGATTGTCGCCATCACGCCTTCGAGCAGTGTCTCGCTGCCGAGACCGAATTCTTGCATCGTCATCCGTACTGCCCGAGTATCCATTACAGTTTGGAAAAACTGTACCGTATTGTCTCTGGCGAGACCAGCCCGCTCGACCGATACAGGCGAAAAAGGAGCCTATTATGGACAAGACGGCAGACGGTTGGGTAAGCGGTTTTCTCGGGGTATTGATCTTCAGCGGATCTCTGCCGGCGACACGCATTGCGGTGATGGATTTCGATCCAGTGTTTCTGACGGTGGCGCGCGCGGCGATCGCCGGCCTGCTCGGACTCGCGCTGCTTGTCGTCTTCCGCCAGTCGCGCCCGGCGCGGGCCGATCTCGTTTCGCTCGCAATCGTCGCCTTCGGCGTCGTTCTCGGTTTCCCGCTGTTGACCGCCCTGGCGTTGCAGCATGTCACCTCGGCGCATCTGATCGTCTTCGTCGGACTGCTGCCGCTGGCAACCGCCATCTTCGGCGTGCTGCGTGCCGGCGAGCGGCCGCGCCCGGCCTTCTGGCTATTTTCCTCCCTCGGAAGTGCGGCAGTCGTCGGTTTTGCGCTGATGCAGGGCTTCGCCGCATCTCCCGTCGGCGACCTCTTGATGCTCGGCGCCATCATCGTCTGCGGCCTCGGCTATGCCGAAGGCGCCAGTCTTTCGCGCAGGCTCGGCGGCTGGCAGGTGATCTGCTGGGCGCTGGTACTGTCACTGCCGATCATGCTCGCGCTCACGCTTTTCACCATGCCGGCTTCCTTCTCGACGATCAATCACGCCGCCTGGACGGGGCTTGCCTATGTATCGGTCTTCAGCATGCTCGTCGGCTTCGTCTTCTGGTATCGCGGCCTCGCGCTTGGCGGCGTCGCCGGCGTCGGCCAGTTGCAATTGCTGCAGCCCTTCTTCGGTCTGGCGCTAGCGGCAACGCTGCTGGGCGAAGCCGTAAGCTGGGGCATGCTGGCGACCACGGGCGCGATCGTGTTCTGCGTCGCCGGCGCCAAGAAATTCGCGAAGTAGGCGCCTTCAGAGATCAAGATTGGGCGGCGGACGAAGCACCCTCACCCCGCTTCAAAGCTGATCGAGCTTCAGGTGTTCGCCGAGAAGATCCAGGAAGCAGCGGATCTTTGCAGACGGAGTTCGCCCTTCCAGCCAGAGCGCATGGATCGGCACCGGTGCGGGTTCGAAGTCTTCGAGCACGAGTTCGACCTTGCCCGCGTCGATCAGGTGCTTGATCTGCCAGAGCGGCGAGTAGCCAAGACCAAGGCCTTGCTCCACCGCCGCGTAGATCGCGTTCATCGAGTTGGTGCGCAACTTGCCGCCGACCTTGATCGCCCGCGCCCTGCCGTCGATGGTGAACATCCAGGCACCAGGCCGCTCGTCGCCCGTGCGCGTGACACAGCCATGCTCAGCCAGTTCCAGCGGATGCGTGGGCCGACCGAAACGGGCGAAATAGGAGGGCGCGCCGAAAACGACACGGCGGAGCGCACCCAGCCGTTTGCCCGTCAGTCCCGAATCCGCGAGGTCGCCGATCCGTATCACCATATCGAGCCCGCTGCCGGCGAGATCGACGAAGGCATCGGAGAGATCGAGATCGACCTCGACCTCAGGGTACCTCGCCATATAGCCGGCGATGACAGGCATCAGGAACCGCGGCGCAAACAGATTGGGCGCCCCGAGGCGCAGCACGCCTGAAGGCTCGGACCGGCGTTGCGCAGCTTCCTCGCGCGCGTCGTGGATCTCCTCCACCGCCGACTTGATGCGCCGATAGAAGCTCTCGCCAGCCTCGCTCGGCATCGAGCGCCGCGTGGTCCGATGCACCAGTTCCACGCCTACGCCTGCCTCGAGCATTGCGAGCGAACGGCTGACGGTTTGAAGCGGTCGCCCCAACCGTTTGGCCGCAGCCGTCAGGCTGCCCTGTTCCACGATCGCCAGAAAGGCTTCCAGGTCTTCGATGCGGCTCATGAGATAATCCCGTTTTCCGGGAGAATAAATCACATCTGACGTGGATTGTCCGCATTGTTTTGACTCACTAGCTTGAGGTCATCGCTCCTCGACGGCACGAAAGGCAGCCCCCATGAGCCAGCGCTCCAATACCATCCTTGTCGTCGGCGCCACCGGTCGCTTTGCCGGCCTCGTCGTCCCGGAACTGGCGCGGCGGGGAGCAAGGGTCCGCGCGTTGATCCGCAACGAAGCGCATGGCACGCTTGCGAAATCCCTCGGCGCAGCCGAAATCGCCATTGGCGACCTGCGTGAGCGAGGAAGCCTCGACCGGGCGCTCGAGGGCGCCGCCGGCGTCTTCCATATCGGGCCGGCCTTCGCGCCGGATGAAGCGGCGATGGGCGTGTCGATGGTCGAAGCCGCGGTGCGTGCCGGTGTCAGGAAGTTCGTCTTCTCCTCCGTTATCCAGCCGAGCCATATTCGATTGAAAAACCATGCGGCAAAGATCCCGGTGGAGGACGCGCTCTATTCGTCTCCCCTCGAATACACCATCCTGCATCCGGCAAACTTCATGCAGAACCTTCGCTCTGCTTGGCCCACTGTGCTTGCAACCGGCACCTTCGCCGAACCGTTCCCGACGACGGCCCGTATCGCCCGTGTCGATTACCGCGATATTGCCGAGGTTGCGGCAATCGCGCTCACCGAGGATCGGCTCGCCTTCGCAACACTCGAACTCTGCGCCGAAGGCCGGCACAATCGCGAGGAGATCGCCCGAATGATGGGCGAAGCCCTCGGGCGGCCGATCGTTGCCGGAACCATCGACTTTCAAGAATGGGCAAGACCGATCCTTGCAAAGTACACCGACCACCAACTCGACCTTTTGGCCAAGGTGCATGCCCACTATGCGGAGGCGGGACTCGGCGGAAACAGCCTGACGCTTCGGGCGGCCCTTCAGCGTGAACCCCGCAGCCTCCAAGGCTTCATCCGCGAGATGGCGCAATCCTGACGGCAAGGATCGTCCGGGCCATTCCGGCCGACCGACAAGACCGTTTTCTTCAACATCCTGGAGTTCATCCCCATGCCAAAGAAGCTTCCACATCGCTACCAGGCAATCGTCATGCCATTGGTCCTCTCCGTCCTGATGTCGTCGATCGTCTCCTTCGTCTCGACGGCCAGCGGCAGCGGCCTTCAGCCAGGCCTCCTGGCGTTGTGGCTCAAGGCCTGGGCCTTCTCCTGGCTGGTCGCGTTCCCAAGTCTGCTCGTGGTTCTTCCGCTCGTCCGCCGGATCGTGGCGGCGACGGTGGAGCAAACGCGCAGTAGCCCTTGAGGCGGATAGCGCACTCCTCTGCTCTCACCCTCGGCAGCCACCCGCCAGGAGCCCGCCCCTTCGCCGTTTCTGGCCTTCTGCCGCCGTCCAAGATTTTTAGGATATCTAAAATCGATTGACAGGAAATCGGGCTGCACCCTAGCTTGAGCAGTGACGAGAAGGGGACAGACAGTGACAACGGACCAGGCCAGCGGCGCACCGACCGGCGGGGCAGAGGCGACGCCGCTCGGCGATCGCCTGCGCCAACGGCGCAAGGCGCTGAAGATGACGCTTCAGGAAGTCGCCGACGAGGCGGGCTTCTCTGTCGGCTTCATATCGCAGATCGAGCGCGGCATCACCGTTCCCTCCTTGACTTCGCTGATCGCCGTGTGCCGGACGCTGAAGGTCGAGGCCGGCAGCTTCCTCAACCCGCCGAAGGTCGCGACGCCCTTCACCCGTCGCGACCACCGACCGGTCTACGGCCTCGGCGGAGAAGGCGGCAACTCCGTCTCCTACGAACGGCTCTCCGCTTCCTTCCCCGGCAATGTGCTCCGGAGCACCATCATCCACGAGCCACCGGGACACCGCAGCGAACCGATGTCGCACGAGGGCGAAGAGATCTTCTTCATACTCCAGGGTGCCTTGACGCTGGAGGTAGACGGCGAGCGCATGGTGCTGGAGGCCGGCGATTCCGCGCATTTTCCGTCGGTGCGCACCCACACGATGTGGAACCACACCGGCGAGCCGACCACAATCCTGCACACCTGCACCATGGATGTCTTCGGTGACGGCGATCCGTCAGGCAACCCGGCCGACAGCCTTGCGGTGACCCGCGCCGAAAACCGGTTGAATGCCTCCGGGAAGTCTGAGGGCAGCCAGGAAATTTGAGTGGAGACCGAAGGCAGCTCACTGACACAAGCTCTCAGACTTCCCTGACACGGTCAGGCAACAGCACCATCGCACCCGTCGTCTGGCGTCCTTCGAGCCGGCGGTGCGCCTCGGCCGCCTCCGCCAAGGGCAGGCGTGCGTGGACTGGGATCTTGACCGCGCCGCTCGCGACGACGTCGAAGAGGTCCTTGCTCATGGCAAGCACGTCGTCGCGCCGCGCCAGATGCGTGGGCAACAGCGGCCAGGTGGCGTAGAGCGAGCCCTTCGTCGCCAGTATCGTGATGTCGAACGGCGCGATGGGACCGGACGCCGCACCGAAGCTCACGAAGTGGCCGAACGGCCGCAGGCTGTCGAGCGAGCCTTCGAACGTCGACTTGCCGATGCCGTCATAGACGACATCGACGCCCTTGCCTTCCGTAATCTCGCGAACACGCGCAACGAAGTTTTCCTTGCCATAGTCGATCACGTGGTCGGCGCCATTTGCCCGTGCGAGGTCGGCCTTTTCCGCTGAGCCGACCGTGCCGATGACCGTTGCGCCGAGATGCTTCGCCCATTGTGTGAGGATCAGGCCGACACCGCCCGCCGCCGCATGGACGAGGATGATGTGACCGGCCCCGACCCGGAAGGTGCGGCGCAAGAGATATTGCGCCGTCAGACCCTTCAGCATCATCGCTGCACCAGTCTCGAAGCCGATATCATCAGGCAGGTGCACGAGGACATGAGCAGGCACATTGTGCTCTTCCGCATAGGCGCCGAGCGCCTCGGCATAGACGACCCGATCGCCCGGCTTGAAGCCCTCGACGCCAGGTCCGACCGAGATCACCTCGCCTGCCCCTTCTTTTCCGGGCGTGAATGGGAACTGCGGCGGCGGATAGGAGCCACGGCGCAGGTAGACATCGACGAAATTGACGCCGATCGCGCGGTTGCGAACGCGAACCTCGCCTGGCCCGGGCTCGGCGATCTCGACATTTTCATAGGCGAGCACGTCCGGCCCGCCGTGCTGGCGCACGCGAATTGCTTTCATGCGTTTCTTCCTTTGGACGGGATGCTGGCGGCGGGGCCATAACGGCGCCTAGACGGCGATGGATGCCGGCTTGGCTGTCACGGGCAACGTCGCTTGAAGCGCTCCTCTCTGATCACAGCTAATAGATAGCCATCCCAACGTTCCCATTGTAGACTGATATCTATGACAACAGAGTTCAAAGTATATGATATCTGATCAGATCGGCATCGACCTGCTGCGCACCTATGTCGCCGTCTGCCGGCAGGGCAGCTTGAACCGTGTCGCCACCCAGACCGGCCGCACCCAATCGGCGCTCAGCATGCAGATGCGACGGCTCGAAAGCCTGCTCGGTCGCCAGCTGTTCCAACGCACGGGCCGCGGTGTGGTGCCGACGCCCGAGGGCGAGCTGTTCCTGGGATACGCGACCCGTATGCTCGCACTCGGCGACGAAGCGGCGGCCCGCCTCCGGCAGACGGAGCTAAGCGGCGGCGTGCGCGTCGGCCTTGCCGAGGAAGTGGCGACGACGGCACTGCCGGAAGCGCTCGGACGGCTGCGGCGCGGCTATTCGGAAATCCGGCTCGACGTGGTCGTCGAGCAATGCGTCGCACTCGGGAAGTCCTGGCCCGAAGGCGATCTCGATATCATGGTCGTGCCGACCTCCGTCGTGACCGCCGATGCAGTGACCACCTGGAACGTCGAGCTGCAGTGGGTCTGCGCTGCGGACTATGCGCTCGATGAGACGCGGCCGATCGATCTCGTCGCCTTCGCTGCACCCTGCCTGTGGCGCCGGCGCATGATCGAAACGCTGGCGGACAAGGGGCGGGAACACCGGATCACCTTTACGAGCCAGAGCATCACGGCCCTGCAGGCCGCCATAGAAAACGGGCTCGGCATCGGGTTGCTGCCGCCGGAGGCGGTGCGGGCGAGTAAGATGCGCGTGCTCACCGCTTCCGCCGGCGTGCCGAAGCCGCTTCCGGTCCAATACGGGCTCTTTGCCAGGGACCGCCGCGCAGCCGTCGTCGACGCGGCGATCGCCGTTCTGTTGGAGGGGCTGCCTCTGGCGCCGAAGACTTAAACCCGTCGCGCAGCGGTTTTGCGCAACAGGCGAAGTATCAAAAAGCGCAAGGCGCGAACGCGAAAGATCGCGACGGTTTTCAAGCTCCCCAGGTCGTCTCCAGAACACTGATCCAATTGCCGTGGCAGATCTTGGCAAGCGCCGCATCGTCGTAGCCGCGCTCGCGCAGGAGATCGACAAGCAGGGGCAGGTCGGCCGCACTGCGCATCGCGGCCGGGATCGTCGTTCCGTCGAAGTCCGAGCCGAGCGCGACATGCTCGATGCCGATACGATTGACGATGTAATCGATGTGATCGGCCAGAAGCGACAGCGGCGTATCCGGGTTCTTGACGCCATCGGAGCGCAGGAACAGGACACCGAAATTGATGCCGGCGAGACCGCCGGTGTCCTTGATTGCGTCAAGCTGCCGGTCGGTGAGATTGCGGCTGTGCGGGCAGAGCGCGTGCACGTTGGAGTGGGATGCCACCAGCGGCGCCTGCGACAAAGCGGCGATATCCCAGAAACCCTGCTCATTCATGTGCGAGAGGTCGAGCACGATCTTCAGCTCGTTGCAGGCGCGCACCAGATCTCTGCCGGCTTCGGTCAGGCCCGGGCCGATATCGGGCGAGGAGGGAAAGCGGAATGGAACGCCATAGGCGAAGATGTTCGGCCGGCTCCACACGGGCCCAAGCGTACGCAGGCCGGCGGCATGGAGCACGTAGAGCGCTTCGAGATCGGCGCCGACAGCTTCGATGCCTTCGATATGCAGCACCGACGCAAACGCGCCCTTGGCCATGGCGCCGCGGATATCCGCCGCACTCCGGCAGATCTTCAATCGTCCCTCCGACTGGCGCTCGATCCGCATCAACAGGCTTGCCATGCCGAGCGTCGCTTCGAGCGCGCTCGCCTGATCCGGCGTCGCAAACTCGCCGCTGCCGTCCTTCGCGAGCCCCGGAGAGGACACGTAGACGGCGCACAGGCCGCCGGCCAAACCGCCCTCCTCCGCCTTGTCAAGGTCGATATGCCCGGTGTCGACGCCATCGAGAAAGCGGCGTTCCGGCGCGCCGCCCGGCGAACGCCAGAGCCGCGACAGCACGTCGTTATGTCCGTCAAAGACCGGAATTTTCGCTTGGATCGCCAATTCTGGATCGCCTTCTCAACCTGTTGTCCTGTGCGCGACTCATGGATAGTCGCGGACGGACCATAGACTTTGGATGCAGGCACCGCACCCCTTTTCCAAAGAGCGTCCTTAGTGCGTTCATCCGAACCACGCCCTCTAGCGCACGGCAGGCACGCCGGGCAAATGCAAACCGTGCATAGGCCCTGCCGGAATCGGAATTGGCAGCAAGGGCGGCCGTCATGCTTAGTCGGAAAATGCGCGCGGGAGCCGCCGCAAACGGAATGGAGAATGGACATGACGAAGCCGGCATCGCTGGATTGGCAAGCCGCCGAAGCAACCGCAAAGCGCCTGACCGCACAATGGACAGAAGATCAGCCGGGCGGCGCCGTCATTGGTTTCGACAGATCCGGAACCTGCTTTTCGCATGCGGGTGGCGTCGAGAGCCTCGCGACGTTTGCCCCATTCACGGTCGACAGCGTGGTGCGTTATGCCTCCCTCACCAAGCATGTCTTTTCGGCGATGGTGCTCGCTCACGATGATCTGATCGGCCTCGACGATCCGCTCGGCCAACACCTTCCGGAATTGCGTTCACCGCTTGCCGAAGTCACCGTCGGGCAGGCACTCGACATGAGTGGCGGGCTGCCGGATACCCGCGAATGCCTGTCGTTGCTCGGCCTCTCGGTCTATACGGAGACGAAGGCGGGACCGCTGCTCGATTACATTTCGCGCCTCGATCGGCTGAATTTCGATGCCGGCCGCGAAGTCTCCTATTCGAACACCGGCTACCGCCTCGTCGAAGCCGCGCTCGAGCGCAAGGGTTTCCGCTTCGACGACTTCGTTGAGCGCGAGATCGCGACGCCGCTTCGCGTCGCGCTGAAGGCGCCAGACGTCTGGAACGACCCGGTGAAGGGCCTCGTTCCCGGCTATTGGCATTCGGGGGAACGCTGGCAGCTTTCCGCCGCCGGTCTGCACATCTCCGCATCGGGCAGCCTGACGGGCAGCGCACGGGCGCTCGCCACCTGGCTCCACGCCCTGCTCGACGATGAAGGTCGCTTCGCCGGCCTTCTCGACAGGCTGCAGGCAACGCGCTTTCTCGCCGACGGACGGCCGACCGGCTACGGTCTGGGCTTGCGCAAGTCCTGGCTCGGCGCGCACGAATTCGTCGGCCACGGCGGCTCGCATCCCGGCTACAAGACCTATTTCCTGCTTGATCCTAAGACCGGCGCCGGCTTCGTTGTCGTTTCCAACCGCGAAGACACCAACGGCTACAAGATCGCGCTCGAAGGCATGGCGGCGCTCACCAGTCTCCCCCTGCCGGCTCCCGCGGCCGATCTCGGCGACGGTTTGTACGTAACGGAGACCGGTCCCTGGTGGATTGAGATCAAGGACAGCACCTGCACCTATCTCGATGCCGACGAGACACTTTATGACGACGGCGAGGGCTGGGTCTCGTCCCGCTCCGCCTCGGCGCCGATACGGCTTCGTCGCGATGGTCCTGCGCTTGTCGGCGAGGTCGGCCATGCCGCCAGGCGCTTCCTTCCCGCGGCGACGCATGAGCCGGTGCCGGCTTCGCTCTCCGGCGTCTGGCGCTCGGACGAAGGCGCGGAATTCACGATCGAGAACGGCGCGGTCTTGATGGGCGTCGGCCCGACCCGCCACGCCATGGCGCTGACTGCACTCGGCAATGGCCGCTTCCTGTTCACCCTGATCGACGGTCCCTGGGTCAAGCGCATCTGCCTGCATGTGCTTGCGCCCGATCATCTCGAGTTGGTGTCGAGCCGCGCCCGCATGATCGAATATCGTCGCCGTGCCTGATTTCTCTTGATGACGCGCGGGCGCTGCCGCAAAGGAGCCTGTCCCCCGGCGACCGGCTGAGCGGAATGGACTTCCGGAGTGCATGTCGTGGAAATCAAATGGCTTGAAGACTTTCTGGCGCTCGCCAGCACACTGAACTTCTCCAAGGCGGCAGACGAGCGTCACGTGACCCAGTCGGCTTTCAGCCGTCGCATCCGGCAATTGGAGGCCTGGCTGGGCGCGACGCTCGTCGACCGGGCGACCTATCCTTCACGCCTCACCGAAGCGGGCGCGAAATTCGTGCCGGTGGCGCAGGAAACACTGAAGCAGCTCTATCAGACGAAGCGCAACCTTCAGCAGGAGGAAGGCTCCGACGCCCGCACCATCAAGCTGACGGCGCTGCACACGCTTTCCTTCACCTTCTTTCCCGAGTGGATGAGCCGCGTCAACGCCAGGATCGGGCCGCTCTTCTCACGACTTCGCCCGGACTCCGGCAGCATGGAGGAAAACCTCAACTCGCTCGTCGACGGCGAGTGCGACTTCCTGCTCACCTATGCCCACACCCAGGTTCCACACCTGCTGGACCCGCGAGCCTTCGAGCATCGCGTGCTGGGCCACGAGCGCATCCTTCCCGTGTCGGCGGCGAGTAAAACGGGCACACCCTTGCACTCACTCGTAGACGCAGCGATACCCTTCCCGCATCTGAGCTACGAGAAATCGTCCTTCTTCGGCCAGCTTCTCGACGAGCTGATCGGCCCGGAGCTGCCCGCCTCCGAGCGGGTCCACGAAGGCAGCATGTCGGTCGGGCTGAAGGCCATGGCCGAGGCCGGCTGGGGCATCGCCTGGGTTCCCGAGAGCCTGATGACGGCCGAACTGGCGAAGGGCTCGCTGGTGCGCGCCGCCGATCCGCGCTGGGACGTCAGCGTCGAGATCCGCCTCTATCGCGCCAAGGACAACCGTCGCCCGATCGTCGGCCGGGTCTGGCAGAGCCTGGAGGCGCCGTCTGAGCGCCAGTCCAACCGCGCACGGACGACCTAGATCGCCGTCCGCCGCGCGTGCTCCAGATAGAGCTCGCGCAGACGCTTGACGATCGGCCCCGGTGCACCGGAGCCGACGGGCTTCCCGTCGATGCGGGTAATCGGCGCGACGAAATTCGAGGCGCTTGTCAGGCAGGCTTCGCGGGCGTTCAACGCCTCGTCGAGCGTGAAGGGTCGCTCTTCCAACGTCAGCCCCTGTTCGGTGGCCAGCGCCAGGGCGGCAAGCCGGGTGCAACCGGGCAAGGTTGCGTGGCTGTTGCCCCGTGTGATGATGCGGTTATCCTCGGTGACGATGTAGGCGGTGGAGGACGCGCCTTCGGTCACGAATCCGCCTTCGATCATCCAGGCTTCGTCGCAGCCTTCAGCCTTGGCGATGCGCTTGGCGATCACCTGCGGCAGCAGGCAGACGCTCTTGATGTCGCGGCGTTCCCAGCGCTGGTCCGGCACGGTCTTGACCGAAAGCCCCTTCTCCGCCGCAGCGCCGCTCACCAGCGTCTTCTCCTGGGTGAAGAGCACGAGGGTCGGCTTGATAGCCTCCGAGAACAGGAAATTCCGGTCTTCGACACCGCGGGTGAGCTGGAGATAGACGATGCCTTCGAGAACGTCGTTGTCTCGCACCAGGCGCTTTTCAATCGCCACGATCTCCTCGGTCGACACCGGCAGCGGCACGCCGATTTCGCGCGCCGAACGTTCCAGTCGGGCCATATGCGGCGCGCTGTCGACCAGCTTGCCGTCGAGCACGGCGGTCACTTCATAGATGCCATCGCCGAAGAGGAAGCCGCGATCGAAGATCGAGAGGCGCGCCTCGTTCTCCGGCAGAAACGCGCCGTTGAGATAGACTGTGCGAATGGGCGGCTGGGACATGTGGACTCCGTGAACGTTTCTTTGGGGGGGCAGACTGGATCGCTGCTTGCTCGCGATCCGTGGCGCAATTGTCAGTGTCCGCTCAGGGCGCGAAGCCTCTCGAGCGAGATTGGTTCGACCGTGCTTGGCTTGCCGCTCGCGGCGTTGAAGCCATGCATCGTGCGTGCCATGGTGAGCGAATTGAGGATCGCCTCCTCGCTCGCCTCGATCGCTGCCTCGAAGAGCGGCGACATCAGGTCGTTCGGAAGGTCCGGATAATGCGTGATCGCTGCCCGCCGCGCCTTTGTGCGGCGTACGGCAGGCGCCGTGGAGAAGCCAAGCGCATAGTCTCCGGAACCGTTGCTGAGCGCTGCCCCGGTGCGGGCAAGGCCGCCGAAGGCGCGCTCGGCGAGGCGCTTGAGATTGCGTGCAAAGAGCGGCGCGTCGGTCGCGATCACGATGACGATCGAGCCATCCCGGTCGTGCGCCGCCGGCGCGTCATAGGCACGGCCGCAAACGGTGAGCCGGCCGCCGTAATTCGTCTGAACCAGCACGCCGAGGGTGAAGACCTCGCCGGCGGTCTTGACGCGGCGCGAACTGGTGCCGATACCGCCCTTGAGGCCGAAAGCCACCGTGCCGGTTCCAGCGCCGACTGCACCCTCCTCCACAGCCCCGGTCCTGGCGGCCGCGAGGGCAGCACCGATCTCGTCAATCGTCGGGCGGCCGGCGCGGATGTCGTTGAGGCGGGAATCATTGGTCTCGCCGACAACCGCGTTCAGTGACACGACCTTCTCGTTGCCGGGTTGCGCCAGCGTCCAGCGGTTGATCGCCTCGATGGCGCGGCCGGTCGCCAGGGTGTTGGTGAGAACGATCGGCGTCTCCAATTCGCCAAGCTCTTCAATCTGAGTGGACCCGGTGAACTTGCCGAAACCGTTGAACACGGCGAGCGCTGCAGGCACCTTGTCCTGAAAGAGGTTGCCGCCATGCGGCAGGATGGCGGTCGCGCCAGTGCGAATGCGGTCCGCCTCGATCACGGTGGCATGGCCGACCGCGACGCCCTCGACATCGGTGATGGCATTATAGTGACCGGTCTCGTAGACTCCCGGCCAGAATCCGAGGTCCCGAAGTCGCAAGCATTTGATATCTGTCATTTTTCCCCGTCGCCTCCTGTCCGCCGACCCGATCGAGAAGCAGGCATTTCGTCGCAGGGGACCCTACCTTCGTCGGCGGTAAAACGGCATCTCAAAAATGGAATAGTTTTATGAGAAGCCTGCAACGCCGGCAATCACACCGTTTCGACACCCGCGAAAGACGAAGCCGATTTCCCTTATCGCCGCCAGGCAGGCGGCAGCCACTGATAGTCGAGTAAAACAAAGCAGTTGCAACCATAAGAGACAGTTCATAAGTTCGCCTCGTCTTTGGCAAGGAACGCCCCATCCATGACGAAGCCGCCTGATGCTAGCATCGGCAGAACTCAGGAAATGAGGTCCGCAGTGGCGCGGCTAAGTCTCGGCAGGACCCTATGCGCTGGTCGCCTTCATCTTTTCGCTGTGGACCGTCTACGGCAGCGAGCCCCAGGCCGGCCTTTGTTGCCTGCTGCTGTCCGTCTTCCTTTCGGTCGAAAGGAGGGCGCAGGCCGCAAGCTGACGCCAGAAGAATACCCCCGCCTGCACCAAGCACCGAACTACGGAGAGGATTGGACATGACCACGTTGAACAGGGGTCACCGCCGTCTCGGCATGAAAGCACTCGTTCTTGACGACGAGATCAGCGAAGAAAGTGCGGCTGGCCGGGCCGTGCGGTCGCTGATATCAGAACTCGAGCAGCGCCAGATCGAAGTGGTGACCGCAGAAAGCGCAGACGACGGCGTCGCCGTGATCCGGTCCGACCCGGCTCTCCAATGCGTACTGGTCGACTGGGACCTCGGACCGAAGGGGCACGAGCAATCCATCGGGGTCGTCGAGGCGCTGCGCAAGCGCAACGGCACCGTGCCGCTCTTCCTGCTCGCCGACCGCAGCGTCGCTTCGACCGTTCCGGCCGACATCATGGCCAAGGTCGACGACTTCGTCTGGATGCTCGAAGACACCATGGACTTCGTCGGCGGGCGCATCCAGGCGGCGATCGAGCGCTATCGCTCCACCGTGCTGCCGCCGATGTTCAAGGCGCTCGCCCAGTTCTCCCAAGTCCACGAATATTCCTGGCACACGCCCGGCCATACCGGCGGCACGGGTTTTCTGAAGTCGCCTCCCGGCCGCGCCTTCTTCGAATTCTTCGGCGAGCCGTTGCTGCGCTCGGACCTTTCGATCTCGGTCGGCGAACTTGGATCGCTGCTCGACCATTCCGGGCCGATCGGCGCCAGCGAAAAATATGCCGCGCGCGTCTTCGGCTCGCACCGCAGCTACCACGTCACCAACGGGTCCTCGACTTCCAACCGCGTCATCCTGATGGCGAGCGTCAGCCGCGACCAGATTGCGCTTTGCGACCGCAATTGCCACAAGTCTGCCGAACACGCGATGACAATGTCGGGCGCCGTGCCAACATATCTTGTGCCGACCAGAAACCACTACGGCATCATCGGCCCCATCCCGCCGGAGCACCTGACGGCTGCGGCGGTCAGAAAGGCGATCGATCAGAACCCGCTCGCGGCCGACCTCGCGGACCAGGAACCGAAACACGCGATCATCACCAACTCTACCTATGATGGCCTCTGCTACAACGTCGCCCGGGTCGAGGAACTGCTCGGCGCCAGCGTCGACCGGCTGCATTTCGACGAAGCCTGGTACGGTTACGCCCGCTTCAACCCGATCTATCGCGCCCGGCACGCAATGCACGGCGATCCAAAGGCACACACCGCGGACAAGCCGACCGTCTTCGCTACCCAGTCGACCCACAAGCTGCTCGCCGCGCTTTCGCAGGCGTCCTTCATCCACGTGCGCGACGGCCGCAAACCGATCCCGCATGGCATCTTCAACGAGACGTTCATGATGCACGCCTCGACCTCGCCGAACTACGCGATCATTGCATCGAACGACGTCTCGGCGGCCATGATGGACGGCCCCGGCGGACCCGCGATTACCAACGAATCGATCGAGGAAGCCGTCGCCTTCCGCCTGATGATGTCGCGGCTTGCCAACGATGCCGCCGAACGCGGCGACTGGTTCTTCGATTGCTGGCAGCCGGACACGGTGCGCGACCCGAAGACCGGCCGCACCAGCCCCTTCCACGAAGCCTCGCCCGAAGCATTGGCGACGGACCCGTCCTGCTGGGTGCTGAAGCCCGGAGCGGCTTGGCACGGCTTCGGCGAGATCGAGGACGGCTACTGCATGCTGGACCCGATCAAAGTCTCGGTCGTCACACCCGGGGTTGCGGCGGGCGGCGGACTGATGCCGGTCGGAATTCCGGCGAGCCTTGTCACCGCCTATCTCGATGCACGCGGCATCGTGGTGGAAAAGACCACCGATTTCACCATCCTGTTCCTGTTTTCGCTGGGCATCACCAAGGGCAAGTGGGGATCGCTCGTCAGCGCGCTCTGCGACTTCAAGCGCGACTACGACGCCAATCTCACGCTCGAAGTGGCGATCCCGTCGCTGGTCGAGGACCATCCCGAACGCTACGCCGGCATGGGTCTCAAGGATCTGGCAGATACGATGTTTACCGCGATGGACCAGTTGAAGACCACGGCCTCGATGGCCGCCGCCTTCTCTGTGCTGCCGCATCCGGATCTCAGCCCGGTGCGTGCCTATGAACGGCTGGTGCGCGGTGAAGTCGAACAGGTGCCCCTCGACCAGCTGGCCGGGCGCACGGTCGCGACCGGCGTCGTGCCCTACCCGCCGGGCATTCCCCTGTTGATGCCGGGCGAGAATACCGGCCCGGCCGACGGCCCTGTCCTCGGCTACCTCAAGGCGCTGGAAGCCTACGACCTCCGGTTCCCGGGCTTCACCCATGACACGCACGGCGTGGAGGTCGAGGACGGCCTCTATCGCGTCTACTGCTTGACCCGTTGAACCGGCATCAGGAGCGACGAAAATGGCTGCTGTCGATACCGCTTCCAAAACCATATCTGCGGGCGTGGCGGACTCCGCCAAGATCGGCCTCGTTCCCGCGACCTTGATGGTCGCGGGCAACATGATGGGCTCTGGCGTCTTCATGCTGCCGGCGAACCTCGCCGCGGTCGGATCCATCGCCATCTTCGGATGGCTGATCACGATTGCCGGCGCCATCGCGCTGGCGCTGACCTTTGCGAAGCTGGCAGCGATCGATCCCGCCGCCGGCGGGCCCTATGCCTATACGCGCAAGGCCTTCGGCGACTACATGGGCTACCAGACCAACCTCATCTATTGGCTCGCCAACGTCGTCGGCAATGTCGGCCTTGCGGTCGCCGGCCTCGGCTACCTCACGGCCTTCTTCCCGATGCTGCGAGATCCGCTCGTCTCGGCGCTGGCGCAGGTGGCGCTCATCTGGTTCTTCACCTACGCCAACATCCTCGGTCCGAACGTCGTCGGACGGCTGCAGTCCTTCACGACCTCCTTCGCGCTCGTACCAATCCTCGGCATGGCGATCTTCGGCTGGTTCTGGTTCTCGCCGGCGACCTTCTCCGAGGGCTGGAACGTGTCCGGCAAGGACAGCTGGGCGGCGATCATGGCAACGCTCAACTTCACGCTCTGGGCATTCATCGGGGTCGAGAGCGCGTCGGTCTCGGCGGGCGTCGTGCGCGATCCGCAGCGCAACGTGCCGATCGCCACCGTCGGCGGCGTCATCCTTGCGGCCGTTGCCTATATTCTCTCCTCGACCGTGATCATGGGCATGATCCCGAACAAGGAGCTGATCGCCTCCTCCGCGCCTTTTGCCGACGCCGCCCGGCTGGCGCTCGGCGATACCGCCGGTGCGGTTGTCGCGATCTGCGCCGCCCTCGGTTGCCTCGGCTCGCTTGCCGGCTGGACGCTGCTTGTCGGACAGACGGCAAAGGCTGCCGCCGACGACGGTCTCTTCGGCTCTATCTTCGCCAAGGTCAATTCCAAGGGTGTGCCTTCGGCGGGCCTCGCGATCGTCGCCGTCATCATGACGGTGCAGGTCTTCGCCACGATGTCGCCGACCGCCAGCGAGCAGTTCGGGAAGATCGCCTCAATCGCGGTGATCATGACGCTGCTGCCCTATATCTACTCGGCGATCTCGATCAAGGTGCTTGGCTACAACAAGATGCCGGCGAGCACTTACAACTGGTACGTGGTCATCGGCCTGGCGGCGGCGATCTACAGCCTGGTGGCGCTCATCGGCTCCGACGGCGAGCAGACGCGCTGGTCGCTGATCTTCGTCATCTCGACGATCGTGTTCTACTCGGCCGCAATCACCCGCAAGCGCGAGATCGACGAGAAACACATCGATCCCGGCGGCCACGCACCGACCTGGATCCGCTACGTCACGGTCACCGTAACGATCGCCGCCCTCGTCGCTCTGTTCTGGGTTTCGGTCGGCCGCCATCGCGCCGAGACCTTGCGCACCCGCTCGCCGGTACCGCCGGCCGCAAGCACCGCCCAGCCCGCCGCCGGATCACCCGCGGCCGCGTTGCCCGCCGAAAGCCAACCGGCGCAATAGCCCGGACAAACGGGGCGGTGGAACCGTCCGCCGCCCTCCTCGACGGCCCGGGATCATGGCGTCCGGGCCGTCCTCACCGCCGAGTTTGAGACGACGCCGCTGCCGCCGGTTCACGAAACGGTCTGCTCCGGAGCCGAAGCCAGGTTTCGCGAATGACTTGGCGGCGCGCCCATGATCTTGCGGAAGGCGCGGCTGAAGGAAGCTTCGGAATCGTAGCCGAGCCGGTTCGCCACATGGGCGACGCGTTTTCCTTCGCGCAGCCATTGATGCGCCTGATGCATACGCATGCGCGCTACATAGCGGGCCGGCGTCTCGCCGACCGTATCGGCAAAGCGCTGGGCAAAGCCCGAGCGCGACGCGCCCATGAGCTTGGCGAGCTCGGGCACAGTCCAGTCCTTCGTGGGATCGAGATGGATCGCGGCGAGAACGCGGCCGACCTCCGGATGGCGGACGGCTGCAAGCCAGCCCGTCGCCGTGCCGCATCCATGCTCCACCCAGGCGCGGATGATCGTCGCGGTCAGGACGTCGGCAAGTCGCGCCAGGATGCCGCCCGAGCCAACGCGCTGCATCGCCGCCTCGCGCGTCATGGTATCGAGCAGCGACGGGATCGATGGCTCGCTGGATGCGAGATCGCTGGTGCGCATGACCGAGGGCATCAGTTGCAGCAAGGGGTGCAGGCGATCGACGTTGAACTGCATCACCGCGAAGAACAAAAGGTTCTGGCTGTCTGAATGGGGGCATTGCACATCGACGATGCCGTCGCAGAGCTGCCGCTTCGGCAGGTCACGGATCGAAATCGTCGGCAGGCCGGGTTCGCTGGCAAGCACATGCGCATCGCCGCGCGGCAAGAGCACGGCATCCCCCGGCGCAAGCTCCATCCAGTCGCCGTCCGGCGTCTGGAGATAAGCGGAACCGGATGCGAGAAAGTGAAATCGTGCCGGTTCCTGTGCAGGATAGGAGGTTGCCCATGGCGCACAGGGCTGGCAACGCCCATATTCCACGCCGTCGAGCCTCAGTCCGCGCAGGATGTCAGTGAGCGCATCGGTCATTGGCCGCTCCAAACTTTGGACAAATGGCATAGTGTTTTGGATTCTCTAGCATAGAAACTCCAAATGACCATGGATATTTTCATCCCAACTGCAATGGAGATGAAAATCATGGATGGCATCGTCGCAAGCCCTGCAGGCGAGGCGTATGAACGGAAGAAGCCACTATGGGCGGCCGTCGTTTCGCTTTCGCTCGGGGTTTTTGGCCTGGTAACGGCGGAATTTCTGCCGGCAAGCCTTCTCACGCCCATGTCCGCCGATCTCGGCGTAACCGTCGGTGCGGCCGGCCAATCGGTGACCACGACCGCCGTCGTCGCGGCCATTGCCGGTCCGGCGATCGTCGTCTACACCGGGCGCTTCGACCGGCGGAATGTCCTTCTTACACTGACCGCGCTTCTCGTCATATCGAGCCTAATTGCCGGCTTTGCCTCCAGCCTGCCGATGCTGCTTGCCGCACGGTTCCTGCTCGGCATCGCGCTTGGCGGTTTCTGGGCCCTGTCACTGGCGCTCGCCATGCGGCTCGTTCCGGGCAGGCTGATGCCGCGGGCGATGGCGATCATCATGTCGGGCGTGTCGATCGCGACGGTCTGCGCCGCCCCCATCGGCGCCTGGATCGGCGCGACGCTCGGCTGGCGCTATGCCTTCCTGCTCGCCGCCGCCGTCGGCATCGTCGCCTTCATCGTCCAGGCCCTGACGGTCCCGCGGCTTCCGCCGGTCGGATCAACCGGCCTGAATACGATCCTCAACGTGCTGAAGCGCCCGGCCATCCGGCTCGGCCTCGCAACCATCCTGCTCGTCGTCACGGGTCACTTTGCCGGCTTCACCTATGTTCGCCCGTTCCTCGAGCAGGTGCCGCAGTTCGGCGTCGAGGCGATCACCGCGATCCTGCTCGCCTTCGGTATCGGTGGCTTCTTCGGCAACATTGCCGGCGGTTTCCTCGCCGAGCGCAGCACGCGCCTGTCTATGATGTCGGCTGCAGCCGGTGTCGCCGTCACGACCCTGACGCTGGCGCTTGCCGGCGCGCTGCCGGCCCTTGCCATCCTAGCCACCGCCGCCTGGGGCTTCGCCTTCGGCGCGCTGCCCGTCAGCGTCCAGTCGTTCTTGAGTCGCGCCGCCGGTGACGAAGCCGAAGGTGCCGGTGCGGCAACGCTCACGACCTTCCAGATCGCCATTTCCACCGGCGCAATCCTCGGTGGCCTTCTCGTTGAATTGCAGGGTCCGACTGGCGTCTTCCTCTTCGCCGCGGTCGCGGCGATGCTCGGCACATCGCTGGTCTCCGTCTACCGCGAGCGGGCGCTGCAAGCCGCAGAGTAACGCTGTCCGCCACGGTTTGGTGCGAGTGGCAACGCGCACCTGTGTCTGCCGGGCCTCACGGGGGTCCGGCAGACGAAGCGCGCGTCATTGGCGCCCTCCTTTGCTGGACGACATGGAAGACAGGCTTCCCACATCGAAGCGCGACGTGATCAACTCGGTGGCGGACGCAGGCGTCTCTTCTCCCAAGTTGCCTTCGGCACGATGTTGCCAATGGCGATGCTGAACGATACCAGTTCCGTTGCGTCCTCATTAACGAGGCACTTGAAGTCGACATCATACCAGTTCGACTTGTTGTGGTAGGCGCCACCGCTCGCCTCCATTCGGTTATCGAAGATGAAGCCGCCCCTCGGACCAAAGGGAACGAAACCTTCCGGCGGGGTATTCGGTCGCTGATTGCGGATCTGCTCCAGCGCCTCGGCCGTGCAAATCTGGCGGATGCGTACTTTGACGGGCAACTTGAGAAGTGCCTGCTTGAACCGCGGGTCAGCGATTGCCTTCTCCGAATATAGTACCTTCGCCTCCACCAATTTGCTCGGCACCGGCTTGAGCTCAACTTTTGCAGCCGCATCTGCCGGCTTCGTCTTCGGCTTTTCTTCCGGTTGCTTTTCCGCTTGCTGCTTGGCCTCGGCTGCCTTCGTATCCTTCGGCTCGGGCTTCACCTCGGCCACCGTCGCCATTGGCTTTGCGTCCGATTTTGCCGTGGCATTGTCTGGCGATTTCGCTGGGGCGGCCAGCGTCGGCAAGGGCTTTTGCTCCTTTACCGGAGTCTCATCCTTCTTGGGTGGCACCTTTGCCGGCTCATCTACGGCTTTCGCCGATTCGCTGACAGCCTTCACCTGGTCCGACGCGTCGGGCTTCTTTTCAGCCGTTTGCGCGGCCGGCGGAAGCTCGGCCTCCTTGTTGTCCTGCTTGGTCTTGGCCATGGCCGAGGCGAAGGATTGCGGCAGTTGCTGCGCGGGCTTCGGCTGTGGCTTTGGTTGAGGTTGCGCTTTTGGTTGCGGCTTAGGCTTCGGTTGCGGCTTCGGCTGCTCGGCCTTCTTCTCCTCGCCCTTCTTCTGCTCAGCCTTTTTCTGTTCGGCCTTCTTCTCTTCCTTTGCATGGGGAGGAGGAACGAGCTCGACGTTGACGGTCTGCTCCTTCGGAGGCTTCGGCAGTTCGAGCGGCAGGTCGAACAACAGCAAAAAGGCAACGATGAGGTGCACGGCGACCGATGTCGGCGCGCCCCATCCTACCCGTTCCCACCATTTCTTCGCAAAGAGCCGCATTGCCAACGAAATAAACCATTCGACCGGCGGAACCTATGAACTTCCGCCGATCTCAACAAGAGGAGCAGTCCTGAGACCCGGCAGCCCGGACGCGCAGCTCCCGGCCGATCGGACCACGCAGTCACCGCCACGCGGGCACGTGCTCGCCTGTCGCAAGCAGGACGACACAAGCATGGCCGCCTTGCTTCGGCCCGACCTCCCGCTTGTCAAAAATGTTCCCGGCAAAAACGGGACGGCGAAATCTGTTTCGGGCCGCGCGTCGATTTCGCACAAAAATACCTATTATATAATTTCTATAGATTTAATCATTGCAACACGCATCGGGCGCTTCCGCCGTGCATGCGCAGTGACATTCCTTTCTGGCTTTGGGAGCCTTCATGCAGCGACATTTCACTCACCGAAAACTTTTCACCAAAGCCTTTGCCGCAACGACAGCGCTGGCGGCTGGCCTGATCGCCACGTCAGCGCTTGCCGGCGAAACGCTCGACAAAATCAAGGCACGCGGCGTGATCAAAGTTGGCGTCGGCACCACGCCGGGCTTCTTCTCGCCCGATAGCAGTGGCCGCTGGCAGGGCTTCTTCGTCGATTTCGGCCGCGCCATCGCCATCACCGTTTTCAACGACGCCGAGAAGGTTGAGTTCACCAACTCCTCGCCGCAGCAGCGGCTGCCGGCATTGCAATCCGGCGAGTTCGATATCCTGCTTTCCGGCGTCACTCAGACGGTGAGCCGCGCCTTCAAGCTCGGCTTCCACTTCGGTCCCGTCGTCTTCTATGACGGCCAGGGCCTGCTGGTGCGCAAGGACCTCGGCGTCGCCAAGGGCGAGGAACTGAACGGCGCGACGATCGGCCTCCAGAGCGGCACGACCGGCGAGCTCAACATCGCCGACTTCTTCCGCAAGACCGGCAAGACCTTCACGCCTGTCACGATCGAGGAGACCAGCGAATTCCTGAAGGCGCTGGACTCGGGCCGCGTCGATGCTCTGACCCAGGATGCGACCGACCTTGCCGCCAAGCGCACCCAGCTTTCCAAGCCTGACGACTACGTGCTTCTGCCGGAGCGCCTGTCGAAGGAGCCTTTGGCGCCGGCGATCCGCGCCGGCGACGACCAGTGGCTCGAAATCGTCAACTGGACGGTCTATGCCACGATCCAGGCGGAAGAATTCGGCATCACCAAGGACAATGTCGACACGTTCCTGAAGAGCGAAGACCCGGCAATCAAGCGCTTCCTCGGCGTCGATCCATCGCTTGGCGAAGCCATCGGCCTCGACCCGAAATTCGCCTATAACATCGTCAAGGCGGTCGGCAATTACGGCGAAATCTTCGAGCGCAACGTCGGCAAGGGCACGGCTCTCAACTTCGAGCGCGGCTACAATCAGCCCTGGACCTCGGGCGGCCTGCTCTATTCGCCGCCGTTCCGTTGAGCCGGGTCTTCCCATGACACGCTTCCTCCAACCGGGCCCTTCGGGGCCCGGACCCGTCTTACGCCTGCGCACCTGGATCGGGCCCCTGCCGCTGCAGCAGAGCCTGCTCTTCGTCGGCGTGCTCCTGCTCTTCGCGGTTTTGGGGCAGAACACAGCCGACAGCATGCACCGCATGGGCCTCACGCCGGGTTTCGCCTTTCTCTCCCATCAGGCGAACTTCGAGATCGGTGAAAGCGTGCTTTCCTATTCCGCCGGCGACAGTTATGCCCGGGCGCTTGCGGCCGGCGTCGCCAACACGGTCAAGGTCGCGGTTGCCGGCTGCCTGCTTGCAACCGTGCTCGGCGTCGCGCTCGGCATCGCGCGGCTCTCGGGCAATTTGCTGCTTGCCAGCTTCGTCCATGGCTACGTCGAGTTTCTGCGCAATACCCCGCTGTTGCTGCAGCTCTTCCTGTGGAGCGCGATCATTCACGCGCTGCCGCCGCCGCGCGGCGCCTATACCTTCCTGGGCAGCGTCTATCTCAGCAATCGCGGCATTTACCTACCCTCGCTCTCGATCGAGGGGGTACCGACCATCGTCTGGCTTTCGACGGTCGTACTGGCTGTTCTCGCCGCGGTCCTTCTCTGCCGTCAACTTTTCGCAGGCTCAGCCTTCTATCTTCCGAAATCTGCCGGTGTCGCGCTCGCCGTCCTTGCCCTCTGCTACCTCGCACTCACCTCCCTTGGCTTCGCGGCCTCTGTCGAAATCCCCGCCAAGGGCGGCTTCAACATTCGCGGCGGCCTGTCGCTGACGCCGGAATTCGCGGCATTGCTCGTCGGCCTGGTCGTCAATGCCTCGGCGTCGATTTCGGAGATCGTGCGCAGCGGCATCCAGTCGGTGAAATCGGGCCAATGGGAGGCAGCCCGAGCCCTCGGACTGCGGCCCGCGCAAATCCTGCGTCTTGTGGTGCTGCCGCAAGCCCTTCGGGTCATCGCGCCGCTGATGATCTCGAGCTTCCTGGATCTCACGAAGAACTCGAGCCTCGCGGTCGCGATCGGTTACCCCGACCTCGTCAGCGTCGCCAATACGACGGCCAACACGACCGGACAGGCACTGGAAGCGATCATCATCATCGGCGCCGTCTACCTGACGATCAGCCTGTCGGTATCGTCCGTCATGAACGTCTACAACCGGCGCGTGGTTCTGCGCGGAGAAGGAAAGCGATGAGCCAGATCGAACTTGCGTCCCCCGTCGCGCCCGATTGGCACCGCTGGCGCCAAGGGCTTTTCAACGGCTGGGGGAACGGCCTCGTTACGCTTGGAACACTTGCGACGATCCTCTGGCTCGCGCTTCCCCTTTTCCGCTGGGCGGTCATCGATGCCGTCTGGTTCGGCACGTCGGCCGATTGTGCTGAGGAAACCGCCGGCGCCTGTTGGGCCTTTGTCGGCGCAAAGCTTCGCTTCATGCTTTTTGCCTTCTTCCCACCGCCGCTGCAGTGGCGCCCGGCATTGGTCGTTGCCTTCATCCTGACGCTGCTCGCGGTCTCCGCCCTTCCCCGCTTCTGGAGCTTTCGCCTCGTGCCGGTCTGGCTGCTGGCTCTTCTCGGCAGCTGGCTGATAATGGCGGGCACCGGTGCCATGGAACCGGTCTCGACCAATCACTGGGGCGGGCTGCCGATCACGCTCACCGTGTCGATCGCCGGCCTCGCCTTTGCCTTCCCGATCGCGCTGCTGCTGGCGCTTGCCCGCCAGTCCGACATGGGCATCCTGCGATGCCTGGCGATTGCCTTCATCGAAGTGCTGCGCGGCGTGCCGATGATCGCCATCCTCTATGTGGCGATGCTGATCGTGCCGATGGCGCTGCCGAGCGGGGCCACCATCGACAAGCTGCTGCGCGCGCAGATCGGCGTCACCCTGTTCTTTTCTGCCTATCTCGCCGAAGTCATTCGCGCCGGTCTCCAGGTCGTTCCCGTCGGTCAGCGGGAGGCGGCCCTGTCACTTGGCTTGAGCAGAATTCAATTGCTGCGCCTCGTGGTCCTGCCGCAGGCGCTTCGCGCCGTCATCCCGGCTATCGTCAACCTCGCAATCGGCATCGTGCTCAACACCTCGCTGCTTGCGGTCATTGGCATCTATGATCTGCTGAACGCCGCCAAGACCTCGGCAACCGACCCTGGCTGGCTCGGCTTCTACAGCGAGGCCTACATCTTCGCCGCGGCGGTCTATTTCGTCATCTGCTTCACCGGTTCGCGCTACAGCCTGTGGCTCGAGAGGAAGCTCAATGGTGCCAATCGCCGCTGAGTGCACGTCAGGCGGGGTTGCGCGACGGCCGTTGCCGGGCCAAGAGTGCCGGGAGTGGAATCGATGACCGGGCAGGCGGATGGGGAAGAAGCAGATCGCCGTTATCGGCGGTGGGCCAAGCGGGCTGATGGCCGCCGAGGTGCTGGCTGAACGCGACCACGCGGTCACTGTCTACGACGCCATGCCGACGGTCGCGCGGAAGTTCCTGCTTGCCGGCAAGTCGGGCCTGAACATCACCCATTCCGAACCCTATGCCGTCTTTGCCGAGCGCTTCGGCAACGCTTCGCCGCGGCTGCGCGCGGCCCTTGATGCGTTTACGCCCGACGATGTCAGGCAATGGGCCGCCGCTCTCGGAACGAAGACCTTCGTCGGTTCGTCGGGCCGTGTCTTTCCTGAGGTCATGAAGGCGTCGCCGCTGCTGCGCGCCTGGCTGAAGTCGCTGGAAGGCCGCGGAGTCCGGATCCTGACCCGGCACCGCTGGACGGGCGTGGAGGGCAGCGAACTCGTCTTCGACACGCCCGATGGCAAGAAGCTCGCCAGCGCCGACGCGACGCTACTCGCGCTCGGCGGCGCCAGCTATCCACGCCTCGGATCTGACGCCGTCTGGGTCCCCCAATTGGGCGAGAGGGGCGTGGCTGTCGCCAGCTTCCAGCCTGCCAACTGCGGCTTCGACGTCGATTGGAGCGAAACCTTCCGCGACCGTTTTGCCGGCGCAGCGCTCAAGGGCGTCACCGCCACATCCCCGGCAGGGACCGTTCCCGGTGAGTTCGTGGTGTCCAGCAGCGGCATCGAGGGCAGCTTGGTCTACGCCCATGCAGCCCCGCTCAGAGACCGCCTCGTGGGCGGTGAAAAGGCCGATCTGGTGGTCGATCTCGCTCCCGGACGAGCCGCCGAGCGACTGGCGAAGGATCTCGGCCGCTTTGACAGCAAGACGAGCTTCGCCAACCGCCTGCGCAAGGGAGCCGGGTTCGAAGGCGTGAAGGCAGCGCTGCTGCGCGAACTTGCGCCCGAAGCCGCCCGGATGAGCCCACCGGATCTCGCTGCCTTGATCAAGGCGCTGCCGATACCGCTGCGACGCCCGCGGCCGATCGCCGAAGCCATCTCTTCGGCAGGCGGAGTTCAGTGGGATTCGATCGACGACAGCTACATGCTGAAAGCCCTGCCCGGCACGTTTGTCGCTGGCGAGATGATCGACTGGGAAGCGCCGACCGGCGGCTATCTGTTGACCGCCTGTTTCGCCACCGGCCGTGCGGCTGCGCGCGGCATCGTTCGCTGGCTTGCTCAGTAGATACGAAATCCGCCGCGCCCACATCAGGCGCGGCGAACAGTTTGGCAGACGACATTCCTTACTGGTCGTTCAGCACCAGCCCCTTGGTCAGTTCCAGCGCCTGGCGCTCGAAGAGACCGCGGTAGATTCCGCCGTCAAGACGGATCAGCGCGTCGTGCGTGCCCTCCTCCGCGATCCGGCCGTGATCGAAGACCAGCAGCCGGTCGAGCGCCCGCACGGTCGACAGGCGATGCGCGATCACCAGCGTCGTACGCCCGAGCATCAGCCGTTCCATTGCCTGCTGGATCAGCACTTCCGATTCCGAATCGAGGCTCGAGGTTGCCTCATCGAGAATAAGGATCGGTGCATCCGCCAGGAACGCGCGCGCAATGGCGATGCGCTGGCGCTCACCGCCCGAGAGCTTGACACCGCGTTCGCCCACCAGCGTGCCGTAGCCTTTCGGCAGGGCCGTGACGAAGTCGTGGGCGCTGGCAAGCTTCGCTGCCTTCTCGATCTCGCTCTGCGTGGCGCTCGGCCGCGCATAGGCGATGTTTTCTGCAAGCGAGCGATGGAACAGGATCGGCTCCTGCTGGACGATCGCGATCTGCTGGCGCAGCGACGTCTGCGCCACCGAGGCGATGTCCTGGCCGTCGATCCGGATCTGCCCGGACTTCAGATCGTGCAGACGCTGGATCAGCTTGACGAAGGTCGTCTTGCCCGAGCCGGAATGCCCGACGAGGCCGACACGTTCGCCCTCCCGGATCGTCACCGAGAACCGGTCGTAGAGCGGCTTGCGGTGCGCACCGTAATGGAACGTCACGTCCCTGAACTCGATGCGACCGTCGGTGATCCGGATCGGCTTGGCATCGGCCCTATCCTCGATACCGAGCGGCTGGCCATGGATGTCGACGAGCTCTTCCATGTCGTTGATCGAGCGCTGCAGGTTGCGGATATGCTGCCCGACTTCACGCAGGTAACCCTGCAGGATGAAGAACGAGGTGAGCACGAAGGTGATGTCACCCGCCGTTGCCTGCCCGCGCGCCCACAAAAGCAAGGCGAAGCCGATCACGGCCGCGCGCAGGACGAGCAGCATCGCCCCCTGTGTCGTGCCGTTGGTCGTGCCTCTAATCCACGTGCGGCGCGTGCGGTCCCGCCACTTGGCAAGAACCTTGGCAAGGCGTGCATCCTCGCGCCCCTCGGCGCCGGAGCCCTTGACGACGATGTTGCAGCTCACCGCGTCGGCGAGTGCGCCGCCGAGCTTCGTGTCCCACCGGTTGGCGAGGCTTGCCATCGGCGCGACATAACCGAGCGAAAGCGCGATCGTCATCAGGATGAAGACGATCGAGCCGATACCGATGATGACACCCATCATCGGCCAGTAGAACGACATCAGCACCGTCGAACCGACCAGCATCACGACGGACGGGAACAGCGCGACCAGCAATGTGTCGTTCAGAAGGTCGAGCGCCCACATGCCGCGCGTCACCTTGCGCACCGTCGAGCCGGCGAAGCTGTTGGCGTGCCAATCGGTCGAGAAGCGCTGGATGCGGTAGAACGCCGCCGAGGCGATGTCCGCCATCATCTTGAGCGTCAGATCCGTGACGCCCAGGAAGGTGAGGTGACGCAACAGGATCGCGCCGAGCGAGAGCGCCATCAGCATCCAGAATGCCGCGATCGCCGCGGTCCAGGCGAGCTCATCCGTTGCCGCGCCGGAAACGACGGCATCAACGAGCCGGCCCGAATAGAGCGGCGTCAGGACATCGGCGAGCGTCGACAGAAGGACCATGCCGAGGATGGCGCTGATCCTGATCGGCTGCGCCTTCCAGTGAGACCAAGTGAAACCAAGAACGCTGCGGAACGCACCGCCGCGCAAGGCGAAACGAGTAAAAGCCATAATATTTGCCCGATGCGCGACGCATCGGCCTCAAAAAGATTCAGAATGGATTATGCCGTTAAAAAGGAACCCAGCTTCCGATGCGGCATCATTGGCTTGGCAATATTCTCTGGAAGAGAACGGCCAAAATCAGCGAAACGACTTCTGACCCGGAATAGACGGAAAGACGAAGGCGCCCTTCTGCGTCCAGTTCAGAACTGTACGCCGCCCCGTAGGGAGAAAGAAAAAGCTGGCATCTTTTGAAACCTCCCTGATTGGTTGCCGGATGACGAGCTATAAGCGAATCGCGTGCAACCGCCAAGTGCGGAAATCTTGCCATGACGCCAATCGTCGCGGCTGCGTCCCGTATGCAACAGTCGCAGAAACAGCCGACGGCGTGGCTTCTGCCCGCGACCTTTCTACCAGCGGACGAGCCAGCGGGCGCCAAGGGTCCCGAGCAGGGTGAGGCCAAGGACGGCAATCGTGTACCAGGTCGCGACGAAGAGCGGTGAATCATCGGGGCAGTGCGCCGCATAAAACGTGGCGGCGATGCCGCCGGCGGCAAGCCCCGCCAGTGCACCGGATAGCGCCGGACGCGATGGAGCGCCGTAGCGCAGCGCCAGCAGGAAGAGACCCAGTGGCGCCAACCCGATCAGCGGAATGAAGGTCAGGCAAAGCCGGCTGTTGGTGCCGATAAGC
>NZ_JBVQPO010000018.1:0-69409 GCF_055710065.1 Ensifer sp. VA4 | reverse complement strand
GGCCTGATCAGCGGACGATGCCGCAGGGCGTGGCGTCGGCCCGACGCGCCACCCGACAAACAGACACCTCCGGATGCGCATCCGGAGGTGTCTTGCGTTTGACGCATTGAGCGACAGTATCGCGTCAGATCGTGATGCCGCCGTCGATGTTGATCGCCTGGCCGGTGATGAAGGCAGCCTCGTCGGAGGCGAGAAAGGCGCAGACGGCAGCGACCTCCTCCACCGTGCCGAAACGCCCGGCCGGCTGTCGGCTGATGAAGGACCGGTAAGCCTCGTCCCGGCTTCCGAGTTTCTCGCCAAGTTCGCCGATGCGTTCCTCCAGCGAGGGCGATGCGACCGTTCCGGGGCAGACCGAGTTACAGCGAATGCCCAGGGACACGTAGTCGGCGGCGACTGCCTTGGTCAGCCCGATGACGCCGCCCTTGGCGGCGCCGTAAGCGGCGCGCCGCGGAAAGCCCTTGATCGAGGAGGCGACCGATCCGATGGTGATGATGCTGCCGCCATCAGCCTTCATCTTCGGGACCGCGCCGGCGATGACGTTATAGGCGCTGTCGAGGGTGATGTTTACCGAGCGGCGCCAGTCGGCAGCCGAGCATTCCTCGATCGTGCCCTGATGCACGTAACCGACGGCATGCACCAGGATATTGATCCGTGCGAAGGCCTCGAAATAGGCGGCGACCGCCGCGTGATCGGTCGCATCGAGCCGCGTCGTCGCGGCGCCGTCAAGGGTGGCGAGCAGGTCGGCATTGATGTCGCTGGCGTGAACCTCGGCGCCCTCCGATATCAGCCGCTCGGCGACGGCACGGCCGATGCCCTGGCCGGCCGCCGTGACCACGGCCACGCGTCCGGCCAAACGTTCCGTCTTTCCATTCATGGCGAGACCCCTTTTGTAAGCCTAGAGTGACTGAACGATCTGGCGCTGGCGGCCGAGCCGGTCGATGCCGAGTTCCACCACGTCGCCGGGTTTCAGATAGCGCGGCGGCTTCTTGCCCATGCCGACGCCTGGCGGTGTGCCGGTGCAGATGAGATCGCCGGGCTCAAGCACGCAGAACTCGCTCATGTAGGAGACGATGGTCGCGACATCGAAGATCATGCGCGCGGTCGTGCCCGCCTGCATGCGTTCGCCGTTGACGTCGAGCCACATCGAAAGCGCCTGCGGATCCGGCACCTCGTCACGGGTGACGAGCCACGGACCCGTCGGGCAGAAGTTTGGGAAGCTCTTGCCCTTCACCCATTGGCCGCCGCGCTCCATCTGCCAGGCGCGTTCCGAGACATCGTTGACAACCGTGTAGCCGAAGACATGGTCCATCGCCTCGCTACGCGAAACATTCAACGCCCGCTTGCCGATGACGATGCCGAGCTCGACCTCCCAGTCGAGCTTGGCCATCGTCCTCGAATAGAGGATTGGATCGTTCGGACCGCAATAGGTGCCGGCCGCCTTGTTGAAGAGGATTGGTTCAGCAGGCACCGGCAGCCCGGCTTCAGCAGCATGGTCCGAATAGTTGAGGCCGATGCACCAAATGTTGCGCGGTTGCTTGATGGGGGCGCCGATACGCGTCGACAAGACCGCAACCTCGGGAAGTGCGTCGAAATCGGCGTCTGCCAGCTGCGCGCTTACAGTTCCAATCGTTTCGGGCGTGACGTCCCCGATCAACGAGGATACGTCCCATGCTTTGCCGTTCTCGTCGAGCATGCACGGTTTTTCGCGACCGATGTCGCCTATCCGGACCAATTTCATACTGTTGTCCTATTGTTCTTTTTAGACCACCAGGTGTTGTGCAGCGGAGCGCCGGCCACGAACGCGCTGGCACCGAGCTGCTCCTGGATTCGAATGCACTCATTCCACTTGGCCATCCGCTCCGAGCGCGTGAATGAACCAACCTTCAGCTGGCCGGCGCCGAGCCCTATGGCGAGATGACTGATGGATACGTCCTCCGTTTCTCCCGAGCGTGCCGACACGACCGATCGCCAACCGGCCCTTTCGGCGGTGAGATAGGTTTCCACGGCTTCCGTGACTGTTCCTACCTGATTGACCTTGATCAGTACGGCATTACAGGCGCCATTGCTGGCTGCATCGCGGACGAGAGCCGCGTTTGTCACGAGATAGTCGTCGCCGATTATTTGGACACGCCCCCCGAAACGGGTCGTAAATGCGGCCATGCCTTCGATATCGTCCTCGGCCAGAGGGTCTTCGATCGACGCGATCGGGTAGGTATCGAGCCATCGGCCCAGCTGGTCGATCATCTCGCCCGAATCCAGTTCGCGATTTTCCAGCGCCAATTTGTAGCGGCCACCTCTTCCGAACTCCGAGGCAGCAACGTCAAGCGAGATGACGACCCGGTCGCCCGGTGTCTCGCCCGCTTTCACGATAGCGTCGCATAACGTCTCGAGCGCCTCTTCGTTGCTATCGAAAGCGGGCCACCATCCGCCCTCGTCCGCCACCCCCGCAAGCCGGCCTCTGCTCGCCATAAGATCGCCGGCGGCGAAGTAAACGGCATTGGTGATCTCCATGACCTCTTCGAAACTCGAGGCGCCCGGAACCATGATCATGAAGTCCTGCACGTCCACGCGCCTGCCTGCGTGAGCCCCTCCACCGAATATCTGGATCTCGGGCAGAGGGATGGACGGCTGCCGGCCATATGCGCTGGCAACACGGCGCCATAACGGCTCACGGGCGGCCGCAGCAGCGGCGTGCAATACCGCAAGTGACACGGCGACTGTGGCGTTGCCGCCGAGAACCGCCTTTGACGGCGACGGGTCGAGCGCGCAGAGGGCAGCGTCTGCTCCCGATTGATCGAAGACGTCCCTTCCGATCAGCGCCCTCGCAATCGGCCCGTCGATATTTGCCACGGCCTTTGCAACGCCCTTCCCGCACAAGCTGCTGCCGCCATCACGCAAGTCAGTTGCTTCGCGGGTTCCTCTCGAAGCGCCGGCCGGTGCGATCGCGCGGCCTTGCGCTCCGCTGGCAAGCGTAATTTCGGCCTCGACGGTCGGGTTTCCCCGCGAGTCCCAAACGCGCCGGCCCTTGATCCCGGCGATTTGCGTGTCGTTCATTTGCAGAGTTCCTCGGCCCAGGCTCGCGTTACATCGGCCAGGGTGGCTGGGGGTGACTGGATCAGGTTACGGGCAAATTGGCGGACGAAGTCCTTGTCTGTGCTTGTTGTGATGTATTCGACCGGCGACTTTCCGTCGACGCGCGCCAGAAGAAGAGCCGGCAAGAGCCTCGCAGCCCGGGCCTCAAGCGCAATTGCCGGCTCCCAGGTCACTCCCGTGAGATATGATTTCACGAGAGCCTCGAAACTGTGCAGAAGCTCCGCCGCATCCTGCCGTCGCCAGATACACTTCAGCAGCAGGTGATTGAGACAGAAGGCAAGATCGAAGCATGGATCGCCATACCAAGCACATTCTGCATCGAGGATGATCGGACCATCCTGGCCAATCAGAATGTTCTTTGGGCTGACGTCCCCGTGAACAAGTGCGGTCTTCGTGTTCATCACGTCCCGCGACAGTGCAAGAAGCGGTGCAGCAAGATCAGGATGCACCTGCGCCGTCGCTTCAAGATAGGGCTCAAGGCGGATCGAGTGAAAGACCTCGTCATTGGCGAACCGGCGGCCGATATCTTGCGAGTGCGCGGTCGCCGCATGGATCGCCGCAACAACGCCCCCCAGACGACGCGCGAACGTCACATCGACGCGCCCATTACGCAGTTCCTCCTTCCAGACGGGATTTTCGGAAGGATTGAAGTAGGTCATGGCGAATGCACCGAGCGACGGATCATGTGCAAGAATGCGCGGAACGGCATTCGGAGCGACCTTTGCGGCCTCGAGCATCCATTCGACCTCGCTGGCGTTTCGCGTCACCGGCGCTTTCCAGTCCTGGGCTACGCGCAGGCTCGCCAGCGCCTTCTTGACGACGAAACTCGTTTCATTCGTCGTGACCTTCCAAATGTCCGATGCGACGCCGCCGGTCAGCGGCTCAATCGCCCACGCCTGCTTATCCTGGACCTGCCCGGACCTGTGAAGGAATTCAAGAATGGCGGGATCCACATTTCCGGCCCCGAGAATGCATGCAAGACTAGACATGACTTGCCCCAATGAAAAATGCTGACCAGCTAGGCATTAGTCGGCCAGCAGTGATGCGACTAAACTTGCCGAACTGCAGCTAGGCTTGTTGTGGCCGCGTGCCCGGCAGGATTGCTGATAGGAGCGACTTCGACGGAAAGTCGGTAGTGGGTGATGAAGATCTGACCCGGCTCGAACGCAATCGCCGTGGCAACGCCCGATAATGCCAGCGGGTTAGCCGCCGTGCAGACCGCCGGTCCGAGATCGAAAGCAGAGGCGATGGGCTCGAGGCCGAGCGCCACGTGCCGCCCGTTCCAGGGATAGGCCTTGCGGCCGCGATTGCTGAACCAGAGTAGCAGGCTCGGAAAGTGATCCTTCTGCCAGGTGAGCCGCGCGCGAAACCCCTCGTCGCGATAGTGGAGCGCCAGGCTGCCGTCGACACCGCAGAGCTGCAGCAGATCCTCGGTTTCTTCGGTGAGCGGCACCTGCGAGGCGTCGATTGTCGCACCGCTACGGGTCTCGACTTTGCCAAGCGATGGCCATTGCCGATCGAGCGAGAACAAGGCCGCGCCCGGTTCGACGTCGCCGGGAAAACTCAAGACGCGATCATAGGCACCGGGTTCGATAGTGACCGAACCCGGGCGGCTCGGCAGCCGGAACGTCGGATGCAGGCCGATCGGCAGCCGGCATGGCCGCCGCGCCTCGATTTCCAGGGTGATGTCGATGGCGGCCGCGCTTGGATCCGGCATAATCCTCCGCCGCAAAAGGCCGATCGGATGGTCCTCCGGATACCGGCA
The DNA here is from genome assembly GCF_055710065.1 of Ensifer sp. VA4. Classification (NCBI taxonomy): domain Bacteria; kingdom Pseudomonadati; phylum Pseudomonadota; class Alphaproteobacteria; order Hyphomicrobiales; family Rhizobiaceae; genus Ensifer; species Ensifer sp. VA4. The sequence goes on along the minus strand of NZ_JBVQPO010000018.1, from coordinate 64,551 downwards.
TTCCATAGTGATCTGACGGTCGTCGCAAGCGCTCCAATCCCAATGAGCATTGGCGCTATGGCCATGGGGCACGCCGGCGCCATCGAAACTTTCTCCTGTCGCAGACCAGCCTGCGGGAAGCGCCCGGTCGGCGTCGCTGCCGAAGGGGACGCAGGGCCATTCGCCGCGCAATTCTTGCAGGATTTCGGGCAGCGTGTCGCGCTCGGGATCACTACCCCAAGGTGCCACATGCAAGGGACTGACGTGCCGCCCGTCCGGCAGCAAAAACAGCACGGGGCCGAGCATGCCGCCGAGCGACTGCACCGAAAGGCAGCCATGCGCCCAGGCAAGCGCGCGTCGTGTCGTCACCGCACTCACCTGGTTGCCACTCCAAACCGGTTTTCCGGAAGGCCGGGAACTTCGACGCGCATGGCATAAAGGCTGCCGGCGAGGCGTTCACCGGGGCCGGAAAGAATGCTGGCGGTGGTGATATAGAGCGTCTTGAGATCGGCACCACCGAAGGTGCAGGTGGTGATGTTGGTCACCGGCACGTCGATTACTTCGGCAAGACGGCCATCGGGTGCGATCCGGGCAATGCAGCTTCCGCCGAAACGGCAGTTCCAGAGAAAGCCTTCGCTGTCGATCGTCGAGCCATCGGGCGAGCCGCGATCGAATCCGGTGAAGAAATGCCGTTCGCCTGAAATCGCCCCCTCGGCCGCGTCATAGTCGAAGGCATAGATCTCGTTTGCCAGCGTGTCGGCGAAGTAGAAGGTGCGCTGGTCCGGGCTCCAGCAGAGCGTGTTGGAGATGCCGAGCCCCTGGCGCCATTCGGTGACAGTCCCGTCAGGCGCGATGCGAAAGAGAATGCCCTCGCCCGGGCCCGCTTCGCCGAGCTCGCCATCGGGCAGGACATTGTTCTTCATCGAACCGACCCAGAAGTTTCCGGCGGGATCGGTGCGGCCATCATTGAGCCGTACCCGCGGCGCGCCGGGTAGGCGGAAGCCATGATCTTCGCGCCGATCGGTCTCCGGCCACCACCAGAGGAGTTTCGAACCGAGAGCAACGAGCAGGCGGCCGGCTTCATTTGTCAGCGAGATCGCCACCACCGGTTCGTCGAACAACCAGGTTCTGACCGCTTGAGTTGCCTCGTCGTAGCGATGCACGAGGAACCGGTTGATGTCCGTCCAGTAGACAGCCGCCTCGTCCGCGGACCAGACGGCGCCCTCACCGCAGCGGTCGCCGACGGGCGCGACACAGATAAGCTCGGGTGCCATCGCTGCCTCCTATTCCGCCGCCATGCTTGCAGGGATCGAGCGCGATGGCCCGAGCGCTTCGGCGTTCTGCACCAGCGCCTTCATGTAGCCGAGCGCAAAAGCCTTGCCCGCATGCCAGGAGGCACCGCAGGTCATGGCCGGCGTGTGGTCGGGGATCATCACGCCCCGGTAGTTCTCGTCGCGCAGGATGCGGATGATCTCGGCCATGTCGATATCGCCCTCATCGACGAAGGTCTCGACATAGCGCGGCATCTTTCCGCGCACGTTGCGGAAATGGATGTAGCCGATGCGGCCGGAGCGGGCAAAGCGGCGGACATGGTCGTAGATATCGCCGCCCGGCATCTCCTGCAGCGAGCCGAGGCAGAGTTCCAGGCCGTTCGAGGGCGAGTCGACGATCGCCATCAGCCGATCGTATTTCTCCGGTCGGTTGACGAGCCGTGCCGTGCCGCGCAGTTCCTCCGCCGGCGGATCGTCAGGGTGAGCGCCAAGTACGACGCCCGCCTCTTCGGCGACCGGTACAACCGCCTTCAGGAAGTGGCTGAGGCGGTCCCAAAGCTCCGCCGAGCTGACGGAAACCGGGGCGACACCGGGGATGCCGCGGCGGTACCGCATGTTCCACACCATGCCGTCCGGGATCGGCGCATCCGGGCTCGGCGCGATGCTGTTTTCGACGCCAAAGCCGACGGATTCGGCGCCACCGCGGGCATAGGGGCCACGGGTCCAGCCATAGACGCCGGCGAGCGAGAAATTGTAGCCGATGCAGGGAATGCCGGCGCGGCCGGCGTCGCGGATGAGCTGCTTCAGCCCCTCGATCTGCTGCGCGCGCTCAGGCCCGTCCAGGAGCACATCATGCCAGAAGCGCGGCGAAAAGTTCTCGATCGCCGCCACCTCCAGGCCGCCGGCGCGCACGTCCTTCACCAGCGCCGACAACTCATCGTAAGTCCAGAGCCGATCGCTGGAGCAATCGCCCCAGCCGCCCTGATCACCGCTGTCGATCTTCGGATCCTTGCCCGCGAAATAGTTGGTCAGGTGCGCGACGACATGGGTCGCGCCTGCCTGCAAGGCAAACTGAAAGTTATCCGGAGTGAGTTGCTCCCGGTAGAGCCCAAGGCCGATCTTCATTTGTCGATTCCTCGTGTGATTACTTGACGCCGATGCCAGCGGTGAGGCCGCCGTCAATGCGGAAATCCGAGCCGGTGACGAAGGCGGCGCGCTCGGAGGCGAGGTAGGCGACCAGTTCGGCCACCTCCTCTGGTTCGCCAATGCGGCCGATCGGGTGCGCGGCACCGAAGCGAGCAAAGGCTTCCGCCTCGCTGACGCCCTCGCCGCCATAGGTGCGGGCCGCAAGCGAAAGCAAAGGCGTGCGCACCGACCCGGGGCTGACCGAGTTCACCCGGACCTTGGCCGCGGCGTGATCGAGCGCCATGGCGCGCGTCAGCGCGTGGATCGCCCCCTTGGAGGCGACATAGGCGGCAACGTTTTGCTGGCAGGCGTGCCCCTGCACCGAAGAAATGTTGACGATCGCGCCGCCGCCACGCTTGACCATTTCGGGAATGCCGAAGCGGCCGGTCAGATAGATCGAACCGACATTGACCGAGAGGCAGCGCGCAAAGCTCTCGGCGCTGGTATCGACTACCGTGCCATAGGGATGGACGGCCGCGGCATTGACGATGATATCAAGGCCGCCGTGGCGCAGCACTGCCTCACGGACGGCCGCCTCCACCTCCGCCTCGACCGAGACATCCGTCAGCCGCGTCGACATCGGCAGATTGCGCTCGCTGGCGATCTTGTCGAATCTCTCGTTGGTGGCAAGGTCATTGCCACACGCGAGCACGATGGCACCTGACGAGGCAAGGCGGATCGCCGAGGCGAGGCCGATACCGGACGTGCCGGTGACGAGTGCGATTTTTCCTTTGAATTCAGTCATGATTGTCTCCGCGATGGATCGCGATGATTTGGATCGCGGGCGACCCAAGATCATAAGCGTGATCGATTTTCATGAGGGCCGCGGGATGCGAGCATCCCGCGCCGGTCTCAGCGCACCCGTTCCAGAACCTGGTTCAGGAGCACGGCGCCGAGAATGATCCCGCCGCGCACGACGTATTGCCAATATTCGCTGACATTCATCAGCGTCATGCCGTTGGAAATGCAACCGAGGAACAGGACCCCGATCAGCGTGCCCCAAATACGGCCCTTGCCACCAAAGAGCGAGGTGCCGCCGATGATCACGGCCGCGATGACGTCGAGCTCCATGCCCGTTGCCGTCGTCCCGGTTCCGGCGCCGATCTGCGAGGCAATCAGCGTGCCGGAGACGGCGGTGAGCGCGCCAGTGAGCCCCAGTGTCAGCGCCTTTACCTTCCAGATGTCGATGCCGGAGAGGCGGGCTGCCTCCATGTTGCCGCCGACGGCATAAACCTCGCGGCCGAAGCTCGTATACTTCATCAGGAAATGCATGCCGGCAAAGGTGAGCGCAAAGATATAGACCGGGAACGGAATGCCGAAGAGGTAGCCGCCGCCGAGGAAATCGAAGCCGAGCGGGAAGGACGACATCGGGAAGCCGCCGGTGATGAGATTGGCGACCCCGCGGAGCGCCGCAAAAAGCGCAAGCGTGGTGATGAAGGTCGGCACGTTGAACCATTGCCGGAAACGGCCAGTGAGATAGCCGAGCATGAAACCGAGCAGCAGCGCCACGGCAAAACCGACCGTGACCGCGCCCCAATCGCCGAGCGCATCGGTGAAGCGGTCGGCAAACCAGGCAACGATGCAGCCGGCAAGTGCTGCGCCCGCCCCGACCGAAAGGTCGATCTCGCCGCTGATGATGACCGCCGTCATGCCGAAGGCGATGATGCCGAGCATCGAGACCGTGCGCAGCACGTTCAAGACGTTGCTGGTCGAGGCAAAGCCGGGCGCGACCAGGATCAGGAAGATCATCAGCGCCGCGAGAATGATCTCCATCGGATAGGTCTTGAGGAACTTGAGCGGCGTTTTCTGTCCGCCGGCCTCGGTCGTTTGGCTCACAAGTGTCATCGCTTGGCCCCTTCCATGCACAGGCCGTAGAGTTCGGTAAGATCGGTTCTCGTCGGATCCACTTCGGCGACAACGGCGCCGTGGTGCATCACCAGGATGCGATCGGCGACTTCGAGGACCTCCTCGAGTTCCGTCGATACGAAGATGCTGGAAAGGCCGTCGGCCGCCTTCTGCCAGATGATGTCGAAGATCTGGCGCTTGGCCTGAACGTCGACGCCGCGGCTCGGTTCATCGAAGAACATCACCGAGGGCTGCCGGTTCAGCCATTTGCCGATCACCACCTTCTGCTGGTTGCCGCCGGAAAGCGACGACACCGGCAGTTCCGGGTCGCCGCACTTGATATGCAGATCGGCGATCTGGCGGCGCACATGCGGTTGTTCGCGCCGACGCGAGATGAAGCCCCTGTTGGAGATCGGGCCGAGGCTCGCCATGCAGAGGTTGTCGGCGGTCGAGCGCGACTGCACGAGCCCGACCTCCTTGCGGTTTTCCGGCGTGTAGCCAAGCCCCGCCTTGCGCATATCGCGCGGGCTTGCGCCGGTCATGATGCGGCCATCGAGCCTGACGGAACCGCCGTCGATCCGGTCTGCGCCGAAAATCGCCCGCATCAGTTCCGTGCGCCCGGCGCCAAGCAGGCCGGCGATGCCGAGGATTTCGCCGGGATAGAGGTCGAAGGAGACGTCGTGGAAATGCCCTGACCGGCTGAGTTCGCGCACTTCGAGCACCGGCTTGGTGCGATCGAGCTCGCGCCGCGGCGGACGCGTGGCACGCGCCGCATCGCCGAACATCATTCCGACGATCGCCGAAGGCGTCGTCTCTTTCATCGCGACCGAGCCGATATAGTGGCCGTCGCGGATCACCGTACAGGTGTCAGCGATCTCGAAGAGTTCGCTCATGCGGTGGGTGATGTAGATCATCGTCACGCGGCGGGCGCGCAAGCGTTCGATCAGCGCAAAGAGCTGCTTGACCTCGCGGGTGGCGAGCGCCGAGGTCGGCTCGTCGAGCAGCAGGATCGACGGGTTGAAGGACATCGCCTTGACGATCTCCACCACCTGCTGCTGGCCGACGCTGAGGGCGGAGACCGGCTGGCGGGAATCGAGCGCAAGTCCCATGTCGGCGAGCAGTTCGCCGGCGCGCCGGTGCAGGCCCGCCCAGTCGACGACGCTGAAACCGGCGCGCCGCCGATGCGGCAGCCGGCCGAGAAAGATGTTCTCGCCGACCGAAAGTTCCGGCACCAGCGAGAGCTCCTGATGCACGGTGACGATGCCGGCGGCGAAGGCGTCATGCGGCGAGGTGAAGTGGCGGTCCTCGCCGTTAACGCTGATCGTGCCGGATGTCGGTTCGGTGACGCCAGCGAGAAGCTTGACTAGCGTCGACTTGCCCGAGCCGTTCTTGCCCATCAGGGCATGCACCTTCCCGGGCGCGAAGCTGTGGGTGAATTCGGAAAGGGCGACGGTCGGGCCATAACGCTTGGTCACGGCCCGAAAGTCCAGCCGTCCCTGCACCCCTTGCAACGCGGCTGACCTTGGTTGCGGATAGCTCATGCGGATTTCCTGCTGTGCGCGGTGAAGGAGCGATGGGACAATGCTCCCGCCGCCCAGTTCACTTTCGGGCCCTTACTTCAAGGCTTTGAGGCCTTCCTTGTAGGCAGCGACGCCTTCCGCGTCGGCGCGGGTCAGAGGCAGAACCGGAACGTTGACCTTCGTCTCGATCTTCTTGCCGTCGAGCAGGTTCTGCGCGGCTTCGATCGCCTGCTTGCCAACCTCGAGCGGCTGCTGCGCCGTCGTTGCCTGCAGCACGTTGTCCGAATTCAGGAGCATGTTGGCGAGTTGCTCGGAACCGTCGGTGCCGAAGACGAAAACCTTGCCCTCGAGGCCTGCCTTCTTCACCGCCTGAACGGCGCCGATCGTGCCGCCTTCGTTGGCGGCATAGATCACTCGGATATCGGGATTGGCCGTCAGCATGTCGCTTGCAACTGCCAGCGCCTTCTCGGCAAGCCAGGCATCCTGCTGGGCGACGATGTCCACCTGATCTTTGACGACGCTCAGGAACCCATCGACGCGGGCATTCGACTGCTCAGGCAGCAGCGCCTTGAAGGCCAGCGTGCCGATCTTCACCTTCTCGCCGTTGCCGAGCGTCTTTAGGAAATCGGTCGCGGCCTTGCCGGTACCGATGCCGATATCGCGATCCGAGCTCATCACGGTGGCCTGGGCGACGTCGCCGTTGGCCGAGGTGCCGTAGGTCACCACCGTGATGCCGGCGTCGCGCGCCTTTTTCAGCGCAGGCACCGAAGCGTCGGCCGAAAGCGGCGCCACGACGATCGAGTTCACGCCGCGGGCGATATAGGTGTCGATCAGCTGGGCTTCCTTCTCCAGCTTGCTGTCGCTGTTGCCGGCAAGGAGCTCGTCTCCGGCAGCTTCCGCTGCCTTCTCCATGCCGATCTGAATGCCGCGGAAATACTGGTCCTGCTGAAAGACGATGCCGGCGATCGCCTTGCCGCCGGCGAAGGCCGCGCCCGGCGCAAAGCTGACAGAGGCAAGTAGCGCGGCAAGCGCCAGACGTTTCATGTTGCTCATATTGGTTCTCCTCCCAAGTGCCCTGTTCGTGCCGCCGGACCAACGGGCGAGTGGATCCGGCAAACGGCTGCCCGCACCGCCAAGGCGGTGTGGCTCAAAACTCCCATATGCTCATCGCGGTTACTGGCCGCCTGGCGCGGCATCGACGAACCGGATGCCGAACTCCAAATGGCGGCTCATCAGGTAGACGTAGGCGATGCGATCACGAGCCTTCAGCGCCCGGATGATTTCGGCGTGCGCCTCGAAGGTTTCCGCATGCACCGTGCGCTCTGCCTTGCCGAGCCGCATGACCTCCTCGATCACCGAGCGCAGCATGTGGTAGGCGGCCAGCGTCGTGCGGTTGCCTGAGAGCTCGACGATCGCCGAATGAAACTCGTAATCGCAGCGCGCCGCATCCTCGACGGTCTCAGCCTCCAGGATCCGCGCATTGATCGCGTCCAGCCGCTCTAAGTCGTCATCCCCAGCCGTCAGGATGATATGCTCGCCGACACCGGTCTCGATGATGCGCCGGAAACCCTGCAGGTCGCGAAAAGAGTCCGGTGAAATTCCGTTGTGGAAGGCGAAAAGCCGGCGGATGGCCTCGCCGTGTCCGCCGCTGATGACGGCGCCGACCTTCGGCCGGGTCTCGACCATGCCATAGGCGCGCAACACCTGCAGCGCCTCGCGCACGGTATTGCGTCCGGCCTGGAACTGCTCACCGAGGTCGCGCTCGGTCGGCAGCGCATCGCCGATGCCGAGGCCGCGCTCGGAGATCATGTCGCGGATCTGCTCGACGAGGCGATCGACGGCCGAAGTCCTACCCGGCTCCACGGCCTCTACGCCCGACAATGCATCTTCCCGTACCGAACTGCTCACCACCATCCTCCCTGCGATGCTTTATTTGTTGGTCCAGATTGCGCCGGCAGTCAAGCGCAAACTCGAAAATTCCGTGTCGCATACCATGATTTTCATGCTAAATGCCCGTATTCAGGCTTGAATTGTTGGACCAATCGGACATTATTGACTGGCGTGGTCCAACAATAGGCGACCGGAAACGGGCAGGAGAATTTGCATGAGACTGATGGAAGAGTGCTTTCGCTGGTATGGGCCAAACGATCCGGTGCCGCTCAGCCATATCCGGCAGGCAGGCGCGACAGGGATCGTCTCGGCGCTGCACCACATCTACGACGGCTCGCCGTGGCCCGACGAAGCGATCCTGGCGCAAAAGGCGCTGATCGAAGCCGCGGGCATGCGCTGGAGCGTCGTCGAGAGCATTCCGGTGCACAATTCGATCAAGCTCGCGACCGCCGACAGCGCTCGCTACATCGGCTGGTACAAGGACACGCTTCGCGCCCTGGCGCGGGCGGGCATAAGCATCGTCTGCTACAACTTCATGCCGGTGGTCGACTGGACGCGCACCGAGCTGATGCAGCCCTTGGCGAATGGCGGCTTTGCGCTTCGCTTCGATGCGGTCGACTTTGCCGCCTATGACCTCTTCGTGTTGAAGCGCCCACATGTCGAAGACAGCTACTCCGAGAGGCAGATTTTCCTCGCGCGCCAGCGGCTCGATGAGATGGACCAGGCAAAGATCGACCGGATCGAGCGCAATCTCATTGCCGGCCTGCCGGCAACCGAGCGCCAGTTCAACCGGGCAAGCTTTCTGGCCGCCCTTGCCGAATATGACGGCGTGACGGCCGACGATCTGCATGCGAACCTGGCGCGCTTCCTCGGGGAGATCGTACCGGTCGCCGAGGACGTCGGTATCCGGCTTTGCATTCACCCCGATGATCCGGCCTTTTCGCTCTACGGCCTGCCGCGCATCGTCTCGACGGCAGCCGATGTCAGGCGCATCCTCGCCGCTGTCGACAGCCCGGCCAACGGCATCACTTTCTGCACCGGCTCCTACGGCACCCGCGCCGACAACGACCTGCCGGCCATGGTGCGCGAATTCGGCCCGCGCATTCATTTCGCCCATCTGCGCAACGTCCAACGCGAGGAGGACGGCTCGTTCTACGAGGCGGACCATCTCGGCGGATCGAGCGATATGCCGGCGGTGATCTTCGCGCTGATGCAGGAACAGGAACGTCGTGCGCGCGATGGCAGCGCCGACTGGCAGATCCCGCTTCGGCCAGACCACGGACATCTGCTGGCCGACGATATCGGCAAGGAGCGGATCAATCCCGGCTATTCGCTGATCGGTCGACTGAAGGGCCTCGCGGAAATCAGAGGCGTCATGCAGGGCATCGCGACCGCCATGGCGCACAAGGCTTGAGGGAAGAAATGAACCATTTTGAAGACGATGCCGAACTGTTTGCCGCCATGCGCAGCCGGCTGTTTACCGCTGTGGTCGGCGACATTCTCGATACGATGGGCCTGCAGCACCAGTTCCTGCCGCCGCAGATCCGGGCATTGCGTGATGACATGGTTGCCATCGGGCGGGCGATGCCGGTGCTCGAGGCCGATTTCTTCGCGGCCGCCGAGGCGAGCGGAAACTCGGCGTTCAGCGCCAAGCCGTTCGGCCTGATGTTCCACGCGCTCGATAGCCTGAAGCCCAACGAGATCTATGTCTGCTCCGGCTCCTCACCGCGTTATGCCGTCTGGGGCGAGTTGATGTCGACGCGGGCGCTGAAGCTGAAGGCAGCGGGTGCGATCTGCGACGGCTATTGCCGCGACAGCGCCGGCATTCTTGCGCTTGATTTCCCGACCTTCTGCTACGGATCCTATGCACAGGACCAGGGCCCGCGTGGCAAGGTCGTCGACTACGGCATTCCGATCGAGATCGGCGGCATCCGTATCCGGCCGGGCGACATTCTCTTCGGCGACCGCGATGGCGTGCTCGTCATTCCGCGCGAGGCGGAACGGGAGGCAATCGCGCTAGCCCTGGAAAAGGCCGAAACCGAAAACAAGGTTCGCCTCGCGATCGAGGCCGGCATGAGCACCGTCGAGGCGTTCGAACGTTTCGGCGTCATGTAATGTGTGTGGGGCGCCGGGAGAGCCGGCGCCTCATTTTAACCGGCTGAGGTCCACGGGGCGATTGTTGATGATCGCTTCCATCGAGAAGAAGCCAGTGACGGTTGCGAGGTCGAAATTGGTGATCAGCTTCTGGTAAAAGCTGTCGTAGCCGCGCATGCCCCTGGTCACCACCTTGATCAGATAGTCCCAATCACCCCCGATCCGATAGAAGTCGATCACCTCCGGCAGCTTCTCGACATGTTGCCGGAAACCGTCGCTCCACTCCTTGGAGTGATGACGGGTGCGGATCATCACGAACACGGTGAGATCCAACCCTAGCGCACTCAGATCTATGTCTGCGTGCGAGCCGCGGATCAGTCCGATCGACTGCAGACGCTGAAGGCGCCGCCAGCACGCATTCTGTGACAAGCCGACCTTTTCAGCCAAGTCGCGCTGAGAGAGCGACGAATCTTTTTGCAATGCGGCAAGGATGTTCAGATCGAAGCTATCGATTTTGAATGAAGATTCGATCATCTGACACAATCTATGGCCAAAATTGCAGAAAATAGGTGAACTTTTCGACCGTGGACGAGATTACAATTGCTGTCAATGTTCGCTCCGAGGAGTCAGCGAGATGATCGTACCTGCCGTCCACCGCCAGCCCTCAGAGGCACTTACGCCCCTTACCCGTTTCCGCCAGGCTTTGAATGGCCCGGACGTGGTTGCCGACCTCCGCGACGGTCTCGTCGGTGCCAAGACGAAGATTGCCGGTCCCTACGGCATGAAGGACCTGGTCTATGCGGACTATGTCGCCTCGGGCCGCGCCTTGCGTGTGATCGAAGACTTCGTGCTCGAAGAGGTGCTGCCCTATTACGCCAACAGCCACACGGAGGCCTCCTATTGCGGAGGCTTCATGACCCGGATGCGCCGGGAAGCGCGCACGCTGATCGGCGAATTCTGCGGTGCGACGGCGGAACACGCGGTCATCTTCACCGGGTCCGGCGCGACCTCGGGCATCAACCGCCTGGTCAAGCTGTTCGGCGTCACCGAAGCTGTTGCGGCCGGGAAAAATGTTCGGGTTATCATCGGCCCCTACGAGCATCACTCCAACATCCTGCCCTGGCGCGAAAGCGGTGCCGAGATCATCGAACTGGCCGAATGCTCGGCGGGGGGGCCGGAGCTTGCTGAACTTGCCGAAGCGCTCAACGCCGGTTCGCCTGAGCTGACGGTCTGCACCCTCTCGGCCGGATCGAACATCACCGGGATCACCAGCGATGTCGTCACGATCACCCGGATGGTCAAGGCTGCCGGCGCGAAGATGATCTGGGACTATGCCGGCGCCGGCCCTTACATTCCGGTCTCGATGTCGCCAGCCGCCGGTGCCGAGATCGACGCCGTCGTCATCTCGCCGCACAAGTTCATCGGCGGCCCGGGTGCCTCCGGCATTCTGATTGTCCGCCGCGACGGCGTCGCCACGAACAATCCGACCTGGCCGGGCGGCGGCACGGTCAAGTTCGTTTCGCCCGATACGCACGACTACAGCGCCAGCCTCGAGGCACGCGAAGAAGCCGGAACGCCGAACGTCGTCGGCGACATCCGCGCCGCACTCGCCTTCATCGTCAAACATGCGATCGGGCTTGAGGAGATCGAGAGGCGCAACCGCGCGCTGACCAGGCGGGCGTTTGCCGCCTGGAAGGCCGTACCGCAACTGGAGCTGCTCGGTCTTCAAGAGCCGGATCGCCTGCCGATCTTTTCCTTCCGCATCAGGAACGGCAAGGGCGGCTATGTCCACCAGCAGCTCGTCACCCGCATGCTCAGCGACCGCTTCGGCATTCAGGCGCGCGGCGGCTGTGCCTGTGCCGGGCCTTACGTTCACCGGCTGCTGTCGATCGATGCGGCGCATTCCGAGCAAATCCGCCAGGCGATCCTCGCCGGCGAGGAGATCGAGAAGCCCGGCTTCACGCGCCTGAACTTCAGCGTCCTGCTGTCGGACGAAAAGGTGAAGTACATCCTCGACTGCGTAACGCAACTCGCGGCGGACGCACCCGCCTTCGAAGCCGACTACGATTTCGACCCCGCCCGCGCGATCTTCTTCCCGTGCGCCACGGCTGAAGAGGCCCTCGCCTATGCATAAGCCCGATGTTACCGGCTTCTACGATTCCCGCACCGGCAGCATACAGTATGTCGTCGCCGATCCGGCGACCGGTAAATGCGCGATCATCGATCCAGTGCTCGATTTCGACGAGAAGTCGGGCTCGACCGCCACGCGGAATGCCGACGCGATCCTCGACCAGATCGCCGCCAAGGGCCTGACGGTCGAGTGGATCCTCGACACCCATCCCCATGCGGACCATTTTTCGGCAGCGCGCTACCTGAAGAGCCGGACCGGCGCACCGACGGCGATCGGCGAACACGTCAAAGGCGTGCAGCTGATCTGGAAGGAGATCTACAACTGGCCGGATTTTGCTTGCGACGGCTCGCAATGGGACCGGCTGTTTGTCGACGGCGAGACATTCCGGATCGGCGAACTCAAGGCCCGTGTCATGCATTCGCCCGGCCATACGCTGGCATCGATCAGCTATGTAATCGGCGACGCAGCCTTCATCCATGACACGCTGTTCATGCCCGACAGCGGCTCGGCCCGCGCCGATTTTCCCGGCGGCAGTGCGAGGGACCTCTGGCGTTCGATCCAGGCGATCCTGGCGTTGCCGGACGAGACACGCCTATTCACCGGCCACGACTATTGCCACGGCGGCCGCGAGGCACGCTGGGAAAGCACGGTGGCGGAGCAGAAGGCCACAAACCCGCATGTCACCGGCAAGACTGAGGCGGACTACATCAGCCTGCGCGAGGCGCGCGACGGGACCTTGCCGATGCCGAAGCTCATTCTGCATGCGCTCCAGGTGAACGTTCGTGGCGGCGAACTGCCGGCCGCCGAAGACAACGGCCGGCGCTACCTGAAGATACCGCTCGACGCCCTTCCCGGTGCGGTGTGGGGGTAGCGGCATCGTGGCGGACCCCTTCCAGCAAATGTTGCTTGCGATCGGCTCCGGTTCGCTCACCGGCTTCACGCTCGGCCTGATCGGCGGCGGCGGCTCGATCCTTGCGACTCCGCTGCTGATCTATGTCGTCGGCATCCGCGACGTGCATACGGCGCTCGGCACCGGTGCGCTCGCCGTTTCCGCCAACGCCTACCTCAACCTTATCAGCCATGCGCTTCGCGGCCATCTCTGGTGGCGCTGTGCTTTGATCTTCACCGTCGCCGGCTCGCTCGGCGCCTATCTCGGCTCCAGCCTCGGCAAGTTGGTCGATGGACAGCGACTGCTATTTCTCTTCGGCCTCGTGATGATGTTCGTCAGCTTCGCCATGCGAAGGGCGAAGAGCCAGGCGGCCAGCACGCCGCAATCGCTCTCGGCGCTCACCCATGGCAAGACCGGCCTGACCGCCCTGCTGACCGGCACCTGTTCCGGCTTCTTCGGCATCGGCGGCGGCTTCCTCATCGTTCCCGGACTGCTGCTTGCGACCGGCATGCCGCTCATAAACGCGGTCGGCACCTCGCTTCTCGCCGTCGGCACCTTCGGCCTGACGACGGCGATCAACTATGCATCCTCAGGCCTGGTGGATTGGCGCATCGCCGGCTATTTCATCGCCGGCGGCATTGCGGGCGGGATTTTCGGCACGATCGTCTCCACCCGGCTTTCGACCCACCGCGATGTCCTGACCCAGATCTTCCGCGGCATCATTTTTTCCGTCAGCCTCTACGTTCTCTGGCGCAGCTACATAGCGCCGTGACCCCATCCCTCGGTCTTTAGCCGGCGACCCTTGACAGCAACGCGCGCTTGGATGCTATCACTGAGGACGCTTGGGATCGGAATTGCGTTCCTCTTTCGGTAAGAGCATCGCGACGGTCAACCGAGCCTGAAATGGAGGGGCTGACCATGTTCGATCTGATCATCCGCAACGCCAACCTTGCGGACGGACGCCAGGACTTCGATCTGAGCGTCAGCAACGGAAAGACCGCGATCGAGAAGACCCTTACCGCCACCGACGGCGAGAGATCGACGCAAGCGGCCGCTTGCTCAGCCCGCGTACTGCGATCCGCATTTTCACGATGCGACGCTGTCGCTCGGCCTTCCGCGAATGAACGTCTCCGGCACGCTGCTCGAAGGCTTCGCGCTTTGGGGCGAACTGCGCCCCGCCTGACGAAGGCGGCTGCTGGTCGCAAGGGGCGCTGCGCTATTGCGACCTCGCCGTCAGCCAGGGCCTTCTCCAAATTCGCAGTCACGTGGACACTTCGCGCATGTCGTCGAGCAGCGTGAACTTCAGCCCCTTTGCCTTCACTGTTTCGATCAGGCCGCGCCAGCCTGTGACGTCCTTGCCGAGCAGTATCCGATTGTAGAGGATGCCGACCGAATCGAAGGCATAGGGCAGACGGGCGAACGGGAGGTAGCAAATGGACCAGAAGAGTTTCAGTGAGTGGTCACTAAAGGCCGCGAAATGGGGTGCAGACTATCGTGCATCGCTGCGCGACCGGCCGGTGCGCGCAAGGACGGCACCCGGTGCGATTGCCGCGCAGATACCATCGCGGCCGCCGCAAACGGGCGAGGACATGCAGGCGATCTTCGAGGATTTCGAGAAGATCATCCTGCCGGGCATGACCCACTGGCAGCATCCGCGTTTCTTCGCCTATTTCCCGGCGAATGCGGCGCCGGTTTCCGTCGTTGCCGAATATCTCGTGACGGCCATGGCGGCGCAGTGCATGCTCTGGCAGACCTCACCGGCAGCGACCGAACTTGAGACAAAAGTGCTCGACTGGCTGCGCCAGGCAATCGGCCTACCGGAAGGCTTCTCCGGCGTGATCCAGGACTCTGCCTCCTCGGCGACACTTTCGGCCGTGCTCGTGATGCGCGAGCGCGCGCTTGGCTGGCAGGGCAACAAGAAGGGGCTGGCAAGCCAGCCGCAGCTTCGCATCTATTCCTCCGATCAGGTGCATACCTCGATAGACCGGGCGATCTGGGTCTCTGGCATTGGCGAGGAAAACCTGGTGCGCATCCCAGCCAAGGGTCCAAGGCGGGCCATGGACTGCCAGGCGCTCGAAGCTGCCATTCTTCGGGACAAGGCGGCGGGACTGCTGCCGGCCGGCGTGATCGCCTGCACCGGTGGCACCAGCACGGGCGCCTGCGATGATATCGCCGAGGTGGTACGGGTCGCGCACGCCCATGGTCTCTACGTCCATGTCGACGCCGCCTGGGCCGGTGCCGCGATGATCTGCGAGGAATTCCGACAGCTTTGGGCCGGCGTCGATAAGGCGGATTCGATCGTCTTCAACCCGCACAAATGGCTCGGCGCCCAGTTCGATTGCTCGGCGCATTTCATTCGCAGCCCGGACGACCTGGTCAAGACGCTGGCGATCCAGCCGGAATTCCTGAAAACCCACGGCTACGACGGCATCATCAACTATTCCGAATGGACGATCCCGCTCGGCCGGCGCTTCCGCGCACTAAAACTGTGGTTCCTGTTGCGCTTCCACGGCCTTGAAGGGCTGCAGACGATGATCCGTAACCATGTGCGCTGGTCTGAACAGCTGGCGGAGCGGCTTGCGGGACACAAGGATTTCGAGATCGTGACACAGCCGATATTGTCGCTGTTTTCGTTCCGCCACCGCAATGAAGGGGATCCGGACGCCCACAACATCGCGCTCGTCAACGCGATCAACGACGACGGCCGCATCTACCTGACCCAGACCCGTGTCGACGGTCGCGTCGCGATCCGCTTCCAGGCGGGTCAGTTCGACATGACGGAGGAGGATGCCGAGACCGCTTTCGAAGGCATCATCGAAGTCGCCGCTGCGCTGAGCAAGCATCAGAAGTAGACGGAAGCCAACCGATGAACCATCCCCGTTTTGTGCATTTCTCGGCCGGCGATCGAGACGGGTGCTTTTGCCCGTATTGCCGATGACGCAAGCGGAATGGTCGCCGACCTTTCTCTCGATGTCTCCGCTAAGTGCGAAAAGCGGTCGAAGCGGCCTTGCTTCGGATCCAGTCGCACGGAAAGGCGGCCGGAGTCCTGACCTCTGATCAGGCGCTCGCCAGCGACGTCAGTCTGCTGGTCGGTGCAACCGCCCGTCTGCCTGCAGCGTTCAAGGGAGCCAGAGACGAGACCGATACGACGGCCGGCGAGACCTACTGACCGGTAATGCCTGCGTCGTGGCCCGATGGGGCCGATCGGGCCACGACCGCCCGCATACGTTGGGCGGTCCCGGACTTTCCCTCGTCTCGGTCTGGGGGTATAGCGGTCTGACGCCCACCTTCATTGGATCCCGCCATGACCGATACCGTTCTCGACCGCTTCCTTCGTTACGTCGTCATTGACACCCAGTCCGACGCCAGGTCGAAGACCCAGCCTTCCACGGAGAAGCAGAAGAACCTCGGTCGCGTGCTTGTCGAGGAACTGCTGGCAATCGGGCTTGCCGATGCCCATCTCGACGAAAACGGCTATGTCTACGCCACGATCCCTTCGAATGTGGACAAGCCGGTACCGGTCATCTGCTGGTGCTCGCACATGGACACCGCGCCCGATTTCACCGGCACGAACGTCAAGCCGCAGATCATCAGCAACTACCAGGGTGGCGATATCCAGCTCAAGGGCGACCCGCAACAGGTGATCCGCGTTAGCGACCATCCGGTCCTGAA
Source organism: Ensifer sp. VA4 (assembly GCF_055710065.1). NCBI lineage: Bacteria > Pseudomonadati > Pseudomonadota > Alphaproteobacteria > Hyphomicrobiales > Rhizobiaceae > Ensifer > Ensifer sp. VA4. The sequence goes on along the minus strand of NZ_JBVQPO010000018.1, from coordinate 48,075 downwards.
CAATCAGATCGGCAATGACATCATCACGACAGATGGTACGACGCTGCTCGGTGCCGACGACAAGGCCGGCCTTGCCGAAATCGTCACGGCCGCGCAGATCCTCGTCGACAATCCCGATATCAAGCACGGCACGATCAAGCTGCTCTTCACCACCGATGAGGAGATCGGTCGCGGCGTCGACAAGGTCGACCTGAAGAAGCTCGGCGCTGAGTTCTGCTATACGGTCGATGGCGAAACGGCCGGCCATATCGAGGATGAAACCTTCTCCGCCGATGGCGTCGAGATCGTCATTCACGGCGTCGCCATTCATCCGGGCTTTGCCAAGGACAGGATGGAGAATGCCATCAAGATCGCCGGCGCGATCATTAGCCGGCTACCGCATGACGTGTCGCCGGAAGGCACGGAAGGCCGCGATGGGTTCGTGCACCCGACGAGCGTCACAGGCTCCATGGACAAGGCCCGGCTCGGTTTCATCGTACGCGATTTCGATGAAGCCGGACTTGCCCAAAAAGAAGCGATGCTCGAAGCAATCGTCAAGGACGTGATGAGCGCCTATCCCGGCTCCAGCTACAGCTTCGAGGTCGAGGAGCAGTATCGCAACATGAAGGCTGTTCTCGACCGCCATCCGGAAATCGTCGAGAACGCGATCGAGGCAATCCGGCGCGCCGGCATGCAGCCTGTACGCGGCAGCATCCGCGGTGGCACCGATGGTTCGCGGCTCTCCTTCATGGGGCTGCCTTCGGCCAACCTCTTTGCAGGCGGCCATGCCTTCCACTCGCCGCTCGAGTGGGTCAGCCGGCAGGACATGGAGAGGAGCGTCAAGACGCTCGTTGAACTGGCAAAGATCTGGGCGGAGCGCGCTTAAGGCAAATATTCTGCGAGGGAGACGAGCGATCGGCACGGCACGAACAGGGGCTGGGCAATGAGCACGACGCGACGCACCAGGCGCGCGCCGGCCAGGCCCGCTTCGCTCGCAGCCAATCCGCCGACGTTCGAGCACATCGTCACCAACGTCAACGAGACGTTTCTCTGGCGTCTCGATGACTACCCCTGGGAGCGAAACGTCTGGAATTTCCATCCGGAGATCGAGATCCATCTCATCCGGAAGGCCTCGGGCCTCGCCTTCGTCGGCGATCACATCGGCCAGTTCGGGCCGGGTTATCTCACGGTCATCGGCAGCAACCTGCCGCATGACTGGGTAACGGCCACCGAACCCGACGAGATCATCGAAGGGCGCGACATCGTCATCCAGTTTCATCCGGATCGCATGCGCGCGATCACCGATGCCCTGCCGGAGTTTGCCGAACTCGAGGCCTTCTTCTCCCGCGCTGAACGCGGTCTGGTTTTTCATGGAGAGACCCGTGCAAATGGCGCCGAGCTGATCGAGCGCATGGGCGATCTCAAGGGGCTCTCACGCTTCTCGCTGTTCATCCAGCTCCTCGATCTTCTCGTCAACACCGACGAGTTCGAGCTGCTCTCTTCGCCGGAATTCGCACCGGAGTTGGAGGCGCAATCGCTCGACGTATTGCGCGGTGCACTCGCCTTCATCTACGAAAACATCGCCACCGACATCCACCTTGCCGACCTCGCCAAGCGTGCCGGAATGAGCGAGACGGCCTTTTCCCGCTTCTTCAAGAAGAACACCGGCAACACCTTTACCGACCACGTCAACAAGCTGCGCATCTGGCGGGCCTGCAAGCTGCTTGCCGAAACCGACATGCCGGTCACCGACATCTGCTTCGAGGTCGGCTACCTCAACATCTCCAACTTCAACCGCACCTTCCTGCGTCAGCACAAGATGACGCCGTCGGCCTATCGGCGGCTCACGGGACAACGCCGGCCGGCACGCCTCTAGATCCCGTCCGCGACAGCGAAACGATGAATCCTTGCATTTGCTCCACCGCAAATAGATCGATCGAGCCAAAATAGCGCATGAAAGTATAGAATCGGCGCATCGCGCACGCTAGTTCGACACGTCATTGCGCCTATCATCGGGACCAGCGAAACGGTTCGCTATCGGGAAAACGCGTCGGATCTGAGGAGTTTCCAGCGCGCATCGCAGACCTTGGGGAGGTCCTTCACATGACAAAAGCCAAGACGCTCGTTTCGAGCATCGCCTTCGCATGCCTTCTTTCCACCGGGCTCACGACGCTGGCGGTCGCTGCCGAATGCTCCGGCACGATCAAGGTGCTCGCCCAGCCGCGTGACGGCCTGACGCTGCTCGAAGACTACAAGTCCGAATTCGAGAAGCTCTCCGGCGGCGCTTCCTTCGAGATCGATTATCTCAACGAAAATGACCGGCGCGCCAAGACCAAAGCCGACGCCTCGACCATCGGCAAATATAACGTCTATTACATCGACGAAGCCAATGTGGCGCTCTTTGCGTCCGCCGGCTGGGTCGCGCCGCTGATGGACTACTATCCTGCAGAGTACGACTACGCCGATTTTGATCCCGGCCGCCAAAAGGTCGCGACCTATGACGGCAAGGTCTGGTTTGCGCCAATCACCGGCGGCGGCGACCTCATGGTCTATCGCAAGGACCTGCTCGAAGCAGCCGGCATCGCGCCGCCGAAGACGCTCGACGAATATATCGCGGCCGTAAAGAAGCTCAACCAGCCCGACCAGGGCATCTATGGCACCGCACTTCGCGGTCAGCGTGGCTCGGGCGCCAATGTCTGGCGCTGGATGCCGCTCTTCAAAGGGTTTGGCGGCAACTGGTTCGACGGCAAGACGCCCGTCTTCGATGGCGAGCAGGCGGTCAAGGCGACCGAAACCTATCTCGAACTGTTCAAGTATTCGGCACCGGGCAGCCAGACCGGCGGCTGGGATGAGGCGGTCGGCGCCTTCACTTCGGGACAGGTGGCGATGCTGATCGAATCCACCCCGCTCGTCGGCATGGCGATCGACCCGAAGTCCTCGAAGGTCGCCGGCAAGGTCGGCTACCTGCCGCCCCCGGCACCGCTGACGGGCGGCGGCTATGGCCATGGCCTGGCAATCGGTACCAAGGCCAACAAGGATGAGGCCTCCAAGGCTTGCGCCGGTCTCTTCATCGCCTGGGCGACCTCCAAGGAAAACGAGACGCGCCGGCTCGAAGCCAACCAGTTTAGCGAACTCAACCGCACCAGCATCATGACCGCCCCGAAATTTGCCGAGCTCTATGGTCCCGATCTCGGCCAGGCGCTTGCCGACACCGGCAAGGTCACCGCCGTCAACTTCTGGCAGAGCCCTCAATGGCCTGATCTCGGCGACCGCTGGGGCATCATCCTCGAAGAGCTGATCACCGGCACGCGCACCGACATCAAGGAAGGTCTCGACGAACTCGACGGCTTTGCCAGGGACCTGGTCGCCCGCAGCCAATAAGCCGCTTCCTCCCAAGGGGGCCACCGGCCGGCGCAAGTCGCGCCGGTGGCCCCGCACCATCGGGAGCGCGTCGCGCTTAACCGTAGGACCTATCACATGAAGCAGAAAAACAGCCTGCCGGCGGTGTTCCTCACACCGGCCATGGGGATCCTTGCCGTTCTGGCTCTCGTGCCGACGGCCTATGCGATCTACATATCCTTCCAGAACCGGGAGCTCAGCCGTCCCGATGGCGGCTTCGTCGGCTTCGCCAACTACGTCGACCTCTTCTCGGATCGGCGCTTCATCAATGCGATCGGCGTCTCGCTGACCTGGGAGGCGGTAACAGTCGGCATGACCCTCCTCATCGCCGTCGGCCTCGGCATCCTGCTGTTCGAATGCGTCTCGCCGCGCATGCGCAACCTGCTGGCGCTGTTGTTTCTGGTGCCGGTGATCCTGCCGCGCGTTTCCGCCGCCTTCGTCTGGAAGTTTGCCTTCCATCCGCTCTACGGCATCGCCACCTATCCCTACAAGGCGATAACCGGCGAGCCGCTCGACCTGCTCTCCAATCCGGCGACGGCGCTTGCCACCGTGGCGCTGGTGGACGTGTGGCAATGGGGCCTGTTCTTCGCCGTCATCGTAGTGAAGCTCCTGGAAACCCTGCCGCCGCAGCCTTTCGAGGCAGCGCGGCTCGACCATGCCCGCACCTTCGAAATCTACGCCTTCATCGCGCTGCCGATGCTGAAGGCGCCGCTGATCTCGCTCGCCTTCGTCAAGATGATCGAGTCGTTGCGCGCCTTCGATCTGATCTATGTGATGACTCGCGGCGGACCCGGCATCGCGACCGAGACGCTCGACATGTACGCCTTCTCGCAAGGTTTCATCGAGTCCGGCCGCATCTCCTATGCCTCCAGCATGGCTGTTCTGATGATGATCGCTACCTCGATCGCGTTCACCTTCATCTGGAAGAGGGTTCAGTGATGACCGCCCACACCCTTGGCCGCTTCATTGGCCGGCTGATCCTCGGCCTTGCCGCCTTCTCTGCCGTGTTTCCAATGTTCTGGACGACGCTCAACGCTTTCAAGAACCGCGTCGACATCGTCACGCCGACGCCGCTCTTCATCTTCGAGCCGACACTCGACAATTTCGCCTACGTGCTCGGCCGCGAAAGCGTCTTTGCCGGTCTCGTCAATTCGCTGCTGATATCGGGCACTTCGGTGCTGATCGGCGCGATCCTCGGGCTTCCGGCGGCCTATGCGATCGCGCGCTATCCGAACCGCTGGTCGCGCGACATCCAGTTCTTCGTTCTGTCGCTGCGCTTCCTGCCGCCGGTGGCGATCGCCATTCCCCTGATGGTGATCTGGCTCGACTTCGGGCTTTACGACACGCGTCTGTCGATGATCGTCACCTATTCGCTGCTGACGCTCGCGACCATCATCTGGCTGAGCGTCCCGGCCTTTGCCCGCGTGCCAAAGGAGGTCGAGGAGGCCGCGCGTGTCGATGGCTATGGCCCGTATGCGGTCTTCTTCCTGGTCGCGCTGCCGATCGCGCTCCGCTCGCTGCTCGGTGCCGTCGCCTTTGCCTTCGTGCTCGTCTGGAACGAATTCCTGATCGCACTGATGCTGACGACGTCCGACGCCAAGACGCTGCCGATCGTCGCCTCGGAACTGACGCAGCTCGGCCGTGACGTGCCCTGGGGCATCCTCAATGCTTCCGTCGTGCTGCTGTCCATCCCGCCCCTGCTCTTCATCGGGGTCTTAAGCGGCATGCTCAACAGCGCCTTCAAGCGCAAGACCCAATGAAAACCGAGACACGGTGAAAACAAGGAAATCCCACATGCAAGCATTGGTCCTCGAGCAAAAAGGCAAGCTCGCGATCAGGGAGATCGATCTCCCTCTGGAGCTCGGCCCCGATGACGTCAAGATCGCCATCCACACGGTCGGCGTCTGCGGCAGCGACGTGCATTATTACACCCATGGTGCCATCGGCCCTTATGTGGTGCGCGAGCCGATGGTGCTCGGCCATGAGGCGGCCGGCACCGTCGTCGCCGTCGGCAGCAATGTCGAAACGCTCGAAGTCGGCGATCGGGTCTGCATGGAACCGGGCATTCCCGATCTGGCGTCACGCGCCGCCAAGCTCGGCATCTACAATGTCGACCCGAAGGTGCGCTTCTGGGCGACACCGCCGGTCCATGGCGTACTCGCCCCTTTCGCCGTGCACCCCGCCGCCTTCACCTACAAGCTCCCTGACAACGTCTCCTTTGCCGAAGGCGCCATGGTCGAACCCTTCGCGATCGGCATGCAGGCAGCCACCCGCGCGCGCATTGCGCCCGGCGACGTCGCCGCCGTCATCGGTTGCGGTCCGATCGGCATCATGGTGGCGCTCGCTGCCCTTGCCGGTGGCTGCAGCCGCGTCTTCATCTCCGATTTCAGCGCCGAGAAACTGGCGATTGCCGCGCAATATCCTGGCATCACGCCGGTCAACATCGCCGAGGGCTCCTTTGCCGATGTGATTGCCGCCGAGACCGGCGGCTGGGGGGCCGATGTCGTCTTCGAAGCGAGCGGCAGCGCGAAGGCGTTCTCAGGGATCTTCGATCTGGTCCGACCGGGCGGCGCCATCGTACTGGTCGGCTTGCCGGTGGAAGCCGTGCAATTCGACGTGCCGGGGGCGATCTCGAAGGAAGTCCGCATCGAGACGGTGTTTCGCTACGCCAACATCTTCGATCGGGCTCTGCAACTGATCGCCTCCGGCAAGGTCGACCTGAAACCGCTGATCACAGACACATTCCGGTTCGAAGACAGCATCAAGGCCTTCGAACGCGCCGCCTCGGCGCGGCCGACCGATATCAAGCTGCAGATCCTCATGGACAGCGGGAAGGATTGAGCCATGGCGAATATCGTCTGCTCCAATGTCGACAAGCAATACGGTGCCGTCGACGTCATCAAGGGCTTCAACCTCGATGTGGCCGATCACGAATTCATCGTGTTTCTCGGGCCTTCCGGCTGTGGCAAATCCACGTTGCTGCGCATGATCGCCGGCCTTGAGGACATCTCCGGCGGCACCGTGTCGATCGGCGGTCGGACGGTCAACGACCTGCCGCCGCGCGACCGCGGCGTCGCCATGGTCTTCCAGAACTATGCGCTCTATCCGCATATGACGATCTACGACAATATCGCCTTCGGGCTGAAACGCATGAAGGTGCCGAAGGCGGAGATCGACACGCGCATTCGCGCCGTATCCGCAACGCTGGGGCTCGAGCCCTATCTTGCGCGCAAGCCGACCGAGTTGTCGGGCGGTCAACAGCAACGGGTGGCGATCGCTCGTGCCATGATCAAGACGCCGCGGGTCTTCCTCTTCGACGAGCCGCTTTCCAATCTCGATGCCAAGCTCCGCAACCATATGCGCGTCGAGATCGCGCGGCTGCACCAGAAGCTGAAGACCACGACGATCTACGTGACGCACGACCAACTGGAAGCGATGACGCTTGCCGACCGGATCGTGCTGATGAAAGGCGGCGCGATCGAACAGGTCGGCACGCCCGCCGAAATCTACGAGCGGCCTCGCACCCTTTTCGTCGCCGGCTTCATCGGTACGCCGAACATGAACTTCATCGACGTCACCGCCGAGAGGACCGAAGGCGGGTGGTTGCTGCGCAGCGCCGGTGGCAGCTTCTCGATTTCGGATGGAAAATTCGCCCTGCGCCATGGCCAGTCGCTGGTGCTCGGCATCCGGCCGGCCGATCTGACGATCGCGCAGACAGGGCCCAATCTCATCTCGGGCATCGCCGATCTCGTCGAATTTCACGGCAACGACGCGCTGGTGACCTTCCTCTTTGCTGGCAAGGAAATCGGCGCGCTGGTCAGGGCCAGCGCCTGCCCAAAGCCGGGCGACGCCGTCGCTTTCGCGGTCGAACCCGAAGGGCTGCATCTCTTTGACCGGGAAAGCGGCATCTCCCTGTTGAAATCCTGAGATGTCTCTATCAGCTCGGATTGACGAACGAGGCGGCCGGGCGCGGTCCGGCCGTCATCAGCGTGAAATCGAAGGGCGTTCGGACGTCGGCATCGAGCACATATTGCCGGTGAACCCGAAGGAAATCGCGCTTGATCCTGCGATAGCGCTCCGGTGAAAGCATGTGCTTTAACCGGATGAAGACGATCGGCGGCTGGGGTGCATCATGGTGTCCGGCGAGTGCCACGACCTGGCATCTGTAAAAATTGATCGCATCGGTCAGGCATTGAACGTCGAACCAGAAGATCTCCTTCATACGGGCGATGGCGCCGACGCGTGCCCGCAAGACCTCGGCCGAGCGAAGCAGCGCACATTGCAGAATCGCGCCGCCTAGGGTGACGAAGGTGATGCGTTTTCCCGCAAACAGGCTGGGCTCTCGTTCCACCAAAATGCCGATGACCTGGGTGGCGATGCTGGACCCCATGCTGTGGGAGCTGATGACATATTCGTCGGCGGGCTCGGCAAGAGCAGCCCGTACGGACGCCAAGCTATCTTCGGCCCATTGCTTGAAATAGGGTTTCTCCAGACTGGCGACGGCGACCGCCAGCTCCCAATCGGAAAAGAGGTGCAGCGTGTGCCATCTGTCGGACCAGGGAAGAAAGAGCCGGAAGAAGACCACATATGCGACGATTGCGCTTAAGATCAGAAGCGATGTGTCAAGTCCGAGCCAGTAGGGCGCGGTGCCGATCAGCACGCTCAGAGCGAGACCGATTGCCACTAGCAGGAATGGAAAGAGGAAGAACAGACCGAAGCGCCACGCATGTTTGAAGTAGGACAAGGCGCCACCTTCCCAGACGATCCGCGCAGCACTCAAATACCCCGAAACCATTCTGTGCAGCGTCGGCCGGCCGTTCAGGCGTTTGACGATTTCGTCGTGATCGAAGACGTAGACGCGGCTCATCGTTCGCCAATCGGCGCCTTGACTGTCCACATCGAAGTAGCGGCTCGGCCCTTCGATCTGCACCGGTCCCACCTGGACCTCGAAATCGTGAATGGTGGCAGTCTTCACCGCCGATCGCTTGTAGCGCGCTTGATGTTTGACGGCGTCCAAGGGCTCAAAGCCTGGAAAGTGCAGCACAATTCGTTTCGTGACGTGCCCGGAGGGTCTGTCGAATGACAAGTGGATGATCTTTCAATAGGCGCAAAACGCCCGCTCCCGCTTCCCCGATAGGAAGCGGGAGCGGGCGCTCGGTGAACGCCGGGTGGCCCCAGCCTGCCGGAGAGGTCAACAATCTCGGTGTCGAGAATATGGCCGAGGGAAACGATCCAACGGTGGGAACAGAATTTTTTCTGACGCGGTTGGCCCAAGGCGCGCCCTCAGCAATGCCAGCGATCTTGCAGCCCCAAGCGTCGTCCGGTGCACCAGCCCTTATGTTTCCCTTATTCGCCTGGCCGATCTCCCCAAACGATTTCCTACCTGCGTTCGCGCTAACAGGAGATCGCGAGCAAATGCCGCATAGTGTCATGGATGGCTTCGCCTTCATGGCGCCGCTTTTCGATGGCTTCAGACGCGCCGTGCCGCCCGGAACCATCGGAGCCCTCGGCACGTTCCACCTTTACAGAAATCGGCCTGGTTTTGGTTGGCGGGTATCCGTCGTAGCGCCGGGCCGCGAAAGCAGAAGAGAGCGCAGCCTCCGCCACCACCGGCCTCTCCCCCCCGGTCTCGCGAGGCGCCTCACAACGAGCAAGACAATGAAATTCAGGGATGGGTTCAAACTCACCTCCAAGGCGAACCGACGCTTGCCGACGGAATACTTCGTCCTGGCAGATGTCGCGTTCGAAGGCGCCGTCATCGGTTACCTCGCCGGCCGCCCCATCCGCGAAGCCGTGAGCGATCGCGACGGCCTACGCTACCGTTTCGTCGGCGTTGCGCCGCGTCTGCCTGGCGGCGGTTTCGACGTGCTGGCCCTTCGCTCCGGCGAATGGATCGTGTTGCCCGGTCTCGTCTACGCGGCGGATGCGAAAGAGAGTGCCACGCCGAACGAAGCGGACCGCGCCGCCTGACAGCGGCCTACCGGCTTACGGTCCATAGCCGCACGATCCAAGGCGTCGATTAGCTCAATGTCTCAGCGATTTTCGTCTCGCAGAGCCGAATATGGCACCGCTCTCCTGGCGGCGAACTTCGATGGCCCCGCCAAGCCACGCAATGTCCCTGTAATCTTGCGGCCTTAGCACCCGGTCTCTCGCTGCACCACTGCGGACTCGCGACCGATCAGAGGCAGCGGCAAGTCAATGAACGACCGCAGGCCTTGTGCGTCCGGGTGGCGCCTGATGCCACGGGTAAACCGGGATCCGTCATGTTCTTCGCCAATGGGCGTCGCGCCCTCGCATGCCTCGCCGCCGCCATTTTCCTGGCCGGTTGCGCTTCCGACACGATGAAAACCTACATCGGCCAGCCGGTCGAATCCGTCATCATCGACTACGGCCCGCCGACGAACATTCTCAATCTCGGCTGGAACGAGCGAGCCTATCAGTGGCGCAAGATCTCGACGAATGTCGTCTCCGGCACGTCGAGCGGTGAAATCAGAGACACCCGGCGTGGAATGCGCTACGAGGAGTACACGACGCCGGGCTATGTCGAGGAACAGGAATGCTTCTACACGTTCTATGCCCGGATGCAGCAGGGCCGTTGGTACATTACCAATTTCCGCCAGCCGAAGCTGGAATGCGAGTGACGGCTTCGGCCCCTTTCGGCAAGCTGCACGGGACTAGCTGTAACTATTTGAATTTATGCATGTTTTTATTGATTTGTCTGCTCAGGAATACCTGTAATCGGGAGAAATTGCATGCGCATCCTGCTGCTGGAAGACGAGCCGGAAATGGCCTCGGCCCTGAAGGCGGCGCTGGAGCGGCGTCAGGTGATCGTCGATCACGTCTCGACGCTGGCCGATGCCGAAGCCGTCGCCGAGCTCTGGCCTTATGACGTTGTCGTGCTCGATCGCCGGTTGCCGGATGGCGAGGGGCTGGACCTCATTCCGAAGCTGCGCAGCCTCGGGGTAGCGGCGCCCATATTGATGCTGACCGCATTGGGGTCGATCAACGATCGGGTCGCCGGGCTCGATGCCGGCGCCGACGACTATCTTTCCAAGCCATTTGCCGTTGAAGAACTCATGGCGCGCTTGCGGGCGCTCGCCCGCCGCCCGGTCTCACTGAATGCTGAGCAAACCAAGGTTGGACGCCTGATCTACGACTTCCACCACCGCGAAGCGGCCGTCGACGACAAGCCGCTCGATCTCTTGCGCAGAGAGCGCCTTGCGCTCGAGGCCTTGATGCGTCGGCCGGGTCGCACGGTGCTCAGGGCGACGCTCGAAGAATCGGTCTACGCCATGGAAGACGAGATCGGATCCAATGCGCTCGATTCGCATCTGTCGCGCCTGCGCCGAAAGCTCGATGATGTCGGTGCCGGGGTCGAGATCAGAGCCATCCGCAACCTCGGCTATCTCTTGCGCGCAACGACATGACCAAGGCTCGGCCCCGCTCGCTGCAATGGGTGCTCGTGCGCCGCCTCATCCTGCTGCAGGCCGCGACTTTGTTTGTCTTTATCGGACTGCTTTCTCTGGCCATGTTCATCGCCCAGCCGCGCCTTCTCGTCGACAACGAAGCGGCGGTGGATGTTCTCGAGCGCGCGGTCGGGCGCGATGCGAGCGGCGCCTTGATCGTCCGTGAGACCGAAGACCTTCGTCAGCTGCGGCAGTCCCACCCCAATCTATGGTTCATCATCCGCGACGATGCCGGTCAGGTTCTGCGACAGGGAAACGTTCCTCCTCCCTATGACGAAAGCGGTGGCGACCTGCTGCGACGCGTGGAGGGCGCGAAGCTGCTTTTCGATGAGGGCGGAACGCTGCCGGACGCGGTCCTCCACAACGCCGACACCGACGCCGGCCGCGTCCAGATCATCGCCTCGACCGTTTCCTCGCGACGCGACAATGGACCGCTGGACGTGCAGATCAGCATCGATGTCGACATGGCGCGCGACCTCGACGGCACGACGACCTGGACCGAGGTCGTTCCGATGATCGCACTGCTTATTCTGTGCTTTCTGCTGCCGATCGTTCTGGTCATGGGCGTGACCACGCTGGTCACGGCGCCGGCGGTCGTTCGGCGTTCCTTGGCGAGCCTCATACTGACGGCTGATCAGGCCGGCCGCATCGACATCGACAATCGAGCGGTCCAGCTCGAGACCGAACAGGTACCGACCGAGATCGCACCTTTGGTGCACGCCTTCAACAAGGCACTGGCACGGCTGGGCGAGGGATACGAGCAGCGCAACCGTTTCCTCACCGATGCGGCACACGAATTGCGCACCCCGATTGCGATTCTCAGGACCCGAGCCGAACTTCTCCAGGAGGCTCCGGAAAACACCCGTCTGCGGCTGGATATCGAACGTCTGTCCCACCTCGCCCAACAGCTCCTCGACCGACAGGTGCTCGAGCATGCCGGTGGCGCGCTCGAGGTGGTGGACCTCGTTGCACTCGCAAGAACCATCGCTGCAGACTTCGCGCCTCTAGCGTTCGAAGCCGGCTATGAACTGGCGTTCGAAACCGAGGTGCCGACGGCGCGGGTCAGCGCCCGGCCACGCCAGATCGAACAGGCTGTCACCAATCTCCTGCGCAACGCCATCGAACATGGCGGCGGCACCGGCACGATCACCGTGCTGGTCAATGCCGAGGGCGGCCTTGAAATCCAGGACGAGGGGCCTGGAATTCCTGTCGAGGAGCGCGAACGCGTTTTCGAACCTTTCTATCGCTTGCGTCCACGGTCCACCGGTGCCGGCCTGGGGCTCAATCTGGCACGGGAGATCGCCCGCCTGCATGGTGGCCGCATCGATATTCTTGCCGGCCCGTCGCGGGGCGCCCGCGTACGGCTGCAACTGCCGCTTCTCGACGGAGGCCGCCCGGTGCAGCAATCGGCACCGGCATCCGTGTGATGACGGCCCTACGCGCCGCGCGTCCATCACACGCACAAAGGTCGCCGTAGAGCTTTGAATTGCAGCATGCCTTTCTTCTTTAATCAGCGACGCTCAAAGGAAGCATGCGGTAGCAATCGCCTCTCCTCAAAAGCTTTCCGCCTCCCCCTTATCAAGGCGCCACTGATGCTCCACATTTGCAGCGATACATCGCAAACGTTCGCCGGAAGAGCGGCTGAGCGTTCGACCAGAATGGAGAATTGCCAATGCAGATGTCTTCGCAGGTTCCCTCCCCTTCGCTTGAGGACGGAAACTGGCCGACTCGACGCCGAAGCGTGCTCGACTGGCTGATCATCGAAACGCGCAACGAACGGTTTATCGACAACATCCTCGTTGAAATGTGCGAGCGGCTCCAGGCGGCAGGTGTCCCGGTTGCGCGAGCGACCCTGCATTTCCGGATCAATCATCCGCAGTGGCTCGGTGCCCGCATTCTTTGGCGCAAGGGCCTGGCGGAGGCTGAGATCGACCTCTACGACTATGGGACCCAAAACACCGCGCTCTATCTCAACAGTCCGCTCTATGTGATCAACAACGGCGGCGCCGAGGTTCGCACGAACCTTCAAGCCCTGCCGGAAGAGCACGCTCAGAACTCGCTTTATGTCGACCTGAAGGCCGAAGGGCTGACGGAGTATATTGCCTGGCCGCTCGAACACACGCTCGGCAAACGCCACGTCGTGACCTTCACCACCGACCGAAAGGGCGGCTTCGAGGATGAACACGTCGCTTTTCTCTCGGATCTTCTGCCCGCCTTGGCGCTGGTCAGCGAAATCCGGCTGAAGAACCGGTTCGTGCGCACGCTGCTCGAAACCTATGTCGGCCCGCATGCCAGCGAGCAGATTCTCGCCGGCGCCACGACGCGCGGTAGCGGTGTCACGGTCGGCGCCGCGATCCTGATTTGCGACTTGCGCAATTTCACGAAACTCTCCGATCTGTGGCCGCGTGACGACGTGATCGATCTGCTCAATGCCTATTTCGATGCGATGTCGGAACCGATCGAGCGGCACGGGGGCGAGATCCTCAAATTCATGGGCGATGGCCTGTTGGCAATCTTTCCGCTCAGCAATGCCAATGCCGCCGAAAATCTGCTGCAGGCAATCCGTGAGGCGGAAGCAGCAATCGCCCTTCTCAACAAGGACAACCTCGAAAAGGGCCGTGAACCCCTTGGCTACGGGATCGGCGTCCATGTCGGGGATGTCATGTACGGCAATATCGGTTCGCGCCACAGGCTGGACTTCACGGTGATCGGCCCCGCCGTCAACATCGCCTCGCGGCTGGAGAGCCTGACCAAGGAAACAAAGCGGCCCGTGCTTCTGTCGCGGGCGTTCGTGGAACTGGCAGGCTGCGCGTCCAGCATGGAGCATCTGGGTTCCTATCCGGTCAGAGGGATTGGCGAACCGATCGAGGTCTTCGCCTTTTCCGGCAATGGCCCGGCACCGGTTCTGCGCGCGGTCGGAGAATAGTGGTTGTCCGCGGACAACTGGCGGGACGCCAGCCGGATAGAAGAGCGTTAGCCGGCTATCCGATTTGGCTCGGCGCGAACTGGGCAACGAGTTCGTGGCGGTCGCCAGGATAAGTCAACCGCACATGCGTGACCGGCGCACGTCCGCTCCAGGTGCGGCGCTCGATGACCAGGCAGGCAGTGCCGGTCGAAATGTCGAGCGCTTGCGCTGCCATTTTGTTCGCCGCGACGGCGCGAATGCGGTGTTCGGCCGTGCTCCACGGCACCTTGCCAAGCAGCCATGAACCGGGGGCTGCGGCCTGAAACAACTCCGCCTCCGCCTCCGGCACCGCCGCAAGGCTGATCAGGCGTTCTTCGAAACAAAAAGGACGACCGCCAGCAAAGTGCCGGCACGTTACCTCCAGCAGTCGCGCCGATGCCGGAAGATCCAGGCGTTCGACGTCCCGGCCTTCCACCTTGCGGATCTTTCGCTCGTCCAGTCGAAAACTGTAATCGAGACCCAGCGATTGGACCTCGAGCTTGACGTCGTGGATTTCCATGACCGCCGACTGCACCTGGGGAAAGGTGACGTAACTGCCCGACTTGCGACGCCGCTCGATCAAGCCGCGCTTGACCAGTTCGGTCAGCGCCTTATTCACAGTCATCCGCGAGCAATCATATTGTTCCGTCAGCTCGTGTTCGAATGGGATGCGATGGCCCGGCGGCCATTCGCCGGAGAGGATGCGTCCTTCCACGTCCCCGAGGATACGCTGATGCAAAGACAAGGGTTGCCCTTGAGTGTCGACGGCATCGTCGGGCTGATCGTTCGAAACGGTTCGGTCTTGCTTGGTGTCCATGAGACCGAACTTAATCATTTCCAGGCGGCGAAACAGCCCTTCTCTAGCTGTTTCGTGCTTTTTCACCATAGCGACGGATATCCCCGGCGCACTGTTGACAGCTGTCAACATCCCGAGGAGGCAAGCGCCAACACCGGATGGTCAATAGAGGAGATGCCAGGGGTTCAAAAATGCACGCGCCCATTCCTGATTGCGATCAGACTCTTCGCAGTCAGCTTTCTCGACCGGTGCCGGCCCAACTTCGACTGTCGACTGCCGGGTCGCCTTCGGTGGCGGCGGTGCCAGATAACCAAGGGTCATTCCACCAAGATAGAACATAGCGAACCTTCTCGCGTCTCGTCTCCGATGAAAGCAATGGTGACACAATCAGCTCATCTGTCAATAGTCTATAAATTCTATACTCTTTTAGATCTTCTCGCGCCGGCCGAGAAATGGCGCCGCCAGCCCTGACACCTCGCAACATGAAAACGCCAGTTGTCCGCGGACAACTGACCCAGAAACGGGCGTTCATTTGCCGGCAAAATAGGGCGTTGGGTATAATTCGCTATGCATTTGTAAAACCGAACCGAATCGGAGCATAGTGCAGCTGCGCAGATTGTTGCGATATGACGATTTTTGCGCAGTTTTTGGGGAACTCAATGTTGCAACAGAAAATTCAAGGTCACGACGTACAGGAGCATCTGCCGACGCTTCTGGCTGCCGACGCTTTGGAACTGGCGCATCAGCTGCAGCAGCATCAAAAGAAGATCTTCCCTCCGCAAGCTCAAAAGGCCATGCGCCTCTTTAGTCCTGCCGAAGCAGCCGCCTTCATTGGAATCGGTGAAGGCTATCTAAGGCAGGTCGCCTCAGAGGGCCACGGGCCTGCTCCCTTGTCAAACGGTCGGCGCATGTACGCCGTTGAGGACATCGAACGCATCCGCCGCGTTCTCGACGAAGGCGGAAAATCCGGGAAATATATCCCACACCGCCGCGGCGACGAGAAGCTGCAGGTGCTTTCGGTCATGAATTTCAAGGGTGGGTCGGCGAAGACGACGACATCTGCCCACCTTGCCCAATATCTGGCGCTGCGCGGCTATCGGACGCTTGCGATCGACCTCGATCCACAGGCCTCGCTCTCCGCCCTCTTCGGCCACCAGCCGGAACTGGACGTTGGCGAAGGAGAAACGCTTTACGGCGCGATCCGCTACGACGAGCCGCGGCCGATTGCCGACATCGTGCGTTCGACCTACACCACCAACCTTCACCTCATTCCCGGCAATCTCGAGCTCATGGAATTCGAGCACGAGACCCCGAAGGCAATGATGATGGGGGGTGCTGCCGAGACTCTTTTCTTCGCGCGCATCGGCGACGTATTGTCGGAAATCGAGAGTTTCTACGATATCGTCGTCATCGATTGCCCGCCGCAGCTCGGCTTTTTGACCATGTCGGCTCTCTGCGCCGCGACATCCGTACTGATAACGGTGCATCCACAGATGCTCGACGTCATGTCCATGTCGCAGTTCCTGTCGATGACGAGCGAGTTGATGAGCGTCGTCGAGAAGGCCGGTGGTCGCACCAGTTACGACTGGATGCGCTATCTCGGCACACGTTTCGAGCCGAATGACGGTCCACAAAGCCAGATGACCGGTTTCATGCGCGCCATTTTCGGCAATCGCATGCTGCAGAACGCTATGGTGAAATCGACGGCCATTTCCGATGCCGGCGTGACGAAGCAGACACTTTACGAAGTCGAGCGCTCGCAATTCGTCCGTGGCACCTACGATCGCGCCATGGATTCGCTGAACCAAGTCAATGGCGAGATCGAAGAGCTGATCCGCCAGGTTTGGGGGAGGAAGTAATCGATGGCCCGCAAAAATCTGATCGGAATTACCGCTGACCAAGCCGAAAACGATGCCGACGCGGCTCTGGAACGCCTGGTCGCAGCGCGACCTATCGCCGGCCTGAGCGTCGGCGTCCGGCCTACAAGCGCTGTCGGCGGCATCACCCGGTCGCTGTCGAACATCACTCAGAAAGTTGAGCGCGCCCAGGAGTTGGAGCGCCAACTTGCCGAAGGACTTGTCGTCGTCGATCTGGACCCCGCGCTCATCGACGCCTCTTTCATCGTTGACCGCCTTGAGATCACTGCGGATGCACAATCCGCGCTCGCGGAGCAAATCCGCGAACACGGACAACAGGTTCCGATCCTCGTGCGGCCGCACCCTGACGCCGATGGGCGATACCAGGTTGCCTATGGCCATCGCCGGCTGGCAGCGGCTCGCGAGCTCGGTAAAAAGGTTCGCGCGGTTGTCCGCGATCTCAGCGACGAACAGCTGGTCGTCTCTCAAGGGCAGGAGAACAACACTCGCACGGATCTGTCCTTCATCGAACGGGCGCTGTTTGCCACGCGGCTTGAGGATCGCGGTTTCTCCCGCGAGATCATCATGTCTTCGCTTGGTGTCGACAAGGCGGCACTGTCGAAGATGATTTCCATCATTCGTCGGCTACCGATCTCGCTGATCGAGGCTGTCGGGCCGGCACCGGCGATCGGCCGACGTCGTTGGTTCGATCTCGCCGAGCTGCTGGCCCAAGATGGGAAGAGCGAGGCTGCGAACGTCTTCGTGAAGGACAAACAATTCCAGGCGGCAGGAAGTGATCAGCGTTTTGATGCGCTTTGTGCCTTCCTGAACACCTCCAAGGCGCGCGCCAGAGCCATCTCGTGGGTGGCGCCCGACGATACAACCCCGGTCCGGATCCGTGAAACAGACGGCGAAACCACGCTGTCTTTCAACAGGAGACAGGCGCCGGGCTTTGCTGATTTCGTGAGGCAGAGGCTCAAATCTCTGTACCTCGAATACCAAGAGGAAACAGGAGACTAAACAGAGCAAAAGAAAAAGGCTTCCGAACGACTAGCGCTGCGGAAACCCTTCTCTCGTGTAGCAACTGGAGAATCCCATTTCCGCGAATCGGTGTCAAGAGTTTTCAACGTCGTTTCGGCGAACGGATTTCTTTTGCCTTGAAAAAGGTGAAGACGAATGGATTGTGGGATTGTCACGACGCCCTTCGGGCGGCGGGCGATGTCGCTTGGAATGTTGGCACACCAGCTTTCCAGCGCTTCGGCCGTTAACGAAGGCAAGGTCGACAAATGGAAATTGTTTCGAACGGTCTGCGCCGCCAAGTCGAGCCTTGGGGTTTCCGATCGTTCTCTTGCCGTCTTGAACGCCTTGCTGTCGTTCTACCCGAAGACGGAACTTGCGGCGGCCGACGGCCTCGTCGTCTTTCCGTCCAACGCTCAGCTTTCGCTGAGAACGCACGGCATGGCCGAGACGACGCTCAGGCGGCATCTCGCCACCCTGATCGAGGCCGGCCTTATTCTCCGGCGCGACAGCCCCAACGGCAAACGCTACGCTCGACGCGACCGTCAAGGCGCAATCGGCCAGGCATTCGGGTTCGACCTTGCTCCGTTGCTCGCCCGTATGGCCGAGTTCGAAGCGGAGGCTGCGCGTCTCGAAGCCGATCGGCGGTATCTTCAGGTGATGCGTGAACGCGTGAGCCTCAGCCGCCGCGACGTTGCGAAGCTGGTCGATCTACTGCGCTCCTCTGACCTCGCCTATGCAGAGCAGGCGGAGATCCGCTGCCAGGCCATCTATATGTCTCTCTCGCGCAAGCCCTCCATCGCTGAAATCGAACGCGTCCTTCCCGTTCTCGCCCAACTGCAGGACGAGCTGACTAATCGTCTGGAGAACCTACTAAAAACACAAAATACGGCTGCCAATGAACGCCAAAATGAGCGGCACATACAGAATTCAGAATCCGATTATCTTTCTGAATCTGAACCGGCTGATGAAAGACTTGGGGTGAAATTGTCGTGCAAGCCTTCAGCAGATGTGCCGCAACTCAGCCACGATATGGGTAAACTCGAAAAGATCGAAACATCGGCGGTGGAAAAGCCCCATCAGCATCGCGGGGAAACCCCTTTGCTGAACCGCGCAGTACCCCTGCCGCTCGTTTTGAGAGCCTGCCCGCAGATCCGCGACTACGGCCCATCCGGTCGTATCGACAATTGGCGCGATCTTCTGACGGCCGCAACTGTGGTCAAAAACATGCTTGCGATCAGCCCTGATGCCTACGACGAAGCCTGCGCTACACTCGGCCCAGAAACGACCGCCACGGTGCTTGCCTGCCTTCTTGAACGGGCGGAGCACATTCATTCAGCGGGTGCCTATCTGCGGGATCTGACGCGCCGGGCGAAGACCCAGTCGTTCGCTGTCTCCGCAATGTTGGCGGCACGGCTACGCGCCCAGACGTCGGTTGTTGCATTGGATGGATGATTGCCGCGCTCGGAACTGAACCTGATCGGTCGGCAGCCGGTACTCCTTCGATAGTCGGCGGCACGATCTTGTGTAAGGCGAGCAAATGCGGGAAACTGGCGCGAAGGGATTCGTTGATATCTCTGGGATATTCTAATGCTCGGGATTCAATTCTGGCTCCTGCCATCTCCAAGAAAAGATTGATGTTTTCGGTCATACGGAAGCGAAATGGCTAGTTTCTTCCGTCGCGCGGACGACCATGCGGTAGTCCATATTGGACGCCTGAGAATGTGAGAACGGATGGCTCTCAGCCGAAGCGGAGCGGCCGAGCGTAAGATCAGTTCCATTGCCCAGGTTTCGCGCGCTCGTCGAAGCCGGGAACAAGCAGATGGTTTGGTTTTGGGTTGAAGGTGGCTCCGATGTTGACAGCTGTCAACCGCATGAGGCGATAGGTTTTGTTCTGCGCCATACGGCTAGGACCCAAGTCCGGCCAACAAATGTACTTGTCCGGAACCAACTTTAAGCCCTGCCCTTCCCTCTTGGCGAAACGTGCATGCCAGCAACACTGAGAGCTTCCGGCTATCGTGTTGAAGCAGTCGATGTCACATGTCATTGTTATCAACGGACCGGCCGGGGTCGGGAAGACAACGGTGAGCCGGATTCTTGCAAGGCGCCATCCCGGTGCGATCAACATCGCCGGCGACGCTTTGCGCCATTTTCCCCTGAAGACGTTCGATCCTCCTTGGGACCTGGTTCCACCTACCGGGCCGGCGCGGCACTCACCACTGCCTATCTGACGATGGGAGCTTCCAAGGTTCTCTTCGAATACGTTTTCGACGTATGCCGAAAAGCTTGATCTGTTCTGCAGCGGATTGCCCGATAAGGCACCCGTCTCTGTTTTCACGCTTTGGGCACCGAGCGATCGAGTCATTGATCGGGAAGCAAGCCGCATTGGGCGCGAGCGATTGGGGATATGGTGTTGCGGACATGCCAGGCGATCGAACGCAACCTGCATCTGCTCGGGCAGGTCGTTCCAAATACTGAGACGCAGGAATTGACCGCCCAGACGATCAGCGAAGCAATTGCCAATCCTGCAAATATCTGGCCGCGTCCGGCCAGGAAAACTAACTTGTCTGGAGACCGGCCCGCCTGATGTGTTCGTGGCGCGTCTCAAAGTGGCGCGGCTCGCTCGTGATGACATGCGTTGACAGCTGTCAACAATCGATACGCATCGAAATCTCAGGCTGATGAACTCGAGAACCGAAGATTTGCCCTGCGAGTTTGTCGGATACCATTCCCTTCACTGGCACCTTTGGCTGTGCCCGCGTTTTGACGACCTGGCCCCGAAGGCGTCGCGTCTGTGACGGAAATGATTATCATGTTACGTTCCGTTTCGACGGCAACATTCTTAGTTTGAAATGCGATACCAGATCCCCGATCCATATCATCCGGCGCTGCTTCCACTCCTGATTTCGGCGGAAGACGCCTTGGCGCGACTGGACGAACGTGCAAACCGTCATGTGGTCGAAGACGGCTTTCGTGAGCGCGGTCACTTCTTCGACGCAGCGGCAGCGCTTTGGGTGGCCGGCGAACTCGTCCATGTCGAAGACCTGGTGTTGCACGATGCCCATATGGATGCGCGTGCTCCGACGCATGAACTGACGATCGCGCATTCGATCCTTCGGGCGCGGCGGCGTATCTGGCTGGCCGAGCCGGCCTGGGCACTTTCGCCGCCGGGCCTCGCTGCCCTTCGAGGGGAGCAGGGGAACGTCTCCAATGCAGGCGATGGGCTCGCAACCACGCGGCCCGAGCCGCCGCCGACTTTAGATGATGATAGCGCTCAGCTTGAGGAGGAAGAGGAGGCAAATCCCATGGCCGCCGAGTTTGCGGCCATCGATGCGGCCATCGCCCGTTCGCAGCAACTGCTCGAAGCGCACGACAAGGACACCCTTGAAATCGCCGAACGGGCGACCCGTACGACCACGCAGGAGCCTCTCGGGCAGTTGGGCCTGCTCTTTGATGAGGAATGGGACGAGGATGCACGTATCGAGGAATGGCGCCATGCCGTCGCGACGGCGGATCAGCTACCGGCCACGCTCGGCGCTGCTCTTGTCTTCGACGCCTGGGAACGTATCGAGCCGCTGCGTCGCCAACACTGGTTGGGCTCGCTGCTCGTTAGCGCCTATCTCAGATCGCGCGGCAAGGTTACCTCGCATCTTCTCACCTTCAACACCGGGCAGAAAGCGGTTCGCTATGAGCGGCGGCGCGCGCACGATCCCGTGACACGGTGGAGCGCATTCCTCGAAGTGATGACGGCAACCGCAGATCTGGGCCTGAAAGAGCTCGACCGATTGTCGCTCGCCAAGACCCAGATGGAGATGCGTATCCGCGATCGCCGTTCCAACAGCAGCCTGCCCGCGTTGATCGAGCTCCTGCTGTCCCGTCCGATCGTTTCTGCTGCGCTCGTCGCCCAACATGCCGGGGTGACGCCTCGTGGTGCGTTGAACCTCATACGGGAACTCGGCATACGTGAAATGACCGGCCGCGGACGCTACCGCGGCTGGGGGGTGCTTTAGCTTCAGGGCGGCGCTCGCGTCGTCAAGGGGGATCGTTAAGGTGAGGTGCCTTGATGTCAGCCCATGGTGATCAGGATCAACACCACGAAGACCGCGGGCACGAGAACCAGCGCCGGAATGATAATCGCCGGGTAGCCGAAGGCGACGATCGCGAGCAACCAGATCAGAGCGCAGTTGATCAGAAACAGCACTCTTGCCGCCTGCGATCCCTGCACTGCTTCCTTCAGCATCCAACCAAATATCGGCACGTTGTAAACTAGTCTTGCAATCATTCTTCTTCCTTTCCTGGGGCAGTCCGGGTGGGGGTGCACTGTTGAGAGGCGTTCAGGTCCGGGGATGTCCGCTTCCTGCCAACCGCTGGCGCGTAAAGCCGGCGTTGGCTTCGAGGCGTTCGGGGGCGAGCAAACGCATCGTTTTTGGATGGCTGAAATCGATCAGCCCTTCCCGCTTGAAGCGATTGAGACAGCGACTGACAGTCTCGACCGTAAGGCCGAGCCAGTCGGCAAGGTCCGCCCGCGTGAGGTGCAGAGGAAAGCTCAGTCGGGCAGGATTGCCATTGCGACCGCTGTGACTGAAGATACGAGACAGTTCGATCAATGCACTTGCCACCTTCTCGCTTGCGGTCTTGCGACCAAGCAGGGTGGCATGTGCCTGCATTCGATGCAGTGTCATCTTCAACTCGCTGGCGATCGCCGAATTGTTCGCGAGCAGTTCGGCATCTCCCAGGGCTTCGATGCGTGCGATGCTCAGCGTCTCGGCCGTGGCAATGTTGCGTCCATCGACGGTGAAGCCGAAGAGTCGACCGGGGCCGAGTACATCGGTGATCTGTCTGCGACCGTCGTCGAGCAGTTGAGAGAGAACGATGCAACCGTCGAGCACGCGAAAGAGCGAGCGGTTGCGCCCCCCCTCGAAAAGCAGCGTGAAGTTTTCACCGACCACACGGCTGCGGGCGGGCAAACGCGCCTGCCTCGTCAAGGACGCGAGGGGAGGAGCCGCAGCAGAGGCGGCAGCGGATTGGGCTTCGGGCATGGGAGACGTCCGCATTGCGGATGCAAGGAGGCACGGCGCCTCGCTGCCATCCGACATCGAAGGAGGAGGGTTGACAGCTGTCAACGCAGTTTCAAAGCCGGGTAACGGCTCCGGGTGGTCCACGTGGGCTGGAGTTCGGAAAATGAACGCGGGTCGCTGGCGGCGCGGCGGTCACCGTAACGGCGGGCGAGAGGCTTCCTTGCAGGCGCTCCCCGACAGAACCGCCTAGCGGCGCCAACAAGGCCCAAAAGAACCGGCAGGCGCTGCAGACATGTTTGGGGGCCGGCTTTTCCTTCCCGTTCTCATCAATGCCGGTTTGGCAGAAGTCCGGCAACGAGCCGTCAGGAAGGGTGTAACGCGCATATTCGACCGCGGGCAGCGGAGTGGCGAGGGTCGGGCCGAGATGAGCGAATCCGAGCAGGCAAAGGGCCATGGCGCACAAGATGCGCAAGGCTCTGTCCCATCTTGATTTCGTGCGACATGTCATCGCTCAGGCTCGTCCTCGCGTCTCTCGATGAGTCAGAAATAGGCGAGGGGTTTGACAAAGCTCAATGTGGCAAACCGCGCAGGGGCAGAATGCCGCATGGCAGCAAAATACCGCGCCACCGAGTGGAGGCGCGGTATCTTAAGTCGTTGATTAATATCGATAATGCCATAAAAACGGCTGGCAGTGATCAGTCCTCCTCGACAAAAACCTCCTGGCGCTTGGCCTTTACGCTCGGAAGGAACACGACGACAAGCACGAGTGCTGCGATCAGGAGCAGGATGGCGCTGATCGGGCGGGTCACGAAGGTCGTGGGATCACCACGCGACAGGATCATGGCGCGGCGAAGGTTCTCCTCGAGCAGCGGTCCGAGCACGAAGCCGAGCAACAGCGGTGCCGGTTCGCAGCGCAGCTTCAACAGCAAGTAGCCGACCAGGCCGAAGAAGGCGACGGCATAGAGGTCGTAGACGTTGGAGTTGACGCTGTAGACCCCGATCGAGCAGAACGCCATGATGATCGGAAACAGGACGTAATAGGGGATCTTGAGCAGCTTCACCCAAAGCCCGATCAGCGGCAGGTTCAGGACCACCAGCATCAGATTGCCGATCCACATCGAGGCGATGATGCCCCAGAACAGTGCGGGCTGCTCGGTGGCGACGTTCGGGCCGGGCACGATGCCCTGGATGATCATCGCGCCGATCATCAGCGCCATGACCGGGTTGGCGGGAATACCGAGGGTCAGGAGCGGGATGAACGAGGTCTGTGCGCCGGCATTGTTGGCGCTTTCCGGACCGGCGACACCGGCGATGGCCCCATGCCCGAATTCCTCGGGTCGGTCCGAGACGCGCTTTTCCACCGTATAGGAGGCGAAGGCCGCAAGGATCGCGCCGCCGCCCGGCAGAATGCCGAGCGCC
This sequence comes from Ensifer sp. VA4, assembly GCF_055710065.1. Classification (NCBI taxonomy): domain Bacteria; kingdom Pseudomonadati; phylum Pseudomonadota; class Alphaproteobacteria; order Hyphomicrobiales; family Rhizobiaceae; genus Ensifer; species Ensifer sp. VA4. The sequence continues at coordinate 24,181 of NZ_JBVQPO010000018.1, read as the reverse complement.
GAGCCAATGATCGTGCCACGCACGACTGGTGCAAACATGCGTTTGAAATCATCCCGCGTCGGCATCAGGTCCGTGACCTTGGCCATCAGCACTTCACGGGTACGTTCATTCTCCAGGTTGCGCAGGATCTCGGCAATGCCGAAGACGCCGACCGCAAGCGCCACGAAATTCAGGCCATCGGCGTATTCGCGGATGCCGAGGGTGAAGCGCGGCGTGCCGGAATAGATGTCGGTGCCGACCAGCCCGAGCAGCAGGCCGAGCGCCACCATCGCCAAGGCCTTGACGATCGACCCGTGGGCAAGCGCGACCGAGGAAACGAGGCCGACGATCATCAGCGAGAAATACTCGGCAGCGCCGAATTGCAGCGCGATTTCGGTTAGCGGCGGTGCGAAGACCGCAACGAGGAAGGTCGAGACGGTGCCGGCGAAGAACGAGCCGAGAGCGGCAATTGCAAGCGCTGCGCCGGCGCGCCCCTTGCGGGCCATCTGGTAGCCGTCGATAGCCGTGACCGCAGAAGAGGATTCGCCGGGCATATTGATCAGGATGGCGGTGGTCGAGCCGCCATATTGGGCGCCGTAGTAGATGCCGGCGAGCATGATTAGCGACGAGACCGGCTCGAGTTGGAAGGTAATCGGCAGCAGCATGGCGATGGTCGCCGTGGCCCCGATGCCGGGAAGTACGCCAATCAAGGTGCCGAGCAAAACGCCGATCAGGCAGAAAAGTAGATTGGCAGGCGAGGCGGCGGTTGCGAAGCCGAGCGCAAGATTGCTGAAGAGTTCCATCGCACGTCTCCTAGAACTGGACCCAGGGGCCGAAGCGCTGGAAAGGCAGGCCGAGGCCATAGCTGAACACCGCCACGGAGAAGGCCGTCAGCGCCAGGGAAAGCGCCAGTGCTATAAGCGGCCTCATCCGGCTCGAAGCGAAGCAGGCGATCAACGCCGTGAAGAACAGCGCCGGCACGAAGCCGAGGCCCCGGACCGTCAGGCCGAAGAAGATGGGGGCGGGCAGGATGAAGGCCATGCCGCGCAGCGCGATCGGGCCCATGGGCTCGCCTTGGACGCGGGTGGACTGAACGAGGATCACGATGCCGAGCAGCGTCAGAATAGCCGCGAGCATCAGCGGGAAGTAGCCAGGACCCATGCGGAAGGCGGTGCCAAGCTCGAGGTTGAAGGCCTGCCAGGCGAAGAACAGCCCGACCGCCGTCAGTATCCCGCCGCAGAGCGCATTGGTGGTATCGAAGGAGAGTGATTTCATCGTGTCCCCATTTTGTTCGAGCGGGGCAGCCGGCCGAGGCTTTTGTTACGGCCTCCCGCATTGGCATTACCGGCGTAATGCCGGGTTCGCGCAATTGGCGGCGGAAGGTTGACAGCTGTCAACGGCAGTTGACGGCGTTTGACCTCTCCGGGCACCGTCGCGGCATCCCAATGTCAGAAGCACCGCGCTTCCGTGCGAACCGGCGCGCGGCGCGACGAGCGGCGGTCAGTCGGCGTATTGGCCGGCAGCTTCGATCACCGGCTTCCAGCGGGCGATCTCGCTCTCGAGCTTCGCCTTCAGCGCGGCTGGGGTCGCATCAACGTCCGATGAGGGTTCTGTGCCGAGCTCGCCGAAGCGGGCGACAACGTTCGGATCCTTGAGCGCGACCTGCAGCGACTTCGACAGGCGTTCGGTCACTTCCGCTGGCGTGCCCTTCGGGGCGTAGATGCCGTGCCAGATGCCGACCTGAAGGTTCGGCAGGCCGGCTTCCGTCGTCGTCGGCAGATCGGGGAAGACCTTGAGGCGCTGCGGCGAGGTGACCGCATAGGCCTTGATCGTGCCGCCCTGAATCTGCTTCGTGGTGTTGGTCGTCTGGTCGCACATGATGTCGACCTGACCGCCGAGAAGATCGGTCATCGCCGGGCCCGTTCCCTTGTAAGGCACGGTGGTCAGCTGTGTCTCGATGGCGCTCATGAACATCATGCCGCAAAGATGCGAGGCAGCGCCGATACCGGCATTGGCGACCGTCACCGTATCCTTGTTCGCCTTGACGTAGTCGACGAGACCCTTGAGGTCGGTCGGCTCGAGATCCTTGCGCGCGACGATGGTCATCGGCACTTCGGTGACGAGGCCGACATACTCAAAGGAATTCAGCGTGTCGTAGGCAAGCTTGCGATAGAGCGTGGCGCTGGTCGCCATGCCGATATGGTGCAGCAGCACCGTGTAGCCATCGGGATCGGCTTGCGCGACACGCCCGGCGCCGAGCGTGCCGCCGGCGCCGCCGACGTTCTCGACGATGATCTGCTGGCCGAGATCCTTGGACATGGATTCGGCCACGAGACGCGCGACGGTATCCGTCGGGCCACCGGCAGAGAAAGGCACGACCATGGTGATCGAACGTTCGGGGTAGGTCTGCGCGTTGGCGGAAACGGCGAAAAGTGAAAGGGCGGCGACAGCGCCGAGCAGGGCATTCAGGGTCTTCATCTCTTCCTCCCGGATGAAATATCGGCCAGCCGGCAAGGTTTCCTCCCGCGCCGGATCTGGGTACCCCAATTTGCAAACGCAATCATAGCATAGACAACGGCTTAGCGGGGCGACGGCACGTATTTGTCGGGCCCAGGCTTTGATTTGGGTGGATTTGGAAACATGCGGCCGATCGCATGGGTGGATTTCCACCCATTACAGCCCCATTGCAATTCAAGCAGAGATCCTGTGTCGAGTTTTGACAGCTTCACCTGCCATGTCGAACCTTTGCTGGTTGCGCTACGTCTTCTCCAAACTGCCGCAGCCACCCGACGATCCGGAGATCGACGACCTGCCGCCGCGACAAAACTCAGCCAACCTGAATTGCGCTTCAAGCTGGTTACTGCGTGCAATCAAACGCGCGGTTGAGTGCGTGTTGTAATCGCCAGCACCCACGACAGACCGGAAGCCGTGGGATGTTGGGGAGGGAGGCGCAATGAGCCAGCCGACGGACGGACGTCATCTGCTCATGAGCGGAAAAGTGGCTCACGGTCGGTTGCGAGCTGCCACTCCAGATGCTCGGACATGAAGGGACTTGGGTCAGATCGCCGACCTTGCCGACGCGATCGGCGCAGGATGGAAGTGCGCAAGGTCAGAAGCGTGTCTTACTCATAATTCCTGTAGTAGACGACGAGTCGTCTTTATCCTATCGGTTGAGTATGAGAACGAGCCTCGAACATCTTCCCGAGAAGAAGCAGCGCGAGCTTGCCCGCGTCGTGGAGATCGTCCACGAGGAGTTTGCCGATGCGCTCGAGGGTGGCTCGGCCGACTTCAAGAAGCGCGGGCGGATCCTGAAGATCATCCTGTTCGGCTCCTACGCCCGCGGCACCTTTGTTGACGAACCGCATACGATGAAGGGCTATCGCTCGGATTACGATATCCTCGTCATCGTCAATTCGAAGAAGCTCGCAGAACCGCACATATGGGACAAGGCGACCGACCGTCTGATTTGGGACAAGGGCGTCTCGACGCCGGTTGGGCTGATTGTCCATGGCGCCCGCGAGGTGAACAACTTCCTGGCCGACGGCCAATATTTCTTCGTCGATATTCTGCGCGATGGCATCGTGCTCTACGAACTCGACGATCGGCCTCTGGCCGAGCCGAAACGGCTCTCGCCTACCGATGCGCTTCGGGTGGCTAGGGAGCATTCCGAAAGACAGGATGAAAATGCGAAGCGCTTCCTCGACTTGGCGCGCGTCGCGACATCCAATCGTTGGGCAAACCATGCCGCCTTTTTATTATATCAGGCAGTCGAGACCGCCTATTCTCGCCTACTCCTGACGCTCACCAATTACAGCCCACCGTCACACAATCTCAAATTTCTCCGCGGTCTCGCCGAGGACCGTGATCAGCGGCTCATCGAGGCCTGGCCGCGGGATCAGCATCGCTTCAGCGCCTGGTACAACATTCTCAACGAAGCCTATGTGAAGGCACGCTATTCGAAGCACTTCGAGGTCACCGAAGAAGCGCTTGCCTGGCTTCTCGAACGGACAGAGCATCTCCACCGACTTGTGGAGACGATTTGTACGGAGCGGCTGACCGAACTGGCTCGAGCAGCGGCCACGACCTAACTCCTCGCCTCGCTTGCGCAAGTCAGCGCTTCGTGTCCGCAATGGTGCGACAGCCTCGCATACTGCCGGCGCGATTGCCGGGCCATGGAGTTCTTCGTCATTTGAGGTGCATCGCGGTGGGAGGCCAGCACCATGCCCTCTCATTGGAAACGGTGTTGTTAGCCGATTATCCGGGCTGCTCGTACGTTCTTTTGTTGTCGGTTTTGCTCTTGCAGGACTGAGCCGACTGGACTGCTTATCCGAGCGGCGTCACGTGATAGCGAAAACGATCGCGAATATGACGGTTGAAGAACCGGCCTTTAGAGAAGACGCGTCGGAAAGCCTCGTATGTCTCTGGCGGGACGTTTTCATAGTCGTATCGGTTCTGTGTCGTTACTAGCCAGATTGAAAGTTTTCGCGTCTGCGGATCGTAGTCGGCCCGCCTGATGAGATTGGAAGGCATTAGGAACCTCCGTGAAAAAGCAAGTGGTTCTCGTTTGATATCTAGTTTGGAGTCGTAAGCTTTCGATGTTGGGCCCCCACAACTTTGCGATAGGGTGTTCACCAATGCCGCCCAGTTCGGAAGCTGCCGGACTGACGGTCTTCTTCCAAATGCTGGGCTTGAGGCGATCTAGGTGTGCAACCGTGACGCTCTACCCCGCTGGTTCTACGTCCTTGTATAGCGTGCCGCCTGCGCGACACGCTTATGCCGTGACCACTGCATGGCCTCGGGAGGGGAATGGGAATGCCGCGGATGCCGGCCTCAGTCAGATAGCCCGCCGCAATCCATGCGCCGAAAACAATGCCGGATCGAGACAGCCTGTTTGCGGCGGCGTTTCAGGATCAGATTGACCGATTGCGGCGTCAGCGCCCGCCGGTCGATGTTGTCCCAGGAGCGCATGTTCGTCGTCGTCGCTGGCGGTCGTCTTCGTTCGGCCCAGGCGGATGGAGAGGCTGGGGAGGAGAGGGGAGTCTTGATCGGCGGGACGGACGGGCTCTTCGTCGGTGAGGTCCTCGATGCGCAGTGCTGCCAGTTCGGACAGTCGACGCCGCCGGAGGCGAATGCGACCAGAAGCAGAGCCCGATCGCGCACGTCCACCAGGCGCTCGCCAGTCAGGCCAGCAACAATTGAGCCAGAACGTCGGCTGTAACCGACTTTGCTCTTGCGCTGTCGTGGTCGCGCGCTGGCGCGAACGGCAAGGCGCAGGGCGGACTTGAGCAGCCCGAAGCAACCGACGAGCGCGCAGGCCCTTTTCTACCTCCGCCGGCATGCCGTGGGTCGGATCCTCGGCGCGCTTCACCGGATCCCAGAGTTGGTAGGCGACGAATTTGAGCAGCAGGATCGGGCGCGGGCCAAGAGAGGGGAGTGCCAGTGGCGAGTTGGCGAAGCCTAGGTCATCCTTTCTTGCCAACGTTTGGGTAGGGAGCATGGAAAACCGCGGTACGTTGAGACCATTCGCGGTATCAAGGTGTTGATGTTAGCCTGTCCGGCCGCTTAAACCTTCATAGGCGACGAAGCCACATCGGCCTTTCGGAAATCGGAGCAATATTTATGAGCCGCCAACTTTCTCTCCCACGCGACCGAATTTCCGTGCTTCTGCTGGAAGGCATTAGCCAGACCGCGGTGGACTACTTTTCGTCGTCCGGCTACACCAACCTCATTCATTTGCCGAAGGCGCTCGACGACAACGATCTTAGGCGCCACATCGCCGACGCTCATATCATCGGCATTCGTTCCCGCACGCAGCTGACGGACGAGATCTTCGAATCCGCCAAGAAACTGATCGCCGTTGGCTGTTTTTCCGTGGGTACGAACCAAGTCGATCTGGATGCGGCGCGGCGGCGCGGCATTCCGGTGTTCAATGCACCTTATTCAAATACGCGATCGGTGGCCGAGCTTGTGATCGGCGAGATTATCATGCTGACAAGGCAGATCTTTCCGCGCTCGGCTTCCGCGCATCAAGGTGGGTGGGAGAAGTCCGCTGTCGGCAGCCGGGAGGTCCGCGGCAAAACGCTCGGCATTGTCGGCTACGGCAATATCGGATCGCAGCTCAGCGCGCTTGCCGAAAGCATGGGCATGGTCGTGCGTTACTTCGATCTTTCCGATCGGCTGCGCCGGGGCAATTCGGAGTCGATGGCTTCGCTCGGCGACCTTCTCGAAATTTCTGACTATGTGACAATGCACGTTCCCGAAACACCCTCGACTCATAACATGATCACCGAGACCGAATTGCGCCGCATGAAGAGGGGCGCCATCTTCATCAATAATTCTCGCGGCACGGTGGTCGATCTCGATGCGCTTGCGAAAGTCCTGAAAGACGGGCATCTAGCGGGTGCGGCCGTCGACGTCTTCCCCAAGGAGCCAGCATCGAACAACGAGCGTTTTGAGACGCCGTTGCAAGGCTTGAACAATGTCATTCTGACGCCGCATATCGGCGGCTCCACTGAGGAAGCCCAAGAGCGCATCGGCGGCGAGGTTTCAAGGAAGCTGGTCGAGTATTCCGACATCGGCTCAACGATGGGCGCCGTCAACTTTCCGCAGGTACAGCTGCCCGAACGACCGAACGGCACGCGTTTCATTCACGTGCATGAAAACCGCCCCGGCATGCTCATCCAACTCAACGAGATCTTCTCGTCGCGCGGGCTAAACATCATGGCTGAGTTCCTTCAGACGCATGGCGACACGGGCTATGTGGTGGTCGAGGCCGAAGGAATTTCCGCAAATGCCGAGGAGATTCTTCAGTCCCTACGCGAAATTCCTGGAACGATACGAACGCGATTACTCTACTGACAGCTGACCGGAGCTCAGCGCACCAGCGAATGAGCACCTTTGGTTTGATGCCATCGCTGAGCTCGTAGGCTTGGTGGAGCCGTGTGCGGTCGGAACTGCCCCGCCGTTCCTGCATGGGTGGGCTTCGTCCACAAGGTCCCGGACGGAGGAGGGCTGCCATTTCTTGCCGCCGCGCACGGGTCGTTCTCCCATCTGGTCCAGTTGCGCGGGAACGCGGGACCTTCCTTGATCTGAGCCTCGTCGAGCCAGTATCTCAGTGCCGATACCGGCCGGCCGATCAGGATCAGACGCCCGTCCTCGTCGCTTGTCGTCGTCTTTGTGCGGCCGAGGCGGCTCGAAAGGCAGGGAAGGGGAGGGGAGGCCATATCGTTCGGATCGGCACGAACGGGATCTTCGCCGACGAGATCCTCGACCCGCAATGCCGCGACTTCGGATTGCCGCCGCCCGCCAGACGCGAAAGCGGCCAGAAGCAGGGCCCGGTCGCGCAGATCGACCAGCCGCTCGCCACCGCAAGCCTGCAGCAGCTTTGGCCAGAATGTCGGCCGTGACGGCCTTCTTGCTTTCTCGTTGTCGTGGTCGCGCGCTCGCGCGCACTGCGAGCCGCAACGCGGATTTGAGCGAGGGGGATCGACCAGCTCGTCAGCCGTCGGCGCATCGTGTTGGGAGCATGGGGGCTTTTTGCTCCCAGCAGGCGACGATCGCGCAACCCGGCCTCCACGTCCGCGGGCGGCATGCTGTGGTCCGGATCCTCGCGCGCTTGACCGGGTCCCAGAGATGATGGGCGACGAACTTCAGCAGTAGACTTTCCGGGGCCGGCCAGGGGAGGGGAAACCCAGTAGCGAGGTTGCACCCTTCGAGATAGCCAAGGTCTGACGCAAGCGCCCGCAGCGTATTGCCTCCCATGCCCTCGCCGGCGAGATGCTTAAGCGTAGCGACGTCTTCATCGGTGAGAAGGGCTGAAGCCGGTCGCGCCGATCGAAGGGCAGGATGGCGTCCAGAGCGCCGAGTTCTTCAGCGCCGAAACATCCGCGGGCGCTTTTGCTGGGTCGGTTCGAGCTGCCATGAACAATTCCTCACGCCGCATCGATGTCGGTTTGCGAAAAATCGTTACCCTTGTAGAGGAGCGGTTCTCCGGACAGCGCGGCAAGAGCATAGGAAAAACAATCGCCGTAGTTGAGGCTGGCCGGATGACGGCCCTTGCCATAGCGCCGCCAAGCGCGCCGCGCACGATCGGCATGTTCGGCTGTAACCGGCACGATTTCGACTTCTGCCTTGTAAAGCCAGAGGTCGAGGTCGGCGCCTGCGGCTTCCCCAAGTCGAGTTTCGATCACCAAGGCTGCCTCAAGAACGGTCGCTGCGGAGATGAGCCTTACGGGGTCGTCTGCGATGCGCTCGCGGAAAGTGGCCGCTTCCGGCTCATTGAAGGCGATGGCGGCAAGAACGGATGTATCGATGACCATCAGGATGGCAGTCCGTTCTCGTCGTAGCCGAGAATCTCGTCGGCGGTTCGGCCGTCGAGTACAGGTCGGTCGTTCCAGCGTCGCTGAATCGCTTCGAGATCCTCGAGAAGAGCGGCTTTGCGCATGTCAGAGCCAAGGCGTCGCAGGCGCTCTTCGAGCGCGCGCTTAGTTGCCAGTGTAATGCTTTCGCCGGTCCGTTCGGCAAGAGTGCGGGCCAGCTGTTCGGTGTCGTGGTCTTTGATGCTCAGCGCCATACTGTCGTCCAAGGTTCCTAATTGTCTAGATTATACCTTTGTAACATAGTCGCGGGCCGCGGGCAATGCGAGGGATTGGGCCTGCTTATCAGCGCGACTGCTTCCATACTCATCAATATCGATACCTGATAACTATCGATAGTGATGCTGCGAGCAAATCAGCGTCAGGCTGACGGAAGGATAACCGTAATTAGCTTCCGCTTGCGAGATTTTCTATGTTAATACATATAGTTGATTGTTCATTAATTCCTTCAGAGGGGCGGCGCCTGCACACGTGAACCGCAAGGCGCTCGTTATTGCAATCCCAGTGAACCTGATCCTCGCAGAGCGCGCGAGCGGCTCGATGTTGTCGGTGCGGCTCGGCACGTTCACCATCCTCCCATACGACGGGTCTCAGATTTTCTCGGCGCATCGGCACTATATCGTTTTCGGTTGGGTGCCTGCGTATTACGCCACAACCGGGTAGAACGGCTTTCCCCAATCCTGGCCGGGATTGTCCATCATCAGATCGACGAAGACCGGCATCAAAAAACCAAGGATCGCCGCGCCGTCACGAACCTGCGTCCGGTTAACGCCGCTATTCCAGGTCGATCCGCCATGCACAATCTGATTGCGCAGAACGTAGAGACGGTCAAAGACGAAACTCAGCACTCGGGCGGTGTCACCGCCCTGAAACGCCTGCGCAAAGGCCCGCTGCGATGCCTTCAGGCGGTCCTCCCATTCTTCGAACCCCTCGATCCCGTTGTGATGTTGCCAGAATGGGTTGAACACGTAGCGGTTTTCCATGAGCAACCTGACGGGCCCGGAGAACCGCTGCCAGAGCGCCTTGTAGATGCGCTTCTTATCGTCGAGCGCGATGAGCCTCCCGAAATAGTCGACGAAAGCTGCCCGCTCGCCCTGCGCCACGGCATGGAATTCGCACTCGTCGGCATAGGCTGCGTTAAAGGCAAGCCAGAGGAAGATGAAGCGGCGTCGTCGTCATCGCCGGAGGCTTCGGCGCGCCCGATCCAGCTAATCGCCCGGTGGACGCGCAGTCCCATCGTTCCGGGAAATCCTTCTCGAACAGCACGCTGCTTGGCCTTGAGCGTTGCATGGTCAATGACGTCCTTCATCAATAATCCTTTCTCAAATCAAAATCCGGTCACGGCAAAGCTTCAAAATCCGAGCGCTGGTGGCCCTCCACCAGCTTGCGCAGTCCGGCGGGCGCGATGACCTCCACCTGGTCGCCCCATTGGTAGAGGTGCCAGGCCATCTCGAGCCATCCGGCTGCATGAAACCGGACGATCAGACACCCGTCGTCCTGTGGCTCCAGCACCTGCGTCGGGTGAAAGCGGAACTCGGCGGCGCGCGCGGCGGCCGCGGGCGCGAAACGCCAGATCACTTCGCCATACTGCGCGGGATCCTGATAGACGCCGAAGGCTTGCGCGGCGTAGTCCTCGAGCGAGAATCCCGATTTCAGCGCAAAGCTCTCATCGAGGCACTCAGCCGCGCGGACACGGTCCATCCGGAAGTTTAGCAGCGCGTTCCCTCGCGAGGGCTGACGCGCGACGAGATAGCTGCGGTGCCCCAGAAGTAATCCATGGGGCTCGATCACGCGTTCAGGGGCTTCTGCTTCGCCGTAACTCACCCGGAGCCGGAACGGGCCGCGCAAGGCCTCGATTACAGCATCGAGCACTTCAGGTGCAAGATTAACCTTGGGGCCGGGGCGCGTGACTTGGCCGAGCGCGGTCAGCACCGCTTCGACATCCGCCTCGGTCCGGAGCGCATCCTTGGGCGCAAGACGCGCGAGCAATCCGTCCCGCAGATCCGCGAGCGCCTGGGCATGGCGCAAGCGACCCTGTTCGCCGGCCGTGCGGGCCGCGATCTCCAGGGCCTCGACCGCCGTCTCCTCCAGGGCGTCGGTCATGCGTTGCGCCGTCCTGTGCGAGACGCCGAATTCCTCGCAAATCTCATCAAGGCAGATTCCGGCACGACGGGTAGCCGCCATCCGGGCAAGCCGGAGCAGATCTTGGGCCTTCGAGAAGGACATGGACACTCCATGTCAGAGATTGACATCCATGCAAGCTATTAATGATCTAGCAATCTGTCGAGGCGATTCTCTTGTAGGTTGCAGCAATGTTCATTTGGAGAGCATTGATGAGGGACATCGACGGCCAGATCCTATTTTCCGCCTCGGACCTAATGCGGTTCATGGGCTGTCCCCATGCGACGGCACTGGACTTGGCTTATATGCGGGGCAATGGTCCCGAGCCGCGTGAGGACAGCGAAGATGCCGAGCTTTTGCAGAAACAGGGTGATGCGCATGAGGCGGCACATCTGCAAGGGCTGAAGGCAGCCGGCAAGGCCGTAGCAGAGATCGACTGCGGTGACCTGGCCCGCGATGCAGCCGCCACCCGCGCGGTGTTGACCGATGGGGCGGACGTGGTGTTCCAGGCGGCATTCCACTCGGGCAACTGGGGTGGCTGGTCCGATTTTCTGGAGCGGGTCGAGAAACCCTCCGCATTGGGACCGTTCAGCTATGAGGTTACCGACACCAAATTGAAACGTCGGCCACATCCCAAACATGTGCTGCAGTTGGTCCTGTACTCGGACCTCCTTACCGAGATTCAGGGCGTGGCACCCGAATTTGCCCATGTCGAACTAGGTGACGGCACCCGCGCGACCCTGCGATTGTCCGAGTACGCCGCCTATGCCCGCATGGCGCGGGCACGGCTTGAAGGCTTCGTCGCCGATCCGAAGCCGACGCGACCGGTCCCCACTGCAGATTGCAGCCTCTGCCGCTGGGCAGATCACTGCGAAAGCATCTGGGCCGCCGAGGACAGCCTGTTCAATGTGGCGAATATCGCCAAGGGGCAGGTGAAGAAGCTCGAGGCCGCCGGCATCCGGACGATGGAAGCCTTGGCCGGCCTCGACCATCCAATCCGCAGCATGGCGGAAAACACCCGCAACCGGCTCGTCATCCAGGCCCGGCTGCAACATGCCCGCAAGACAGGAGCGCCGAGTTTCGAGCTGCGTGCGCCGGAACCCGGCAAAGGCTTCGACCTGCTGCCCGAGCCGCAGCCGGGTGACATCTTCTACGACATAGAGGGCGACCCCCATTACGAGGGCGGCCTCGAATACTTGCATGGGGTCTGGTGCGACGGTCAGTTCCGTGCCTTCTGGGGACATGATCATGCGGCCGAGACGAAGGCGCTGGCCGAATTGCTGGAGTTCTTCCGCGCGCGCCTGGCAGAGTATCCTGCGGCGCACATCTATCACTACGCCGCCTATGAAATCACCGCATTGCGGCGGCTGACCACGAAATACGGGATCGGCGAGGCGTTCCTCGACCGCCTTCTGCGCGAACGCCGCTTCGTCGATCTGTTCGCCGTTGTACGCGGGTCGCTGATCGGATCGGAGGCAAACTATTCCATCAAGTCGATGGAGGCCTTCTACGGCCGCAAGCGCGAGGGAGAAGTCAAGACTGCGGGCGGATCCGTCGTCGCTTACGAGCGCTGGCGCGAAACGGGCGACCAGCAGATCCTCGACGAGATCGAGGATTATAACCGCATCGACTGCATCTCGACTGAGGAGTTGCGTAATTGGCTGGTGGGAATCCGGCCCGCAGCGCCTTGGCCGCAACTTGCCGCTGATGCGGGCACCAAGGAAGTTGAAGAGGACGCCGACACGCAGGCTCTGCGGGCGGCGCTGGCCGCCTCGAGTTTGCCAGAGGATCGGCAAGAGATGCTGTTCAATCTCGGCCTGTTCCACAAGCGCGAGGTCAAGCCCGCGCAGTGGGCGGTGTTCGACAGCGCGGCCAAGGATGAAGATGACCTGATCGACGACCTGGACGCGCTAGCGGGGCTCAAGGCGATCGGCCCTGTGGAACCGGTCAAGCGCTCCTTCGCGCGAAGCTATCGGTTTCCGCCGCAGGAGACGAAACTGCGGGGTGGAAAGAAGGCTACGGTGCCGGTCTTCAACGGGCCGCCTGCCACGGTCAGCATCGAGGAACTGGACCGGAGCGCGCGGCAGATAACGGTCAAGGCGGGGCCGGGCAAGGATCATCTACTAACCGACCGGCTGACACTGCACCCGGATTGGCCGCTGGACACGGCCGTGATTGCGAGCGCTTTGCGCGATGTGATCGCCGACCAATGCGGTCCGCGCGCCTACCGGGCTGTCGATGACCTCCTGTCCCGCGCGGGCCCGCGACTGACCACCGGCCCTAGCGCCGACTTGCTCGGTGGCGCCGATCTGGTCGCGGGCACGATTGCGGCGGTGGCGGCCATGGACGGTACGGTTCTGCCGATCCAGGGACCGCCGGGAACGGGCAAGACCTATGTCACCGCGCGAGCAATCCTGTCCCTCGTTCGGCGCGGCGCGCGCGTTGGCGTCACCTCGAATAGCCATGAGGCCATTCGCAATGTGTTGATGGGCTGCCTCAGCGCCCCTGAGGATGAGGACCTGCCAGTCACGCTGGATCTGGTGCACAAGATCGGCCAGGGCGAGGACATTTACACGGACGGCTGCAGCGTGCGCCGCACAACCGACAATGCCGAGGCCGAAGCCGGCGCGCATATTGTGGGGGGAACCGCATGGTTCTTTGCCCGAGATGCGAATGTAGAGTCCTTCGACTGGCTGTTCGTAGACGAAGCAGGGCAAGTTGGCCTTGCCAACATGGTTGCCATGGGCCGGTGCGCGCGCAACATCGTGCTTGTTGGCGACCCTCGCCAGTTGCCGCAGGTGATTCAAGGGGCGCATCCGCGCCCGGCAAACCTCTCCTGTCTCGACTGGCTGCTGGGGGATCACGCCACCGTGCCGCCGGACCGCGGCATCTTCCTGCCCGTTTCACGCCGCATGCATCCCGAGGTCTGCCGCTTTATTTCGGAGCAGGTCTACGAGGGGCGCCTGGCAAGCCACCCCGACACTGCTCGCCAGGCCATGACCGGCACGACCTTCCCGCAAGCCGGCGCCTTCTGGGTGCCGGTCGCGCATGAGGGTAACGCTCAGGCCTCGCCCGAGGAGGTGGAGGCTATTCGCTTCGCCGCGGCGGAATTGATGCGCGGTCATTGGACCGACAAGGACGGCACGCCCCGTCCGATCCGTCCCTCCGACATCATTGTCGTGGCGCCTTACAACGCGCAGGTCAATGCTCTGCGCGAGGCGCTGCCGGAGGCGATCCGCGTCGGCACCGTCGACAAGTTCCAAGGCCAGGAGGCGCCGGTCTGCCTTGTGTCGATGACAGCCTCATCGGCCGAGGAAACCTCGCGGGGCATGGAGTTCCTGTTCTCACTCAACCGTATCAACGTGGCGGTCTCGCGCGCCAAAGGGCTGGCGCTGGTCTTCGGCGCGCCGCGTCTGCGCGAGGCAAAGTGCGACACGGTCGAACAGATGCGGCTGGTGAATACGCTGTGTTCGCTGCCGATCTGGCAGGGCACGATCCGAGGCCACAGCCAGCAGGCTGCCAAGGGAGGTTCCGATGCCAGACGATCCTGAGAACATACCCTCCCTCGTGCCCGGGCACCTCGCACCGTGGGCGAAGATCATCAATAGAGGCTGGCCGATAGGGGCCGGGCCGATGCCCAGTGCTGCCGAGGTCAAGCAGGCTCTGGAACTTGGCGCGAACGCGGGAACCAAGGTTGGACTTGCTTGGACCATGTATTGCCGGCGTCCTGAGGGTGCAACTCAGATGGAAGTCACGGCTGTTTGTGGAGGACCTCAGCGAAATGCTGCTACCGAAGCGTACCGAAAGGGAAAAGTCGCGTTTAAATCCCGGAAGCGAGCAGACGGAACCTTGGCCTTCTTCTTAGGTCCTCCTGGCAGTAATCCTGGAGCGCCAGGAGCGAAACCCGTCGCGAAGGAGATTATGCTCGACCCGGCCGCAGTGACCCGCTGGATCGAACGCCTTCGCCTGTTCTTTCCCGGTCTCGACCGGTTCGACAAACCCGACCCAAACTTCGATGCCGGGGAACGCGACTACAAGCTGGAGGTCGCTACGGAGTTGCGCTCGGCGCTTGCCAGAGCCGGCACCGAACAGCAGTGCGTAGATGCGATCCACTCGGCTCTGGTTAAGAGTAACCTTCTGCCGTGGCGGGCCTACTGGCCAATGTCGCCCAAGGGCGATGCCAATCGGGAGAAGCTCTGGCCTGCGCTTTCAGATCTCGCCCGCACGGCGCTCGGCGCACCCGAGGACCACGCCGCGGCGCTTGAAGCCTTTGTCGCCGCATGGATGGATGCTGTACCAAAGGGTTCGACCGACGCGGCCCGACAGATCGCCGAGTTCTTGTTTTTGCACATTGCTCCGGATGAAGGCGTCTACATCCGTCATACCGTCCGACAGGACCTTTGGCTTGAGGCGGTCGGGAGCAAGTTTCCTGCTCACGTGTCCATGGCTGAAACGTACGCCGAAGAACAACGGTTCATGCGAGCGGTGCGGCAAGCGTTTGACGAACGCGGCCTTGCACCGCGTGACATGATAGATGTTCAGAGTGCGCTCTGGGTAGTCCACAGCTACAAGGAGGAGGATGACAGGGCTCCAACGCCTTCGCTTACTCGCAAGGCAATTGAGGCCGCGATGGATGCCTATGACGCGTATCGTAAATCCGGCGAGCACAGTGAAGTATTCGACGGCTTTGGCGAGCCACGCGACTATTGGGTTCGCTCGACACGACAGCGGCAAGAGCGGGTCTATCCGACCAAACCCCTCATCGGCTTTGTGCGCGGCAAGTCCGAGTTGAACGGTGGATGGGGGCAGCCAAAAGACGCTGCCGCCCAGCTCCACAATTCTGGCTTCATAATTGTCGACAGCGACGACACGCCCGTCGCGCCACCTGAGCAGTATGATCACTTGATCCGTGACGCGGACCGGATTCGACTCTGCGCCTTGAACTACTACATCGAACCAGCCCGTGAGAGCGGTGCGCGAGAAGTTTCGGTCCGAGCAGGGAACTTGGCAAAAGACATGGACCTCCAGAACGCATTTCCCGCCATCTGCAGCGCTTTAGGCGGCGGGAAGCTACAGCAGCTCGCCAACGTCCCGACGCCCACCCATACCGAGCCAAATCCTAGCAGCTCCACAGTTTTCACGTATCAGCTTGTCACGGAAGAAGGGCATCAAGGCATGACATCAGAACCATCGGTCAAAATGCCCTCAGCCACCAATCTGATCCTCTATGGCCCGCCAGGAACCGGCAAAACCTATGCAACAGCTTGGGAAGCCGTGCGGCTTTGTATCGGAAATGATGCGGCGGTCCCGCTACGAGATGACCGTGACGCGCTGATGTCAGAATACCGACGTCTCGCCGGTGAGGGTCGAATTGAGTTCGTGACCTTCCACCAGTCGTTCTCGTACGAAGATTTCGTTGAGGGTCTCCGCCCAACGACCGAGACTGAGCTGGCCGACGACGATCAGGGCGACACCGTGGCTTCGGGCGGTTTCAGCCTCAAGGCGCACGGCGGCGTCTTCAAGGTGATCAGCGAAAGAGCCCGGCTCGACACCGGAAATGCCGCCGCTAAGAGGCTCGATCGTTCGCGGCCCATTTATAAAATCGCCCTAGGGCAGCGCGGGAGCCAGGAAGACCGGATACGTGAGGGCCTTGACCAGTCGCTGATCCATATCGGTTGGGGAGATGACATTGATTGGTCCGACGATCGGTTCGATGACTTCGAAGAGATCAGAAAAGAGTGGAATGCGAAGAAGGATCCCAAGGCCTCCGGCAAGGATCCCAATATCGAGATGACCTTCGCGTTCAGGTCGGGTCTTCAGATCGGCGATTATGTCGTTATTTCGGATGGTAGAGACAGCTACCGTGCCTTCGGGAGGGTGACGGGTGAGTATGAGTTCGACCCGACTGCGAGCTTCCACCCTCACAGGCGAAGCGTCGAATGGATTTGGCGCGATGACAACGGAGCAGAACGGGCCGCTTTCTATCCCAAGAATTTCAGGCGGCAGTCAGCATACCAACTGGATCCCAACCTAGTTGATTGGGATGCGCTGGAAACCGTTGTTGTTGATCCGAATGCGCAGCGCCCGGTTGAAGGTGCGAGGCCACATGTCCTAATCATCGATGAGATCAACCGGGCAAATATCTCCAAGGTCTTCGGCGAGTTGATCACTCTGCTCGAGGTCGACAAGCGTCTAGGATGCGAAAATGAAGTAAGGGTTCGGCTTCCTTACTCTGGGGCAAGCTTTGGCGTCCCGTCGAACCTTCATGTTATCGGCACTATGAACACGGCCGACCGCTCAATTGCGCTGCTCGACACCGCGCTTCGCCGCCGGTTTGCCTTTCGTGAATTGATGCCAGACGTCACAGAACTTCGGAAGGCGATGGGTGCTAGAAAGTTGGACGTGGAAAACCTCGACGGTGTCAATCTGAGCAAGCTGCTTACCACGATTAACGAGCGGATCGAGTATCTGTTCGATCGCGAACATCAGATCGGCCATGCCTATTTTACCGGATGCCGTAATCGGGCAGATTTGGACGAAGTGATGCGCCACAAGGTCATCCCGCTGCTGGCAGAGTACTTTTATGAGGACTGGTCGAAGGTCGCGGCGGTGCTTGGCGATGGACCCGGGACGGCGAAAGCACACTTTCTTGAAGCAAAGAAGCTGTCGCCACCGGCCGGGTTTGCTGACGATGAACTCGGCGGCGAAAAGCTGCGCTGGAGTGTGAAGGCGGAGTTCGATTTTTCGGAGTTCTCACCCTGATGCAATCCTACACGGTCCGCGAATGGGACAAACTCGTCTACGGTGATGGCGACGGACAGATCCACGAGCACTTCGCGGATCGGCTCGCAGCTTTGGCGCAACGCTCACCTTTTTCTGGCAGAGGAGGCAGCGGCGTACTCGAACACGGTCGCCACAGCTTGCGCGCGCGGGGCGTCGTTGGGATCTTGGCCGCGAGGGGCTGCAGTCTGGAGATCCTGCCAAAAATCGACGTCGCGCCCGGCGAGAGCGTCAATCATCAGAATGCGGCGATCCGGAAACGTCTGATCCACATGCTGGCCGTGGCGCTCAATTTGAAGGTCGATCTCGGATCGGTAACGGACTTGGCGTGGCAGCGAGAAACGTTGCTCGAAATCCTGATCCGCATCTTCTGCGACAAGCTGACCGAGGCGGTCCGGAAAGGAATACCTCGCCGCTATAATGAGCAGGAAGACGATCTGCGCGCCTTGCGCGGCGGGCTTGATGTTGCACGCCAGTTCACTCGTCACGCAGTCAATCCTTCCCGTCTTGCATGCCGTTTTCATGAGCTCTCGGAGGACACGGCATTAAATCGGATCATGAAGGCCGCCGTTGCGCATCTGTCTCGAACGTCCAGGAGCTCTGCAAATCAGCAACGGCTGCGCGAACTGGCTTTCGTCTATGCCGACATCGCGGAAACTCCGCCCACTGCATTGAGATGGAATGACGTGGTGATCGACCGTACCAATCGCCGGTGGCAGGAGTTGTTAGGCATGGCACGGCTTTTCCTGCAGGGCCGCTACCAGACGACGACGGGCGGCGCAGGTCAGGGCACCGCACTACTTTTTGAGATGAACACATTGTTCGAGGAATATGTCGGCCGCCTGATTTCCCGGGCTTTGGCCGGGACGGATCTTTCCGTGTCCTTGCAAGGCGGACGTCTTTTCTGTCTGTCCGCGGAAACGACTGAGCGAGGCCTCTTCCAGACAAAGCCAGACATCCTCATCCGTCGCGCAGACATTGTCACCCATGTAATTGACACGAAATGGAAGCGGATCTCACCCCGGATCGATGATCCGAAACAAGGGGTCTCACAAGCCGACGTCTACCAGATGATGGCGTACGCACACCTCTACCGCGCGCCACGCCTTACGCTTCTATATCCGCATCATCCGGGGCTCGGCTGCGAAGAGTTCGTTCATGCTCGACACCGGATAACTGGCCGTGAAACCATCCTCGAGACCGCAAGCATCGATGTGGCGAACGGCGAAAATGTACTTACTAGGCTCCGACGGCTGCTCATCGGCGACGAGGCCGTGGTTGACGCTATGGGGTAGCCGATTGGCAGGCAACTGCCGTCAATCTACCATCCGAATTGATATCCCCTCCCACGGCGTCAGTCCTCCGAGAAGAAATCTTCATCGAGACGTTTGAACTCCAGCACCCGGCTAGATAATGTATCAACGGGAACACGGCGTGGAGTTGCGGCGCGCCGCGCAGGTGAGGGTAAGGGCGGTCCTTCGAACCTTAAGCGACGGGACGTGGGGCTTTAGGACGTCTACGGTTTCCGTAAGACCGTTCGCCTCGGGGCCGGCCCAACACCGACTTTGTTGGGTTAGCAGGTCGCCGCAGTGCTTCCGCGGTCGCCACGTCCATTCTGTGCGCTGCGCGGTTCATCGCGTGAAGGGCATTTCGGAACCGCTCGACTGTTTGGGGCTAGCCCGAGTCGCTGGACTCTGTCAGCAAAGTCCCAAGAGCCGCCGGTTTCGCCCCCGACCTAGCCGGCCATCGGCAGGCGGATCTCACGCTCAACCTCTATGCGCAGCTTCACGAGCGACATCAAATGGGAATTCGCGTGCACCCGCCTCTGTGGGCAGCTCTGTCTGCAATGGCTAGGGGAGGACTGCAGAGAGCCTGTATTCCGCGACGCCCATCGGCTTTGTTGAATCTCGAAGAGCATATTCGACAATCACCTCATTCTTGCCTTTGCACAACGCTCGGGTCGAAGCGGTTGGTGGCTGGAACCACTTGAACTTTCAATCCTGGCAAATGCGCGCATCGCTGACGCTTTTCGGTCGTGCGAACTTGTTTAACCTAAGATTGAAAAAAGTCTTCGGACCGGTATGGTTACGCGGTCGCTCGAATCGAGCTCATGCCGCCCGAGGTTTTCAGTGCCAGCCGACTCATACGAAGTTACTCAGGCCATCGTAAGAAGCCCACGGCTTCAGAAGGTGGGAGGAAAAGACGGGATCGCAGGCGAATTTTTCGTTCCTGCCTATCAACGAGGTTACCGCTGGGGGGAGCACGAAGTTGAAGCTCTGCTGAGCGACATTTACGCTGACGGCAGCCGCGCGCCGACCGACAACTACTGCCTGCAGCCCGTAGTGGTGAAACGACGTGCTGGCGAAAGAGCCTACGAGCTGATCGACGGCCAGCAACGCCTCACGACGCTTTATCTGATCTACCGCTATCTCAACACCGAAGTCGGGGTGGAGTGCGGTCACCGGTTTTCCCTCATGTACGAAACGCGGCCTGCCAGTCAGGAGTATCTGCGGCGTCTCGATGCGGAGCGCATGAACGACAACATCGATTTCTACCATATGCACGAAGCCTTCGAGTGCGTCAGGAGTTGGTTCGCGGAGACGGCGGCTCGCCTGGGTACGCCTTCTAAACTCATAGCGTTCAAGGTCCTAGATTATCTCGAAAACTTGGTTTACGTCATCTGGTACGAACCCGATAACATCGATGCTACCACTCTCTTCATACGCCTGAACGTCGGACGTATTCCCCTTACCAATGCAGAACTGGTTAAGGCGCTGCTGCTTTCGAAGGATCTTGACGCCCACAATTTTCAGCGGCGTGTAGAAATCGGGTCGCAATGGGACGCTATCGAACAGGACCTTCAGCAGCCGGAGTTCTGGGCTTTTCTTAGCAATAGCGATGGTGCGGACTATCCGACTCGTATCGAACTCCTGTTCGATCTCATGGCGAAACGCCGGCCAGATGAAAAAGACCGCTTCTTTACGTTCCTGCATTTCAAGAACGCATTGGACGGGCGAGCCAAGGCGAGTTCGTCGAGCGTGTGGGCGGCGATCGTCCAGTGCTACCAAGTCCTTCGAGAATGGTACGAGGACCGCGATCTCTATCACAAGCTGGGCTATCTGATAACGACCGGGACTTCCCTGCGCCAGCTGCTGGATCTTTCGGAATTGGAGAAGACGAAGTCGGCCTTCGGCCGCGCCGTCGATCAGTTGATAACCCGTTCGATCGGGCTGACCCCGGCAGGCATGATGGAGCTGAACTATGAAACCGGTTCCCGGAAATGCGAGAACGTGCTGCTCCTGTTCAACGTCGAGACCGTAAGGCGGCTCAAGCATTCGACCGAGCGATATCCTTTCCACGCCCATAAGAGCGAGAAGTGGTCTCTGGAACACATTCACGCTCAGAATGCCGAATTGCTGACTACCGCCGAGGAATGGCGTCATTGGCTAGTGGATGGCAAGGCGGCGCTGGAGAAGGTGCGCCTTGACGAACTGGTTCTGGATTCCGAAAGAAAAGACGCAATCTCGGAAGTGGAGAAAGCTCTGTCCACTCAACTAACCGAAAGCAGGTTCACGAGGCTTTCGCGAAGGGTGACCGCTCTGCTCAGCCCGGAGGGTGATGACGACTCGATTCACGGAATCGCCAACCTCGCTCTTCTTTCCAGATCTATCAACAGCAGTCTCGGCAACCGAGCATTCGCCGTGAAAAGATTGAAAGTTGTCGATCATGACCGCAAGGGCGCGTTCATACCCATCTGCACAAGGCAGGTTTTTCTGAAGTATTACGTCGACGCGGGAAGCGAACAAATGCACTTGTGGAGCCGGGACGATCGGCAAAGTTACCTGGAGGCATTGATCTCGCAGGATCGGGGCGTAGGACGGTATCTGATTGGTGCACAATGACCAAAACCTCGTTCCGCAATATGCTTCGTTCTTCGGATATCGCGACGATCGAAATCCCTATAATCCAGCGAGACTTCGCTCAGGGGCGGCAGAACATTGAGGTCAAGCGGATACGACGATCCTTCCTTGATGTCCTCAAGCGGGCGCTGACGGGTGATGAAGAAATCAGCTTGGACTTCGTGTACGGAGACACCAAGGATGGTCGCTTCATTCCGCTCGACGGGCAACAGCGGCTGACGTCGCTGTACCTGCTGCATTGGTATTTGGCAGTCCGCTGTCGTGTTTCCGATGAAGAGCGGGATTTCATCAAGCGATTTACCTATCACACACGCTTTTCGTCACGCGACTTTTGCGCGAAGCTCGGAACGATCAGCCCCGTACTAAACGACCGGCCGATCTCTGAATGGCTTCGGGACCAGCATTGGTTCGCCGGTTCGTGGAGCAAGGATCCCACGATTCAGTCCATGCTGGTGGTACTCGACGACATCCAGGCAATGTTCGCCGAAGTCGGTGACGAAGCCTGCCGTGTCGCATGGAACCGCCTGACGTCCGAGGCCAGCCCCAGCATCACTTTCGAAATCCTCTCGCTCGAAGAGATGGGACTTACCGACGAGCTCTACATCAAAATGAACTCGCGCGGGAAGCCGCTCACGGAATTCGAGCACTTCAAGGCGCAATTTGAGCAGGTCCTGAAAGAGTTCGAGGAAGCGTTACCTGCGACTGGCGAGCAAAGCGGCCGCTATGCGGAATTCACGAGGAAGATCGATCAGGACTGGGCGGATCTAATCTGGCCTTTTCGAGGGGCGAACGACAATGCCGACGAAGAGTTCCTGCGCCTTTTCAGGTTCATAACCGACATCACGATTTGGCGTCATGGCCTTGATGCTCGTCCCGCGGACGAGGATCTGGAGGCCACTGCCAAGGCGATCTACGGAGGTCCCGAAACGGAAGTCGCGCTTGCTGCCCAAAATTGCCTGTTCTCGGTGCTGGACGGCCTCCATGCGGTGTTCGCTTCCGCAACGACGATGGCGGATATCGATAAGTGGTTTCGATCGCTGTTCGCGAACGACGAACACAGGGCGGGCAGCGTTACCATCTTCGGCGACGTCAATCTGCTCGACGATTGCTGCAGAAGCTACGGGCTAAGCCAAGGGCGCAACCGCGCCTTCAGCTTGCCGAGAACTCTCCTGCTTCATGCGGTCATTGAGTACATCGTCGCCGATTCCAGCCCTTCGCGGGACGAAATAAACGTGAGGATGCGTTGCCTACGGAACGTAATCTTCGCGTCCCAAAACGAAATCCGCGTCGAGATTTTCCGCGCACTTCTGGACGAAGTCTCGGCCTACATCGTCAGCGGAGATCTGGCGGCGCTCAAGAGCTTCAACCGAGCACAGGTCGAGGAAGAAGTCGCAAAAGCGTCCTTCCTGTCGGCGAGTCGATCGGTCGAACTTGGCGAGGCGATGTACCGGCTCGAGGATCACGATCTTCTTCGCGGCAACCTCGCAATGTTCGACTTGAATGTAGATGAGCGGGTGTTCATTCGACGCGCCCGCGCGTTCGACGCTCTTTTCGCGGGAAAAACGTCGTACGAGGAGATATCGCAAGCGCTTCTGGCGTGCGGTGACTACTCGCAGAAGATCGCTGGCGACCGTTTTCAATTTGGAAGTCCATCGCTTCCGAGTGTCTGGCGCGACCTCTTCGTCGCGCGGAGCAGACAGCGGGTCGATAACACCAAGGCCGCGCTGACGAAGCTGTTAGATGCAGTTCACGACGAAGGCCTCGCTGACATCGAAGCGGCCCTTCGCAAGATCTCGGAAGGTTATCTGCGGGAGGTTATGGCTTCGAAGAAATACGACTGGCGATACTACATGACGAAATACCCGGCCATGCGCTCGGGGAAGAGCGGCATCTTCATTTCGTCGCGCTACGAGATGGGCTTCGACCTCTGCATGATGGAGCAAACCCGGCTGAGCAGTTACTACTCCGACCCTTATGTCCGCGCGGTGCTAGAACTGGCCGGAGTGCCGCAAGACAAATACTTTTTAGTCTGGCATTACGGTTATGCCGGATACGAAGCCGATCGTCGCTGGAGTCTTTACTTATCCAACAATCGGCCCTTCATGCGGGTTACACAAGAGGGCTTCCACATCAAATCCGGCCGTAAGTCTAGGATTCAAGCGATCTTGGACGACCACCGCGCTGACGGCGATGGAAGGCTGAATGTTCCTCAATCCACCATCGCTGGCACCGTGTTCGACAGAAAGGACCGCATCGCGATGGCGGCCGACCTAGTAAGAGAGATAATCAAAGGCGAAGACTAAGGCAGTACTATGGAACTCGAAGGACGATGATGGAACTTCTTCCGAGGGCACCAAAACGAGTTCACAGGATCGACTGCAGTTACCACTCCTCGTGGCCGAAGCGTTGGGCGAGGCCCTAAGTTCCGGCTTGGTCAGCTTGGCTGCCGGATACCGTACAGCGCGGGTGCGATGCTTGCCGGTGAATAGGAGTTCACCAGTTCACCAATCTGGGGCGGCTAAGTAAATTATCTCAGCCTAACGGCCGCGTTATAAGAGGTTCAATTCAATAGGTTGGGATATTTTCGTCGGAGGGTTTCGGTTCGATTCCCATCAAGACCAGGGATAGGAGTCGACACCCGAACTGGGCGACATGTTCGCCGGTGTCATTTGGCACTTGAAAGGGTTCATCCTCAATTTCTGTGATTCAGCGGCAGCTTTCTCGCCCTCATCAGTGCTGGGCCGGCGCGACCGTACATTGCACGCTTCAGCATCTTGAGGCGGTTGATCTGCCCTTCGGCTTGACCGTTGCTCCACGGGAGTTCGATTGCATTTTTGACGGCATCAATATCCCGGCGCAAAACGCTGGCGAAACGCATGTTGCCGTGAGCTCGGTGTCGATGGCATCGTCGATCCATTCATCCAGCGCGTCCGGGCTCCTGCTGCGCAAGATGCCGTTGAAGCGCATGGCCAAGCCACGCATTATGGCGAACGCTCGAGAGCCCTG
>NZ_JBVQPO010000017.1:0-74141 GCF_055710065.1 Ensifer sp. VA4 | reverse complement strand
CCAAAATCAGCCTCAGCCAACCCAGGAAACTCTAGAGCGAAGGTCGTCGTCGCCAGCAGCGCCGCCGCCCTCGTCAGTGA
This sequence comes from Ensifer sp. VA4, assembly GCF_055710065.1. NCBI lineage: Bacteria > Pseudomonadati > Pseudomonadota > Alphaproteobacteria > Hyphomicrobiales > Rhizobiaceae > Ensifer > Ensifer sp. VA4. Next base: position 74,061 of record NZ_JBVQPO010000017.1, on the reverse strand, counting down.
TCGGGCTTATAGACCCACCCCCTCTCACACGTCAACAGACATTTTCACGGCCTCGATAGAATTCTTACAACACATTGAAAATAAAACAGAATTTCTATTCACAGGCATAAAGAGCAGATTTTCGCCCGGTCAAACGGGCAAAAATCCATGGACGTGGATGGATTAGCCGGCCTTTACCTCATCGTTGCCGCGCAGCAGCCGGATCAAGGCGGAAAAGTCCTCGCCACCATGACCGAGCGTCTCGAACATCGAATAGAGCTGCGCGGCCTGCGCGCCCATCGGCGTCGTCGCACCGCTGGCACTTGCCGCCTGCTGCGAAAGCTTCAGATCCTTCAGCATCAGGCTCGCGGCAAAGCCCGGCTTATAGTCGTTGTTGGCGGGCGAGGTCGGGACCGGACCCGGCACCGGGCAATAGGTCGTCAGCGACCAGCATTGCCCGGACGAGGTCGAGGCGACGTCGAACAGCGCTTGGTGCGACAGCCCCAGCCGTTCCGCGAGCACAAAGGCTTCGCAAACCCCTGCCATGGAAATGCCGAGGATCATGTTGTTGCAGATCTTTGCCGCCTGGCCGGCGCCGACCCCGCCGCAATGGACGATCTTCTTGCCCATGGCCTCGAGCAGCGGCTTGCCGCGGGCAAAGGCGTCATCGCTGCCGCCAACCATGAAGGTGAGCGTGCCGGCCGCAGCACCACCGGTTCCCCCGGAAACCGGCGCATCGAGAGATGGGCAACCGATCTTTTCCGCAAGGGCATGCGCCTTGCGGGCGCTGTCGACATCGATCGTCGAACTGTCGATCAGGAGCGTGCCCGGATCGACGAAGCCGAGAAGCTCATCCCAGACATAGAGAACATGGGTGCCGGCAGGCAGCATGGTGATCACGCACTCGGCGCCGCGCACCGCATGGGCGATCGAGCCGGCGACGGCGACCCCGGTCTTTGCCGCGGCATTGCGCGAGGCTTCCGACAGGTCGAAGCCGCTGACGGCGTGGCCCGCCTTCACCAGATTGGCGGCCATCGGTCCGCCCATGTTGCCGAGCCCGATAAAGGCGATCTTCGTCATGTTACTCCTCCTGCATTGAAACTCGGCCAAGCCGACATGCGCCCCATCCTCAGGCGCTAGAACAGCGGCGGGTGGTCCTTTCTGGCGAAACGCAAGAGCATCTCAGGCGTGACGTCGGCCAGCGCAACATTCCATTTTGGACTACGGTCCTTGTCGATCACCGCGGCACGCACGCCTTCGTAGAAGTCGTCGTTGGAAAGCATGCCGAGCGTCGCAGAATATTCCCGTTCGAGGCATTCGTTCAGCGACGCACTGCGACGGCCGGCGCGCAAGAGGTCGAGTGTAAGCTTCATGCTCAGGGCCGAACGGGAATAGAGCAGCGCCAGCGTTTCCTTCGCGAAATCGGAGCCGTCCGCCGCAAGCGCCGCCAGGATTTCCTCCACCGTATCGAAGGCGAAGCAGCGATCGATCAGTGCAAGATGGTGCTGAAGCGGCGTGGGCGGAGCTTCAGACGAATGCCTTGCAATCACCGCATCAACATCACCGCGCCCTGCCGTTGCCGGCAGCCTCGCAAGATCCGCGACGAGCACCTCCAGCTTGTGCGACGTAACGAAGCTGTCCGCAAGCCGGGCATGGATGGCATCCGCAGCGACGATATCCCGGCCGGTCAGCCCGAGATAGGTGCCGAATTCGCCGGGGGCTTTCGGCAGCAGCCAGGTCGCGCCCACGTCGGGGAAATAGCCGATCCCGGTCTCCGGCATCGCCAGCCGCGTGCGTTCGGTGACGATGCGGTGGCTGCCATGGGCGGAAATCCCGACACCGCCGCCCATGACGATACCATCCATGATCGCGATATACGGCTTGCGGTAGCCGGAGATGCGGCTGTTGACGATAAATTCCTCGCGCCAGAACTGCGCACCTTCCGCCGGCCGCTCGCGACCGCTCTCGTAGATCATGCGAATGTCGCCGCCGGCGCAAAGCCCGCGCTCGCCCTCGCCGGTCACGAGCACCGCCGCAACAGCCGGGTCGTTTTCGAATTCGGTCAGGGCCGCCGCGATCAGTCGGATCATCGGCACGTTGAGACTGTTCAGCGCCCGCGTTCGATTAAGCCGGATCCTGCCGATCGCTCCCTGCCGCTCGACGATGACTTCTGGCGCCTGCATGTCCATGAACGGTCCTTTCTGTTTCCGGCCTATTTCCGGCCGATGAGGGAACGCGCAACAATGAGGCGCATGATCTCGTTGGTACCTTCGAGGATCTGGTGCACCCGCAGATCCCTGACAATCTTCTCGACGCCATAATCGGCGAGATAGCCGTAGCCGCCGTGAAGCTGTAGGGCGTCGTTTGCGACAGCGAAGCATCGGTCGGTGACGAAGCGTTTGGCCATCGCGCAAAGTTTAGTCGCTTCCGCGTCGCCGGCATCCAGCGCCGAAGCGGCACGCCACAGGAACGTCCGGGCGATTTCGAGATCGGTTGCCATGTCGGCCAGACGGAATTGCAGCGCCTGGAATTCGCCGATCGCCTTGCCGAAGGCACGGCGCTCCTGGACGTAAGCCAGCGCTTTCTCGAAGGCGGTCTGGGCGCCGCCGAGGGACGCGGCGGCGATGTTGAGACGGCCGCCATCGAGCCCACCCATCGCGATCTTGAAGCCATCGCCTTCCGCACCCAGACGGTTTTCCGCCGGCACGCGCACGCCATCGAGCATTACAGCGCGGGTGGGCTGGACGTGCCAGCCCATCTTCTTCTCATTGGCGCCGAACGTCAGGCCAGGGGCGTCCTTCTCGATGACGAAGGTGGAAATGCCCTTGGGGCCCTCCTCGCCGGTTCTGGCCATGATGACGTAGAGGCCGGATTCACCAGCCCCGGAGATGAACTGCTTCTGGCCGGTCAGCACATAGCTGTCGCCGTCCTTCACCGCCTTGGTCTTCAGGGCTGCCGCATCGGAGCCCGAGCCGGGCTCGGTCAGGCAGTAGCTTGCAAGCACTTCCATCGTCAAAAGCTTCGGCAGCAGCCGCTGCCGCTGTTCGTCCGTGCCGTAGCGGTCGATCATGCCGGCACACATGTTGTGGATCGAGACGAAGGAGGCGACGGCCGGGCAGCCGGTCGCAAGCGCCTCGATGATGATCGCGGCATCGAGCCGGGTCAGCCCCGTGCCGCCGACATCATCACGGACATAGATGCCGGCCATGCCGAGGGCCGCGGCACCGCGTAGTGTATCGACCGGAAAGTGCTTTTGCTGGTCCCAGTCGATTGCGTGAGGGGCGAGTTCGTCGCGGGCGAAATCGAGCGCCATCTGACGAATGGCCTCCTGCTCCTCCGACAAGCGAAAATCCATATGCACGTCCTCCCTGACCGCATACCTGCCGCAGGTTCTTTTAAACCTGCAGCACCTCAGAGTCCTACTGCGACCTTTGCGCGTCTCACAAGACGCGCGGCACTGTTGTAGGCGTAGGGGGCCTAGTTACACCAAACTTCGTACCGGCACAGATGCAACTTCTCACAGGTTCTGTTCAAAAATGAACAGACGCCCCAAATCAACTCTCGCTTAAACGATACGGCAGAGCGCCGCGTAAGTCATGATCCACGATCAGCCGGCGCTTCAAAGGCGGTACGGCGCGGCTCGCGCATTTCGTCCGCTCGCAGATGCGACAGGAAATGCCGATCGGATCGAAAGCGGCGCGGTTACCGAGATCCATGTCGTCGGCATAGACGAAGGCATCGGCGTAAGAGATCTCGCAGCCGAGCGCCAGCGCATAGCGCGGCTGCGCGGCGCGGAAACCGCCACCCCCCTTGGTGATCTGGGTGGCGAGACAGAGGTAGCGAACTCCGTCAGGCGTCTCGGCCAGTTGCCGGATGATCCGGCCGGGCGCCTCGAACGCCTGGTGCACGTTCCAGAGCGGACAAGCCGCACCGAAACGGGCAAATTGCAGCTTCGCGGCACTGTGGCGCTTGGTGATGTTGCCGGCCCGGTCGATGCGGGCAAAGAAGATCGGTATACCCTTCTGTCCCGGCCGTTGCAGCGTCGAGAGGCGGTGGCAGACCTGTTCCAGCGACGCGCCAAAGCGGGCGGAGAGCAGCTCGATGTCGTGCCTCAAGTCACGGGCGGTCTTTGAAAAGGCCTGATAGGGCAGGATCAGGGCACCGGCGAAGTAGTTCTGCAGGCCGATGCGGCAGATCTCATAGGCCTCTTCGGTGCGAAAGCCGGCGCCGCCGGCCACCCGGTCGATCTCCTCGCGGGCATGAAGCTGAGCGATCTGCAACGCGATCTGGAAATCACGGGTCGCCGCCGGCGCATAGGGGTTGAGGGTGAGAAGCCGGGCCCGCGGATCGAAGCGACGGATCGCCTCGTCGCCGGCGGCGCCGCGAACGACCCGCACGCCATGGCGCTGCTCCAGATAGCTTGCAAGTGCGGCGTGATTGTCACCCTCACCGAGTCCGAGTTCCCCGGCGAGCCGCTCCGCAAGCATGTCGATCTCGTGAATGTAATTGTCGACGAAATGGAAGAAGTCGCGCACTTCCTCATAGGGCGTTGTTTCGACGAAGGGCCCGCCGCGGCCGATCGTGTCATCGATGCTTGCAAGCTGTTCGCTGTTGCGGCGATAGGCCTGGTGACAGGTGATTAGTGCATGCGCCAGCCCCGGCGCGTTCTGCGCGACGAGCTTCAGCTCCTGCAGGCTTGCCGAATAGGTCTCGAACAAGGGATCGCTGAGAGCCTCCGAGAGCGCCGAGAGCAGGCGATCGCCCTCGCCAGTCGAAAGCTCGGCAATATCGATCTGGAACTTTTCGGCCAGTGCCAGAAGCACGGCGGCCGAGACCGGCCGTTGGTTGTTTTCGATCTGGTTGAGATAGCTGGTGGAGATGCCGATGCGCTCGGCGAACTGACCTTGCGTCGCCCTGTTCGCCTCCCGCAGTTCCCTGACCTTGCGGCCGATATAAAGCTTGCCGATCGCCATGTTCGCAACTTTGCAATTTACGTTTCACAAAATTCTCTGTTTCACATTTGCACATGAAGGGACGTTTTTCCATCCGACCTTCGACGCTATTGCGAAGCTCGAAGCGCCTCTGCACAATCGTTGAAAAAGCCGGGCAGTGAAAAAATCGGGAGGGCACCATGCGCGCCATACTAGAACAGGTCGAAGCCCGCAGGGCCGAAGCAAGAGCCGGCGGCGGCCAGCGGCGGATCGACGCCCAGCATGGCAAAGGCAAGCTGACGGCACGCGAACGCATCGAAGTGCTGCTCGATGAGGGCTCCTTCGAAGAATACGACATGTACGTCACCCACCGCTGCGTCGATTTTGGCATGGAGAGCCAAAAGGTCGCCGGCGATGGCGTCGTTACCGGCTGGGGCACGATCAATGGCCGTCAGGTCTATGTCTTCTCCCAGGACTTCACCGTGCTCGGCGGTTCGCTCTCCGAAACCCACGCGCAGAAGATCTGCAAGATCATGGATATGGCGGTCAGAAACGGCGCGCCGGTCATCGGCCTCAATGATTCAGGCGGCGCCCGTATCCAGGAAGGCGTTGCCTCGCTTGCCGGCTATGCCGAGGTCTTCCGCCGCAATGCCGAAGCCTCCGGCGTCATTCCGCAGATTTCGGTGATCATGGGCCCCTGTGCCGGCGGCGCGGTCTATTCGCCCGCCATGACCGACTTTATCTTCATGGTCCGTGACTCGTCCTACATGTTCGTGACCGGCCCCGATGTCGTGAAGACGGTGACGAACGAGATCGTCACGGCGGAAGAACTCGGCGGCGCACGCACGCACACCTCAAAGTCTTCGGTCGCCGACGGCGCCTATGAAAATGACATCGAAGCGCTCGAAGCGACGCGCCTGCTCTTCGACTTCCTGCCGCTCAACAATCGCGAGAAACCGCCGGTTCGTCCCTTCCACGACGACCCGTCGCGGCTCGAAATGCGTCTCGACAGCCTGATCCCCGATAGCGCCAGCAAGCCTTACGACATGAAGGAACTGATCCTGGCTCTTGCCGACGAGGGTGATTTCTTCGAACTTCAGCAGAGCTTCGCTAGGAACATCATCACCGGCTTCATCCGCATGGAAGGCCAGACGGTCGGCGTCGTCGCCAACCAGCCTACGGTGCTCGCCGGCTGCCTCGATATCGACAGTTCACGCAAGGCCGCCCGCTTCGTGCGCTTTTGCGATGCCTTCTCGATTCCGATCCTGACGCTCGTCGACGTGCCTGGCTTCCTGCCCGGCACGAGCCAGGAATATGGCGGCGTAATCAAGCACGGCGCCAAGCTGCTCTTCGCCTATAGCCAGGCGACCGTGCCGATGGTGACGCTGATCACTCGCAAGGCCTATGGCGGCGCCTATGACGTCATGGCCTCCAAGCACATCGGCGCCGACGTCAACTATGCCTGGCCGACCGCCGAGATCGCTGTGATGGGTGCCAAAGGCGCGACCGAAATCCTCTACCGTTCGGAACTCGGCGACGCCGAGAAGATCGCCGCGCGAACGAAGGGATATGAAGAACGCTTCGCCAACCCGTTCGTGGCGGCCGAACGCGGCTTCATCGACGAGGTGATCATGCCGCATTCGTCGCGGCGCCGCATCGCCCGCGCCTTCGCATCGCTACGCAACAAGCAGGTCGATGTTCGTTGGCGTAAGCACGATACGATCCCGCTCTGATGGAGGCGATGATGGAACGGGAGCCAGAGCGCGTCATGACGCCGGAAGAGGCCCGGCGCGACCATTGGCAGATGCTGCGTTACATGAGCGTCAACGCGCTGATCGGCGGGGCGATCGGGGCGCTGACGGCCGGGGTGCTCATCTGGCTCAACATCGGCGCCGTCGGTACCCATATCGCCCGCTCCACCAGCCCGGTTCTCGCGACCCTCATGGTCGTCGTGCCCTTCACTTTGCTCTTCGCAGGTGCTGCCGCGGCATCGTCGATCGCGCTTTTGCCCTATCGCCGCAAATTCAAACGCTGACGCGCCATGAAGGCTTTGAAAGAGAAACAAATGATCAAGAAAATCCTCATCGCCAACCGTGGTGAAATCGCCTGCCGCGTCATCAAGACCGCGAAGAAGCTCGGCATTGCGACGGTCGCTGTCTACTCCGACGCCGACCGCGACGCGATGCATGTGCGCATGGCGGATGAGACCGTGCATATCGGCCCCTCGCCGTCAGCTCAGTCCTATATCGTCATCGACAAGATCATCGACGCGATCCGCAAGACCGGCGCCGATGCCGTCCATCCTGGCTACGGTTTTCTATCCGAAAACGCCATCTTTGCCGACGCCTTGGAAAAGGAAGGGGTCGCCTTCATCGGTCCGCCGGTTGGCGCGATCCAGGCAATGGGCGACAAGATCACCTCCAAGAAGCTGGCCGCAGAAGCCGGCGTCTCGACGGTTCCGGGCCATATGGGCCTCATCGAGGATGCCGACGAGGCCGTTAGGATCGCCGCGTCGATTGGCTATCCCGTGATGATCAAGGCGTCCGCCGGCGGCGGCGGCAAGGGCATGCGCATCGCCTGGAACGACCAGGAGGCGCGCGAAGGCTTCCAGTCCTCGAAGAACGAGGCAAAGAACGCCTTCGGCGACGACCGCATCTTCATTGAAAAGTTCGTGACCGAACCGCGCCATATCGAGATTCAGGTGCTCGGCGACAAGCACGGCAACACGCTCTATCTCGGAGAGCGCGAGTGCTCGATCCAGCGGCGCAACCAGAAAGTCATCGAGGAGGCCCCCTCACCCTTCCTCGATGCCGAGACCCGCAAGGCCATGGGCGAACAGGCTGTCGCGCTCGCCAGGGCGGTCGGCTACCACTCGGCCGGCACCGTGGAATTCATCGTCGACGGCAAGCGCAACTTCTACTTCCTGGAGATGAACACCCGCCTGCAGGTGGAGCATCCGGTGACCGAGCTCATCACCGGGCTCGACCTCGTCGAGCAGATGATCCGTGTCGCCGCCGGCGAAAAGCTCGCTTTCGGCCAGGAGGACGTGAAGCTTAATGGCTGGGCTATCGAAAGCCGGCTCTATGCCGAAGACCCTTATCGCAACTTCCTGCCATCGATCGGCCGGCTGACGCGCTACCGTCCCCCCGTCGAGGGCGCGCGCGACAACGGCACGGTGACGCGCAACGACACCGGTGTCTTCGAGGGTGGCGAGATCTCGATGTTCTACGACCCGATGATCGCCAAACTCTGCACCTGGGCACCGGACCGGCCTATGGCGGTCGAGGCAATGGCCGACGCGCTCGACCAGTTTGAGGTGGAAGGCATCGGCCATAACCTGCCGTTCCTTGCAGCTGTCATGCAGCAACAGCGCTTCCGCGAGGGCCGGCTGACGACCGCCTATATCGCCGAGGAATTCGCCGACGGCTTCCATGGCGTTGCGGGCGACGAGCAGTCGCTGCGCAAGCTTGCTGCCGTCGCCGTCTCGATCAACCAGGTACTGCAGGAACGCGCCAGCCAGATCTCCGGCACGATCGGCAATCATCGCCGCGTCGTCGGCCATGATTGGGTGGTGAGCCTCGCCGATCGCGATCTCGCCGTAACTGCCGGCGCATCCGCCGACGGATCCTTTGTGAGCTTCGCCGATGGCACGTCGGTGACCATCGCCGGCGACTGGGCGCCCGGTCGTACGCTTGCCACCTTCAACATCGACAATGAGCCCATGAGCGTCAAAGTCGAGCTGGTCGGAACCGCCCTCCGGCTGCGCTGGCGCGGCATTGATGTCGTCACACATGTCAGGAGCCCGCGCGTTGCGGAACTCGCGCGGCTGATGCCGAAGAAATTGCCGCCGGACACGTCGCGCATGCTGCTCTGCCCGATGCCCGGCGTCATCACCTCGGTCTCGGTCAAGGCGGGGGATACCGTCGAGGCGGGGCAGGCGCTCGCGGTCGTCGAGGCAATGAAGATGGAGAACATCCTGCGCGCCGAAAAACGGGCCGTGGTCAAGCGCGTGGCGGTCGCTGCCGGCGCTAGCCTCGCCGTCGACGAACTGATCATGGAATTCGAATGATGGCGCTCGCCGTCGACGCCATCGTCCAGGAGAACATCCGATGACCGACAAGACCATCAAGGACTGGGAAGCGCTCGCCGAGCGTGAACTCAAGGCAGCGCCGGAAAGCCTCACCTGGCAGACGCCGGAGGGCATTGCGGTAAAGCCGCTCTACACGGCCGACGATCTCGCCAGCATCAATCATCTGAATTCGCTGCCGGGCTTCGAGCCATTCCTGCGCGGACCGCGCGCCACCATGTATGCCGGCCGCCCCTGGACGATCCGCCAATATGCGGGCTTCTCCACCGCCGAGGCCTCGAACGCCTTCTACCGCAAGAACCTCGCGGCGGGCCAGAAGGGTCTTTCGGTCGCCTTCGATCTTGCAACCCACCGCGGCTACGACAGCGATCATCCGCGCGTCGAGGGCGATGTCGGCAAGGCGGGTGTGGCGATCGACTCGGTCGAGGACATGAAGATCCTGTTCGACGGAATCCCGCTCGACGAAATGTCGGTGTCGATGACCATGAACGGCGCGGTCATCCCAATCCTCGCCTCCTTCATCGTTGCCGGCGAAGAACAGGGCGTTTCGCGCGACAAGCTTTCAGGCACCATCCAGAACGACATCCTGAAGGAGTTCATGGTCCGCAACACCTATATCTACCCACCCGAACCGTCGATGCGCATCGTCGCCGATATCATCGAATACACGGCCAAGGAGATGCCGAAGTTCAACTCGATCTCGATTTCCGGCTACCACATGCAGGAGGCCGGCGCGACGCTGGTGCAGGAGCTCGCCTTCACGCTCGCGGACGGACGTGAATATGTGCGCGCGGCGTTGGCGAAGGGTCTGAATGTCGATGACTTCGCCGGCCGGCTCTCCTTCTTCTTCGCAATCGGCATGAACTTCTTCATGGAGGCAGCGAAGCTGCGGGCAGCGCGTCTGCTCTGGACGCGGATCATGAAGGAGTTCGAGCCGAGGAAGCCGTCCTCGCTGATGCTGCGCACCCACTGCCAGACCTCCGGCGTCTCGCTGCAGGAGCAGGATCCCTACAACAACATCATCCGCACGGCCTTCGAGGCGATGTCGGCGGCCCTCGGCGGGACGCAATCACTGCACACCAACTCCTTCGACGAGGCGATTGCGCTGCCGACGGAGTTTTCTGCACGCATCGCCCGCAACACGCAGCTGATCCTGCAGCACGAGACCGGTGTCACCAAGGTGGTCGATCCGCTCGCCGGCTCCTATTACGTCGAAAGCCTGACCAACGAGCTCGCAGAAAAAGCCTGGCTACTGATCGAAGAGGTCGAGGCGATGGGCGGCATGACCCGCGCCGTCAATGCGGGCCTGCCGAAGCGGCTGATCGAAGAGGCGGCGACCCGTCGCCAGGCGGCGGTCGACAAGGGCGAGGAGATCATCGTCGGCGTCAACAAGTACCGCCTCGACAATGAGGAGCCGATCGACATCCTCGAGATCGACAACAGCGCCGTGCGAGCCGCGCAGATCCGCCGCATCGAGGAGACCAAGCGGCGACGCGACAGCATCAAGGTCGAGGAGACTCTAGGCGCCCTTTCCGAGGTGGCACGTACCGGCGAAGGCAATCTGCTTGCCGCCGCCGTTGAGGCGGCACGGGCGCGCGCGACCGTCGGCGAGATTTCCGACGCGATGCGCAGAGCTTTCGGCGACCACGCGGCAACGCCCAAGGTCGTCAGCAAGATCTACGGCAAGGCCTACGAGGGCGAGCCGGAACTCGACGTTCTCTCCGGACGTCTCGACGAGGTTTCGGCAAAACTTGGCCGCAGGCCGAAGATCATGGTTGCCAAGCTCGGCCAGGACGGGCATGACCGCGGCGCCAAGGTGATCGCGTCTGCCTTCGGCGACATCGGCTTCGACGTACTTGCGGGGCCGCTATTCCAGACGCCGGATGAGGCTGCGGACATGGCGCTGGCCAACAAGGTCAATGTCATCGGCGTCTCATCGCTTGCGGCCGGCCACAAGACCCTGATGCCGCAACTCGCGGAAGCCCTGAAGAAGCGCAGCGGCGAAGATGTCATCATCATCTGCGGCGGTGTCATCCCGCGCCAGGACTATGACTACCTGATGGACAACGGCGTTTCGGCCGTCTTCGGCCCGGGCACCAACGTGCTCGACGCGGCGCGCGCCGTGCTCGACCTGATCGAGGGCAAGCGCCGCAATATCTGACACGGAGGCGGAGGTCTCTGGCTCTCTGCTGTCTCGCGCGGTTGTTGTCGCCGGTCGGTGCAACTATGTTGTGTCGATGACGTCGATCGCCGAAGTGTTCGGCCCCTCCGCCCTCATGGGGCGCCTGCTTGGCCGCTTCTGGCCGCAACTCCTGTTGATCGGGACCTGCGGCTACATCGTGCATGATCCCTGATGCTTGGCGCTCAACTCGTTCCTCGCAGCTTCCCCCTGCATTGGCGCTTGCCTTCTTCTCGCGACGGACGACAATCGAGTGCAGCGGAAAGGGTGAAACCAGATACCGTTTCGCCCCGGTCCTCCGCTTCATCGGGAGGCCATTCATGCGAAAACTGCAATCGCAAGGGGTTCATCACATCACGCTCGTCGGCGCCGACCGGCAGACGTCGATCGATTTCTGGGAGGGGCTTCTCGGCATGCCCTTCATCTTCGAGCAGCCGAACCTCGACCGGGCAAGCGAAAGCCATCTCTATTTCGACCCGGGCGATGGCCGCCTGATCACCATCTTCACCGACGAGAACCGCAAGCCCGCCCCCGAGCGAACACCGACGGATATCGGCTGCGTGCACCACATCGCCTTCGCCGTCTCGCGCGCGACGTTCAACCAGGCGGTGGAGCGACTCGACGAGCGGAACATCCAGCACAGTGGCGTCAAGGATCGCGGCTTCATGGACTCGATCTACTTCGAGGATCCTTTGGGGCTGCTGATCGAACTTGCCTCCTATCGCTTCGAGCCGCCGCCGAGCCACAGCCATGCCGAGGTGCTGATGGAGGCACACAGGGTCAGGGTCGCACGCGGCGACTACAATATCGCCGAGGTGCACTTGGCCGATGCGATCGAGGCACTGACCGCGCGCGCCCGCCCGACGCTGTCGTCCGACCGGCAGCCGAAGGATCCGTATCGGTCGCGATAAATTCAGTCGCGCTCACCGCCTATCGTCCAACGCGCGCAACCGGCCGGCAAGGCAGCAATTGCGGTATCGCGACCAAAAGGGAGGAGTGACATGTCTGCAATCAAGCTCAACGTGATCAAGCCCAGCGTCAACAACATGACGGTGCGCGTCTTCTTGCGGGCAGCCAAACTCGATTTCAGCGAGCAAGACGTCTTTGGCCAGACCCGGACGGCCGAATATCTGGCGAAGGCTCCGTCGCATCTGACACCGATGATGGAGACTGCGGAGCTGCCCAAGGGTGCCCTGTGGGAGAGCTGCGCGATCATGCAGTATCTTTGCAACAAGCACGGGCTCGACGACTTCTATCCCAAGGATCCCGAGACCCGCGCCATGATCGATAGCGCCATGTTCTACCTTATCGGCACCTTCTATCCCTATCTCGCGCGGGCCACCTACCCGGCGCTGAACTTCCCGCTCTATCCGGGCGAAGTCGGTTGCAGCGATGCCGACGCGGAGACGAAGGAGAAGGCGCGACGGGCAGCCGTAGAGGCGCTTGCCGAACCGCTTGACGTCTTTCGGGCGTTCTATATCGGCGACAAGCCCTTCATCGGCGGATCCAAGCCGTCGATCGCCGACATCCGGCTCGCAGCAACCCTCGAGTTCCTGGCGGCAATCGACTACGCGCTTCCGGACTGGGCGAAGACCTACGTCGGCAACATGGAGAGGACGCTCGGTAATGCCTACACCGAACCGGCCACCGACGTGCGCGGTTACATCAGCTATGTGAAGGCCCAAGGTTAGGCGCATCCCCGCCTCGATCGGCGGTCATAGCACGGGTTCACTGGACGAGAAGCACGATACCGGTCGCGCTCAGGGCCACCGTCCAGAGGTGGTCAAAATTGATCCAGGCCGAGCGAAGTGCTGCCAGGCCAAGCCATTCGAAGACGGCAATCGCCATCGCCGCGACGACGGCCAGCATTGCCGCGCCATGAACGGCAACAGCGGCAAGCGCGACCGGCAGCGAGCCTGCGACCGCAAGGTCTCCGGCTCGATCCACGACGCAGAGACTGAGGACCGCCGGAACCAACATCAGGCCCGCCCCGTGACTCGTCGCCATCAGGAAGGACCAGAGGCCAAGTCCGGCCATGCCGGCACGCATGCCGACCCTCACCCGGTGCCGGTGTCCGCAAAACGCGCCGTACGCAGCGACGCTGAGAATGAGCAGTGCCGCGACGAGCCTGAAATGGTGCGGCTCCAACACCGCGCCGAACGTGACGACCACCGCCAGCGTGAGCGCAGCGGAGGCGGCATGACCGACAGCAATCGGAGCAAGCGACAACCACACGATCCGGCGGCTCTGGCGGTGAAGCCCGAGCGCCACCGCAAAGAGCCAACCCATCGCCGGATTGATGCCGTGAAAGGCGCCGAGACCGATAATCGAAAGCCATGGCCAGACGGTCGTCATTCGCCCTGAGAGGACCGCATGGTCGCCCCCCTCCCTATGGATAACAATAGGAATCGGACGAGCAGTCGCCGCCTTCGAGGCGAACCTGATGCGGGCGGTGGCCTTTCGGCCAGTCGACGAAAAAGTTCTCGTCGAAGGCGATGCCGCCACCGTCGGCGACATCGAGTTTGACCATCCATCCGTCGACACCATCAGGGTAGAATTGCGGATCGATGGCGCCATAGAGCGAATTGGTGAAATAGACCCGCTTGCCGTCACGGCTGATCTCCACCATCTGTGGGCCGCCGTTCAGCGCTCCGTTTACAGTCTTCGGATGGGAGGCACGCGAAACGATCCCGCCGATCCGCACCCGGCCCGTTTTCCTTCGGCGCGAAGGGGTCGGAAACGTCGTATTGGATCATGTCGCCGGTGCCCCAGCAGGAGACGTAAAGGAAGCGGTCGTCCATCGAGAGATCGATATCGGTGACGAGCGGCGCGACTGCGCTGAAACCTTTCAGCACCGGCGGTAACAGATCCGGGTCCGCCGGTTCTGCCGGAATCTCGATCACCTTCTTCACGGCCCATCGCTCGCCGTCACGATACCAGGTCCAGATCGAGGCCGAGAGGTCCTTGAGGCTGATGACGCAGCCAACGAAGCCATAGGCCTTGGTCGGATCATGGGCCGGGCGCAGTTCGAAGACGAGCTGGTGCTCCTCGCCGAAATCGATCTCCTGCAGGTGCTTGCGCTTGTGCAGGTCCCAGAAATGTAAGCGGCGGCCATATTTCGAGCCGAGCAGCACCTCCGGAACCAGCCCGTTCTCGAACGTATCCGGCGTGCCCCATTCGCTGGTGATCATCGTGTCATGGCCGAGGTGCCACCAGAAATCATAGGCGAGTTTCTGCGGACCTCGATCCATTTCCCATTGCCCGAGCACGTCGAAGCTCCGATGGTCGAGCAGGAAGATGCCGCCGGGCGCATTGCCGTCGCGATCGGCGAGCGCATTGACGTAAATCCCCTCGGGTCCGCAGTGGGTCGTGTGCAGCCGCGAATAATTCGCCTTCTCAGCGATCTCCGAAGGCTCGATCACCCGGACGATCGTCGGATTGCGCGGATCCGGCCTGGTGTCGATGATGTGCAGACGCGAGGATCGCAAACCCGGCACCACCAGATACCGCCGCTCGACATGCGGATGGGGCGCATTGGGGCACAGGCACGAGGAGCAGGCATTCCAGCCGAAATGGTGCAACTCGTCGCCGACATTCGGCATCTCGACCTGGCCGACGATCTGCGAATAGCTTGAAGACGCCGGGTCGACGTCAACGACTGCAATCGCGTCCGGCCTTGTTCGCTCGGGATCGAACGCCGCCACATAGGCAAGCGTTTCCTTTGGAGCCTTGGCCGCCATGCGCGGTGATGGATAGAAGGAAGGATCGGGTCGCCACGTCGCCATTTCCATTCTCCCTGCGAGAATTCCCAATGCGTGGATCCTGATGCAGGTATCGGTGATGCGGCAAAAACACGTCGGAAATGCGACCTATCCGCCTTATTTCCTCGATCGAACGCTTGAAGCTGGGTGTGGCGTCGTCGCCGTGGGCAGTTGGCGGCGCTATCCTATGTCTCGATCCGCAGTTTCATCCGGTCCGCCGCAAAGCGGCTGCGGGAAAACTCAACCGGTATACCGTTGAGATCGGCATTGAGCGATTGCGCCTCGAGGACGATCGCACCCGGCGAAAGCTGCAGCATCGAAAGTTCCTCGGCGTCGGCATGGCGGGCGACGATCTCGGTCGAGGCGCGCACATAGTCATCCAGGCCATGGGCGGCGAAGGCCTTGGTGACGGAATGCAAGCGCTCGAACTCCTCGGCCATGCGCGGAAACCGATGCGCCGGATAGTAGCTCGATGACACCGAGAGCGGGCGGCCGTCGCCGCTGCTGACGGTCCTGAGTTCGATCACCGGATCACCGGGCCTGATGCCAAGTGCTGTCGCCACTTCGCCGGTTGCCGGCACTTCGGTATGCGCAATCAGTCTGGTTCCGATCTCCTTCACCTGATGGCCGAGGCCCTGTGAGAACCGCGTGCGCTTCGAGATCGGATAACTCACCCTTTCCTTGCGTTCGATGATCGTGCCGCGTCCCTGGACGGCCCGCACCAGCCCCTCTTCGGCAAGGGCCGCCAGCGCACTTCTGACCGTGTGCCGATTGACGCCAAACTCGCCGGCGAGCGCCGTTTCGGGCGGCACCATGCCGGTCGCGTCATAGTCGCCATTGCTGATGGCCAGGCGGATCCTGTCGGCGATCTGCCGCCAGAGAGCGACACCGGTCTGGCGTTCCACCACTTTTCGCATTGCCATGTCACAAGCCTGTCATTTGCCGACGTTATGGAAAAGTATAAGATGTACAGTTGTCTAGATCAATAGACATTTGAGGTGAAAATAATGGATGCGAAGCTGAAACAGGAAAGCCCGCCGGACCCGGCGCGCAAGAAAGCCATGGGGCTGCTCGCCCGCGCAACCTTCGACGAGCTCAATGCCGCCTGGGAAACACTGGCCGATAAACCGGAGGTTCATCCGGTCCGCGGCCCGGAAACAGGTCTCGTCATGGTGCGCGGCCGGATCGGCGGCGGCGGAGATCCATTCAATCTTGGCGAGGCTACGGTCTCGCGCGCGACCATCCGGCTTTCGACCGGCGAGATCGGCCACGGGCAGATGCTCGGTACCGACAGGCAGCGCGCCCGCCTGGCGGCAATCTTCGACGCCCTTTCCCAGTGCGCTGGCAACAAGGCAGATGTCGCGTCCCTGCTTCGCCGCGTGGCCGAGCGGATCGCGCAGGAAGAACGCCGCAAGGCCGAAGAGACTGCGGCTACCCGCGTCGACTTTTTCACCATGGTCCGGGGAGACGACTGATGGCCAGCCAATCGCAGATCTACGCCGGCGCTTTCGCGGATCCGGTCTTTGCCGCCCAATCCGTCTTCCGCTGCCTGATGGACGGTTTCGCTCGTCCGGGCACGATCAAGCACCTCGAGACGACGGGCACCCCACCCGCTCCGCTCAGCGTCGCTGCCGGAGCGGTAGCGCTCACACTTTGCGATCATGACACGCCCATCTGGCTCACTTCGGCGCTCGGAAAATCGGCCGTTCCGCAATGGATCTCCTTCCACACGGGTGCCTCCGCCACCGTCAGCAAGACGGATGCCCGCTTCGCCTTCATCGAAAAAGGCGCCGCCTTCCCCGGTTTCGACCAGTTCTCGCTCGGCACGCAGGAATACCCGGATCGTTCAACGACGCTCGTCATCGAAGTCGAGGCGCTGACCGGCGGCCAAGTGCTCACCGCCAAGGGTCCCGGGATCAAGGGCGAGACGGAAATTGCCGTGAAGGGCCTGCCCGACGTCTTCCTCGAATTCTGGACGAGCAATCGCGCGATCTTCCCGCGCGGTGTCGATCTCGTGCTGACGGCCGGAGACAGGCTCGTCTGCCTGCCGCGCACAACCCGTCTTTCGCTCAAGGAGGCGTGACCCATGTATGTTGCCGTCAAGGGCGGGGAAGCCGCCATTGCCAATGCGCACCGCCTTCTCGCAGACCGCCGGCGCGGCGATCGCAACCTGCCTTCGATCACTATCGATCAGGTGGTCGAGCAGCTCGGCCTCGCCGTCGATCGCGTCATGGCAGAGGCCTCACTCTACGACCGCGCACTTGCGGCGCTCGCCGTGCGCCAGGCGCGTGGCGACATGATCGAGGCGATTTTCATCCTGCGCGCCTATCGCACGACGTTGCCGCGCTTCGGCTATTCCGAACCGGTCGATACCGCCAACATGAAGGTCGAACGCCGCGTATCTGCGACGTACAAGGATCTGCCCGGGGGCCAGTTGCTCGGGCCGACCTTCGACTACACGCACCGTCTGCTCGACCCGTCGCTGATCTCTGACGAGACCGTCGAGGAGCCGGCAGCCAAGGAGCCGGGCGAACACGTGATGCGCGTCTCCGATATTCTCGATGGTGAAGGCCTGATCGAAGGTGACGGTCAGATGCCTGAAGGCCATGTGATGGGCGACCTCACCCGGGAGCCGATGGAGTTTCCGATGGCCCGGGACCTCCGCCTACAGGCGCTCGCCCGCGGCGACGAGGGTTTCCTGCTGGCGCTCGCCTACTCCACACAGCGCGGCTACGGCCGCACCCATCCCTTCGTCGGCGAAATTCGCATCGGCGAAGTGGAGGTCGAACTCGATCTGCCTGAACTCGGTTTTGCCGTCTCGCTCGGAACGATCCGCGTGACCGAATGCCAGATGGTCAACCAGTTCAAGGGTTCGGCAAAGCAGCCGCCGCAGTTCACCCGCGGCTACGGCCTCGTCTTCGGCCAGAGCGAACGCAAGGCGATGTCGATGTCGCTGGTCGACCGGGCGCTGAGGACCGACGAGTTCAGCGAGGACATCGTCGCCCCGGCGCAAGACCAGGAATTCGTCATTTCGCACGCCGACAATGTCCAGGCGACTGGCTTCGTGGAGCACTTGAAGCTGCCGCACTATGTCGACTTCCAGGCCGAACTCGACCTCGTCCGCCGGATGCGCCGTGACTATGAGGCCATGAATTCCGGCGAGACGCCGAAGGAACGACAGGAGGCCGCGGAATGATCGGGCAAACCGCGGTGACGTGCGGTGGCCGCTCAGTCGCCGCCACCATCTCCACCGCCGCAATCGCCGCCACTGTCGCCGCCAAAGACGACGCCGGCATCGCCGGATCCATCGTTTTTGCGCCCTTTGGCATTCGGCTGACGCTGGGCGCTGCGAGCAACCCAGAACAAGGTCGCTACCGCCGCGACGCCAGTCACAACAACCCGGAAAACTATCTCGCTCAAATCCTGGCCCCATCCGCGGTCGACACACTCAAGGGTAATCAGCGATGAACGACCTTGCCACCTATAATTTCGCCTATCTGGACGAACAGACGAAGCGCATGATCCGCCGCGCGATCCTCAAGGCGATCGCCATTCCCGGTTATCAGGTGCCCTTCGCCTCGCGCGAAATGCCGATGCCCTATGGCTGGGGCACCGGCGGCGTCCAGGTCACCGCCTCGATCCTCGGTCCGAAGGACGTGCTGAAGGTCATCGATCAGGGCGCTGACGACACCACCAATGCGGTTTCGATCCGCGCCTTCTTCCAGAAGGTCGCCAATGTCGCGGTGACCACCCGCACGAAAGAGGCGACGATCATCCAGACGCGCCACCGCATTCCGGAGGAGAAGCTAACCGAAGGCCAGATCCTCGTCTACCAGGTGCCGATCCCGGAGCCTCTGCGCTTCCTCGAGCCGCGCGAGACCGAGACGCGCAAGATGCATGCACTCGAAGAATACGGACTGATGCATGTGAAGCTCTACGAGGACATCGCTCGCAACGGCCATATCGCGACGACCTATGCCTATCCGGTCAAGGTCGAAGGGCGCTATGTCATGGACCCGTCGCCGACGCCAAAATTCGACAATCCGAAGATGCACATGTCGGAAGCGCTGCAACTCTTCGGCGCCGGCCGCGAGAAGCGCATCTACGCCGTACCACCCTATACCGACGTGGTCAGCCTCGACTTCGACGACCATCCCTTCGAGATTCAGAGCTTCGACAAGCCCTGCGCGCTCTGCGGCGCCGAGGACGTCTATCTCGACGAGGTGATCCTCGACGACAAGGGCGGACGCATGTTCGTCTGCTCCGATACCGACCATTGCGAAGACCGCCGCGCCTGCGGCCATGCAGGTCACATGCTCGCCCACCAGGAGGCCGCAGAATGAGTACCCTCCCCCTTCTGAAAGTGAACGACGTCTCGAAGTTCTACGGGAGCCGCATCGGCTGCCGTAACGTCTCCTTCGAGCTCTATCCGGGTGAAGTGCTCGCCATCGTCGGCGAGTCCGGCTCGGGCAAGACGACGCTTTTGTCGTGCCTGTCGACCCGCTTGATGCCGACGTCCGGCATCGTCGAATACCACATGCGGGATGGCCAGTACCGCGACCTCGCCCGCATGGGAGAAGCCGAGCGCCGCTTCCTGATGCGCACCGACTGGGGCTTCGTGCACCAGAACCCGGCTGAAGGTCTGCGCATGACGGTTTCGGCTGGTGCCAATGTCGGCGAGCGGCTGATGGCCGTCGGTGACCGCCACTACGGCAACATCCGCGCCACCGCCAGCGACTGGCTGGAGCGGGTGGAGATCGGCGTCGACCGCATCGACGACCAGCCGCGCGCCTTTTCCGGCGGCATGCGCCAGCGCCTGCAGATCGCCCGCAATCTCGTCACCTCCCCGCGCCTCGTCTTCATGGACGAGCCGACTGGCGGCCTCGACGTCTCGGTCCAGGCGCGCCTGCTCGATCTGGTGCGTGGCCTGGTGCACGACCTTGGCTTGGCGGCGATCATCGTCACCCATGACCTCGCCGTCGCCCGCCTTCTCTCGCACCGCATGATGGTGATGAAGGACGGCGCCGTCATCGAGCAGGGCCTCACCGACCGTGTGCTCGACGATCCGCGCGAGCCCTATACCCAGCTCCTCGTTTCTTCCATCTTGCAGGTGTGACGCATGATCCCGAAAAGTGAAAATCGGTTTTCGGCCCAGATCATGCGCAAAGGAAAGTAAGAACCATGGCAACACCTCTCGTTGTTTCCGAAGTCGCGAAAAGTTTCACCATGCACTTACGTGACGGCGTTCGTCGGCCCGTCGTCGCCAACGTCTCCTTCTCGGTCAAGGCGGGCGAGTGCGTCGTTCTCGGCGGCCCGTCCGGCGTCGGCAAGAGCTCGATCCTGAAAATGCTCTACGGCAATTACGGCGTCGATGAAGGCCAGATCCTGATGGATCACGACGGCAAGCTCGTAAACCTCGCAACGGCCGAACCGCGCACGGTGCTCGAAGTCCGGCGCACGACGCTCGGCTATGTCAGCCAGTTTCTGCGCGTCGTGCCGCGCGTCTCGGCGCTGGACATCGTGGCGGAACCGCTACAAGCCCGCGGCACGCCTCTCGAGGAAGCGCGCGCCCATGCGGCCGAGCTTCTGAGCAAGCTCAACCTGCCGCGCGAACTCTGGAGCCTACCGCCGGCCACCTTCTCCGGCGGCGAGCAGCAGCGCGTCAATATCGCCCGCGGCTTCATCACCGACCACAAGATCCTGCTGCTCGACGAGCCGACAGCTTCGCTCGACGCGAAGAACCGGGCGGTCGTGGTCGAGATGATCGTCGAGAAGAAGGCCAAGGGCACGGCGCTGATCGGTATTTTCCATGACGAGGAAGTGCGCGACGCCGTTGCCGACCGCATCCTGGACGTTTCGCTGTTTTCGCCACGAAAGGCCGCCGCATGAGCCCGAAGCTTGGGCTCGAACCCTTCATCCATCCGACGGCGAGCGTCAACAATTCGACGCTCGGCCGCTACACCGAGGTGCAGGAGCGTTCCCGACTCGACGAGGTCGAGTTCGGCGATTACTCCTACATCATGCAGGACGGCTCGATCTGGTGCGCGACGATCGGCAAATTCGTCAACATCGCAGCCGCCGTCCGCATCAATGCCACCAATCACCCGACATGGCGGGCGACGCTGCACCACTTCACCTATCGCGCGCCGAACTATTGGGACGATACCGAACTCGACCACGACCTATTCGCCTGGCGCAGATCCAACCGAGTAACGATCGGTCATGACGTGTGGATCGGCCATGGCGCAACCATCTTGCCCGGCGTCACCGTCGGCAACGGCGCGGTCATCGGCGCCGGCGCTGTCGTCTCGAAGGATGTCGCGCCCTACACCATCGTCGGCGGCGTGCCGGCGAAGCTCATCCGCGCCCGCTTCAACGAGGGCATCGGCGAACGGTTGGACGCGCTTGCCTGGTGGGACTGGGACCACCAGCGCCTCCGCCGCGCTCTCGACGATTTCCGCGAGTTGACGGCTGAGGAGTTCCTGGTGCGGTATGCTTGAGCGGATGGCCAATCAGGCCGCCGAGCATAGGTTCGGCGCCCTTTCGGCCAGAGAGGACCAGCGATCTACGGCCCGTTCACCAACCTCAGGATGAGCTGGTGGATATTGCCGCCGTCCGTCAGTTCGACCTGATCGAAGTCGCGGCTGCGCTGGCGTTGGGCTTGCGAAAGCGCACCAAGGCGCGAGGTCATTTCGCCCCTGATCTTTCGGCACTTGGGATCGTCAGGGACAGTGAGCCCCAAGGTCGCGCCTTCTATCGCGTGTACCATCTCCTTGATGAAATCACCGTGCACGCGTTCGTGCTTGCGCACGCCATCGATGAAGATGTCCCAGTTCTCCCGCGTGCCCGCAGGCAGCGGCTTTGCCGGCTTTGGTAGCGTATAGGTGATGATCAGCTTCGGCTTGGCGGTGGTCAGCACGCAGGCGCCGGCCTGTTCCTCGTATTTCCGCGTCCAGGTCAGCTTGAAATTGGTATGGGCGATCGCCCGGCCAAGGCCGGCTTTCGGACCGCGCTCGCCGATCGAGGCATAGAGTTCGGCGCCCGTCTGCCCCTCGATGCTATAGGGCGCTTCCTTCTCGACCGCCTGCCATTCGGCAGTGGCGGTCCGCGGCGCGGACGCGAGGCAAATGGCAACGACGCCAAGGCAAAGGCTTTTGCTCAATCCGAACCCTCGACATTCGCTTTTACGGCGCAGAACGCCGGTCGGCTTTCCTTAAACGGGAATCGCCGGAGTTCAAATGAAAAGGCACCGCAACTCGATTCGAGTGCGGTGCCCTTGTCGTTTTGTTCGGTCATGCCGGGCCCGTTGCGGGAGGAGTACAACTGGCCGTCGATACCGATCTTAGTTGACCGCCGTCAGTGTCATCGAGGTGCCGGTGGCCGCAAGGTTGAGGCCGATCTGGCCGGTCACGCTCACCGTCTGCAGATGGATCGAACCGGAGGTGCCGCCAACGAGGATGTTGGCACCGATGCCGGCGCCGACCGTCGCCTCAGCGGTTGCCCCCTGATAAAGACCACCGAGCGAGCCGCGGTGGTAGCCTGCGGTCGGTGCAAACACCGCCCAGATCAAGCGGCTTTGCGTCGTGAAGCCCACATCAACGCCCATCTTGCGGATGGCGCCGGAATAATGGTCGGATGCTTCGGCGCCCATCGTCGAACGGAAGACGCAATCCACTTCCTTGGCGGAACCCAGCACATAGCCGACGCCGCCGGCGATGTTGCAGTCGAGATAGCCGATCTTGACACCGTTGCTGGTATCGGGCTCAGGCTCAGGTTGAACAGTCGCGAGATCGGCTGCGTTTGCGGCCATCGCGCCAGCGAGAACCAGAGACGCTACGGATACCTTCACGGCAAAACTCTTTTTCATTCTTGTCTCCTTCTCGGAACGTCAGAAATGATTGGCAATGACCGGCGGCACACGAACTCGAGCACATAGCGCACGCTGCAGGAAATCAAAGCCATAGCCTGGCTTCGGGCAATTCCGTGGCAGGCTGTCTTCAGCCGAGAAAATTGATTGGGTTTCCCCAACAATGACCAGAGATTGTGTTGAAAAAGCCACGCCCGACGGCGCCCCCGGCCCGCTCGCGTCCGCAAGAGCGGAGGGCGGAGGGCGGAGGGCGGAGCGTATCCGGCGATGAAGATTCGACTCAAGAAAGGCGGCCACCACCCGCGGCAGATTGCGATCGGACGGCATTGCCGCCGCCCGATCCCGGCACTTAAAGCGTCAGGCCCTTGCGGCTTGCGCCAGGAACCCGTCGGCAACACGCGCCGTCAACGCCAGCGACACGGCGCCCGCATCCGGATGTCCGATGCTTTTTTCGGCAAGTGGGCGTGCGCGGCCAAGCTTCGGCGTCAGGCCGGAGGTTGCCTCGGCTGCTTCTGTCGCTGCTCTGGCAGCAGTCCTCCACGCCTCGGTCAGACGTTTGCCACTGGCAAATTCACGCTCCAGGGTCGCGACAAACGGCACCAGCGCGTCGACGAGCGTCTTGTCGCCAACGCGCGCACGGCCGAGGCGGGTGACGCCATCGAGCGCACGGCGGGCGCCATCGACGATGGCGGCGTCCGAAGGCGCCGTCTCGTCGTCGAAGGCATTGCTCCACGAACGCAACAACAGACCCCAGATCGCGCCCGAGGTGCCACCGGCGCGATCCGCCCAGGCATCACCCGCCACCGCCAGGACGCTTGCCGCTCCGGCGCCGGCCGCGACTGCCGTCTTTGCCGCCTCGTCGGCGGCGGCCGAACCACGGTGCATGCCCTGGCCATGGTCGCCATCGCCGGCGAAGGCGTCGATGCGGCCGAGTTCGTCTTCAGCCTGCTTCAACGCTTCGGCGATTTCACCAATCAGCCGGGCAATGCACCTGCCGCTTTCCCGGGATGCATCCGAGGCGGGTGCAAACGCAATCGCGCCGTCTTCGTCCTTGAGCTCGTCGGTCGCAGGCTCGGCGGCGATGATCGTGCCCTTGCGCAGCACCGGCGCATCGCAAGGAGCGCGCCAGTAGGTCTCAAGCTCGTCGTTCAGCCACATCAGCGTCAGCGAGCAGCCCTGCATGTCCAAACTGGTGACGAACTCGCCGCATTCGGGATCGACGATTTCGAAGCCGGCCGCCTTCAGTTCCTTCTCGATCGCCACCCAGAGGACGAAGAGTTCTTCGTACTTCGTCGCACCGAGACCGTTCAGGAGCGGTGCGACCTTGCGGGCATCAGCCGGCCGCTCGGCCAAAAGCTTGCCGACGAGAAGCTTGGCGAATTCGCTCGCCGACACCATCTTTTCTTCGCTGATGCCCGGCTCGCCGTGTATGCCAAGGCCAAGCGCCATCTCGCCCTTCGCCACGGTGAAGAGCGGCGCCTTGGCGCCCGGAAGCGTGCAGCCGCCAAAGGCTACCCCGAAGGAAACGGTGCGGTCATTGGCAAGGCGGGTGATGCGCTCGACCTCGTCGAGGGCGAGGCCCGCTTCGGCGGCCGCGCCGGCGATCTTGAAGACGACGAGGTCACCGGCGATGCCGCGGCGCTTCTCGGGCGTTTCGGCGGATGCGCTGGCGACGTCGTCCGTCACCGGCACGATGCGCACGTCGATGCCTTCGGCGCGCAGGCGTTCGGCTGCAACGCCGAAGTTCAGCACGTCGCCGGCATAGTTGCCGAAGCCGAGCAGGATACCACCGCCCTGATCGGCCTGGCGGCAGACACGGGCCACGGCCGCCGTCGAGGGCGAAGCGAAGACATCGCCGGCAACGGCCGCATCCGCCATGCCCGGACCGACATAGCCGGCAAAAGCGGGATAGTGCCCGGAGCCGCCGCCGATGACGACGGCGACCTTGCCCTTCGGCACCTTGGTCGAGCGAACGACGCCGCCCTTCACGAGACGGACGTTGCGCGCATAGATCGAACCGAAGCCGGCAAGCGCGGTCGTGGCGAACTCTTCCGGTGCGTCAAAGATGGTGGTCATCGCGTCTTCCCTTAGTCGCGAGGCAGAATGCGCCTCAGATAGTCCCGATTGGCCGCACTGACGGAGAGGCCGTCGCCGCCGTAGTGCTCGCAGAGGAACGGGCTGTTAAAGCCGTGGGCCAGCGCCATGCGGATGGCAGCACGGTAGTTGATCACACCGAACTCCAGCGGCGCCGGATGGGTGACGACCAGCCTCGATGTCTCGTCCTCGGTGCGGTAGTAGTTCTTGACGTGCCAGTATTTTGCGAATGGAGCGACCTTGGCCATCATCTGCTGCCAGTGCTCGACCGGGCGATGCAGACGCACGAGGTTGCCGAGGTCGGCGTTGATGCCGACATTGGCCATCCCGACATCGGTGATGAAGCGCACGGCACTGTCGGCCGAGCCGATATAGGTATCCTCGTACATCTCGAGCGCCAGCTCGATGCCGAGTTCCTCCGCATGGCGGCCGAGTTCACGAATGCGTTGAACCGCCTTCTGCCAGACGGCCGGGTCGTCGGGGTTCTTGACGCCATCGACCGTCCAGAACCAGAGCGCCTTCTTCTGTGCCTCGGTCAGCGGGCCGAAAAGGCCAAAGGATACGGAGCCCGCACCGATCGCCGCCGCGGTTTCGATGACGCGATGGCTGTAGGCGAGATATTCGTCGCCATGCTCGGGGTCGATCACGCTGCGCCGCGAGGTCGAGATAGCCGGCATGATAAGGCCGAGGTCGCGGGCGAGGTTGACGAAGCTGTCGAGCCGCTCTGGCGAGAGATCGGCTAGGCGGATCCAGCTATCGGTCGGGTCGAGTTCGGTGAAGCCGGCATCGACCACGTCGGCCAAGGTTTCGGCCCATTGCTCGACCGATTGCTCCTGCACCGAACTGCCGTCGGCGAGCACGTTCGGATACTGGATCATCGCGGCCGCGATCGGCCAGGTTTTACGGGTCCATTTGCGCGCGTCCGGCATGGCTCTCCTCACGGTTAATTGGACTTTCTGGGACAGGGCGGCTCTGTCAAGCCGCCGCGCTGCCGTCACTATGCGAGGCCTTGGCATCTGCCTTGCGCTTACGCGCCAGGCAGATCAGTCCGAAGACGAGCGGCGACAGCAAGAGCGCAACGCCGAGCGCCATCAGAGAGGAGACCAGCGGGTTCGACCAGAAGATGTTCAGGCTGCCGCCGGAGAGCAGCATCGACTGGCGGAAGGCGTCTTCCGCCTTGTCGCCGAGCACCATGGCGAGAACCAGCGGCGCCAGCGGGTACTCGAGCTTCTTGAACACGTAGCCGAGCACGCCGAAGCCGATGACGAGGAAGATATCGGAAACCGAGTTTGCCACCTGGTAGGCGCCGGAGAAGATCACCGCGACGATAACCGGGCCGATGATCGCGAAGGGCACGCGCAGGATCGAGGCGTAGAGCGGCACGGTGGCAATCACCAGGAACACCGCAACGACGTTGCCGAGATACATCGAGGCAATCAGGCCCCAGACGAAATCCGGCCGCTCGGTAAAGAGCATCGGACCCGGGGTCAGACCCCAGATCATCAGGCCACCCATCATCACCGCAGCCGTCGCCGAACCCGGGACGCCGAGCGCCAGCATCGGCAGCAGCGCCGAGGTACCGGCGGAATGATCGGCGGTTTCCGGGGCCACGACGCCACGCGGATCGCCCTTGCCGAACTTCGACTTGTCGCGCGCCGAGCGGCGGGCAACGCCGTAGCTCATGAAGGAGGCGGCCGTCGGGCCGGCGGGCGTGATGCCCATCCATATGCCGATGATCGTCGAACGCAGGATCGTAAACCAGTAGCGCGGGATCTCGACCAGCGTGCGGCCGATCTCGACGAGCTTGACGCGCGCCTTGATACCCTCGAAGCGCAGTCCCTCCTCGGTCGTCAGCAAAAGCTCGCCGATACCGAAGAGGCCCATGACGGCGATCAGGAAGCTGACGCCCTTCATCAGGGTCGGGATGTCGAAGGTCAGCCTGAGATCGCCGGAAATCGTGTCCATGCCGACGGAAGCAAGCGCAAAGCCGAGCATCATCGAGACGAGCGTCTTGAAGGGCGATTGCGCGCCCATGGAGATGAAGCTTGCGAAGGCGAGGAAATAGACGGCGAAATATTCGGGCGACGAGAAGCGCAACGCAAAGTTTGCGACCCAGCCGGAGAGCAGCGTGATCATGACGACGCCGGCGAGCGCGCCGATACCGGCGGATACGAAGGCAAGCGTCAGAGCCCGGCTCGCTTGACCGGCTTTCGCCATCGGATAACCATCGAAGGTCGTCGCTACCGACGAGGGCTCACCAGGAATGTTGAAGAGGATCGACGTGGTCGATCCGCCAAAGAGTGCGCCCCAATACATGCAGGAGAGCAGGATGATGGCGGAGATCGGGTCCATCGAGAAGGTCAGCGGCAGCAACAGCGACACGCCGTTCGGCGCGCCGAGTCCCGGCAGTACGCCGACCAGAATGCCGAGCGTGACGCCGACCATCATCAGCAGGATGTGGTTCCAGCTGAGGATGTGGCCGAAGCCATCGATCAGAAGACCGATATTTTCCATGTCATTCCTCCCGGGAAAGCTTAGGCGTCGAGATCAGTAGATCCCGAACCAGGCCTCGACCGGTCCCTTGAGCAGCGGAACCTTGAAGCCGATCTCGAATACGACGAAGAAGAACAGTGAAACGGCGACGCCTGAAGGCAACGCGATCCACCATTTGTAACGCCCCTGGAAGAGCATCGTGCCGGCGATGTAGAGCGCCGTGCCGAGATAGAGGCCGAGCCAGGCGGAAACGCCGGCAAAGGCAATCAGCGGCAACAGGAACAACGCGACCACCTTGGCGCGCTGCCCCTCGATGAAAATCTCGCCCGTGCCGCGATGCTTGAAGAACGCGTGGATGATGTTGGCGACGCTTCCGAGAAGGATCAGCAGGCCGACGTAGAAGGGAAAATAACCGGCTTCCGGCCCGAATTCGGTCCATCCCGCACCGACATCGAGGGATCCGTAGCAGACCGTCGCGCCAAAGGCGCCGGTCAGCACAGCAACGCCAAGCTCAACCGCGAAGCGGGAGACCCCATTCGCACCGTTTTCGCTCATGATCATGACCTTTCAAAGCGGATGACGGGCGCCTCCGCATGATTCCTGAATCGGGATCGATTTAAGGAATTATGCTGCAATTTTAAGTGCTACAGCGTCCATGGCGCGTCAGGCGTAACGCACGGCGCTGTAGAGGCACCCGTCCCGATATCGCGCCTGTTAGTTGGCGAGCCAACCCTCGCGCTTCAGCACTTCGCCGACAGCCGCGCCATCCATTTCGATGGCGGTCTTGAAGTCGTCGCCGGCAATATAGGACGGCGACTGCGAGGTGTCGGCGAGGTACTTCGCCCATTCCGGCGTTTCGGAAACCTTGCGCATCAGGTCCGCATAGAACTTGACCACATCCTGGTCAACGCCGGCCGGCAGCCAGACGGTGCGCGGCATGGAGTAGTTGTCGATGGCGATGCCCGATTCCTTGCAGGTCGGGATATCGCTCCAGGCCTTGTCTCCGGCGACTTTGGCGTCGTTCGTAAGCTTGACGCTCTTGAAGACGCAGAGCGGCTTGACCATGCCGGCTTGCCACTGGCCGAGGTTTTCGCTCGGATTGTTGACGTTGGCGTCGAGGTGCTCGCCGGCAAGCTGTACGGCCGCTTCACCGCCGCTCTTGAACGGGATGTAGTTGATCGTCGCGCCGGTCGCCTCGTTGATCATCGAGGTCAGGATCTGGTCGACGTCCTTCGACTGGCTGCCGCCGATTTTCAGGCCGCCTTCCTTCGCCTTGGCGGCGAAGTCTGCTGCGGTGTTGTAGGAGGACTTGCCGTTGACCCAGAGAACGAACTCGTCAGAAGCAAGCGCCGCTACCGGCGTCAGGTCTTCCGTCTTGTAGGGAACCTTGGCGCGAACCGGCAGCAGGTAGGCGTTGTTGGTGCCGAATGCCAGCTTGTAGGCGTCGCCCTTGTTGGTGGCGGTATAGACGAAGCCTTCGGCGCCGCCAGCGCTGCCCTTGTTGGTGACGACGACCGGCGCCTTCATCAGCTCGTACTTGCCGATGATCGCCTGGATCGTGCGGGCAAAGATGTCGGTACCGCCGCCCGGACCGGCGGTAACGACGAATTCAACCGGGCGATCGGGCTCGAAAGCGGCGGCCGGAGCGGCAACGCCGAAAGCGGCTGCCATGATGCATGCGATGGAAACTGATTTCTTCATGTCTGGTCCTCCCGTTATTTGAGTTGCGGCGCAAGACCTCCTCCTGCGCCGTTATTGCGTGAAAGCGCGCGAAATCAGGCAGCCGCCTTGAGAGCGGCCTTTTTCTTCGCCATGCGCACGGCAAGCAGCAGCGCTTCGCGGCTGGCGCCGACGTCGGCAATCCCCTTGCCGGCGATGTCATAGGCTGTGCCGTGAGCCGGCGTGCAGAGCGCGAAGGGCAGACCGCCCATCATGGTCACGCCCTTGTCGAAGCCCATCAGCTTCATCGCGATCTGGCCCTGGTCGTGATACATGGTGAGGACGGCGTTGTAGCCTTCCTTCAGCGCCCGACCGAAAACGGTATCCGCCGGGAACGGACCCTCGACGTTGAAACCGAGCGACTTCGCCTTCTCGACCGCGGGCTCGATGATGTCGATCTCTTCCATGCCGAAGCTTCCGCCATCGCCGGCATGCGGGTTGAGACCCGCGACGGCAATCCTCGCTTCGTCGTAACCCGCCTCCTTGAGGCAGGCCTGGGTCAGCTCGAGCTCGGCGATGATACCATCGATCGAGAGATTGTCGGCCACGTCCTTGAGCGGGATGTGCGAGGTGACGCGGGCGTTCCAGACCTCTTCGAGGACGTTGAACTCGCGAACCTTGCCGGTGAAGCCGAGAACATCGGCAACGAAGCGGATTTCATCGTCATAGCCCGGATAGGCGAAGCGCATGGCCTTCTTGTTGAAGGGCGTGAAGCAGACGGCATCGGCCTTTCCCGCATGCGCCAGCTCGAGCGCCGTGCGGAAGTTGCGGGTCGCAAAGGTGCCGCCGGCAAGCGTCGCCTCGCCGCGAACGACGTCGGAAGGATCGAGGTGAGCGAGATCGACGAATACGTGACGCGACGTTCCGGCCTTGTCGAGATCTGCGAGCGACGACTGATCGAGGTCGAGCGTCACGCCGGCAGCCTTGGCACCCTCATCGAGGATCCGGCGATCGCCGATGGTGATGATGTGCGCGGCTTCGCGGATGTCCGCAAGCGTCAGCAGCTTTGCGGTCAGTTCCGGGCTGATGCCCGCCGGATCGCCCATGGCGAGCGCAATGACAGGACGCGCGCCGTTACCGGCAGCACCGTTGGTCGTCATGTGAGATGTCCTCCGCTTCATTCTTTCGGCTGCCGTCATACGTTATTCAACATTCTGCATCAAGTCTTTTGTATTCTGTATGCAGCATTTTCTGTTGACGATAGAAGAGCCGGTCTCCATGCTTTAATGAGACAGCACTGATTCAATCGGCGCGAACGGGAACAGACGGCCGGCGCCCAGCCGCCAGACGCAGAAGCAAGACCATGAACGAAATCACATCTCTTGAGAGACGGCCGGATGGCGGCCCAGGCCCGATCCGACGCACGGCACTGCACGACACGCTGGTCAGCCATCTGCGCGACATGATCATCGAGGGCGACCTATCGCCCGGTACCCGCCTACACGAAGGCCAACTCGGCGAGCAGCTCGGGGTGTCTCGCACGCCGCTGCGCGAAGCCATAAAATATCTTGCGAGCGAGGGCCTGGTAGAGCTCGTTCCGAGCCGCGGTGCCGTGGTCAAGCGCTTCAGCGCCAAGGACGTGCACGACATGCTGACGGTTCTGCAGACGCTGGAGGAGCTTGCCGGCAAGCTCGCCTGCGAGGCTGCAAGCGATGCCGGTATTGCCGAAGTGCGCGCGCTCCATGACGAGATGGTCCGGCGCTACAAGGCCGGCGACCGGCTGCAATATTACAAGCTCAACCAACAGATCCATTCGGCCATCGTCCAGCTTGCCGCAAACGCCGCTTTGGCGGACATGCATGGCATTCTGCAGACGCGGCTGAAGCGCATCCGCTTCATCGGCCACGAGGGACCGGAGAAATGGGCAGCGGCCGTTGCCGAGCACGAGGAAATGATCGTCGCACTCGAAGCTCGCGACAAGGCAAAGCTCTCCGAGGTCCTCGGCCGCCACCTCATGAACGCCTGGGAGCGCGTGCGCGACGCGGTGTAAGCATCGCAGCAGGCCCGGCGCAAGCGAGCCCTCTCTGCGCGGGGCCCGTCCAGTACGCGCCTTCCATCAAAACTTCGATTAGGCGTTCGTAATGACCGTCGCGTTTAGCCACGCGAAGGTTCCATTTTTGGCGAGTTCGCAGTGCTAAGTGGGCAGTCGCCGAGGAAAATGCGGAAATTCCTAAGAAACATTCAGCCGGATATTGGCGCGGGTTGTAGGGTATACCCGAACGACTTTGCTCTTCGCTCGAGATTGGTGAGGACGCGTCGACGGTAATTCTCCTCGTAGTGGGAGGCTCCCGGATCGCTGTATGCCATACCGTGCCGCAGGGTGTTGTAGAACAAGACGGCGATTTTCCGGGCCGTGGCAGTGACCGCCTTGGCCTTACCGACGCGTGCGGACAGACGCCGATAGAATGCCCCCAACGCGGTCTGAGTGCGCCCAACCGCAACCGCGGCAGGTCGCAGTAGCGCCGCGGCCCGGCTAGCAGACCGTCGGGTGCGTGACGACAACACTTTGCCGCCGGAGATTTTGTTGCTTGGTGAGAGGCACAGCCAGGAGGTGAAGTGCTTGGCACTCGGCCAGGCCGAGAGGTTGGTCCCGCACTCTCCGACCAATTTGAGCGTCAGTTAGGGCCCGAGCCCGTGAATCTGAGTGACGTCGCAGCCGAGCAAGCCGTACAGGGCGGTGCGAACATCAAAGGCTGGGTCATTGGCTTGCTTCTGCGTTGTCCGCACGGTCGGCGGTTTGCCGACAGGGGTGGACGAGGCCTTCCGCAGCCGCTTCAACACAGCCTCGATGCGCACGTCGCAGAGCGCCACTTTGGCTTGGTAGACGTCGTACAACTCCAGCGCCTGGGTCAGGGCAAAGATGTGCTCTTCGCGATCATTGCCGACAAGCGCTTGACGGATCGTCTCCGCAGACGCTTGGCAGCGTGGTCACGATAGGACGCCAGAACCATCGGGTCGCGCTCACCGGCGACAATCGCACGGATGATGGCCATGCCGGTGACACCGGTGATGTCTGCCACCACGTGGTGGAGCTGCAGATTCATTTGCGTCAGCGCTTTTTGCATGTGCTGGATGTGCGAGGCAGCGTAGTCCAGCAAACGTTCGCGTTGGCGCAGATAGGCGCGCATGATCGCAACTTCGCCCTTCAGCCGGAAGCTGGCCCTGAGCAATCCATATTCATGCAAGCGCTGCAGCCATTGGGCGTCGCTAATATCGGTCTTGCGACCCGGCACGTGCTGTATCTCGAAGACCGGAATCCAGTAGACCCCCGTGGACTCCATCGCGACCGTGCGCACGCCACACTGCGTGAACCAGTCGGCCAACCTATGCGGTGAAGGTTCCAAAACTGCGCACCGGCTCGCAAGCTTGGTCGGGACCGACCGCGGCCACGTGCATCGTCGCCCCGATGTCGATTGCCGCGGCATTCAAGTGAGTCGGCGAAATATCCCGCTGCGAGACTTCTTTGCACCAGCCATGGCGGGCTCTCCTCTTCTGATGTCGAATGGAGAGGCTGGGCTGTGCCAAAGAATCAAATTCCTAAACGGGATCGCCGTAAACGGCGTCACCACTCTCAAGCGCGCAACAGCCCATGGACCACGTTAGGTAACGGGGTTAAACACCACCAAAATGCCGACGGCCTCTCCTCTCCAGCGCTCACTCTAGCACACCGTTTCTATCGCCGCAGGCGGGGCTCCGACCCGCGAATGGTTAGGTAGCAAGTGCCACTGAGATACCGCGTCGGCCGCGCGGTCAGACATGGAGTTCGTCAAGACTGATCCGAAGCTCCGTCACCGCCAATTCTGGGCGCTTGGGTCTGGAGCCGACCAGACAGATTATGCCCACTTCTTCTAGCATACCCAAGCTTCTGGACACATTTGGTTGCGGACGATCAGCCAGACGCGATAGGCTGGCAACGCTCTCCGGTTTGTGGCGATGAATAAGTGCAAGAAGCCGACAATTCTCCGGCGTCAAAGCGCGAAGCACTTGTTCCGGTCTAGGCTTTTCCACGACTACGATCCACCGGACGTACCGCCGCCTGAGCCGTCGCCACCGCCGTTGTCATCGGGGGCTTCTTCAAGGAGCGCTTGTTCAAGAGAACTCACAGCTTCGATGAAAGCTGGAAGAGCCACAGTCACCCTATCAAGGTTTTCGCGCACCCTTTCCGGCTTTAGATCGAAACCATACCGATGGCGAACAAGACGCCGAAAGCTCTTCAACTCGCTTAGCGACTCATAGAGTTCACTATCCAGGACGGCGGGCCGTATCCCAGCGATTTCGGTAACCATCTGGTCGAGGAGGTCTTGATGCATTGTTGCGCCCCCAGGCACCGCATCGTCGACATCCCTCGCCAGGCTCAACAGGATGTCCTCGATGCCATTGTAGATGTTGTGAACTCCGAGGGATATTGCAGAGGCGGCCCCCCAGTCACCGGCAAGAAACTCGTCATAATGGCTGTTAGAGTACTTCTTAAGCTCTGATAGCTCCGCTCTTGCCCTCTCCATCTTTGGCGACAGTCGTGCAAAGGCTGGATGCCTAAACAAGGTCATGCAACATCTCCTTTAGCCGCTCTTCAGTGAGGTCGGCCTCAAAAATAAGATCATAGGGAAGGCCAGTCCCGCGCAAGTGCTCGGCTACCAGACGTTCAACCATGGCGCGGCGGTGCGGAGCGGCGCTTCCATGAACAAGAAGATCTATATCCGAGTGCGCCTTGAAGGAATTCTTTGCAAGAGACCTACGATAGATACGTCGACACCGAGCCGTTGCGCGTCCTTGACGATACGACTGGCGCTTTCTATCGCAGACAGAAGCCGGCCTGTCGCTCTCTGTCTGGTCAGCGCGTCCAATTTGTTCATCGCCTGTCATCCTTCGACTTGCAAGACTGAAGCCCGTATCGGTGCCAACTACCATGTATATATATCACCAAAAGATATACTCAACACGGGCAATCGAGGTTAAGCGTCCGGAAACGTTTGGACCGCCGCCCAGCCCTTTTAGAAATTACCAGTGAGCCAAACCAGGATAGAAATGGTGATTGCGGTTTCGAGTACAGCATTCTGCCTCGCGAGGGCGGTGCTTTCCTTCCGGATCGTGTATCACAGAGCATGGAACCTTGTAGCATTTGCTACATATGCCGCGAAAATGCGCACCCTGCTGGCTTGCACCTCTCCCGAACGTTACGCGCGGCATAACACAACCTGTTTCCGGAATAAGACACATAGCTTGGAAAACAACTTCGAATATTCGAACGCTATTGACTTTGACTCACTCGAAATTCACTGAATCCACAGTGGGGTGGAGACGGGAAATAAGATGGGGCGGCAAAGACTTCGAGTACTGCTTGCGACAGCAGCGATACTCTGTCCAAGCATAGTATTCGCGGAACCGGTTAAGCGAACGCCGCCCGTCGCCGGATCGGTAATCGCCCGCAAATCCGGCGAGGAAGTTCGTTTCGTCGATGTTTCGAACTGGCGCTTCGTCGACCTCGCGCAGGATCTACTTTCTGGCGACGTCCTGCGCACCAATGCAACCGGGGCTCTCGCGGTTCTCTTCTCCGACCACACGCAAATCCGGCTCGGCCGCAACACGGCGCTGCGCGTCAAGCGCATGGGAGCGGGCGGCGACACGAACCTCGAACTGCAGTCGGGCACGATCTGGGCGCGCGCGGAACGCGGCGGCCAGGGTCTCGAAATCGACACGCCTGCGGCAACGGCGGCCATTCGCGGCACGGACTGGACGTTGACCGTCGCTGGTGACACGACCTCACTGACCGTTCTCGAAGGCGTCGTGGAACTTAAGAACGCCTATGGTAGCGTGACGGTAAAGCAGGGCGAAGGTGCCGTGGCCGCGATTGGCAAGGCGCCAACCAAAATCGTGATCGTCACGCCGAAAGACCGCGAGCAGATGCTGTTCCATCTGTCGCTCCGTGATGCATTCGCCTTGATGCCGCCGACGCCGCTCAAGGTGCGTGACATGCGCCGCGAGCGCGAGCGGATCGAAGCGCAGCCTGAATCCTCTCGCTCGGCCGAAGACTGGCTGACGATCGCCGAAATCTACCTGGGGCTCGACGGACGGACGAAGGCGTCAGCGGCACTGGAACAGGCCCGGCGGCTCGGCCTCAATCGATCGCAAAACGCACGCGCAGACCTCATCGAAGCGCTCATTGCCGGTTCCGAGAACCGATATAGCGATGCGGCGCGGCTCTTTGAAAAGGCAGCCCCCGGGCTCGATGCCAAGCGCCGCTCAGTCGCCGCTTACGGCGGCTATTTTGCCCGCGCCCTGGCAGATCCGGATCGTATCGAGGAGCCGCCGTCTCAGGCAGCGGGGGCCTATGGGGCTTTTGCCGCCGCCTGGACCGCGGGGTTCCGCACCGACATTCGCGCGGCGATTGAAACGATCAAGAAAGCGGAACGGCAATATCCGGATGACCCGTTCCTTCCGGCGGCGCGCGCGCAATTTGCCATGTTGCTTGACGATCGCGACGAAATCCGCGACGGCATCGAAAGGGCTCTTGCGAATGATCCCGACGATCCAACCGCGCTTGAATCTCGCGCCAAGTATCGTTTGCTCATTGAAAATGATCGGCACGGTGCGCTGGCGGACCTTGAGCGCGCTGTCGAAATCACCCCGGGCGATCCGTCCATCTGGAACTGGATAGGCTTGGCGAAGAGCGATCGGGGCGACAATCGCGGCGCCGAAAGAGCGTTCAAGAAGGCAATCGAACTCGACCCGGCAGACCCGCTCTACCACGCCAATCTCTCGATCCTCTACCTCGATGAAAACCGGATGAAGGAGGCGAAGGATGAGATCGACGCGGCGCTCGCCGCCGACCCGTCCTTCGACATCACCTTGGTCGCCCGAGGGCGCTACCACATGCAGACAGGCGAACTGGACAAGGCTCTGAACGACCTGCTCGCCGGCTCGACCGCCAATCCCGCCTATTCCAATGCCCAATTGCTGCTGGCAGGCGCCTACTACGAAAAAGGCGACCGCATCCCCGCCGCGCAAGCACTCGACAATGCCGATCGCCTCGATCAGAACGATCCGGTCATCATGCAGATGCGAACCGCCATTGCGATCGACGAATACGATTCCGATGCGGCAATCCGCTATGCGCAGGAACTGATGCGGCGAACCCGGGCGCGCGGTGGCGACAGTGCGCCGCTGGGCGCCAATCAGGACGCCGGCTCGACGCTCAACGATGCCTTCCGCCTTCAGGGGTTGAATGCCTGGGGTCAATATTACGGCGACGTGGTCTTCGATCCATTCACGGGATCGAGCTATGTCGACCAAGCGGTGCGCGGCAGCGTCAATCCGCTGTTCAATGACTACGATTTCGACGGCAGCCCGGTCGTCAACACCGCCAACCCGCAAAGTTTCTCCGCCTTCTTTCAAGGCTTGCTGATCGAACCCCATATGCTGGCGAGCCGCGAGCGCACGACGAACATTGTCCAGCGACCGTTCTTCGAGGCAGCGCTCGGCGGCGGCATCATCGCCGACGACGATCACACGGGCTGGATCGGCGAAGCGGAGGTGCGCGGGCTCACCTTCTCGCCCTTCCCGATCAGCGTCTTTGGCAACCTCCATTGGGAGGAGCCACGCGATACGATGGACCTTGGTCAGGGCCTGGCGATCGAGCGCGAGACGCGCCTGCTCGGCGGCAACGGCTACCTTACGGCCTCTCCAACGCCGGACGACAGGATTGTGGCCTACGCCAACTATGTCGATGTTGATGATGTCAGAAGCATTTTTGACATTCCGGATCCACGCGCGGCACCTTTTGATCTGGATGGGATCAATGACGACAGCTCGTCACGGCTGCTATCGGGCGTGGCCTGGAGCCATACATTCGGCTACCGCAACATAGCCAACGCCGCTTTCTTCTTCTCAGACCGAAACATCGTCGAAAACGAGCGAGTTCGGTTGTCGGACGTGACTTTTCCCGACCTTGCCACCAGTCGAAGCGAGGACGAACAGCGGACCTATATCGCCGCCATCAATCACCTCTATGGTGATGGTGATTTCACCTGGCGGTACGGGATCGAAGGTGGTGTGGTCAGGTCGTCGAGCACGCTCGATATCTTCGATCCGCTCGGGGTCAGTACCGGCAACATCAACAATCCGCTTATCGCATCCGCCTCGACATCCGCGACGCAGACCGTCGCCAAGGCCTATCTCGACACGATCTACGAAATCACGCCGGACCTGAAGGCGGAAGGCGCGCTGTTTGCCCGCTACATCGAGGATGTCAACGACGGCGATATCCGCCTCGAACCGAAGCTCGGCATCGCATGGGCGCCGGCGGAGGGCCATTGGTTGAGAGCAGCCGCCATGCGCGACGGCTTGAACTTCGACGTCGCCACCCTTGCCCCGATCGGCGTCGTAGCCCTGCAGCCAAACCAGCTTCGCTTCGGCGCGGAAGGCTACGCCGACACACTGGCATTCCGCTGGGACGCGGAATGGAACAATTGGCTGTTCACGGCGCTCGATTACCAGCACCAGGAAGTACGCGAACTGTCGCTTGATATCCCGCTCTCCACCAGTAGTCTCGACTACGCCAAGGTCGGGCTCGACCGGGTGGCTGCGACGGCAAACTTTGCGATCGGCCACGGCTTCGGTCTTTCCTTGACGGCGGCCCATACGGAAGCTGACGTCAAGGAGCGCACTGCCAACCAATTGGACGAACTTCTCTTCGTGCCCGAAAACACCGGGCAGGTAGCGCTGACCTGGGTCAACACCGCCAACGTCAAGGCGACGATCGCGGCAAACTACATCGGCTCGCGGCCGGCAGGCGGAACGACGCTCGACGACTTCTGGACGCTCGACGCATCGCTGCAATGGGAGCCTTTCGACAAGCAGATCGAAGTCGACCTCGCGGCATTCAATCTGCTTGACGAGGACTTCGAGCTCAGAAGCGGCATTCCCGGCTGGGGACCGACGTTCAAGGGCACGATCAAGGTGCGGTTCTGATCAAGGAGCACATCGCCGTGCAGGCATCGGGCGGCCGATACGGACAGTTGGATGCTCGTGGCTTCGCACTGCGGCGGCTGAAGCTTCTGGGGCTTGCCGCCTTTGTCAGCATCGCGCTTTCGCTTGCGACCCTGACCAATGCCTGGCTGCTCAATGAATTGCGCAGCTTCGACTATCTGTCGACCGTCGGCACGCCGCCGCTGCCCGACAACAGCCCCGTCGTCGTTGCCATCGACGAGCCATCGATGGCCGAGATCGGCCGGCAGTGGCCATGGCCACGTGCCCTCCACGCCCGTCTCATCGAAGCGCTGCGCAAGGCCGGTGCCCGCGCGATCGGGATGGACGTCATTTTTGCCGAGCCGTCTGCCGATCCGGCGCATGATGATGAGCTGGAAAATGCGCTTGGTGCCGACGTCGTCCTCGCCGGCGACCAGACGCTGGTGGAAGCGCCACAGGCCGATCAGTTCGTGCGCACCGAGCCTCTTGCCCGCTTCACTGCCAAGGGTGCCATAACCGGCATTGCCTCGGTCAATCTTGGCGGCGACGGCACGCTGCGCTCGATCCCCGATTATCCGGACGGTTTTGCCGCCGCTCTCGCCGGGATCGCCGGCACGCGGAGGCAACCTCCCCCGACGGACGCGCTCATCCAGGTCTTCGGACCGGCGCGGACCTATCCGACCGTTTCCTATTACCAGGCGCTCGATCCCGACAATTTCCTGCCCGAGGGCACCTTTCGCGATCGTGTCGTGCTCGTCGGCCTCAGCTTGCAGAATGCACCTTCGATTGCCGATGGCGGCGCCGATGCTTTTGCAACATCCGATACCGTCCATTCGAACAAGCTCGTTTCCGGCGTCGAGATGCAGGCGACGATCTACGACAATCTTGCGCACGACCTCTTCATCCAGCGGGCTCCACGACCCATTGTAATCGCTGCGATCGCATTTGCGGCGATCCTGGCCGCTTTCGCCGTGCTCAGAACGACGGGGTGGCGCACGCTCGGTTACGCCATTGTCGCGCTGAGTCTCATTGTTCTTTCAAGCTACGCGGCGATGCGTCTTGGCCATGCCTTCCTTTCGCCGCTCGGCCCGGGACTCGCCTTCCTTGCGGTGGCCGCCGGCCAGGCTGGGCTGGACTATGCCGACGAACGTCGACGGCGCCGCGAAATCACCCGGGCCTTTCAGCAGTACCTATCCCCGGCCCTTGTCGAACGACTGGCGAAGGACCCGTCGCATCTGAAGCTCGGCGGCGAACGACGCACGCTTTCGATTCTCTTCTGCGACATCCGCGGTTTCACCACCATTGCCGAAGAAATGAAGGACGATCCGGAGCGATTGACGACGCTCGTCAACCGATTGCTGACGCCGCTGTCGGATGCGGTGCTGAAGCAGGGCGGTACTATCGATAAATATATCGGCGACTGCCTCATGGCCTTCTGGAATGCGCCGCTCGACGACCCCGACCATGCGGTCCATGCGGTGCGTGCAGCGCTCGACATGCTTGCGGCGCTCGCACGGGTCAACGAGGAGCTGGAGGCCGAGGCGAAGCGGGAGCGCGGGCCCGCGCAGACGCTGCGGATCGGCATCGGCATCAACACCGGCGAATGCGTCGTCGGCAACATGGGCTCGCATCAGCGCTTTGACTACTCCGCCCTCGGCGATGCGGTCAATCTCGCCTCGCGTCTCGAAGGAGCGTCCAAGGATTACGGTATCTCGCTGCTCCTCGGCGAGGAGACCGCGCGTCTCGTGGAAAAGACCTTCCCGATCGCGGAGCTCGACCGCATCACCGTCAAGGGACGCAGCACCGTATCGCCTGTCTTCACCG
This sequence comes from Ensifer sp. VA4, assembly GCF_055710065.1. Taxonomy (NCBI): domain Bacteria; kingdom Pseudomonadati; phylum Pseudomonadota; class Alphaproteobacteria; order Hyphomicrobiales; family Rhizobiaceae; genus Ensifer; species Ensifer sp. VA4. Next base: position 34,163 of record NZ_JBVQPO010000017.1, on the reverse strand, counting down.
TCGCGGTCGGCGCCAACAAGGAAGCGCTCGAGCGCCACCGGTCTTTCGTGCAAGCCAAGTATGACGGCGTGCTTCAGGCGCATGACGTGGTGTTCGACCAATTGCAGAAAGTCCTGCCGCCACTTGCGCGCTACTACGAGCGTGAGCGCAGCCGTCTCGATCCGCCGCGGCACGAACCGGGTTGAACCCAGGCTCAATGCAAGCCGCCGACTCCCAGCAGCCGCTCTACCGCACCGTGGTCCTTGGCGAGCGCCTCAGGTGTTCCTGTCCAGGCGATGCGGCCGCGCTCGAGCACGATCACGTGATCGGCAAAATCGAGCGCGCTCTGGATGCGTTGTTCGACCAGCAGGATGGTCATGTCGCCGGTCTTTGCCAGTTCGGCGAAGGCCTTCATCAGTTCCTCGCAGATAACCGGCGCCAGACCCTCCAGCGGTTCGTCGAGAAGCAGGATCGAAGGTCGCCCGAGAATCGAGCGCGCCGTCGACAGCATCTGCTGCTCGCCGCCGGATAGCTGACTGCCGAGATTGCGTCGCCGTTCATGGAGACGCGGGAACATGTCGTAGGCTTCCTGGATTGCGCTCTTGGGACGGTTCTTGAGCCCGACGAAAAGGTTCTCCTCGACGGTCAGTGTCGGAAAAACGCAACGCGCCTGCGGCACGAAACCAAGCCCCTGCATGGCGCGCGCGGCGCTCGGCAGCGCCGTCACGTCCGTGCCACCCATGCGGATGCGCCCGTCATATCGCCGCGTCTGGCCGGCAAGAGTGGCAAGCAGTGTCGTCTTGCCCATGCCGTTGCGGCCAAGAACGGCGAGGCGGGCTCCTGCCGGAACGGCGAAAGACACACCTTCGAGCACGCGCGTCGGGCCATAGCCCGCGGACAGGTTTTCGACCTCAAGCGGCGTGGCTGGCATTGGCATAGCTCCCCAGATAGGCTTCCCGTACGCGCGGATCCTTCGTCACCTTCGACGGCGACCCGTCGAAGATGATCGCGCCCGCAGCCAGAACAATCACACGCTTGGCGAAGCGGAAGACGAGGTCCATGTCGTGCTCGATCATCAACACGGCGAGATCATCAGGCAGATCGGCCAGCGCCTGCTCGATGCGGCCAGTGTCGCTCTGCGGCACGCCGGCGGCGGGCTCGTCGAGGAGCAGCACCCTCGGTTTCAGCGCCAGTGCGACGGCAATCTCCAGTAGGCGCTGCTGGCCATAGGCAATCTCGCTCACCTTGCGGTGCATCAACTCCTTGAGGCCGAGCTTGGCGAGAAGGTCCTGGACCTCGGCCATGACATCGGACATGCCCAGAAAATTGCCGAAGAGGCGGCCAGCGCGACCGCTTCGTTGCAGCACGGCCAGTGCAACATGCTCGGCGGGCGTCATGTCGGCAAAGAGGCGGGTCACCTGGAACGAGCGAACGAGCCCCCGCCGCACGCGGCCGATCGCATCGACGCCGGTCACGGCTTCGCCACCGATACGCACCTCGCCGGAGTCAGGCCGGAGGTTGCCGGTGACCAGGTTGACGAAGGTGGTCTTGCCGGCGCCGTTCGGGCCGATCAGCGCCACCCGGTCTCCCGGCGCCATGCTGAGGCTGACATCGTTGGTGACCGCAAGCCCGCCAAAGGCGCGTTTCAAGTTGCGGACTTCAAAGATCGGCTGCATCACTTCGCCTCCCGGCGGCGGATAACGAAACTGGCGACGGTACCGTAGATGCCCCTCGGTGCGAACAGCACGACGGCGATCAACAGCGCCCCGACCATCGTCAGCCAATGAAAGGGGTTTGCCGCCGACACGACGTCCTCGAAGAACATGAAGACGACCGTCCCCGTCAGCGCGCCGAAAAGAGAGCCCGTACCGCCGAGTACCAGCATGACAAGGCTTTCGGCCGACATCGTGAAGGAAAGGCTGTCGAGACCGACGACCTGGGTCGTGATCGCGTTCAGCGCGCCGCCGACGCCGGCAACGGCGCCGGATATGACATACATCTTCATCAGCGCGATCTTCGGCGAGGCACCCATGGAGCGGATGCGGATCGGATCTTCCTTGATGCCCCGGCACAGCATACCGAAAGGCGAGCGCACGATCAGCCGCAACAAAACGAAGACGATCGCGAGCAACGCAACGCCGAACACGTAAGCTGTGCGTCCCCATAGGTCGAACTCGTAGAGACCGAGGAGCGCCGTCGGGGCGATCCCGGAAAGGCCGTCGCTGCCACCGGTCCAGGACGATGCCTTGTTGGCGAACTCATGAAAGAGATGGATGAGCGCGATCGACAGCACCAGTTGTGGCAGACCGTGGGCGCGCAGGATGACGACACCGCAGACGAGCCCGGCCACCGCGCCAGCCACAATACCGAACGCCAGCATGGCGAGCGGATCGTTGATGCCGTAATGCGCCGAGGCGATGCCGGCGGCATAGGCGCCGGCGCCGAAGAGGGCGGCGTGACCGAGCGTCGCAACACCGCAATAGCCGGTGACGAGATCGAGCGACAGCACCAGAAGAGCTACCCCAATGATCCGGGTCAGAAGCGCCAGATTGTTGGGAAAGAGGAAATAGCCGATCACCGCGACCAGCAGGATGATGCCCAGGCCAATGAGGTCTCCACCGTTGAAGCGCCGGCGCACGGGCGATGCCGCAATCATGTCGTTCGTGGTCGTCATGGTCATCCCTTGGCCCTCCCGGCGAGCCCGCGCGGAAAGATGCAGATGATCGCGATCACCGCCAGATAGAAGAAGAACTCGCCGAATTCCGGCATGAGGTAGCGGCCGGTCGTATCGATCGCGCCGAGCAGCAGGCAGGCGATCAGAGCGCCGGGGATCGAGCCGGCACCACCGACAGAGACGACGACGAGGAAGGTCACCATGTAGCGCAGCGCATAATAGGGTTCGACCGGAAGCAACTCGGCGCCGACGACCCCACCGAAAGCGGCGAGCCCAACGGCAACCGCAAAGCTCACGGCATAGACGATCTCCGTGCGCACTCCGAGGGCGGCAGCCATCGCCGCATTGTCGACCGAGGCGCGCAGCTTCACGCCAAAGGCGGTCTTTTCGATCGCGTACCAGAGTCCGGCGGCGACCGCGAGGCCGCAAAGGATCGCGAAAATGCGGTGCGTGGCGATCGCCCGGAAGCCAAGGTCGACCGATCCCTGCAATTCGCTTGGGAACGGCACGGTCTTCAGCGTCGGCCCGAAAACGTAGTTGGCGATACCGATGATGCAGAAGGTGATGCCGATGGTCATCAGCACCTGGGTCAGTTCCGGCGCGCCGTAGATCCGCCGATAGAGCAGCCTTTCGATCGGAACAGCGATGGCGATGGTACCAAAGATCGCAAGGAGGATGGCGAAGCCATAGGCAAGGCCGAGATCGCGCGCGGCATAGGAGGCGATGTAGCCGCCGATCATGGCAAAGGCGCCATGCGCCAGGTTGACCACGCGCATGAGGCCCATGGTAACCGAAAGGCCGATGGAGATGACGAAGAGCACCATGCCATAGGCAAGGGCATCGATCGCAATGCTGAGGACGGTTTGCATGGGGCTATCCGTTGCCCTTTCTTCCAGTTTTTGCCGCGCCGGATTGGGGACGCATAATATGCGCGCAGCGCCATCCCTGCGCCAGCGCCTGTGATGTCGCGGTGCACGCGTCTCCGCTCACGGGCGCAGCCGATCTGCGCCTCGGTGCTGGCGGCGCTAGGCGCCCGCCTCAACCTCCTACTTCAGCGCAGCGAGACCGGGGTCGCCCTGCTTCTCGAAGGTCTGGATTTCCTTGTTGTAGTAGGTGCCGTCATCGGCCTTGGCGACTTCGCGCAGATAGATGTTCTGGGTGATGTGGCGCGATTCCGGATCGATGGTGACCGGGCCGCGCGGACTCGTCCAGGAGAGACCCTTGACCGCATTGACGGCCTTGGCCGCGTCCTGCTCGCCACCGGTCGCCTCGATCATCTTGTAGATCACGTGCATGCCGTCATAGGCGCCAACCGAGGGGAAGGAGAGCTCGGCCGGGTTGCCGATCGCCTTGCCGGCCGCTTCGACGAAGGCCTTGTTCTCCGGAGAGTCATGCGAGACCGCGTAGTGGAAGGTCGTCTGGATGCCGAGCGCGGCCTCGCCGAGGGCCGGCAGGTCGGATTCCTGCGTCAGATCGCCGGGGGCAAAGAACTTGATGCCGCCGTCCTTCAGGCCGTTCTCCTTGAAGGCCTTGACGAAACCGAGCGTCGTCGGGCCGGACGGCAGGAAGGCGAAGACGCCCTCGGCACCGGAATCCTTGATGCGCTGCATGATCGGCGAGAAATCATTGGTCGCGAGCGGCATGCGGATCGCCTCGACCACCTGGCCGCCGGCCGCTTCAAATCCCGCCTTGAAGGCGTTCTCGGCATCGACACCCGGGCCGTAATCGCTGACGACGGAGATCACCTTGGAGACACCGGCATCCTTGGCGACCTTGGCGATCGGCGTGGAGGTCTGCCAGGTAGTGAATGAAGTGCGCACGACGAGTGGGCTCTTGGTGACGATCGCAGAGGTCGCCGCATTCATGATGACGAGCGGCACGTTCGCCTGGGTAAGGAGCGGCGTTACCGCCATGGCATCCGGCGTGAAGTAGAAGCCGGCAAGATATTGCACGCCTTCCTTCACCACCAGTTCCTGCGCCAGCGCCTTGGACTGGGCGGGATCGGCCTGCGGCACGTCGCGATAGATTATCTCGATATCGTCGTCGCCGACCTTGCTGCCGTTCAGCGCCATATAGGCGTCGATGCCGGCCTTGAAATTCTTCCCCTGAAGCGCGAACGGACCAGAAAATGGCCCGACGACGCCGATCTTGATCGTGTCGGCATAAGCCGCGCCGCTCATTGCCAAAGCCGCGACCGCAGCCAGAATCATCCGTTTCATGTTTCCTCCCTGAAATGCCGATCGCTTCCGAACCGGCATCGTCCTCGCAAACCCCGTTGATTTGATAGGCATCAACTTGCCATGCCAAACGGTGATGTAAAAATAAAATATGGGGCCAAAATCATAATCGGGAAGTTATGCATCCGGAAGGCGGGCCAACCATACGAAGCGTATTCAACGGTGATGCGCGCTACGTCAACGACAACCGAATGACGGCCGCCGGCAGGTGGACCGAGACATGGGAAGTATAGAAGGGGAAGCCGTTGCGGGGCCGCGCCGAAGCGGAGACGCCCGCCGCCCTCGCCGGCCCACACGCCCCCATCGCATCGCCCGATTTAATTCCGTCACAGTTGTTACTCCCGACATTTGATCCGTGGTGCCAAACTCCCCTCGATGACGGCGCGACGACCTGCATCCCGGCGCTCCAGCCGCACGACGCAGAATTCGTCTCAAACGAGGAGATTGAAAGCCATGATCAAGACAGTCGACAATGGGCAGGCCACCGACCAGCCAACCATGCAAAAGCCGGAGGTCGTCTCTGCGCAGGCCTGGGAAGCAGCACGCCAGAACCTGCTCGTAAAGGAAAAGGCCTTTACTCGCGCTCGCGATGCGCTCGCCGCCGAGCGCCGGCGCATGCCGTGGATGGCGATGACGAAGGAATATGTCTTCGAGGGCCCGGACGGCAAGGCGAGCCTCCTCGATCTCTTCGCCGGTCGGCATCAGTTGATCGTCTACCGCGCCTTTTATGAGCCGGGTGTCTATGGCTGGCCCGAGCACGCCTGTCGCGGTTGCTCGATGGTCGCGGATCAGGTTGCCCACCTTTCCCACCTCAACGCCCGCGACACCACCCTGGTCTTCGCTTCGCGAGCGCCGCAGGCGGATATCGCCAGGCTGAAGGCGCGCATGGGCTGGACGATGCCCTGGTACACCATCACCGATAGCTTCGACCTCGATTTCGGCGTCGACGAGTGGCACGGACACAACGTGTTCTTCCGCGACGGCGATCGGCTGTTCCGCACCTACTTCATCAACAACCGCGGCGACGAACAGATGGGCGGCACCTGGAACTATCTCGACATCACGCCGCTCGGCCGACAGGAGGTCTGGGAGGACTCTCCCGAGGGCTATCCCCAGACCCCGACCTACAAGTGGTGGAACTGGAACGACAGCTACATCGAAGGCGCCGCGCCCGATCGGCGCTGGGTCGAGGTCTCGGACGCCGGCGAGGCGGCGATGCGAAGCCAGGACGCGAGCTCGCTGCGATGAGCGCCGGACTTTCTGCCGGCGCGCGAGAGCTCCGCTGGATGGCGGCGCGTAGGGCGGCCGATGGGCTCGCCCTCGCGGCGTCGCCGACCTTCGCGCTCATGGCGATTTCGACCGGCGCATGGGGCACCGAGGTCGGGCAAATGTTGTGCGCCGGCGAGCCGGCCCCGCAGATCGGCGGGATGACCATGATGTACCTCTTGATGAGCGTCTTTCACCTCGCCCCATGGCTGCGGCTCCTTCACGCCACCAAGCCCGAGGCAGCCTAAAGCCGTCCGTATATCCGCCTGGCAATACACCATACCGGCCCTACTTGAAGGCAAAGCGGGGCCGGTCTTCGCGACACGCAAAAGGTGTGGAAACGACCGGAACCATATGTCCGTGATACCGGCGAATGGGCATGCTGTTGATTCTGAGAGGCTGTGACCTCTTGGGATTGAAGCAGGAAACGGCTTCCGCAGGTAAATCCGGCCGCCCGCGAACAGCATTGTCTGGAATGGTTGCCGGGCAATGCCGCGTGAGAACGGTTCCGGTGGAAATATTTGATCGAATCGGGAAAACGAACTTGAGTGTTGCAACATCCCAGCCGACGCCGACACGTTTCAAGCTACGCCTGGTGCCGTCACTGGTCGGCGCCCTCCTGAGCGTCGCCGCCCTTACGTCGTCGCTATACTATCTCGTTGGTCCGCAAAGCATTCCCGCGGAAGTCGCCGCGATCGATCTGTCGGGGACGCCGACAGATGCAGGCGCTTCCCCGAACAAACCGCCAAGCTTCGAGATTCTCTACAGCAACGGTGATCAGGGGCTGATGGTTTACGAAGGCTACGTCTATGTCGTGCGACTCGGCGACAAGTTACCGAACGGCCGGCGCATGATCGGTTTCCAAAAACGGGACGGAAACTGGAACGCAGTGACGCTTTGAGGCCATCTGCCGGCCCGGCGTTGTGGATGTTAACCGTTTGTTAACGCTCGCCTACGAGGCAGGGAGAACCCCCATTTAGCCACGGTTGCCACCCAGGGCGAACTGGCGCAACTCTTTGTTAAAGAGTCGTGAATCAGTGCTTTGGATGGTGCAGAATGATTAACAAGAAGCTACAGGATGAGCTGGTCGAACTCGACGAGAGCCCTGCGCTTGAGAGCCGCTCGGTGATGAGCGAGCGTGCGGTCCAGGGCATTCCCCTGGCGATCGAAGCCGTCATCGGGCGCGCCAAGCTGACAGTTTCCCAGATTTCAAAACTCCATCCTGAAGACACGATCCATCTCGACCGCAATTTCGGCGAACCGGTGGAACTCAAGGTCAACGGCATGATCATCGGCAGAGGCGAGATCGTCTATGACGAATCCAGCAACGCCGTCGGCATCAAGATCATCGAGACGTCGCCGATCGCACGACGCTAGATTCCTCGCCAGGATGCGCAGCTGACCAGCGAGAGAGATGGACGTCAGGCGGCGCACACGGCAGCGCCCGCCCGCCGGGAGATATCATCAGTCGAGTCGGTTTCTTCCTCGGCGTCCAGCCCCGCTTTGGACCCGAACCGAACCACATCTGGTGGCGAACGTCTAGACACGGCTTGCGGAAGGCAGGGAAACATAAGCCAGGAACGGGCACAACGCCGCCCTTGGCTTCGTGCCGCCGCAAGGCTATGTCCATGCCTATCGACACGATCCGGTACGGGAGGAGCCTCAGATGCTGATCGATGGAAAAGTCTTTATCGTGACCGGCGGCGGTTCGGGCCTTGGCGCAGCCGTCGCGCGGCGGCTGCATGGCGAAGGCGCCCGTGTGGTTCTTGCCGACGTCAACGCCAAGGCCGGCCAGAAAATGGCCGACGAGCTCGGCAGCAACGCCCTCTTCCACAAGACGGATGTCACCAGCGAGACGGATGCCGCCGCCGCCGTTGCAGCGGCCTTGGACCGCTTTGGTCATCTCCACGGGCTTGTAAACTGTGCCGGCATTGCACCCGGCGAGAAGGTGCTCGGCCGCGACGGGCCGCATCGGCTGGAGAGCTTTTCGCGCGCGGTCACGATCAACCTGATCGGCACCTTCAACATGCTGCGGCTTGCCTCCGAGGCGATCGAGCGAGAAGAGCCGGGCGACGACGGCGAGCGGGGCGTGATCGTCAACACCGCATCGGTCGCCGCCTTCGACGGCCAGATCGGCCAGGCGGCCTATGCTGCCTCCAAGGGCGGCGTCGTCTCGATGACGTTGCCGATCGCCCGCGAACTTGCCCGCCACGGCATTCGCGTCGTCGCCATCGCTCCGGGCATCTTTGAAACGCCGATGATGGCCGGCATGCCGCAGGAGGTACAGGATTCGCTCGGCAAGAGCGTTCCCTTCCCGCAGCGCCTCGGTAAACCCGACGAGTTTGCCGCACTCGTGCAGCATATCTGCGAGAACCGCATGCTGAACGGCGAAGTTATCCGCCTCGACGGCGCGCTGCGCATGGGCGCGCGCTGATAGGATCAGCTTCCGACGCCGCGCCTGCATTCAGCCGGCGCGGCGTCGTGCTCCTACCGCCGCCGATCAGGCGGCTTGATCCACCATTTTGACGACGTAGGCGCAGCGCCGAGCACCGGCGAGAATGTGCTCGGCGCGCTCGACCTCGACACCGGGGCCGAGCACCGCACGGAACACACTCAATTCCGCCCGGCAGAAGCCCTGGCAGCTCGTTGCGGCAGCGCAGATCGGACAGTGGTTCTCGACGAAGAGCAGCGTGCCGTCGCCAGGATCCTCGCAGGCCGCCATATAGCCTTCCCGCGATCGCAGCCGCACCAGTTCGTCCACCCGCTCGCGCAGGTCCTTCTTGTCCGTCATCGCTGCGCCATAGTTCTGCCGGGTCTCGTCCTCCCGCGCCGCGATCAGCCGCTCGATCGCCGCCTCGCCGAGCGTCTGGCGGATCGTCCTCAAGAGCTGGACGGTAAGCTCCGCATGGGTATCGGGAAACTCCGCATGGCCGGCGGCGGTCAGCCCCCAGAACTGCGAAGGGCGGCCGACGCCTTTCGCCTCCGACCACGATAGGACCAAACCATCCTCGGCAAGACGGACAAGCTGCTGTCGCACGGCCTCGCCGGTAATCGCCAGACGCTTTCCGAGTGCCGTCGCCGTCTGCGGGCCATGCAGCTTGAGCGCCAGCATGATGCGCTCGCCCGGCGTGCGGCCGCTGCTCCGCTCTGAATTTAACAAGGGATCGCTTGACATATTCCTGCACACAGATTTACAAAGAAGTCTCTTGCTAAATACACTCTCATCCAACCGCAGACAAGTGATCCCTCGAGAGTGTCCCGCCCGCAAAGGATTTGATCATGGCCTTCGAACTTCCCGCCCTTCCCTATGCACCCGGTGCGCTCGCTGAAAACGGCATGAGCGCCGAGACGATCGAGTTCCACCACGGCAAGCATCACCAGGCCTATGTCACGGCGCTGAACGGTTTCGTCGAGAAGGATGTATCGCTCGCCGACCTGTCGCTCGAAGAGATCATTCGCCACAGCCACGGCAAGGCGGAACTGGCGCCGGTCTTCAACAATGCCGGCCAGCATTGGAACCACATCCTGTTCTGGAAGAACCTTTCGCCCAAGGGCGGGCAGATCCCCGGTGCGCTCGAAAAGAAGCTCATCGAAGACTTCGGCAGCGTTCAAGGCTTCAAGGACGCCTTCAAGGCGGCCGCCACCAGCCAGTTCGGCTCCGGCTGGGCCTGGCTCGTGCTTGGCCCGGACGGTAAACTCAAGGTGACGAAGACCGCCAACGGCTCCAACCCTGTCGCCATCAACGAAGGCAAGGCTCTGCTCGGCCTCGATGTCTGGGAACACGCCTATTACATCGACTACCGCAACCGCCGGCCGGACTACGCGTCGAACTTCCTCGACAAGCTCGCCAACTACGAGTTTGCCGAAGCGGAATTGAAGTCCGCCTGACCGGCTGAGGATCGCCCTGAGCTGGAAGCAGCTCTACTGCATGTCTCCTTTGATCGTAGCCGGTTAAAGGACAAAGGCATGTGGCAATTCAAAGTGCTACAGCGACCTTTGCGCGTCGACGCGCGGCGCTGTGGGCAGCAAGTCAGAGAATTTGCGGCAGCCCTCTTGCCCCCGCCTGAGCCTGGCTTCCGCAAACCCCGTGGCGTCTCCCCGCCGCCACGGGCTATCCTCAGTTGGAACAAGACCCATGCGCCAGACACCTCCGCTTTCCGTCGACATCGACGCCCACGCCGATCTGGCCGTGTCGAAACCGGAGTTCGCCGACACCCTGTCGCATCTCGCTGCCACCGTCTGCGTGGCAAGCGCCGGCAAGGGCGCCAATAGTCTTGGCCGGACCGTGTCCGCCACCTTTTCACTGACCGCGAACCCGCCATCGATCGTCGTTTCGATCAAGGCTAACAGCCCGCTTGCCATGCGGATTGTCGCCGAGCAAGGTTTCTCGCTCGCCATGCTGGCCGAGGGGCAAGAATTGATCGCGGACGCCTTCGCCGGCAAGATTGAAGCGTCCAGGCGTTACCTCGTCGGCATCTGGGCTGACTGGCCGAGCGGACGGCCGAGGCTTCTCGGCGCTGCCGCCGCGCTCGACTGCCTGCTGAGCGCTTCGGTGCAGGTCGGCGACCACACGTTATTCGTAGGAACAATTGTCGCAACCGAGACTTCCACCCATGCCGGCCCCTTGATCTGGAGCCGCCGGCGGTATCAGTCTCTCAACGGGACGAGATCGTTGCCGGCTCAGCCGAGCAACGGGCCCGCGACGTTGCACCCAAGCAAGCCTGCGGCCTGAACCGGCGATCGCGTAGGAGGAGCAATGCGGCAAGCGCTCGAAAAGCTCTTAGAAACCGGCAAGGACGACGCCCTGCTGCGCTTCACGCTCGCCAGCATCTGCCTTCAGGAAGCGGACCTCGATACCGCGCTTGCCCATGTCGAGCGCGCAATCGCCTTCGACCGGGACTATTCCGCTGCGTGGAAACTGCGTGGTGCCATTCTACACAAGGTCGGCCGGTTCGAAGAGGCGCTCCAGGTCTGGCGCGAAGGCCGCGCCGTCGCCGAGCGGAAGGGCGATCTGCAGGCGGCAAGGGAGATCGGCGTTTTCCTCAAGCGCCTGGAACGCCAGTGCATCGCCGCCAACAGAAACGATTAGCCGGCCCACCTTCAAGGTGGGCGGTCCGGCAGAGATGCCGAGTTCCGCAGGACCACCTACAGCGCCGCGCGTCTTTTCAGACGTGCAAACGTCGCTGTAGGACTTTGATTTGCTGCATGTCTTTGTCCTTAAATCGAGGTCGATTAAGGAGACATGCAGGGGGTCAGCTCACTTGAAGACCGACGGCAACCAGAGCGACAGCGCCGGGATGTAGGTGACAGCCATCAGCACTGCGATGCTGGCGCCGAAGAACGGCCAGATCGTGCGCATCGCCTCGCGAATGGAAATTCCGCCGACGGCGCAGCCGACGAAGAGCACCGTGCCCACCGGCGGCGTGTTGAGCCCGATGCCGGCATTCAGGATCATCACCACCCCGAAATGTACCGGATCGATGCCGAACGCCTTGACGACCGGAAGCAGCACCGGCGTGCAGATGATCACCATCGGCGCCATGTCCATGAAGGTGCCGAGGAACAAGAGGATGATGTTGATGACGAGCAGCACGATGATCGGGTTCTCCGAAATCGCACCGATCGCGCCGATCATCAGCGCCTGCACCTGCAGGAAGGCCATCAGCCAGCCGAAGGATGCCGCCATGCCGATGACGAGGAGAACCATGGCGGTGGTGCGCACCGCCCCCATGACCGCTTCGACGAAGCCTGTCCAATCCAGTTCGCGATAAACCAGCATCGCGACGAGGAAGGCATAGAGCACGGCGATGCAGGAGCTTTCGGTGGCGGTGAACACGCCGGAGCGCACGCCGCCGAAGATGATGCCGATCAGGACGATGCCCGGAAACGAGGCGAGCAGATAGTAGAAGAGCCTGGAAAAACCCGGGAACGGCTCGGCCGGATAGCCTCTGCGCCTTGCGACGACATAGGCGGTCACCATCAGCGAAAGCGCAAGCAGCAGGCCGGGAATGATGCCGGCGGTGAAGAGATCGGCGACCGAGACATTGCCGCCGGCGGCGATCGAATAAAGGATCATGTTGTGCGATGGGGGGACCATCAGCGCGATGATGGCTGCGTTGACGGTAACGTTGACGGCGTAGTCACGGTCATAGCCGCGCTTTGCCATCTGCGGGATCATCAGGCCGCCGACGGCCGAAGCATCCGCGACTGCCGAGCCGGAGATGCCGCCGAAGAGCGTCGAGGCCACGATGTTGACCTGGCCAAGGCCGCCACGCAGATGCCCGACGAGGCCGGCGGCGAACTGGATCAGCCTGTTGGCGATGCCGCCGCGCACCATCAGGTCGCCGGCAAAGATGAAAAACGGGATCGCCATCATGGCAAAGACGTTCATGCCGGAATTCAACTGCTGGAACACCACCACCGGCGGCAGGCCGAGATAGAGCACGGTGGCGAAGGAAGCGATACCGAGGCAAAACGCGATCGGCGTGCCGATGAGCATCAGCAGGGTGAAGACCCCGAAGAGAATAGTGTAAGCCATTCAGGCCATCTCCTGCACGACGATATCGGCGGCGACATCGACACCCAGAACCAGATCAACGAAACGCTCGGCAGCGAAGAGGGCAATCATCACGCCGCCGACGATGAGCGGAAAAAAGTCGACCCCTCCCGGCCATCCAAGGACCGGAATAGTGGCGCTCCATGTGCCGATGCAAAGAAGCAGTCCGTAATAGGCCATGGATGCCCCGAAGATGACGATCAGGCCAAGGCTCGTCAGATCCATGGCAAGCTGGACCGAAGGCTTCATCACGTGGCGGATGACATCGAGGCCGAGATGCACGCTCTCGCGCACGCCGACCGCCGCGCCAAGCATGATGAACCAGGCCATCAGGTGGAGAGACAAGGGCTCCGACCAGCTTGGCGAGTCGTTCAGAACATAGCGGGCAAACACCTGCCAGCCGACGATCAGTGTCATGGCGACCATGCCGGTGCCGGCGATATAGAGCGACGCGCGGCTTAGCGCCCCGAGAAGCGGGCGTATCGCCCGCATGAAACGACGCATCTTTCTTCCTCCTCCGCGAAAGCAATCCTATGGACAGTTGCGAAGGCCGGTTCCTTTCCCGGGACCCGGCCTTTCATCTGCCGTCACTTGACCGCCTTCACCCGCTCGAGAAGGTCCTTGAGTTTCGGGTCGCTGACGAACTGGTCGTAGACCGGCGCCATTGCGGCGGCGAACTCCTCCTTGTTGACCTTGATGACGTTTGCGCCGGCGGCACGAACCTTCTCTTCCGAGACCTTCTCGCGCGCGCTCCAGAGTTCGCGCATCTTGCCAACGGAGTCCTTGGCCGCCTGACGAACCAGGGCCTGATCCTCGGGGGAAAGCTTGTCCCAGGTCATCTTGGAAATGACCAGGATTTCCGGATTGAGGGAATGTTCGGTGAGCGAATAGTTCTTGGCGACCTCGAAATGACGGGCGGATTCGTAGGACGGCCAATTGTTCTCGGCGCCATCGACGACACCGGTCTCGAGCGACGAATAGACCTCGCCCATCGGCATCGGCGTCGGGTTGGCACCGAAGGCCTGCATCATGGCGATCCAGAGATCGGACTGCTGCACCCGGATTTTCAGGCCCTTGAGGTCCGCCAGATTCTCGATCGGCTTTTTGGTGCTGTAGAAGGAACGCGCGCCGGAATCATAGAAGGCGAGACCGATCAGGCCGTGCGGCTCGAAGGCCGCCAGCACCTCGTCGCCGATCGGGCCGTCGACCGTCTTGTGCATGTGCTCGGTCGAGCGGAACAGGAACGGCATGCCAAGCACCATCGTCTCCTTGACGAGGTTGTTGAAGGGCGCGGCATTGACGCGGTTCATGTCGATGACACCGAAGCGCGTCTGCTCGATCGTGTCCTTCTCGCCGCCGAGCACGCCACTGTTCATGACCTCGACCTTGATCCGCCCGTTGCTACGCTCGGAAAGCAGTTGCCCCATGTATTTGACGGCCTCGACCGTCGGGTAGCCATCCGGGTGGATATCCGCCGAGCGCAGAGTGATTTCCTGCGCTTGCGCCGCTGTGCCAGCAAACGCCAGCCCCATGGCGACGCAAAGCATGCCTGCAGTTTTCCTCATGTTTTCTCCTCCTCTGATCGTGCTTCGGCCTCTCCGAAGGCCGGGTGTCTGCCCGTCCGGGCCGGCATGCAAAATCCTCTTGTCGTCAGGCCCGGCAGGGAGCCTCCCAGCTCCCATTGCGGACTGAAGTCACGCCACGGCGAAGGCCGGCAGCTTGAACAGGTGTTCCGGGTTCTCGACGAGGGCGAGATGCCGCGCCCGGTCGTCGGCAAGCCAGCCGAGCACCAGTTCCGCGAGCCGCGCGTCCTCGGGATAGTCTTCCGTCTTGCGGATCATGTTGTGCGGCCAGTTCGAGCCCCAGACGATGCGTTCCGGCGCATGTCTGGCGATCCGGCGCGAAAAGGCGGCCACGTCCTCGTACGGCCATCCCTGCCGCGAACTTTCGTAGACGCCGGCAAATTTGAACCAGACATTGCCGCGGTCGATCAACTTCAGCAGCGCCGCGATCTCCGGCCCATCCAGATCGACGCCGGCGAAGAACTTGCCGTGGTGATCCAACACCCAGCGCGACCTGATGCGCTCCAACCGCGGCAGATGGTCGAGCAGCCTGTTGCCGTCGAATTGCACGGCAATCATCCAATCCGCCGCCTGTGCCCGCGCGTCCACTGCTTCCAGCGCGTCGAGCCCTACCGCGCCACCCGGCAAATCCATGATGCGTGCGCCGACAGCGCCGGTTTCGCTCAACGCGCGCATCTGCGCATCCGAAGTGTCCTCGTCGATGACGACGACGGCGTGCGCGGCGGCACCCATTGCTGCAACACAGGCAAGCGTGTTGGCATTGTCCCGCTGATGGGCATTGCCTTGGGTGATGATCACCCTGTCGATGCCGAGCCAGGCCATGACCTGGCGATAGGCCGCAGCATCCGGCAAAGGTTCAACAGGCAAAGGCGGACCGCCGGGAAGCGACGGGAAGCCTGGCAGATACATGTGCATCTGCGAATCGATGGCGCCCTTCGGCAGGCGCGGTTCGGGCGGGCGGCCGGTCAGGATGCGCTCGATCATCTTGCAGTCTCGGGCATCTTGAATTCGACGAGCGCATCGCGATTGATCTCGATGCCGAGCCCCGGGGCGTCCGGTTTTGCGACGACGCCGTTGACGGCCTCGATCGGCGCCGTCAACACGGCCTGGCGGAACGGGTTCTCCGTCCGGTCGAACTCCAGGATCGGCTCGATCGGCTTCACCCGCACCGGATCCGGCGTCATCGCCGCCATGAATTGCAGCGCCGCGGCAATGTGAACGCCCGTGCCCCAGACATGGGGCACGATGCGAACGCCATGCAACGTCGCGAGGCTGGCGATCTTCACCATTTCGGAAAAACCGCCGCAACCGCACAGGTCCGGCTGCAGGATGTCGACGGCGCGGCTCTCGATCGCCGGCGACATGCCATAGCGCGTGTGCCAGGTCTCGCCGCCTGCGACGGGAATAGGCTGCCCTGCCCTGACCTCGCGATAGGCCGAGAGCTGCTCGGGCACGACCGGCTCCTCGAACCAATCGATGTCATAGTCCGCCGCAGCCTTGCCGAGGCGGATCGCTTCGGTGACGGTGTAGCCGTGGTTGGCGTCGATCATCAGCCGCATCTCGTCACCGATCGCCTCGCGCACCGCGCGGATGACGGAAAGGTCTTCCTCGATGCCGAAGCCGATCTTGATCTTGCAGGCGTGAAACCCCTGCGCCCGGCGCTCCGCCATCTCCATCGCGTTGTCGGACACACGGTCGACGCCGTCACGCTTGAAGCTGCCGGTCGCATAGGCGCGAACGCTCTCGCGCCAGCGACCGCCAAGCAGCATCGAGACGGAGGCGCCGTAGTGCTTGCCCTTGATGTCCCAGAGCGCGATGTCGATGCCGGACAGCGCCGTGATCGCGAGACCGCGCTGCCCCTGGTCGCGAAGCGCGTTATAGAGGACTGCCCAGAGCTTTTCGGTCTGGCGCGGATCCTGGCCGATCAGCCAGGGGGCATAGGCCGCGACCACGGCCGCGTTCGGCCGCGCCGGCCCAAGGCACTCGCCCCAGCCGATGCTGCCATCGTCGCATTCGATCTCCACCAGCACATGGGCGCGACGATCAAAGCGCATGGACGCGCTTTCGAAGGGCACGGCCAGCCGGTGCTCGAGGAGATGGGTGCGGACGGCGGTGATTTTCATCGGTTGCCCTCGCTGCGGTTCAATTCTTGCGCTTGTTCGCACCGATCAGGGCATCGAGCATCGCAACTTCGTCATCGGTGAGGTCTGTCAGCGGCGTGCGGACCGGACCGGCATTGAAGCCCTGCAGGCGCACACCGGCCTTGATCGCCGAAACCGCATAGCCCTTGCCCCGGTTGCGGATCGCCATGAACGGATAGAAGAAGTCCTTGAGGAGGCGCTCGCAGGTGGCGCGATCGCCGCCGCGAAGGGCGGCGTAAAATTCGTTGGCAAGGCCCGGCACGAAGTTGAAGACGGCCGAGGAATAGGTGGTGAAACCGGCGCCGAGATAGGCCTCGGCAAAGAGCTCGGCGGTCGGCATCCCGCCGAGATACATCAGGCGGTCACCCATCTTGGCCGTGACCTGACGCACGAGACCGATGTCGCCGGTGCCATCCTTGAAGCCGATCAGGTTCGGGCACGCGTCACAGAGCCTGGCCAGCGTGTCGGCCTGCAGCACCGAGTTGTCGCGGTTATAGACCATGACGCCGATGCCGACCGACTGGCAGACCTTCTTCACATGGGCGTAGAGCCCTTCCTGCGGCGCGTCGATCAGGTAGTGCGGCAGAAGCAGGATACCATCCGCGCCAACGCGCTCGACCGACCGGGCGATATCGATGGCCATCTCCGTACCGTAACCGCAACCGGAAACGATCGCCGTGTCGCCTGCAACCTCCTTGGCGGCCTGGACGATGCCGGGAATTTCATCGGGCTTCAGCGAGAAGAATTCGCCGGTGCCGCCGGCAGCAAACAGCACCGGCGCCTTGTAGCCGGCCAGCCACTCGACATGCGCCCGATAGCTGTCCGGCGCGAAACGGCCCTCGGCATCAAAATGCGTCACCGGGAAAGAAAGCAGGCCTGATCCAAGAGCGGCCTTGATCTGCGCGGGGGTCATTTCGTGCGGGTCCTCCTCAAAACGCGATGCATCCTACTAAGCAAGTCACGGCATTCGTGTCAATAGGTCATAATACAAGTGATCATACAAGCAAAATTTCCGGCAATCGCGCTTGAAAGCAGGTCTTTCTATCGGCTCTCAGGGCATTCCTCAGCCCGACGCAGAGGCAACATTGACGCGGCTCGTCCATATTGCGTCAACCACATATTATGTGTTAGCCCCTATTGTATGACGGCATATGGCAATGCCGCAACACCGGCTGGCCTTCTGGAGGAAAGAGGAAATGGAACGGCTTCTGATCACCGGCGCGGCGGGGCAGCTCGGCCGCGTCATGCGCAAGAAACTTGCGCCGCTGGCGACCTTGATCCGACTTTCCGACCGGTCGCCGCTCGATCCGCCAAGCGAAAACGAAGAGTGCATTCAATGCGATCTCGCCGATGCCGCGGGCGTCCATGACCTGGTCGCCGGTTGCGACGCCATCCTGCATCTCGGCGGCATCTCGGTCGAGCGGCCGTTCTCCGAAATCCTCGACGGCAACATCCTCGGCCTCTACAATCTCTACGAGGCGGCCCGTGCGAACGGCAGACCACGCATTCTCTTCGCCAGCACCAACCACACGATCGGCTTTTACCCGCAAAACGAGCGGCTGGGTCCGAACGCGCCCTACCGCCCTGATGGGCTCTACGGCGTCTCGAAGTGTTTCGGTGAAGCGCTTGCCCGCATGTATTTCGAGAAGTTCGGGCAGGAGACGGCACTTGTCCGCATCGGTTCCTGCATGCCTGAACCGACCAACTACCGCATGCTCTCCACCTGGCTCTCGCATGACGACTTCGCCTCGATGATCGAAGCGGTGTTCCGCGTGCCGGTCCTTGGCTGCCCGGTCATCTGGGGCGCTTCCGCAAACGACGCCGGATGGTGGGACAACGCCCATGTTTCCTGGCTCGGCTGGCGACCGAAGGATAACGCGGAGGTTTTCCGCGAGAAGATTGCCGCAAACACGCCGAAACCGAGACCGGAGGATTCCCTGGCGCGGTTTCAGGGCGGCGCCTTTGTCGATGATCCGATTTTCAAGGACTAAGCGGATGTGCTTTGCCGCCCCATGGATTGCACTGCCGATCGCCAATGGCGTATCCAGAAGCCTTCGTTAAATTACGGAATTGGCCCCATGACCAATGCAACCGCATCCGAGACCGCCGCCCCTCCAGGCAAGACACTGGTGGCGAAGGTGACGGATGCACTCAGCAGCCAGATCGCCGGCGGCCATTACAAGCCGGGAGACCGCCTGCCGTCCGAGGCCCAACTGACCCAAGAGTTCGGCGTCAGCCGCACCGTGGTGCGTGAGGCGATTGCGGCACTCCGCTCCGGCGGACTGGTCGAGGCGAGACACGGCATTGGCGTCTTCGTGCTGGAGCCGACCCCGGTCGCTCCCTTGCCTTTCCATGGCGTCGACCTCGCGCGCGTCTCCTCGCTAATCGAAATGCTGGAGCTCAGAACCGCAGTCGAAGGCGATGCCGCCGCCCTCGCCGCCCTTCGCCGCTCGCCGGCGCAGGAGGAGAAGATCGTCGAAGCCTTCGACAGCTTCTGTGCGAGCGCCGCCGAGGGACGTCCAACCGCCGAAGCCGATTTCAGTTTCCATCTCGCGATTGCCCAGGCGACCAACAATCCGCGCTTCAGCGAGTTCCTGCAGATGTTGGGTCCGGCGCTTATTCCCCGCCGCGCGGTTTCCGAGAGTGGCGAGGAGACCGTACTGGCGTCGGCAGAGCTGAGCCGATTGATCTCTGAGCACGAGGCCATCCTCATCGCAATTCAGGATGGCGACGAGGAACAGGCGCGCAGCGCCATGCGCCAGCACCTCAAGAACAGCCAGGTGCGATATCGCTCGATGTTGCGCGCGGCCCGCTGAGCGGCCGGGCGGCGGCCGCGCTCAGGCACGACCAAGCCGGCGTATGTTGCTTGCAAGCTCGGCCGCCAGGCGAAGCGCTGCCGCCGTCGCACCGGCCATCTGCGGCATGATCAGCCATTCGAGCGTCCAGGCGGCACCGGAGCGTTCCTGCTCGTGGATCAACGCCTGGTGCATGCCGGAGAGCTGGGTCGCGTTGAAACGCGCCAAGGACACCAGAACCTCCGCCGCCACGGGGTTCTGCTTGTGCGGCATCGCCGAGGAACCACCGCCACCGGCAAGTTCGATCTCGTCACCCTGCTGCGCCATCAGCGCGATATCCTGGCCGAACTTACCCAGGCTGCCGGTCATCAGCGATAGCGCATTGGCAAAATCCGCCACTTCCGAGCGCTGACTGTGCCATTGCGGAAAATCGGCGAGTCCCAGTTCTTCCG
Organism: Ensifer sp. VA4; assembly: GCF_055710065.1. Classification (NCBI taxonomy): domain Bacteria; kingdom Pseudomonadati; phylum Pseudomonadota; class Alphaproteobacteria; order Hyphomicrobiales; family Rhizobiaceae; genus Ensifer; species Ensifer sp. VA4. The sequence continues at coordinate 14,480 of NZ_JBVQPO010000017.1, read as the reverse complement.
CAAGCGTGGCGCGCACGTCATCTGCCCGGTCATCGAGTTTTTCGAGCGTTCCTGCAGCACCGCCGAACTGAACGGCGAAGAGGTCGCGGTCCATCGCTTCCAGCCGGTCCTTGTGGTCAAGCAGCGGCTCGATCCAGCTGCGCAGCCGGTCGGATACGGTGATCGGGATCGCCGCCTGCATCCGGGTCCGCCCCATCAGCGAACGCTCACCCCACTCGTTGTCGCACTCCTCGAGCACCGAAACGACATTGCCGAGGCGCACGGCGAAAAGCTCGGCGATCGCCTTCATGCGCAACATCAGGCTGGTATCGACGACATCCTGGCTGGTGGCGCCGTAATGCACATAGTCCGCAACCTCGCCACCGACGGCGGCGCGCAATTGCCGGACGAGTTCCGGCACAACCACCCCATCCACACCCATGGCGCGTTTGAGCGCGATGACATCGGGCGAGAAAGCGCGACAGGCCCCGGTGATCCGGTCGGCGGCGCTTGCCGGGATGATGCCGTGCACGGCTTCCGCCCGTGCAAGCGCCGCCTCGAAGGCGAGCATCGCACGGATATCGGCGGAGGCCGAAAACTCGGCGGCAACCGCCTCATCACCCAGGAGACCGGAAAGATAAGGATGGTCGAAGGCGGAATAGGTCATGGTTTCCCCGTTTCTGTTTGCCGAACGAAATGCCACCTGCTGCATGGCGCGCGCTATTCTTCGCCCCATGTCCAGGCGTGACATTCCTGTTCAGATGTCGAGGAACACCGTTTCCTTCTCACCTTGCAGGTGAATGTCAAAAACATAATTAGGCGCCGCTCCGGTCGCGACAAGCGTCGCAACACGATGGCGATGTTCTATTCGCGCAAGCAACGGATCGGCGGCATTGGCCTCGGCTTCTTCGGGAAAATACATGCGTGTGTGCAGCCCGACATTGATGCCGCGCGCAACGATCCAGAAGGTGATGTGCGGCGCCATCGGCCGGCCGTCCTTGAAAGGCACGCGCCCCGGCTTTACGGTCTCGAAGGTGAAGACACCGTCGTCCGCGGCGGTCGGACAGCGTCCCCAGCCGGTAAAATTCGGATCTGCCGAACCGCGCAGCTCGGTTGGCGAGTTATAGAGACCCACCGCATCCGCCTGCCAGATCTCGACGAGCGCGTCCTTCAGCGGCGTGCCCGCGCCATCAATCACGCGGCCAGTAATGGTGATACGCTCGCCAAGCGTCTGCTCGTTCACCATCCGTGCGCCGAGATCCGTTTCATAAACGCCGCCGATGCCGCAGAAGTTCGGGGTCAGGCCGATATGCACATAGGGGCCAGCCGTCTGTGACGGCGTTTCCTTGAGGTAGCCGAGTTGCTGAACCATCAGTTGCCCTCCAGCCGGTTCTCGAACAGCGTCGAGCGGCGTCCGCGCAGCACGATGTCGAACTTGTAGGCACGCGCGTCGAACGGGATCGTGTTCGCCCAGTCGAGCGGCGCGATCAATTGTTCGATCGCCTGGCGATCGGGAATCGTATTGACGATCGGACACTTCCAGATCATCGGGTCGCCCTCGAAGTACATCTGAGTAATCAGGCGCTGCGCGAAGCCGTGGCCGAAGACCGAGAAATGGATGTGGGCCGGACGCCAGTCGTTGACGCCGTTCGGCCAGGGATAGGGGCCAGGCTTGATCGTGCGGAAGGAATAAAAGCCCTCGTCGTCGGTGATCGTGCGGCCGCAGCCGCCGAAATTCGGGTCGAGCGGCGCAAGGTAGCTTTCCTTCTTATGGCGATAACGGCCACCGGCATTGGCCTGCCAGAATTCGAGCAGCGCCCCCGGCACTGCGCACCCGCGCTCGTCGAGCACGCGCCCATGCACGATGATGCGCTCGCCGATGGCGCTTTCCCCTGGCCTGGCGAAATTGTGGATCAAGTCGTTGTCGAGCTCGCCGATGACAGAATGGCCGAAGACCGGGCCGGTGATTTCCGAGATCGTACCGTCGAGCGACAGGAGTGCCTTTTGCGGCGAGCGCAAAACCGAGGTTTTGTAGCCCGGTGTCAGCGCCGGCGCGTGCCATTGGCGGTCACGCGGGAAAAAGGCGCCGGTCTCCGGCTTCCTGTTCGTTCTGTCAGGCATCATCTTCTCCCGTCAGGCAGCCTTGCCGCCATCGATCTCGGCAAAGACCTGCTTGGCGATCTTGATTGCGTGATTGGCCGCCGGCACGCCGGCATAAATCGCCACATGCAGCAGCGCTTCGCAGATATCCTCGCGGCTTGCGCCCGTATTACTCGTCGCCCGCACATGCATCGCCACCTCGTCATCCTGGCCGAGGGCTGCGAGCAGCGCGATCGTTACGATCGAGCGCTCGCGCTTCGTCCAAGTCGGACGCGACCAGACATGACCCCAGGCCGCTTCGGTGATCAGTTCCTGAAAGGGGCGGTCGAACTCGGTGGAAACCGACTGCGTCCGATCCACGTGATCGTCGCCGAGCACGGCCCGGCGCGTGGCCATGCCCTGGCGATAGCGATCGGAGGGCGCAGAGGCGTCATTCATGGGTCTTGTCTCCATGCATTGCGATTTCGTAGAAGGCGCGCAACACCGCGGTCAGCGCCTCCGGGTTTTCGACGCAGGGAATATGACCTGCATCGCGAATGACTTCGTATCGCGCACCGGGAATGAGGCGAGCTGTGGCGAGCACGACATCCGGCGGCGTCGAACCGTCCTGGTCGCCAACGACGCAGAGCGTCGGCACCGCGATGCGGGCGGCGGCCTCCGTGTAGTCGGCGTCGCGGATCGCGGCACAAGTGGCCAAGTATCCGGTCACCGGCTGGCGCACCAGCATGTTGCGATAGCCGGCATAGGCGGTGTTTTCGGGCCGGCGGAAGGCCGGCGTGAACCAGCGTTCGAGCACACTGTCGGCGATCCCTTCGATACCATGTTCCTCGATGGCGGCGATGCGCGCCGCCCACATCTCGGCGGTACCGATCTTGTGCGCCGTGTCACAGAGAACCAGCGCACGCACGAGATCGGGTCGGCGCTGGTAGAGCGACTGCGCAATCAGGCCGCCGACGGAGAGGCCACAGACGATCGCCTGCTTGACCGAAAGCATGTCGAGCAGGCCGGCAAGGTCGTTGGCATGATCCTCGATCGCATAGGGCGTCGGCCCGATATCCGAAAGGCCATGGCCGCGCTTGTCATAGAGGACAATGGCATAGTCTCCGGCGAGCCGAACGACGACGTCGCGCCAGATGCGAAAATCCGTGCCGAGCGAATTGGCAAAAACCAGCACCGGCCGGTCGCCGGTCGCGCCGATCACCTGGCAGTGAATCGTGATGTCGTTGATGCGGGCAAATTGCACGGGCTCTCTCCTCCGTCACCAAATTGGATATTTAATCTGGTTAGGTAAAATGATATTTCATGGCCTTTCATTAACTTGAGGGTTATGAATTCCATGATCGACGCCCGGGTCAAGTTTCGCCATCTGCAGACTTTTGTCGAGGTCTCCCGGCAGAAGAGCGTGATGAAGGCGGCGGAACTGCTGCATGTCAGCCAGCCGGCCGTAACCAAGACGATCCGTGAGCTCGAAGAGGTGCTTGGCGTCGCGGTTTTCGAGCGTGATGGGCGCGGCATCAAGATAACACGTTACGGCGAGGTATTCCTGCGCCACGCCGGTGCGGCACTGACGGCGCTGCGGCAAGGGCTCGATTCCGTTTCGCAGGAGCGCGCTGGCGACGGAGTACCCGTCCGGGTCGGGGCGCTGCCGACGGTCTCGACACGGATCATGCCGCACGCCATGACGCTCTTCCTCAAAGAGGATACCGGTGCGCGCATCAAGATCGTCACCGGCGACAACGCCGTGCTTCTCGAACAGTTGCGCGTCGGCGATCTCGATCTCGTCGTCGGGCGACTTGCGGCACCGGACAAGATGACCGGCTTTTCCTTCGAGCATCTCTATTCGGAGCAGGTGGTCTTTGCCGTCCGAGCCGGGCATCCGTTGCTGTCCGGAACCCACTCCGCCTTTGTGCGGCTCGCCGATTTCCCGGTACTGATGCCGACACGCGCCTCGATCATCCGCCCCTTCGTCGAGCGCTTCCTCATCACCAATGGCATCGCCAACCTGCCGAACCAGATCGAGACCGTCTCCGATGCCTTCGGCCGCGCCTTCGTCCGGGCAAGCGACGCGATCTGGATCATCTCCGCCGGCGTCGTCGCGGCCGATGTCGACGACGGCACAATCGCGATCCTTCCGATCGATACCAGCGAAACGAAGGGGCCGGTTGGCCTTACCATGCGTGCCGACGCGGCGCCAACGCTCGCCCTCTCGCTGCTGATGCAGACCATTCGCGAAGCGGCGACGGCGGTCTCGGCCAAGCTCTAGCGGTCCGGCGGCGGCGGCTGCACCACGGAGGCGACAGCAGCGAGCCGTTTCCTGATCCAAGCGACGGGCCGACAAGCCCGCTTGCCATCATCTCGCGCCGGCAACCGCTCCGACATTCATTATACGGCTGCTGCTCCGCAACCCCGGCGGCCCGCACCAGCGGATAGCCGGCGGCTGCGATATCGGAGTTGGTCCGGTGGAGATCGCGCACGAGATCAATGAATGGGGCGTTGTCTCTGGCGCCGGCCGCCGTGTCCGCATGCTCGCCGCCAAGACGCCGGCGCACAATCTCATCTTCAAGCTCGCGGAATCGGTCCTTTTGTGCCGCCAGCCGCGATGCAGCCGCAACATCCTTGGACGAGAGTGCCGCAGGCAGCAATGTCAACGAGACCACGATTTCCTCCGAAAGCGCGTCGATCGACTCGCGCTCAGTTGATGCCGGAAGGTTTCGGGTGTGAGCGCGCGCCGCTGGATGACCGACACCGCGATCAATGCGTGCGAAGCTGCGCACGAGGGAGGAGTCAATGAAGTCGTCCCGGAGATCGTGTTCCGAAATCGCCTTCCGGCCGAGTATCTTTCCTATCTCAAGGGCGTCGAACGCACCGATAGCTACACGATCCGCTACCAGGGCGACGACATGGTCGACGTCTCGCGCTTCACCGAGTTTGTAGTCGGCTACAATGAAGCCCAATCATTGCCGCGCCGTCGAAAACGTGCGGTCGGCGAGCCGCGGCAGCATCAGCCGGAAGGCGACGCTGCGGGCGCTTTGGAACAGGATCAGTGCGATCCACAAGCCGTCATTGCCGAACACGGGCTGCAGGATCGCCCAGGCGGCAAAATAGATCGCCAGTGACGCGACCATCAGGTTGCGCATCTGTTTCGACCACGTAGCGCCGATATAGACGCCGTCCATCTGGAAGGCGACGATGCCGAAGATCGGGAGAACTGCGACATAGGGCAGGTAAGTATGCGCAAGCGCGGACACGCTCTCCGTCGGGGCGGTGATGCCGATCACCCAGTCGCCGGCCGCAAGCAGTGATAGCGCGACGATCCCGGCAAAGATCAAGCCCCACATCGTGGTCAAGCCGACAGCCCGGTCGAAGGCCGGCCGGTAGCGCGCGCCGACGGCCCGGCCGGCCAGTTGCTCTGCCGCCGTTGCCACCCCGTCGAGAAAGGCGACACCGAAGAAATAGAACCGCAGCAGGATCGTATTGGCCGCGAGGATCTCGATGCCGAGCATGCCGCTCTGGCGGGTGAAGAAGGAGAGACCGATCAGAAGCGCGAAGGACCGGATCATCATGTCGCCGTTAACCGAGAAGGCGCGACGAAAGGCGGTAAGATCCGGCGGGTTCCAGGCGGTCCGGTCGGTCTTTGTCCAGATGAGATAGAGCCCCGCCAGCGCCGTGACAGCCTCCGCCACCAACGAAGCCGCCGCAACGCCCGCCACGCCCCAGCCAAGGACGAGGGCCCAATGGACACTCAAGCCGGCGTTCAGTGCATTGAGCAGGGTTTGCAGGATCATGCCCCAGAGCGCATCGCCGCGCCCGATGATCCAGCCGAAGACCACGAAATTGAACAGAACGAAGGGCGCAGACCACACGCGCCAGGCGAAATAGGTGGCGGCCGCCTCGGCCATTTTCCCCTCTGCTCCCATGACGGCAAGACCGAGTGCGCCGATCGGCTTTTGAAGCAGAAGCAACGCCAACCCCGCCACCAGCGCGATGATGAGCCCGCTTGCGAGCATGCGCTGCTCTTCGCGTCGATCACCGGCGCCGAGCGCCTGGGCGGTAAAGCCCGTGGTCGCGCCGCGCAGGAAATTGAAAGTGACGAAGATGACGTCGAAGATGACGGTGGAAAGCGCCACGCCGCCGATCAGGGTCTCGTCACGCAGTTGGCCGATAACGCCGGTTGCGACGAGCCCGACCAGCGGGCTCGACAGATAGGCGACCATCATCGGCAGCGCGATGCGGAGCACGTCGCGATGCGCGATGTCGAAGGGGCGGATCGTCATCGCAGTATGGTGGCAGGGCGCGTGTTTCACTCAATCCAGCCGGTGTGGTTCGCCGAGCGTATGCATTAGGCGGTTGGCCCAGCCGAAGATCGCAACCGCATGGATGAGATCGAGGATCTGGAGGTCGTCGAGGCCTATCTCGCGCAGATGGTAGAACTGGTAGGCGCCGACATTGTCCGGGTGAGCCGTCAGGTCGACGCCGAAATTGAACAGCGCCTGCTCGAACTCCGGCAGGTTCGCGTCGAGGCCGCTGCCATAGATCTCGTCCACCACCTCCGGCCGCTTTTCGAGCTGGATGTAGCGCGCGGCATGGACCGAAGCGCAGTAGATACAGCGGTTGACGAAGGACGCGGCAAGCGCACCAATCTCGCGACCGCCGCGGGAGAGACCGCCCTCGCTATACATGATGTCGTTGAAGAGCGGCGTGCGCTCCTTCAAGGTTTCCGGCTCGTTGGCAAGAACCAGCACATAGTCCGAGATTTTCTTGTTGGAAGGCGTAATCTTCAGCGCGTCGAGCTGTTCGGCGGTCGCCGTATCGACATCGACCGGCTTGACATAGGGCTTCCAGTCGAGCGCTTCGACGGTGAATTCGTGCACGGCTTGAGACATGTCAGTTATCCCTCAGCATCTTGAGGCCAGCCACCACCAGCACCTGATAGTTCACGAAGGCGATAAGCCCGGCGAGTGTGACGATGTCCCGGTCGTCGAGGCCGGCTGCAAGAAGCTTTTCGATATGGGCGCGCGTCGCCTCCTTTGGTGAAAGCGTGACCAGGTCGACATGGGCGAGAATCGCCTGAAGGCGGGGATCTTCGGTGCCGTTGCCAGGATCGGCAATCGACGCCAACCCCGAGCCCTCCTCCTCGCGTTCGAGCAGCGCCCGGAAATGCGCGGCAAGTTCCTGCGAGTTCCAGAGTGCCGCCATACGCGCGGCAAGTGCCGCCCTCAGCGCATAGGAGAAGTTGCGCGGCTCGGCGGGGCGAAGGGCTGCCTGATAGCTCGTCTGGCTCAAGTGTTTCAGTTTCGCCCGTTGCTCGCGCAGCGCCTGCAGATCGGGAAAGCGATCGAGCCCGAGCACGGTGTCGATCACGTCATTTGTCGATGGTGAGGTCATTGTTTTTCCAGTCCTCTGAAATGAGGTTCATGCCGTCTTCTGTGCCGGCCTCGGCGCATCCGCATCCACCCATTCGGTCCCGTCGAGCTCCGGCTTTTCGTAGGCGATCAGCGCTTCCCAATGGTAGTCGACGTCGCGAATGAAGAGCGAGGCGGCAACCCCGCGCGCCAGCCAGAGAGCGCCTTCGCTGATGGCGGGGATGTCGCCGCTGACCTTGCCGACGCTGACGGAGGCACCGTAGTTGAAGCAATGGATGTCCTTCAGCCAGGGTGCCGTTCCGGGCTCCTTCTCGGTGAAGGAGAAATCCGCGTTCAGCCAGGGGAAGCGCCCGAGTCCAGGGTTTTCTTCGCCCGGCGGCGGCGCATAGCGATCCTCCCAGCAGGCGATCCGGTCCTGATAGGGGGCAAGCTCGCTACGGCTCAGCGGATCGATCGAGAAACCGGTGCCGAGGATGACGAAATCAGTGCGGAAGATGCGACCGTTGGTGGTGGTGATCACGACCTCGCCGCTCTCCTCCTTCATCGAGCGGATGCCACAGCCGAAATGGAAGTAGGCGTTCGGATGCCGGCTGACACGCAGCGTCGAATTGTGCGGCGCCGGCGTCTGCTGCTTGGCCGCATAGTCCATCAGCCGCCAGCGCCATTCCGGAGAAATCTCGGCAAAGCCTGCGGTGACGCCATAGGAGCCGATGCCCATCAGCTTGTTGACGGTCGGCATTTCCTTGCGGCGGGCGAGAAGCCGCACCTCTCCTGCCCCCTGCTCCAGGGCCTCGGCCGCATTATCCACCGCCGAAGCGCCGACGCCGATGACGACGACACGCTTGCCCTTCAGACGAACGAAGTCGATGTCGTCGGCCGAATGCGCCCAGGACCTGTGCCGCTCCATTCCCTTGACGAAGTCGGGAATGGTCGGCTCGCCGAGCCCGTCGCGGCCGGTCGCCATCACCAGCTTGCGGGTGATGATCGCAGACTTCGCGCCGCCGGCGATTTCAAGCTCCAGCAGACCGTCGGTGCGCGGCACGATGCGGGTGACATGGGTATCGTTTTCGACCGGAACATCCATGACCTCGCGATACCAGCGCAGGTAATCCATCCACATCGGCCGCGGGATACGGAACAGTTCGTCCCATTCCGCTTCGCCATTAAGTGCTGTGAACCAGGCGCGAAAGCTGAGCGAGGCAATGCCCAGCGCCGGGCCGAGAAGGATCTTCGGCGAGCGCAGCGTCTCCATGCGCGCATAGGTAACCCAGGGCCCCTCGAAACCCTTCGGCGCACGATCGACGATGCGCAGATTGGCAATGCCGGCGCGCGCAAGCGCATGCCAGGCAACGAGCCCGCACATACCGCCGCCGATCACCACCACGTCGCTCACGGCATCGCCCGCCGCCGTCGTCACAGGCTTCGACCAGTTGGCCGGCGGATAGTTGAGATAGCTCAGATCCTGCCTTACCCGCGCATTGAGCTCGGCAAGCCGCTGCTTGTGTTGACTGTCGGTCATCCCCGGTCTCCCATTCATTGCGCCAGCAGGACGGCGTCGCTGTCGCGCCAACCCACCCAGACGTCGTCTCCTTCGACATGTGAAAGTGCCACCGGGTCGATCTGCGCCAAGAGCGTGCTCCCGTTGTCGAGCGTGACGGTCAGCGACGTGTGGGCGCCCTTGAAGACGCGCTGGTTGATACGCGCCTTCAGCGACGGGCGATCTTCGGGCTTGCGCGACAGGCAGAAAACCGCCTCCGGACGCAGCGCCAGGGTGACATGGTGTCCCGGGATCGGCGCCGTGCCGTTCACGTCCGCGTTCACGACGTTGCCGCGCCACTGGACCGCGGCGATCCCGCCCGACACCGATACGACCGTGCTCTCGAGAAAATTGCTCTGGCCAATGAAGTTCGCGACGAAGCGGCTGCGTGGCCGGGCATAAAGCTCGTCCGGTCCGCCCATCTGCTCGATCCTGCCCTTGTTCATCACAACGATGACATCGGACATGGTGAGCGCCTCTTCCTGGTCATGGGTGACGAAGATGAAGGTCTTGCCGGTCTTCTTTTGGATCGATTTGAGCTCGATCTGCATCTGCTGGCGCAGCTTGGCGTCGAGCGCCGAAAGCGGCTCGTCGAGGAGCAGCACGTTCGGATCGGGCGCCAACGCCCGCATCAACGCTACGCGCTGGCGCTGTCCGCCGGAGAGCTGCGCCGGCATGCGCTCGGCATGGTCCTCAAGCGAGACAAGAGAGAGAAGCTCGGTGACCCGCCTGTGGATCGCGGCACTTTCCATGCCCTTCAGCTCCAGACCGAAGGCGATGTTGCGGCCGACCGTCAGGTGCGGGAAGAGCGCATAATCCTGGAAGACGATGTTGACGTTGCGCTTGTTCGGCGGCAGGTGCGAAATCGGCTTGCCTTCAAGGTAGATTTCCCCCGACGTCGGGCTGTCGAAACCGCCGAGCATGCGCAGCGTCGTCGACTTGCCGCAGCCTGAAGGGCCGAGCAGCGTGACGAACTGGCCCGGCGCGATCGAAAGATCGAGATCATCGACAGCGGTAAGCGCTCCATAGGACTTGTTGACGTTCTTGAAATGGACGACAGGTTGCATTCGCGTCAGCTCCTGGAACGGCGGGTGAAATGCTCGGCGTAAAGGCCGATGGCGGTGGTAACGACGAGCACGATGGTCGCCATGGCGTTGATTTCCGGCGACATGCCACCTTGCACCTTGGCGAAGATCAGCATGGGCAGCGTCGGCTGGTAGCCGCCGAGAAAGAAAGTGCGGACGAAGTCGTCGATGCTGGTCAGCACGCAGAAGATCATGCCGCCGAAGAGCGCCGGCATCAGATAGGGGATGGTGACGCGCAGGAAGGCGATGAAGGGGTCGGCCCCGAGATCGCGCGCCGCGTCCACCAAATTGGCAGGCATCGAACGCAGCCGCGTCAGAACCATGATGACGACAAAGGGGACGGCATGAACCGTATGCGCGAGGATGATTGCGAAGGTTCCGGTCGGAATGTCAACGGCACGGATGAAGATGCGCATCGAGATCGCGTTGATCAGCCCCGGCACGACGGCGGGCAGACAGGCAAGCGCGAAGATCACCGCCTTGCCCCAGATGTTTTCCGCCGACACGAGAAGCGCGATCCAGACGCCGATGATCGTCGCCGAGACCGTGGTGGCGAGCGCGATGCCGATCGAATAGAGCGAGGCTTCGAGGAACTGCTTGTCCTGGACCACCTTGCTATACCAGGAAAGCGTCCAGTTGCCGATCGGGAAGGCGATGAAGTTCGCGTCCTTGAAACTCATCGCCGTCATCAGCGCCAGCGGCAAGACCAGATAGACGGCGAAGATCCAGTAGGAGGCGCCGAGCGCGGATTTCGGAAGGTCATTGAAATAATTCCGCATCGGTCCGCCCTCACATCAGCCGGACGGAGCGACCGCCGACGACCCGCATGAACAGCCCGACGGTCGTCAGCGACACCACAAGCATGATCATCGAGAAGGCGGCACCTTCCGGCCATTTGTCGTTCGACCCGTGGAAGAGGGTCGCGATGACCTCGGGAAAGATCACCGCATTGGGGCCACCGAGCAGCAGCGGTGCTGCGAAGACGCCGACGGCCGTCAGGTAGACGAGGCTGCAGCCGGAGACGATGCCGTCCTTGGAAAGCGGCAGGATGACCCGGCGGAACCGCTGGAGGGGTCCGGCACCGAGGTCGGCGGCTGCATGGATCAGCGGCGTCGGGATCTTCTCGATCGCCGAATAGAGCGGCAGGAGCATGTAGAGCGCGAGCAGATAGATGACGCCGAAGCTCAGCGAGAAGAAGGTGTAGAGCATCGGGATCGGCCGGTCGATGAAGCCGAACTCGCGCAGGAGCACGTTCAGCGCCCCGCGGTTGGCAAGCAGCATGATGACGGAGAAGGTGCGGATCAGTTCACCGGCCCAGAAGGGTATGAGCAGCAACAACAGGGCCCGCATCCGGTTCTTCGGCTGCACCACCTTCGCCACGTAGTAGGCAACGGGGTAGACGATCACCAACGTCGAGATCGTCACCACAGCGGCAAAGATCAGGCTGCGGACGAAGGGCAGGAAATAGAGCCGGTCAGAAAAGAACAGCGCATAGTTCGCAAGCGTATATTCGCTGCTTTTGTCCGGCTGAGGTGGGTAGTTGGCAAGAAGGCTGATATTGGCCATCTGCAGGATCGGGCCGATATGCAGCATGGCGATCCAGACAAGTGGCACGCCGGCGAGCACGGCGAGACGCACGCGCCGGCTTTCGACGAGAAGTCCGATTGTATGGCGATAAAGCCCCGAACGCGCCGTCCTGCCGATCCAACCGGCATAGTGCGGCACCATCGACAAACCGACGGATGGCGGTTGTGTTGTCGTATCCAGCATTCTCTTTGTTCCCGGCTCTGGAAGAGTCCATTTTTTAAAGGCGACCGGCCGCAGCCGATCGCCCGGATTTCAGACGTCAGGCTGCCTTGATCTCGGCGGCGGCCTTGTCGATCATCTCGTTCTTCATGTCGCGGTTGACCGAACTGAAGAACTGGATGCGTTCGACCTGCTCGGGCGGCAGCGACAGCGCGGCGCGCTCCTTGTCGTCCAGCACCTTGTCGACGCCTTCGAAGGCCGACGAGAAGCCGGACTGGCGAGTCATCGCAGCGCCGATCTCCGGCGAAGACAGGATGGCGTCGAGGAAGGTGTAGGCCGCGTCCGCGTTCGGTGCGTTGTTGACGATGTTGAACGAATAGAGGAAGCCGAAAGTGCCTTCCTTCGGCACCGAGATCTCGATCGGATGTCCGTCCATGACGAGCTTGGCGGCCGGCCCGGACCAGGCCTGCGCCAGGTAGATGTCCTCGTTGACGAACATCTGCTGCAGCTCGGAGCCGGCATCGTAATACTTGCGAACCTTGTCCTTGTGCTGGATGAGGAAATCGCGGGCCTGGTTCGTCGCCGCCTGCGCGACATCCGGCTTGTCGCCATAGGTCACGTAGTCGCCGTCGTTGCCCTGGTAGCGCATGACGATCGAGAGGAAGTCGCTGACGATATAGGACGTCAGGTTCTTGTTCTCGTCATCGAACATGATGCTCCAGCTGTCGGAGGCCTTGGCGTATTCGGTGTTGCGCACGAGGCCCTCGAAGCCCGCAAGCAGCGGCACGCCGAAGGTCTTACCGCCGACGGTCAACTGCGGCGCGCCCTTGTAGGCGGCGGCGAGCTTGTCCCAGTTCTTCAGTCGCCCGGTGTCGAGCGTCGCCAAGAGGTTCGACTTCATGAACTGTGAGAGGCGATGTCCGGTCACGGTCACGATGTCGGTGGAGGGTGCGGCCCCCTCAGCGGTCAGGAGGTTGTACTGCTTTCCCTGGTCGTCGGTCAGCCGAATGCGCACCTCGATACCGGTATCCTTCTGGAACTGATCGATGAAGGACTGCGGTACGAACTTGTCATAGGTCGTGATGTTGACGACCTTGCTCTGTGCGAAAGCCGGGCGAAGGATCGAAGGCGCAGCAAGCACGCCAGCCCCAGCCGCCAGCAGCTTCATTGCCGATCGGCGGGTTACGTCAAAATTGTTCATCTCGTTCTCCTCATTTAGCAGGCTCAATTTCCGTGTGAGCGTTTAGAGCTTTTGCTCCCCTTTATTCCGCTGCCGGGTTGTCCGGCAGCGCACCGATGCCGGCCTTCCTGCCGGCAAAGCTCCTTTCGGCGATACGCGCCATCTGCTTGGGATCGTGGACGCTAAGATCCGGTATCCGCTCCGAGGCGATCCGCGCTATCAGTTGAATGAGTTCCCGTACGCCGGCAGCGAGCGGGCGCGAACCGGCCGACAGGATCGCCCACAGGAAGGGGATCTCGACATCGAGCGGCCGAACGACGATCGGCGCCGATTGCAGGCCGTAGGCCGTCGCCGGCTCGATGATCGCCACGCCAAGGCCGAGTGATGCGATCTGCACGGCGTTGTTGGCCGCGTTCGTCGCGATGATCCGATTGGGCCGCACCCCGGCTGCATCGAGCGCTTCATCGACGCTATGGCGGAGCCGAAACGGATTGGACATCGTGACGAGCGTGCGCCCGGCAAGATCGGCGATCGAGATCACGTCCTTGGCAGCCAGCGGATCGTGCAGCGCAACTGCAGCCACGCAACGACCTTCGAAGAACCCTTGTACCTCCAGGCCGGGCTGGTCTGCCGGCAGCGAGGTCACGCAGAAATCCGCCGTGCGGGCGAACACCGACTGAACGGCAGCTTCTGCCGGCATGCTGCGGAGATTGATCGTGTGCGGCAGCAGATGCTCCGGCAGTTCTGCGAGCGCGATCGGGATGATGCCGCTCGCGAATGCCGGGGTCGCGGCAATCTCGATCGGCTCGGGCTCCTTGCCGGCGATCGCCTTGGCGCGGTTGCGCAGGTGCCCGATGCCGCTGACGAAACGCTCCGCATCTTCGTGAAAGGCAATGCCCTTGTCGGTCGGCGCGATCCTCGGGCCATTTCGCTCGAACAGCGCAAAGCCGAGCGACGTCTCCAGGTCCTGGATCAGGCGCGTCACCTGCGATTGCGAGCGGTCGAGCAGCCGTGCGGCACCGGTGATGCTGCCCGTCGACATAACGGCGAGAAAGGCCTCGAGATCGCGAACTTCCATGGGCTATCATGCGCTCCTTGCATTGTAGATATTCAATAGTGCATAAAACGCATTCTTAGTTCTAGTGACAAAAGACAATTTTTCTCAACGACCCGATCTGAGATCGACCGGCCCCGTGAGCCTTACCAGTCCATCACGACCTTGCCGGAATTGCCGGAGCGCATGGCCGCGAAACCGTCGCGGAACTCGTCGATCTTGATGCGGTGGGTGATGACCGGGGAAAGGTCGAGCCCGCCCTGGACGAAGGCGATCATCTTGTACCAGGTCTCGAACATCTCGCGGCCATAGATGCCCTTGAGGTTCAGCATCTTGAAGATCACCTTGTTCCAGTCGATCTCGAAGCCGGCCGGCGCGATGCCGAGGATGGCGATCTTGCCGCCATTGTTCATCTTGTCGATCATGTCGCGGAAGG
>NZ_JBVQPO010000016.1:0-109313 GCF_055710065.1 Ensifer sp. VA4 | reverse complement strand
TCTCGACGCCGATATTGGGCCGGGCGGACGGCAGGACTTCGCCGGCCAGGCGCAGGCACTCGCCGGCGAAGAAGTCGAAGATCTGGCCGGCGCGCACGGTCTCGCCGATGCCTTCGACCAGCGTCTTGCCTTCCTCGCGCGATAGAAGCTTTCCGAGCTCGTCCTTGCGGGCGAGGATCTCGTCGGCGGTCTTCCTCAGGATCGCATGGCGCTCGAGGATGCCGGAGCGCGACCAGGCGGGAAACGCCGCCTTGGCCGCCGCGATAGCAGCTCGCGCATCGTCAGCCGAGGCGCGGGCATATTCGCCCACCACGTCATTGGTGTTCGACGGGTTGATGCTGCGGAACGCTTCGCTACCGGCGATCCACTCCCCATCGATCAGGTTTTTCTGCACCATATCTATCCTCCGCGGCGCTCAGACTTTGACTATGTCTTCGCTTATCGGACGCGGTCGAGCTCGCACAAAGAACAATCTTTAGACCTCACCATTGCCAAAACGGCAAACCCCGGCACGCCTCGTGGGTGTTGCCATATCGGCAACGCGAACCGCTAAAAATTGTGCTTTATGAGATGCCAAATTCCATCATCATCGATCCCATAACAAGCAAGGGGAACGATATGTCTCGTTTTATGATGAACCGCCGAGGTTTCCTTTCGAATGCAGCCGCCGTGGGCGCGATCGCTGCGACCCATAGCCTTATCAATGTTTCGCCCGGCCTGGCTGGCGATTCCACGACGATTCGGATGCAGCTCGGTTGGCTGCCTTCCAACGGGCTTCTCGGAGAACTCGTTGCCCGCAAGAAGGGCTATTACGCCGAGAAGGGCATCGAGCTCGAAATCGTGCCTGGCGGACCGAATGTCGATGGCGTGGCGGGCGTTGCCGTCGGCCAGTCGACCATCGGTCAGATCTCATCCAGCCCGTCGGTGATGCTCGCCCGTTCGGCCGGCGCGCCGATCAAGGCATTCGCGGCCGGCTACCAGAAACATCCCTTCGCCTATTTCTCCCGCAAGGCAAACCCGATCGCCAAGCCGCAGGACATGATCGGTAAGACGATCGCCGCGATCCCGACTTCGGTCATTCTGCTGCGGGCGCTTCTTGCCAAGAACGGGATATCGGAAGACCAGGTCAAGATCGTCAACATGGGCTCGGACATGAACCAGCTCGTAACCGGCCAGGCCGATGCGGTCTGTGGCTGGCTGACGAACGTCAACGCCCTGAAGGTGCTGGGCGACGACCGGGTTGATCTGACCCTCTGGGATGGCGGCATCCGCCTTTATGCCAACGTCTACTATACCACCGACGACCAGTTGCAAAATCACGCGGACCAGCTTGCGGCGTTCGTATCCGGCTCGGCTCGCGGATGGGGCTATGCGCGCGATCATCACGAAGAGGCCGTCGATATCCTGCTCGAATCCTATCCGAACCTAGACAAGGCGAGCGAACTCGAAGCGATCGGGCCGCTGATGAAGTTCGTATTCAACGAAACCACAGCGACCGAGGGCTGGGGTGGCATGGACCGGGCAAACTGGGAAGAGCAGATCAAGACCTATGCGGACCTCGGCCAGTTCACCGGCTTCGTCCCGAATGCGAACGACGTCTACACGATGGCGATCCTGGATGCGACAGCCGACGTCCGCAAGAGCGTAGGATAAGTCAATGCTGGAAACGCTGAATAGATCCGGCCAGGATTCGGTCGGTAACTCCGCAGTGTCGGTGAAGAACCTTCATATTCGCTTCGGCGCAGATGATTCCGGCTTCACCGCGCTCTCCGACGTTTCGGTCGAGATCCCGGCCGGATCGCTTGTGACCATGCTTGGTCCGTCCGGCTGCGGTAAGTCCACCTTGTTGCGAACTGTCGCGGATCTCGTCCACATCACCGACGGTTCGGTGTCGGTGCATGGCCAGACGCCACGCAAGGCGCGCGAGGGACGCGACTTCGCCTTCGTCTTCCAGGAAGCGACGCTGCTGCCGTGGCGCAATGTGATCGACAACGTGCGTCTCCCCCTGCTGGTGGGGAAACGCGAGGCGGGCGCGACATATGCCGATCCGGAAGAGCTTCTGGCGCTCGTGGGGCTCAAGGGACGCGAGAAGTCGATGCCGCACGAATTGTCGGGCGGCCAGCGTCAGCGCGTGGCGATCGCCCGGGCGCTGGTGACCCGCCCCCGCATCCTGCTGATGGACGAGCCCTTCGGCGCGCTCGACGAGATCACGCGCGACAAGCTGAACGAAGAACTGCTGCGCCTGTGGCAGGAAACCGGGACGACGATCCTCTTCGTCACCCATTCGATCCCCGAGGCGGTCTTTCTCGGTCAACACGTGCTGATGCTCGCCGCCCATCCCGGCCGCGTCAAAGAGTTCATGAGGGTCGACTTGCCCTATCCGCGATCCCTGGCGATGCGCGACACGGTCGAGTTCATCCAGGTGACCGCCCACCTGCGCAAACTTTTGGGAGAATGCTGATGGCGAATGCCCTTCCTTCACAGGCGGAAGGCCGCGCCTTGACCGACGGCAACCGCTTCCGAATGCTCGATACGGCTGCCGGCGCGGTCCTGCGGCATCTACCGGCAACACTCGCGATCCTTGGCTGCATCCTCTTGTGGCAACTGGTTGTCTGGGGCTTTTCCGTACCGACATTTATGGCGCCGGGGCCGGTCGACGTTATCAAGGCTTTTGGCGAAAATGCCGGCGTCTTGTGGACGAACTTCTGGCCGACGCTCATGGAAGCCGTTCTCGGCTTCATCTTCGGCAATGTCATTGCCGTCCTTCTGGCGGTCTGGTTCGTGTATAGCCCGCTCGCGGAGCGAGCCTTCTATCCGATCGCCGTCATCATCAAGTCGATCCCGATCATCGCGCTTGCGCCGATCCTGGTGCTCCTCGTCGGTAACGGCATCGCGCCGAAGATCATCATCGCCGGCCTGATCTGCTTCTTCCCGACGCTGGTCAACATGGTGCAGGGACTGAAGTCGGCGAGCCCCGCAATGCTCGATCTGATGCGGATTCTGTCTGCCAGCAATTCCGAGATCTTCTGGAAGGTTCGCCTGCCGGGCTCGCTGCCTTTCCTGTTCGCCGCGCTCAAGATTGCGGCAACCAGCAGCGTGATGGGCGCAATCGTCGCCGAATGGATCGGCTCCAGCTACGGTCTCGGTGCGCTCATCATCGAGGCGACCTACAATTTCCGCTCGCCGCTGCTCTATGCGACGGTGGTGATTGCGGCCTCGCTTGCCGTGGTTCTCTTCTTCGCCGTCTCCTACGCGGAATCGAAGATCGTCCGCTGGAAACCGACGACGGACCACTGATCCCAAACGCCTTTGCTGCCGGACCTGGATATCCGGGTCCGGTCAACCGACGAAGTCACTGGCTGTGAGCTCCCTCACATTTCGCCGGACACTTTCCCTATGGAGGAAACGATTATGGAAACCATCAGAGAACGCCTGCGCAATGCCCGGATCGTCGACCGCTCGGACGTGGTCGTCGTCGGCGGCGGACCGGCCGGGATCTCCGCCGCGGTTTCGGCAGCCCGCACCGGGGCCAGCGTCACGTTGCTCGAACGCTATCCCTATGTCGGCGGGCTTGCCGCAGGCGGCATGGTTCTGGTGCTCGACGACATGGTCAACGGCGTCGAGATCACCGTGCGCGGCATCTGCATGGAAATGATCGAGCGGATGAAGACGCTCGGTCTCTGCGTCACGCCGACGGACGGCGACCGCCAGCTCGACATTCGCGACACGCCGGAAGCCTGGCGTCGTTGGGCGCGCTGGGGCCTGTTCGACTTCCACACGCCGTCTGCACCGCATCCGATCTGCTATGCTGCGGCCTTTGATCCGGACGCTTTCAAGCGCGTCTCCTACGACATCCTTCGCGAATCCGGCGTGAAGCTCAGGACGCACAGCTGGTTCTCCTCGGCGATCGTCGAGAACGGCACGATCAAGGGTGTGGTTTGCCAGACGAAATCCGGCCGCGAGGCCATCATGGGCGACGTCGTCATCGACGCCTCGGGCGACCTCGACGTTGCGGCCGATGCCGGCGCCCAGCATACGGACGGCAATTTCATTCTGACGACGGTTTCTCGCTGGGGCGGCATCGACACTGAAGCCGCCGAGCGCTTTGAATTCGAGGAACCCGAAAAGTTCAAGGCAATCGATCACGAGGCCAAGCGCCTGATCGGTGGCTGCTGGTCGTTCTGGTGGTTGAAGACCCCGCTGCCGGGCGTCATCTGGCTCAACTGCCCGCACATGCCGAAGCTCTCCGGCCTCCGTGTCGAAGACTTAACCTATGCGGAACTCGAGGGCCGTGGCCGCATTGCCCGCCTGCTCGACTTCGCCCGCGCCAACCTGCCGGGCTTCGAAAATGCCCATGTGATCGACTTTGCGCCGCAGACGGGCGTGCGCCAGTCGCGACTGCTCCAGGGCGAATATGTCGTCACGAAGGACGACGTGATGAACCGCCAGCACTTCACCGACACGGTGTGCCGTGGCCGCGACTACTACACGCCCTATAGGGCCATGCTGCCCAAGGAGGTCGATCAGTTGATCGTCGCAGGCCGGCATTATTCCGCGACCATCCAGGCGCAGAAGTCGAGCCGCGAGATCCCGCCATGCATGGCGATGGGCGAGGCGGCCGGTGTTGCCGCCACCGTCGCGCTCAATGCCGGCGTCAAGGTGCGAGACGCCGATGTCAAGGCGATCCAGAAGCAGCTGCGGGCGCAGGGCGCCGATCCCGGCGACGTACCATCCGAAAATGCAACCTATTTGGAGGCCGCAGAATGACGTCTCTTCCTCTCGACGGTATCCGCGTCGTCGACTTCACCCAGGTCATGCTTGGCCCGTGCTGCACGCAGATGCTGGCCGACTACGGCGCCGAGGTCATCAAGGTCGAAAAGGCCAAGATAGGCGACCTCTCGCGCTGGTCGCTGGGCTCGGATCCGGATGGCCTCAACAATCCGGTGTTCTCGTCGCTCAACCGCAACAAGAAGAGTCTGGCGCTCGACCTCAAGCAGGAGGAGGCGCGAGCCGCCGTCCGCGCGTTGATCGACACGGCCGACGTGGTCGTCAACAATTTCCGTCCTGACGTCATGGAGCGCATGGGCTTCGGCTATGATGAGCTGAAGCGGACAAACCCACGGCTGATCTACGCTGTCGGCACAGGCTTCGGCCTTGAGGGTCCCTACCGGCACAAGGGCGGGCAGGACATCCTGGCGCAGGCGCTTTCCGGCGTCATGCGGCGCAAGTCCGATGCCAGCCATCCGCTGTCGATCTATGCGACGCCGCTTGCCGACTACTCGGCCGGCATGCACCTGGTGCAGGGCATTCTGCTGGCATTGCTGCATCGCGAGAAGACCGGGCACGGCCAGCAGGTGGCGGTCAGTCTCTACAGCTCGATGCTCGCGATGCAGATGCAGGAGGGCACGACACATATGATGCGGGAGAAAGACCTGAACTGGGGCGCTTTCCCGCTGACGGGCGTGTTCGAAACCACCGACGGCGCCATCGTCATGGTCGGGGCTTTCAAGCAGAACCCGCTGCGCGACATCTGCACTGCGCTCGAGATCGAGGACCTGTCCCCCCAACCGCAATTTGCCGACTTCGACGCGCAGATGCAGCGCCGCCCGGAATTGCAGCAAATCTTCCGCGAGGCGTTCGCAAAGAACAGCAGCGCCCATTGGCTCGGCCGCTTGGAACAGGTGGATATTCTCTGCGCACCGGTACGCTCGCTTTCCGAAGCACTCGACGACGAACAGACGACGATCAACGGCATGATCCTGGACGCGGGAGAGACGAAGGCCGGTCCGATCCGGCTGGTTGGTTCGCCTATCGACATGTCGGCGGCGACCGTGACGGTTCGCATCGCGCCGCCGAAGCTCGGCGAGCACAATGACGAGATCCTCGCGGGGCTTTCGGTTCGTCAGGGAGATGCGGCATGAGCGTCACCTTCGTCGTAGAGGATCGCGTCGCGAGCGTCACCCTCAACCGTCCGGAGCGGATGAACGCCGTGGACGTGGCTACCGAACGCGAACTGGAGGCGGTCTGGGAAGAGATCGAAGCGCGCGACGACATCAGTTGCGTCGTCTTGACGGGCGCCGGCCAACGGGCGTTCTGCGCCGGGGCGGATCTGAAGGGGGCTGAAAAGACCGGCCTTGATTACTGGACCGAAAGCCGGCCGAACGGCTTTGGAGGACTGGCCTTTCGCCGCTCTCTGGATGTTCCCGTCATCGCGAGGGTCAATGGCTATGCGCTCGGTGGTGGGTTCGAGATGGTTCTCGGCTGCGATATCGTCATAGCTTCGACGGAGGCGGCCTTCGGCCTCCCCGAGGCTCGCGTCGGGCGCCTGCCGCTCGATGGCGGTATGGTGCTTCTCCAGCGCAGGATCCCGCACAACCTTGCCATGGGTGTGCTGTTGACCGGTCGGCGGTTCTCCGCAGCCGAGATGCACGCCTTCGGTATTGTCAACGAACTTGCCGAACCGGGCGAGCTCGATTCTGCCGTCTCCCGCTGGGTGAAGGAAATCGTCGCCTGTGCGCCGCTCTCGCTGCGCGCCATCAAGCAGACGGTCAATCGCACTGGGCATCTGTCTCCGGCGGAGGCCCAGGGATTGCGTACGCCTGCGCTCGTGAGAGCGCTGAACAGCGAGGATGCCCTGGAAGGCGTCCGCGCCTTTCAGGAGAAGCGTGCGCCCGTTTGGAGGGGACGGTGAGCGTGTTATAGGTCGGGGCCTAGGGGAGGAGGGGTCCAATCGAATGCACGCCAGTATCCTGAAATACTTCGTCTCGGTCGCGCGGTCCGGGTCCATCCGCAAGGCCTCCGAGGAGCTTCACGTCGCATCCTCGGCGGTCAGCCGGCAGATCAAGAAACTGGAGGAAGAGCTCGGGATCGCGCTTTTCGAGCGGCTCTCGAACGGCCTGAGGTTGACCGTCGCGGGGGAAAACGTGCTGCGCCACGCCCGGGTGACGCTCGAGAATTTCGAACTGCTGCGCAGCGACCTCGGCGCCCTGCAGGGGAAGAAGACCGGTCGCGTGCAGATGTCCTGTCTCGACAGCCTGGCCATCCAGTTCCTGCCGGACATGGTCAACGCGTTCCACCGCATCCATCCCGGCGTGAGTTTTCACATCCACACCGCCGGTCACGGCAACATCAGCAGCCTGGTCGCCGAAGGCGATGTCGACATGGGTCTGACCTTCGATCTGGCCCGGCCTGATGATACCGAGATGCTCTTTCGCGTGCCGATGCCGCTGATGGCCTTCGTCGGACGGGACCACCCGCTGGCCAAGCTGCGGGAGGTGTCGCTCGCCGAGTGCGCCCAATACGACCTTCTTCTGCAACTGGATACACAACCGATCCGCTCGCTGATCGAGATCGAGCTTTCGGTCTTCGAACGGACTGGCCGGCCCTTTGTGCTCTCGAACAGCCAGATGATGCTCAAACCTTTCATCCTGTCCGGTCAGGGCGTGGCTTTCTTCACGCCGATCGGTTTCCTCGCCGAGATCAGATCGGGCGATCTCGTCGCCATACCGCTTTCCGGCTCGCGCCTTCAGAACCTGCATGTCGGGATTCTGGTGCAGCGACGCCGGCAGCGCACGCACGCGGCTGAGGCCGTCATCGAATTCGTTGGCGCGGAACTGCAGAGGTTCAGCGACCAGATCATGGAGTCGATCCATCCGTGAATACAGCATCCGTTCCCGGGCGACTTCTCTTGCGACCGGGCCACGAGGCCGCAGGGCGCACGCAAAATCTGTTGGATCATTTGCCTGGGGGCGCCTCATGGACGACGATCCCGGCCGGTGCTCTGCTTATGCCGCCGCCCGTCAACGCCCATGACCATGGTTATGGCATCCGCACGCTCGATTTTGGCAACGCGGACGATGCCCTGGAAGTGTGGATCCCGGGACTTCGGCTTCGACCGCGAACCGAGCCCTATCTGGAAGCGCTGGTGGCCTTCTCAAGACTGGCGCAAAGGGGCGTCGGCGCCACCATGCATTGCCACAATTCTCTCAATGTCGACCGCCTCGTCGACGAGGCTGGCGCCGTGATGCGTGCGGCGCGCGACGTGGGCATAAGGCTTGCGATTTCCTGTCCGCTTCTCGACCATGATCCGTGGGCCTATGACGGCGGGCCTGAGCGATTGCGACCGTACCTCGCTCCGGCAGACTGGGACGAACTGAGTGTCTCGATACCCAGATATGCGCCACCCTCGGTGCAGATTACGGCGGCCGACGCCGTCGCTGCAGCCAATACCAGCCCATTGATCGATGTCCAGTATGGGCCGATCGGGCCGCAATGGTGCTCCAATGTACTGCTCGAAGCGATCGCCGAGGCCTCTCAGGCAACGGACCGGCGCATTCACATGCATCTCCTCGAAAGCCCGAGGCAGAGGCAGTGGCTGGATCGGCGCTTTCCGCAAGGGGTCGTCCGGTTTCTCGACGAGATCGGCTTCCTCTCGCCCCGCCTCGCCGTTGCCCATGGCGTCCAACTGCGGCCGGATGAGCTGGAGCTGCTGGCAGCAAGGGGCGTGCAGCTCGTGTCGAACCCGTCGGCGAACTTGCGGCTGCGTTCAGGCGTGGCACCGGTCGCCGCCATGCCGGCAAACGGTCCTCTCTTCGCTTTCGGTCTCGACGGGACAGGATTTGACGACGACCAGGATCTCTGGCGCGAATTGCGGCTCGCCCATCTGCTCCATGGCGGCCGCGGCTTGTCGCGGACCTTTACGGCAGGACGCGTTTTCGATGCCGCGATCCATGTCGGTGCCAAGGTTGTGAACGCGCCGGCGAACGAAGACTTGGTGCTCGTGGATTACGCTGCGCTGATTGCCGACAGCTTGATTGACGATCTGGATGAAGCGGAGGTTCTGCTCACCCGGATGACCGCCGCGCATGCGAAGGCGCTTTATGTAGCGGGACAGGAGGTCATGTGCGATGGGCGGCTGACCCGGGTTGATTTCGAGGCTGCCCGGGCCGAACTGCTGCAGCAGGCGCGTGCGGACCTTTCGCGGCTGACCGCCGAGCGCGGGCGCGTGACCAAACTGGCCGCCGCGACACGGGCCTATTATTCCGACTGGTGAGTGAGGGCAGCAAGCAAGTCGACGTATCCGTCGCATGCGAGCCGCCACTTGAAGGTTCGGTCTCTCAGTTTGGCGATCGGTTCGGAGTTGGCCGAACGCGAGCTGCCCTTCGCAGATCAGCACCTGCTACGCGATCACTGCCGCCTTCTCGAAGGCCGCAACGAACGGATGGTCCAGCTCCGTGGAGCACTCCTTGCTCCAGCCGCCTGGCGAGCCCAGCCCGGTGACGTCGGATCCGAAGAACTCCTTGTTCACAGCGATGAAATGGCGTTGTCCGTGCGATATCTCCTGATCCCAGACGATGGCATCGACGGGACAGATCGAGAGACAGAGGCCGCAATTGATGCACTCGTCCGGGTGGATGTAGAAGGTGCGCCCACCCTCGTAGATGCAGTCCACAGGGCAGGCGGCGGTACATTCGCCATCCTTCACGTCGATGCAGGGTTCGGTAATGACATAGGCCATCTTGCGGATCTCTGGAGGGTTGCTTGCACGGCCAATTATTCAGAGTTTCCCTTGCCGAAGAAGCACAGATATTCGCAAGGTCGATTGCCAAAAAGGCAACGTCCAATGCTTTTTCGATCTTGCGGGTCTATTTCTTCGAACTCGAGCGCGTCAACGAATCTTGAAATCTGGATGGTGAAATATCATCTGTCGGCCATCACCCGTTTCGATGCCGCTTTGCCGAGCAGCTTGGCTGCCGCGACGGTCGTCCGGGTCGGACAGGGCGCTCCCCGCAACGGGTTGAGCGCCCTGTCTTTTTTCAGCAGGCCGGTTTGGTCCAAGGCGAGGCGGATTTGCCGGCGCCGCCTTGCAGGCCAATAACGTGCGTCTCCGCCGCCGAGCAGAATGGCGCTTGAACGGCTGGTCTTCGCCGGTACGAGCTTAAAGCGACCGGATTTATGCCGGCTCCTATTTCTTCGGAAACAGGAAGGTGACGGCTAAGCGTACGCCGAAGCCGTCGGAGCGACGGGGCTGGATTGTCATCGGCCCAGCGGTAACGGTGGACGAAGCGCTGGCGCTGTTGGAAGAACAACTGCCATCTGTCACTATTCTCGACGTGACACTGAAGGACGGTATAGTGACCCCGGTTGGCAGAGGCACTTCGGGCAAGCAATATGTACCCTTTGTCATAGCCAGTGCGTATAAGACACCCGCGGAGGTCGGCGGATACGTCCTGGCGGGGGGCTCCCAATGTTGGTAAGCCCACAGACGCGCGCGATCTGCTCAGCGCTCTCGAACAGGTCGGTTAACCATGGGTCCTGCCCAGTTAACTTTATGGCCCACCCGTTTGAAGGCGGCCGACTCACAGTTTCGGCCATGCAGGAGGCGCGGCCTAGGGAAAGACCCCTCGCGCGGGTGGGCAAGGGGCCCAACAGCCGCGCCGTCGGTCATCTGCTGGTACCGGAGGCGCGAACCCCTACGGAGAGGAGAGAGTATATCGCCGTCAGATGAAGGAATGCTTGTCGCCTCGCGCGCAACGGGACAGAAAGAGTTGCTGTGGTCAGATTGGCCGCTATGGTGACGAGCCTTGTTACGACGCATCCACTCATTGCAGCGGAACTTCTTCGGTGTGAACCGGGCCGGCAAGGGCGGCTACGTCCGTTCCTGCACGGTAAGGACGGTTTCGGGCTCGACCTCTCCAACACGCATCGACGCCATGTTGGCGCAGTCGACTCTGAAACATCATTGACCTCTATGCGTTTTATGACGAGATCGGCCAATAGAGGTTTCAAATGTCCATGGCATGGTGCCACTGGAACAATCCGAGCACCGCCTCGCCGAGAGGACGAGCCCGAGTTGAATGACGATCAGCGTTTGCTTATTGAGGCTTATCGTTCTGGTCAGGTGCCTGAGGCGGCCTGGCGGGAGCACCTAGAGCACGACCCGCAGCTTGCACGATATTGGCGCGCGAATCCGCGGGACTAGTCATCTACCCGGATTGCGTTCGTAACAGGTTGCCGGCTAATTTGCGGCGTCTGCGAATTCGAACGCTCAGACAGAAGGCTCCAGATCATCCTCGTGGGATACTGGGGCCTTTTTCGACCTCAGATCGCCTCGCTCACGACTTGGGCTACAATCGACACCAACAAGGCCGCCAGTGCGACGGCCGTTCCAAATCGAATGATCTTCATCCGGCGCCCTGATTGATTTTTGTTATCTGACCAGACGAATTGCACCGGGGTTGTTAATGGTGTTGTTCGCGAGCGTCGCCTTGCAATCCAGCTTGAAGCTGCTGTTGCCGATCATGGTGATCTCCTGCGCGACGATGCGCACACATTCGCCGCCGGTGGAGCCACTGCCGGCATACTGGATCTCGCGTGATGCCGGCATGTAGATGATGCCCGCAAGCGACGAGGCGCTGTTGCCGTTGATCGTCGCGGTCGCCGTATTGTTCCGGGCGGCGACGATCGCGAAACCCGCCCAGTCCCCCGTCAGGGATGGTGTGATGTTGAAGGTCGAGCCGCCGTGAATGTCGAGTTGGGCGCCGTTCATCAGGAAGAACGTGACCCCCTCACCCGTGAGCACCGACTGGCTGGCAAGTTTCAGGACACCACCGTCGATGATGTAGGAGCCCGGCCGCAAGAGGACCTTGCCCTTGATCTCCAGACCGCCATAGGTGCCCGGCTTCAATTCGACGGTGTAGCCGACGGGTGCGTTGTTCGGCGTTTTGCTGGTGCCATTGCAGTCGCCATTGCCGCCACCGCCGGCCACGAAGTTCTGTCCGCATCCGGCGAGGTTCACCCAGCTCCCCGTCGTCGGCATTTTCCTGAACCGGAACGGGTCCAGGATCGGTGGAACATCCTCCACCGCCTTGCCGCAGGCGAGCTCGAGATGGGCCAGCGTTGCCGATACCTTGCCGGTGGCATAAAGACACTCGGCCTTCAAGCTGGCCGAACCACTGAGATAGATCGACTGGGCATCGCTCGAATTCGACGTGATGGTGCAGCCGGACGTATTGACGCTGGCACTGCCGCTCACTTCGAACGCCCGGGCTGCGGTCGAGCTAAGCGCCAGCATGCACGCTTCCCTTCCCGGCATGCGCGCCGCGACGCTTGCGCGGTCGATCGTATAGGGTTGAAGGCCCCAGAAGAGCGGATCGTATTTAAGCTCATAGGTCGCCGTTGCCGTGCTCTCCACGCCGGCTGTGCCGAAAGCGACCTTTATGGCCTGCGACGCCACCGGCGGCGAACTCCCCCCGTCGAGTTCGTCGACGAACTCCGGGATGCCAAAATTGGCAAGGAAGGTGTTGTTCGCCAGGTCTTTCGCCTGGGCTTCATCTTCCCCTTCTCCATAGGACTTGACCGCGGAGAAGGCGGCCGCATCGAGCGCGTCTTGCATCTTGGCGGCTTCGAGATTGATGCGGGCGAGATTGATGGCGATGGAAGCAGCCGTAAACAAGGGGACCATCGCCAGAGCTGTCATGACGGCAAAGTTGCCGTTTTCGTCCTTAAGGATGCGGATAAACGTGTTCTTCAGATCGCTTAGCATCTTGCTTCGTTGCCCCTGAACAGATCACGGCGGCCACACGTGACCCCCAAAGCAAAAAGGCGTCATCAATTGCACTGAGTTGGAGCGAGTGCGGCCAGTTGGAGTACCTTCCCTGCCGCCCCAATCCGTACATTAGGTATAGATAATGTTATGGGGACTAAGAAGTCGTTAAAGGAGGGCATAGCGTTGGATTCCCGCGAAACAACGCTAATGGGGAACCATCAGCATCATTTGATGGATGGTTAACACCGCGCGAGTTTCGGCCATGCGTTCAGAGCCAGTTTGGCGTCAGCCGTTGCAGTGCGTTCGGCCCGCCAGGTCGCGAGCTGTCCGGGATGGCAAGCCCCAGCTTTCCTTCCGCGCGCAGCAGGGCGAAGGTCGCGTATTGCAACAGATAATCCGATAACCTTGAAACTTCGCCATGCCCGGCTGCCATCGACCCAGATGCCGCCGGCCTGCAGACGATCGCGCAGGTGGACGAGGAGAGGACCGACACTTCCTAAGCGCGGAAGTCGATCTTCCGCCACCGGACGCCGGACACGTTGCCTCGGCACGTGCTTTGCGGCGAGCGCCGCCAAGAACTGCCAATACGGATTCTCCACCCAGCGCTCGACCGTCTCCTCGTCAGACAAGTCGTGGACATGCTTCAGGTAATGCAGCCCGACCATCAGCCGCGTCGGCTTGGCGGGGCGTTCGACCGGCCGATAGAACCCTCCGAACGCCTCGTCAAATCGTGCCCATGGGATCACGCCAGACAATCGCACCAGCGCGTGGCGCGGGTTGATGATCGCGTCCAGACGGTCGCGAAAAAGATCATTTCTACCGGAAGAGGGACGAGTTGGCCGCATACACGTCGCGTTCGGGGCCGAGAGCGGACTGACAGCTTTTAAGGCTTTGAACGGCGGAAGCGGACGCTCACTCGAACGTTTCTGGTTGTGAAGACCTCAACTCGACCTTAGTTCGAATGAAACCATCGTACCCAGAGACAATTGGGGGGCACAAAGCGTGTGATTGAGCTCGCACATGTAGCGCCCGTTCTCTTTCGCGTCTTGAGAGCCGACCAGCTCGACAATGAGGGACGAGACATCATCGATGCAGTCGAAGCTGCGGACCTTCTTGTCATAGGATCTCCTGTCTACCGCGCTTCCTATACGGGCGCACTGAAGCATCTCTTCGACCTGGTTGATTACCGAGCCCTTGCCGGAACGCCCGTCATCCTCGCTGCAACCGGCGGCACTCCACTCCATGGGCTGATGATAGAACATCAGTTGCGGCCACTTTTCGGTTTTTCAACGCACTCACGCTGCCGACCTCGATCTATGCGGTCGAAGCCGATTTCACCGATTACCGTCTTACCAACACCGCCCTGCTTGAACGCGTGGATCGTGCCATCGCCGACCTGGCGCGCGTGCTTCCCGCGGGCCAGCAGATCGGCGCAGACCATACCGCTGAAATCCGACCAGCCTTGGTTGCCGCCAACGCCTGAATAAATCTGAAGAGGGAGTTTTTGAAATGTCGAACTCAACAAGAGAACCGGTAAAATTCGCCTATTGGGTCCC
The DNA here is from genome assembly GCF_055710065.1 of Ensifer sp. VA4. NCBI lineage: Bacteria > Pseudomonadati > Pseudomonadota > Alphaproteobacteria > Hyphomicrobiales > Rhizobiaceae > Ensifer > Ensifer sp. VA4. The sequence continues at coordinate 95,210 of NZ_JBVQPO010000016.1, read as the reverse complement.
GAACGTCTCGGGCGGGTTGGTGATCTCCAACATCGAACAGCGCACCAGCTGGACAATCGACTATAACCGCAAACTGGCGCAGATCGCCGAGGCAAGCGGTTTCGACTATGCGCTCAGCCAGATCCGATTTACGGGCTGGATATGGCGCCGAGTTCCAACATGAATCAGTTTCCTTCAGTCATGCACTTCTGGAGGCGACGACGAAGCTGAAGGTCATTGCGGCAATCCTGCCGGGACCATGGAACCCGGCACTAGCGGCCAAACAGATTGCTACAATCAACCACCTCACAAACGGGCGCGTCGCGGTCAACGTCGTCAGCGGCTGGTTCCGGGGCGAGTTCGCGGCGATCGGCGAGCATTGGCTCGATCATGACGAGAGGTACCGCCGTTCCGAAGAGTTCATTCGCGCGTTGCGGGGCATTTGGACAGAGGACAACTTTACCTTCCGAGGAGACTTCTACCGTTTCAACAATTACTCGCTGAAACCCAAGCCACTCGATCCGCAGCCGGAAATCTTCCAGGGCGGTTCCTCGCGCGCTGCACGCGACATGGCGGCCCGTGTGTCCGATTGGTATTTCACCAACGGCAATACGCCGGACCAAATCGCCAGGCAGGTGGATGATATCCGGGCGAAGGCCAAGGAGAACAACCACTCGGTCCGCGTCGGCGTCAACGCTTTCGCGATTGTGCGAGAGACGGAAGAAGAGGCCAGGGCCATTCTTGCCGAAATTATCGAGAAGGCCAATCCGGAGGCTGTCAATGCCTTTGGTCATGAAGTCAAGAACGCCGGCAAGGCTTCGCCCGAAGGCGAAGGCAATTGGGCGAAATCCACCTTCGAGGACCTGGTCCAATACAATGACGGCTTCCGGTCCAACCTGATCGGCACCCCACGGCAGGTGGCCGAGCGTATCGTCGGCCTGAAGCGGGCAGGGGCGGACCTCATCCTGCTCGGTTTCCTGCATTTCCAGGAAGAGGTCGAATACTTCGGAAAGCACGTCATTCCGCTCGTGCGCGAGCTCGAAGCGAGCGAAGCAGTCCAGCCGGTGGCGGCCGAATAGCCGTATTAAAACAGCGGGTCTCAACGCGACCCGCAACTTGAATGGAATGATCGGGATCTTGATTCCGGTGCGCTCGACATGAGCCAGCGTATCGTGCTCGGCGGCCTGATCATTCTCTTTCTCGTTCTTGAACCGGATGGGCTTGTCGCCCTCTGGGACAGAAGCGTGAGACGCCTCGGTTCCGTTTTCGCACGGAACTGAGGGCTCGGAGCGTCCGCTCCCAAAAGCAAGAAATCCATTTTCACCCAACAGGTCCGGTCAACGGCACCGGCCAACACCCGGAGTGTGTCCAAAAATGACGATCCTCAGCAAACTCAAGATCGCGGCCCTCGCCGCTGGCGTCGCCCTCACGATCTCACTTCCGGCAGCGCATGCGGACGAACAGTATTTCCCGCTGCAAAGCTACCGGGTCGGTCCCTATGCGGCTGGCGGGACCGGCTTCTTCGGCGGGTTCATCGACTACTTGAACCTGATCAACACCCGCGACGGCGGCGTTAACGGCGTCAAGCTCACCTGGTCGGAAGCCGAGACCCAATATGAGGTCGAACGTGGCGTTGAGGCCTACGAGAGGCTGAAGAGCAATCCGAATGTTGCCGCATGGAACCCGCTTTCGGTCGGCATCGCCTATGCGATGATCGACAGGATCACGGCCGATAGGGTGCCCTTGATCACCATCAACCACGGACGCACCGATAGCACCGAAGGCCGCGTCTTCCCCTACGTCTTTCCCCTGCTTCTCAACCCCTACAGCGAGACGTCCGGCATCGTGAACTACATCGCGTCGAAGGAAGGTGGGCTCGAAAATCTCAAGGGCAAGAAGATCGTCGTGCTCTATCACGGCTCGCCCTACGGCAAGGAGACGATCCCGATCTATCAGCTGCTTGCCGAGAAGTACGGCTTCGAACTTCAGCAGATCGAGGTGCCCCATCCGGGCAACGAGCAGCAATCACAGTGGCTGACGATCCGCCGCGCCAAGGCTGACTACGTCGTGCTGCGCGGCTGGGGCGTGATGAACCCGGTCGCTTTGAAGACCGCGGCCAAGACCGGCTTCCCGGTCGACCATATCATCGGCAATGTCTGGTCGAATTCGGAAGAAGATGTCATTCCCGCCGGCGAGGCCGCCAAGGGCTATACGGCGATCACCACCCAGGCTTCGGGTACCGAGTATCCGGTGGTCAAAGAGATCGTTTCGACCCTTTACGACAAGGGCCAGGGTAACCTGGAAGACAAAAACCGCATCGGCTCGGTTTACCACAATCTCGGCATCGTCAACGGTATCTTGAACGTTGAGGCGATCCGTATCGCCCAGGAAAAGTTCGGGAAGCGGACGCTGACCGGCGACGAGGTGCGTTGGGGTTTCGAGCACCTGCAGCTTGATCCGGCGCGGGTCGAGGCGCTTGGCGCCAAGAACCTGTTCCACTCGATCAACGTCACCTGGGACAACCACGAGGGCAACGGTTACGTCACCTTCCAGCAATGGGACGGCAAGAAGTGGAATGTCGTTTCCGACTGGATTGCTCCGGACTGGGCGCTGTTGCGTCCGATCATCGAAAAATCCTCCGAAGCCTATGCCGCGGAAAAAGGCATCAAGTTGAGAACGGTCGAAGAAGCGCAGGCCGCGACCAACTGATGGCGTCGGGCCGGGATGGCTAAGGGGGCCCACCTGGTTTCCGCGCCTCAAGGAAAAACGCCGTGTAGCCTCCGGCCTGACGTCTGGAGGCGAACAGCAGATGACCGCGATCGGCCGGGCACTGATGTCGCGGCCGCGCCTGCTTGTTCTCGACGAGCCTTCGATGGGGCTCGCCCCCCTCGTCGTCCAGGACATTTTTCGCACTCTGCGCCGGCTGAACCGCGAGGAGGGGCTCTCCATTCTTGTCGCCGAACAGAACTCGGCGGTGGCGCTGACCCATGCCGATCAGGCCGTCATTCTCGAAAACGGCGCCAGCGTCCTTGCTGGCGATGCCCGCGAGTTAAGGGCCCGTGATGAGGTGAAAGCCTTCTACCTCGGGCAAAAGTCGGGTGCTTCGGCTCTCGCCGCCAATTCATAACCCATCGAAAGGAGCAACAGGATGACCATTTCCAACATCAAGACTCAGGATGCGGCCCGAGGCGTCCCGGCAGTGGCGCGCCCAAGCGAGCCGGCCCACGTGATCAAGAGCGATGCCGAGGCGATTGAAGTGGCGAAAAGGCTCGCTGCCGAATTCGGTCCAGGTTCAGCGGCGCGCGACCGCGAGCGGATCTGGCCGGTGCGCGAACTTGATGCCTTCTCGCAGAGTGGGCTCTGGTCGATCAACGTGCCGAAGGAGTTCGGCGGCCCGGAAGTCTCCTACGCGACACTCGCCAAGGTGATCGAGATCATTTCCGCAGCCGACCCCTCGATTGGCCAGATCGCCCAGAACCATCTCGGCGTGGTTGCAGCGATCCGCACCGTATCCGATGAAGAACAGCAGAAACTCCTCTTTGCCGAAGTCCTTCGCGGCACGCGGTTCGGCAACGCCTTCTCGGAATTCGGCTCCAAGCGCGCCGTCGATTTCGAGACCAAATTCGTCGATGCAGGCGATCATGTCATCGTCAACGGTCGGAAGTTCTATTCGTCCGGAGCCCTCCTTGCTCATCTGGTGCCGATCGTCGCACTCGACGATGAGGGACGCGCCTGGTACGCGATTGCCGAACGTGATGCCCCGGGTCTGACTGTCGTTGATGACTGGTCTTCCTTCGGCCAGCGCACGACACTTTCCGGCACGGTCATTCTCGACAACGTCAACGTGGCGAAGTCGCACCTCGTTCCAGGGTACAAGGGCTATGACGTTCCGACGGCCGACGGTGCAATCTTTCAGATCATCCAGGTTGCGGTGGATACCGGCATTGCCCAGGCCGCGATCGATGAGACAGTCTCCTTCGTCCGCACGAAGAGCCGCGCCTGGGTGGACAGCGGTCTCGAAAACGCCTGGGATGATCCCGATCGGGGATTTGACGCTGAGGCTCCACGCGGCGCAGGCACTGCTTGAAAAAGCCGGATATGCGATCGACCGTGCGGTGGCAAACCCGACGATCGAGACGGTGGCGCAAGCCCAGATCACGACTGCGGAAGCCAAGATCCTCTCGACGGAAATCGCTATCGCTGCCACCAACAAGCTTTTCGAACTGGCCGGTACGCGCTCGACGCTGGCCGAGCACAATCTTGACCGACATTGGCGCAATGCCCGGACGCACACGCTCCATGACCCGGTGCGCTGGAAATACGCCATTCTTGGCAAGTACTTCCTGAACGGGGAGAACCCGCCCCTTCACGCCTGGAGTTGAACGCAAAGGCTGGAGCGCGCCCCATCGGACGCACTCCAGCTTCACGCCTGCCGCGCTGGCATGAGCGTTCTTTTCTACAAATTGCTCAGGAAAGAGTGGCGGATTTCTTTAATCCACAAAGTTTATGGAGAATTATTGAGCCAAATTGGAGGATCCACATGTCCACACTTCGGCTTGTAAGTCTCACAGGCAGTTTCAATCGCCCATCCAGAGATGTTGGGCCGTCGTTATTAGCCTGCATGCAGGTGCGCGCGGCTTGGCTGGTTCATCGGAGTTGGTTCGTAGCTTCACTTGGCGGATCGGCGACGTGGATGAAGTGCCTCATATCGCCAACGCAACGCACGCCGAAAATCGGTCTTTTCTCTGGCGGCGTTGGCCACGCTCGTCAGTTAACGCTTGCTGCCACGATAAATGAATGCTGATACCGACGGAGCCTGCTGCTCGAGAATGTGATCGACGGCAGGTCGGGCAGGCGCGTGGCGGCAGACCGGGTCGGTGGCGGTGGGGTCGGCGGCGAGGGTCATGGCCTGGCAGCGGCAGCCTCCGTGATCATGATCGCGACGGGCGCAGCTCCGGCAAGGCTCCTGCATCCAGGCATGGCCGCGAAACGCGTTAAAGGCCGCTCCGTCATACCAGATCGCCGAAAGGGGTTTTTCGGTGACCCGGTCGAAGACGAGGCCGGGAATCGTCGCGGCGGCATGGCAGGGCAGGACCGTGCCATCGGGCGCGACATTGATGCCGGTCGAGCCCCAGCCGCCCATGCAGGCCTTGGGATAATCCGCGTAATAATCCGGTGGGACGAAGTCGATCATCATCCGGCCGGCATAGACGAGTCGGGCTTCGGCCACCGCGTCCTTTGCCTGCTCTACTTGGGCGCGGGTCGGCAGAAGCGCATCGCGGTTGACAAGCGCCCAGCCATAGAACTGGACGCAGGCGACCTCGATACGCCGCGCGCCGAGATTGGCAGCGAAATCGATCGCTGTCCTGACATCATCGATCGTGTGCCGGTGCATGACGGCATTGACCGTCAGCGGAATGCCACGCCGAAGGACCTCTTCTGCCAAAGCAAGCTTGCGCGCGAAGCTTCCCCTGTAGCCGCCGATCCAGTCGGCCTTGTCGGCGGTCGTCGCCTGCAGTGACAGCTGGAGATGGTCGAGCCCGGCGGTTTCCAGGGCATTGAGACGCGTCGGCGTCAGCCCGATGCCCGATGTGATGAGGTTGACATAGAGGCCGGCGTCCCGCGCCGCCTTCACCAAAATTTCGAGATCGCGCCGCGATGCCGGCTCGCCGCCGGACAAGTGCAATTGCAGCACGCCGAGCTTGGCAGCTTGGCGAAACACATCGATCCAGCCTTCAGTCGTCAGTTCCCGCGTCCGTTCCGTCAGCTCCAGCGGGTTGGAGCAATAGGAGCAGGACAGGGGGCAGCGATGCGTCAGCTCCGCAAGCATGGCGATCGGTGGGGCAGGGCGGTCCGTCATTGATAATCCACCAATCGCTGGCCGGCGAGGCCGTCGAGGAAATCGCGAACGTCGGATGCGACGTCTGCCTTCGGTGCGCCGTAGCGCTCCGCGAGACGGCTGGAGATCGCGCCGAGCGTGGAGCGGCCATCGACCTCCCGAAGGATGGCAGCACCGATATCGTCGAGCAGCAGCGCCCGCTCCGGGACGAGCAGCACCATTGTGTCGCGGACGCGGTCATGATGCAGGCGCGTTCCGCGCGGCAGAAGGGGAACGGGATCGGTCGTCATGGGCGGATTGTCCGTTGCGCCTCGCCGGGCCGCCAGGCGCCGGGCGGGATGTGACCATCGACATAGCTGCTCCACAGCGCGTCGAGTTGCGCCCACAGGACATCCGTCTTGAATGTCAGCGCCGCGATAGCCGCCTCCTGCTCGGTGCGGGTTACGGCGTGGGTCAAGACCCAATCGAGTGTGAAACGTACGTCCTTCGGCGCCTCGTTCAGGCGGTGGCGGAAATAGGCGATCGTGTCGCGATCGGCAAAATCATAATGTTCCAGCAGGCCGGAAATTCGCTGCGTGTGGATCGCCGGCGCAAACATCTCGGTGAGCGAGCTTGCCATCGCGGCGATGAGCGGCTCGTCGCGCACGAAGCGGATATAAGCGTCGACGATGAAACGCGTGGCCGGCATCACGCCGCGGCCGGAGGCGACATAGGCGGGATCCAGCCCGACGCCCTCGGCCAGTCTGAGCCAGCGTCGGATCCCGCCGCCGTCTTCGGTGCCGCCGTCATGATCCTCGATGCGGGAGCGCCAGATGCGCCGCAGATCCGGATCAGGGCAGCGCGACAGGAACGCGGCATCCTTCATGGGAATGGAGCACTGATACTGCCAGCGATTGATCACCCAGGCCTGGACCTCATCTATCGTGCAAGCTCCGCCGTGTAGTCTGTCATGGAAGCGGTGCTTGTCGTGATAGCGCTCCTCGCCGACACGGCGCAGCCGCGCCTCGAATTCCGCGCGGCTCAGGGGCCAGTCTTCCTGTTTCGGGGTCAGGTTCAAAGGACGATCTCCATGCCATCGTTGGCGATTTCCCATCCGGCGGCCATGATCGTTGCGCGGGCCTCGCTGTCGGGCATCAATGCCGGATTTGTATTGTTCACGTGCGTATAGATGCGCCGACCTTGCAGCGGGCCGAGGCGCGCGAGCGAACCGGCGGGCCCGCGCATCGCCACATGCCCCATGCGCACGCCGGTCTTGGCGCCGGTGCCAGAGAGCGGCATGTCATCGTCGCTCCAGACCGTGCCGTCGAACAGCACCACGGCCGCCTGCGAGAGGTGATCCACGAGCCAGTCGGGGAGGGCGGCGCAGCCTGGAACATAGTGGGCTTCGCGTCCGCCGGCTTGCAGGCGCAGCCCCACGGTCTGTTCGCCCATCGCCTCCAATTCCGGCGTTTCGCCTTCCAGGTAGAGAGGGGTCTTTCCCGGAACGGCATAGGCGGTGACCGTCAGGCCCGGTAGCGGGCTGAAGGGATGGTCCAGAAATACGGTCTCCCGCCGCACCAGGACCGGATCGAGCACGCCGAACACCGTGTTTTCGGACAAAACCTGATGCGTTGCGTCGGTGGCGTAGAGGGTGAAGCCGGTCTTTTCCCTCAAGGTCAGCAGGCCCGCGATGTGATCGACATCGCCATTGGTCAGCACTACGGCCTTCACCGGACTGCCGCGAAGGCTGGTCGGGTGTAGCGCCGGCCAGGTGGCGAGCTGCTGACGCAGATCCGGCGACGCATTGAGCAAGGCCCAGGTCGAGCCATCGACGCTGACGGCCAATGTGCTCTGCGTCATCGGAGCGATCAGCCCCCGCCGTGCGGCGGAGCATTGGGTGCAGCCGCAGTTCCATTGGGGCAGGCCGCCACCGGCGCCTGCCCCGAGTATGACGATACGCATTGTTCCGGTTCAGAACGGATGGTCCGGACGCGGTTCATCTTCCGACGGGCCATACATGTTGATTTCCATGCCGCAGGCGATGTTTTTGATAACGGGTTTCTTCCAAGCCATAGCTTTTCTCCTCCAACTGTGAACGGCCACGGTGTCAGCTTGCGCTTCTTGCAGGTGTCTCGACAATGCGACCAAGGTCTCGGTGTTCACGGAGCAGTTGGGGTTGAGCTGCCCGGCAACCGAGGTCTTGCGCCTATTTCGCGGTTGCCAGGGTCTCAAAAGCGGCCTTGATGCGCTCGCCCGCCTTGGCGGGGAGCTTGACCGCCTTGGCAGCGTCGGCATTCGGCGAACCATCGCCGACGCGGATAAGGGCCACCATGCCCATGCTGAAATGCGGTGAGCATTTAACGCCATAATAGCCCGGCTCGGTGACACTCAGGACATATTCCTCGTTCACCTTGCTCTTGAAGGGTTTTACGCCGTCCGGAAGCATGCCCTTGATGCCCTCGACATTGTGGCTGTTGTCGGTGGGGATGAAGTGAACGGTATCGCCGGGTTGCGCGGCCACAGCGGCGGGTTCGAAGACCATGTTGCCGCTCTCGCCCTTGTTCATCATCTTGATCATGTGCTCGGCGGCATCAGCGGTGCCGCTTGCAAGGATCACCAGGGCTGCCGAAGCCAGAAATTTCTTCATGTCCATCTCCTCCAGTTCAGGTGGAAGGGATGTCCCATGGGGCGGCTGGTGTCGCAATGCGACCTTGGTGGCGGACGAGAGCGTTAGCTGGCGTGGAGCACGAAGGCTTCCAGCGCATCAGCGGCGATCGGCTTGTACAGGATCTCGATTCCAGCGGCTTCGGCGGCCATGCGCGTCTGCGGTTTGCGGTCGGCGGTCAGGATGCGGGTTGGGCGCTCGCCATATTCGGCATGCAGCGCTTCCACCGTTTCGATGCCGGTAAACGCGCCGTCGAGCTGCTGGTCGACGAGATAGAGGTCGGGCACGATGCCGATCTCCTCCAGGAGCGAGAGCGCTTCCTCGCCGCTGCCCGCTTCCAAGACACTGACACCGCGTCGCTCCAGCAACAGTGCGATCGCCCGGCGCAGGTCCACGTCGTTTTCGACGAGAAGGGCGATCCGGTCGCTGTTTCCGCCCGGTTCCTCCGGGATGACCGGCGCTACTTCGCCGTAGTTCGGACAGGCATGCTGCGCCACCGGCTTCAGTTCAACGGAAAAACACGTGCCGCGCCCGAGGTCCGAGCGCAGCACAAGCCTATGACCGAGCAGGGCGCAGGCTCTTTCTACAATGGCAAGGCCGAGCCCCATCCCCTCGGAGGCCGAGGCGGAACCCTGGACGCGATGGAACTCGCGAAAGATCGACTGTTGCTGGTCCGCCGCGATGCCAGGTCCTGTGTCATGGACCTCTATTCGCACCTGCCCGTTCGAGCGGCGTGGGCCGACGAGGACACGGCCGCTCGCGGTGTAGCGAATGGCGTTGCTGATGAGGTTCTGCAGGATGCGGCGCAGATAGGTCGAGTCGCTCAAAACGGTGAGTTCGCAGGGGAGGATATTAAGTCGCAGGCCCTTGCGGGCGGCAACGGGGGCGAATTCGTCGGTGAGTTGCTTCAGGAGCAGGGAGAGCGGCACTGGACCGACATCCATCGCAGCACCACCCGCTTCCAATCGCGAAATGTCGAGCAGTGCCCCGAGGATACCCTCGACGCTCACAAGCGCATTGTGCGCCTTTTCCAGCGTTCCCCGCATCGGCGTCGCGTCCGCGTCATCCCTTGCAGCAGCTACGAAGAGCTTGGCGGCGGAAAGTGGTTGCAGCAGATCGTGACTCGCGGCCGCAACGAAGCGGACGCGAGCGGAGTTGGCGCGTTCGGCTTCGGCAAGGGCGGCAGCAAGATCACCGGTCCGAGCGGCGACCCGCGCCTCCAACGAAGTGTTGGCGCGGATCATTGCGTGGATTGCGTGCCGCTCGCGCGTTACGTCGGCAAAGGACATGACGAAACCACGGCCCGGCATTTCCTGGGCGAAGACGTCAAGGATGATGCCAGATGCGTGCATGATCTCGAAGGAGAGCGGTCCGCGCTGCAAATCCCCGTCAATCCATTGGCGCAGCGCGGCACCGGAAAAGCCGTCGCCGAGGGTAATGGCCTGGTTGATATGGTTTGCCAGCAGCTCGAACGGGACGCCCAGCCGCAGGAGGCGCGGTGGAATATCCAGCAATTGCGCGATCCGGCTGTTCCAGCCGACGAGGCGGCGGTTGGCGTCGAAGATGCCGACGCCCTGATTGATGTGCTCAAGGGTGGCGCGGATCATGCGGGCCTGGTTGTCGAGTAGCTTGCCGCGTTCCGAACGCTCCATGCGGATGAGGTCGGTAATGTCTGTCTGGAGGATGACGGTGCCTCCATCAGCGGTGCGCTGCTCGCTGACCTGGAGCCAGCGGTCGCCGGAAAGTCCGACATTGAAGACCTGCCGTGCCCGGTGCAGCCGCATGCGCTCGGCCGCCCAGCTCTTCGGCGTCACGCCCCGCGGCAGCGCGAGTTTCACAGAGCGGCTGACCGTTTCAACATAATCTGCAAACGTGATACCTGGCGACAGTTTCGGGCGCACATCCGCAAGATCGCGGCAGAAACGCGAATTGCACAGCACGAGGACTTCTGCCGGATCGAAGAGTGCGAAGCCTTCCTCGATCGCCTCGATGGCCTGCGACAGGTCGCGGCGCGCGCGCTCGGCCGCGCTGTTAGCCTCGTTGAGCAGCTTCAGCGTCGCTTCGAGGTCGCGCGTTCGCTGGCGGACCCGCTCCTCCAGCATGGCCGCGCGGCGGAACTGTTCGAAGGCGGCGCTCCGATCGCCGGTGTTCTGCTCGACATGACGCATTAGAGCGTCGGCGATGACGAGCATCTTTTCGAGGTTGCGGGCCTCGCCATCGGCAGGATCGAACAGGCCATCGGAAAGGCGATCGTTCATGGGGCATTTTCCGAAAAGACGGTGCCGGGCGGGTAGAAGGCAAAGCCTGTCATCGTATGGTTGATATGCATGGGACCGATCTGCTCACCATAGGTGGAAAAGCCGATGACGCCATGCTGGCTTAAGAGTTCCGAGACGGGGCCGATCATCTGCCGTTCTTGCGCTTCTATGCGGCGCAGGATGCAGTCGAAGGCTAACACGGCAACGGGATTGGCCGGTTGCTTGAGCGCCTTCAGTTCCGCCGAGAGGTGCCCGACGAGGTCGTGCGGCTCGGCGATGGTCAGCACCATGCCTTCGTCGATTGCAGAGAAGAACAGAAGTTCGCCCGATGGCAGGACGCGCTGGATGGCGCGAACGTGGTGACGTTCGCCCATGCGCACGGTGAGCGGATGAATGGCGAAGGTCAGCGTATTGACGCTTTCCGGCTGCATGCCGATGAGGCGGGCATATTCCTTTACCGCCGGTTCGGCATTGATGCGCCGCACGATCCGGGCCTGCGGATCCGCATCCGTCACGACCATGCGCCGTTCGGTCGGCTTGATGTGGTCCATCTTGAACGGACGCAGCGGACAGGCGCCCCGCATGATGGAGATGACGGCGGCATTGGCGAGCAGTTGCTTGCCATCAAAGACCAGCGTTTCGCGGAAACGCGTGCCGTCGCCCGCCGAGCCGCCAATCAGCGGCATCGCGCCGGTCGCCGCTGCCAGCGCGGAGGCAAGCTCATCCTCCCGCGCCGAAAGCCCGTCGACAAACAGGAGGGCGAACTCTTCCGGCAGGTGGCCATGGTCGCGGGCCAGAGCCTGACGGATGTGCAGTAGCGTGTCGGAAAGGTCGCTTGCCACGAGTTTCGAGAGGTCGGGGACTAGCAAGGTCTCGGCGGCGAAGTGGCGGGCATGGAAACCGACGGCGACAATGCTTTCTTCGTCATAACCATCGCCGGAAATCTCGCCCGCGGTGGTGCAGCCGGCAATCTTCGCGCCCTTCCAGACCCTTCGGGCCTCGGTAACGGCGGACGATACATCCGCCTCGGGCGACACGAAGAGCAGCACGAGTGAAAAGGGGCCGGGGCCAAGGCTTTTCGCCAGGTGCTCGACAGGGCAGGTCTCGTGCGCGGAAACGAGCGCACGCGATACGTAATGTTCGTCCACGGGCGATGGCCTCCTCCGCCGTTCCCCCGTCCTCTATTTTAAACCATTCGGCGCGCCTCGGCGCCAGCGTGGAATGCGATTCTTAGCCGATGGTCTTAGAGCCTCAAGCGTCCGTGATCATCGTGTTGAAACTTGCCTCTTGCGCGAAGAGCACAGCCTGCATGCGCGTCTGGACACCGAGCTTGCGCATGATCGCGGTAACATGCGCCTTCACCGTCGTCTCGGCGATCGAAAGCTCGTAGGCGATCTGCTTGTTCATGCGCCCGGCGCAGACGAGTTGCAAGATACGCGCCTGTTGCCGCGTCAAGAGCGCCAGCCGCTTGACCGCTTCCTCTGACAGACTCGGCGGGACGGATCCCTCAAGCGTGAGATGGCTGGCGTGGATTTCGCCACGCGCGATGACGGAGAATGCCTCGCGGAACTCTTCGCGCGATGCGTGCTTCGGCACAAAAGCATTGACGCCGGCTTTCAGCGCGGCGCGCACGATGCGCACCTCGTCCAAGGACGAGACGACGACGATCGGCGTTTCCGGAGCAGCTTGGCGCAGGCGCACCACGCCGTCGAGCCCGTTGACGTCGGGAAGGTTGAGATCGAGCACCACGACATCGGGCAGCGGGCACGTGGCAAGTCGCGTGAGCGCGGCCTCCAGCGTGCCGACGGCCTGAACGTCCGGAATACCGACCGGCCCTGTCAGTGTCATCGCCAGCGCGTCGCAGAAAAGGGGGTGATCGTCAACGATCAGCGCCGATGTCAGCTTACGCACAGGCTTTTGCGGTATAAGAACTGGCAACATGCGAAATTCCCGATAGGGCTGGCGATAGCTTAGCATTGAATTCGTCCGTCTTCATCGGCCTATTGGCCAGAGCAAAAGCAGCAAAGCCGGGCGTTTTCGCCCGGCTCCAAATTTCAGTTCAGCGAAGCCAGCTGTTTTGGCAGGCGGAAGGTCCAGACCATGCCGCCTTGATTAAGATAATTGACTTTCTTGGCGACTTCCCCACCCCAGAGCGGAACGGCGCCGCCCCAGCCGGAGATGATCGAGACATATTGCTCGCCGTCCTGTTCCCAGGTCACCGGCTGGCCGACGATGCCCGAGCCCGTCTGAAACTTCCAAAGTTCCTCGCCCGTCTCGTTGTTCAGCGCGATGAAATCACCTTCCGGCGTGCCGAAGAAGACGAGGCCACCGGCCGTGGTCATCGCGCCGCCCCAGAGTGGAGCGCCGTTCTTGTACACCCACTTGATCTCGCCGGTGTTTGGATCGATCGCCTTCAGGCTGCCGATATGGTCCTCGAAGAGCGGCTTGATTGTGAAGCCGGCGCCGAGATAGGCAGCCCCCTTCTTGTAGCTGATCGGCTCGTTCCAGATGTCCATGCCCCATTCGTTTGAGGGCACGTAGAACAGGCCCGTCTTCGGGCTATAGGCCATCGGCATCCAGTTCTTGCCGCCGAGGAACGAGGGCACGGCAAAGACCTGCTGGCCTTTGGCGCCGTCCGCCGCCGCAGCGGCATCGCCCGGACGGTTGTCCTCGTTGTAGATCGGGCGGCCGGTCTCGTCGATGCCCTTCGCCCAGGAAATGTTCTTCACGAAGGGATGGGCTGAGACGAATTTGCCGTCCTCGCGGTTCAGCACGTAGAAGAAGCCGTTGCGGTCGGCGGTGGCGAAGCGCTTGTTTCCGTCCTTGTCGACGAAGGGAACGACCTCGTTCACACCGTCGAAGTCCCAGCCTTCACGGGGTGTCGTCTGGAAGTACCATTTGATCTCGCCGTTTTCCGGATCAATGCCGAGGCGCGAGGCGGCATAGAGATTGTCGCCCTTGTTTCCTTCGACAGGCTTGCCGGCATTGCGCAGGTGGCTGTTCCAGGGCGAGGGATTGCCTGTGCCGAAGACGAGCGTCTTGGTGTCCTCGTCATAGGAGCCGCCGAGCCAGGTTGCTCCGCCGCCGGTCTTCCACATGTCGCCTGGCCAGGTCGCGTTCAGCGTCCCGGTCATCGTGCTTTCCTTGCCTTTGAAGGTGCCCATGTGACCTTCAATCACGGGGCGGGTCCAGATGAGCTCGCCGGTCTCGGCATTGCGTGCCTGCACCTCGCCGACGATGCCGAACTCGCCTCCGGAATTGCCGGTCACAACGAGACCGTTCACAATCAGCGGTGCTGCGGTGTAGCTATAGCCCTCCTTGTAGTTGGCGAGCTTCTTGCTCCAGACGACATCACCGGTCTTGCGGTTCAGCGCGACAAGGCGCGCATCGAGTGTGCCGAAATAGATGTTGTCGCCGTAAATGGCAGCGCCGCGATTGACCACGTCGCAGCAGGGTAGGATGCCCTCCGGCAGCCGGGCGTCGTATTGCCAGACTTCCTTGCCGGTCTTGACGTCGATGGCATAGAGACGGCTATAGGAGCCGGTAATGTACATGATGCCGTCATAGATGATCGGCTGGCTTTCCTGGCCGCGCTGCTTTTCGCCGCCAAGCGAGAAGGCCCAGGCGGGCATCAGGTTCTTGACGTTCTTGGTGTTCAGCGTCTCCATCGGCGAAAAGCGCTGCAGGTTGCGCCCCATGCCGTTGGTCAGGACGTCGCCGACGGTTTCGGCGTCCTTGGCAAGATCTTGTTCGGTCACGCCGGCATAAGCGGCGCTTGAACAGGTGAGGGCCGCGATCGCGGCCAGAACGAGTTTCCTCATGGCATCCTCCCACTCCACGCCCGCAGCAGCACGCGGGCTCCACGATTGGGATCATCGGCGCAGTTGCGGAACGACTGAATTGTACCTTGGTCGTAAAATGCCGGTTTCGCCGAGGGTCGCACGGGTTCGACCCCTGTCAATAGGTCGTATATCGGCGCCAAGGAGGAGCGGTTAGCCTCATCCGATCAGGGAGGAGGAGCCCATGAGAATCCTGAAATCGCTCGCCAGCGCCGCAGCCGCAGCGCTTCTATCCTTTGCGCCGGCGCTGGCCGAAACGCCGGTGGTGCGCGCCGCGCTGCAGCTTTCCGGCACGGTCAACTGGGAAGCTGACACGATCCGCCACTACCGTTTCGACGAAGCGACCGGCTTTTCCCTTGAGGTGAGCGACGTCGCCGGTGCGCCGGCGGCACAGATCGCGCTCGTTGCCGGCCAGGTCGACATGATCGTCTCCGACTGGCTCTGGGTGGCGCGCGAGCGCGCCGCTGGCCGTGATCTCGTCTTCATTCCCTATTCCCGTGCTGTCGGTGGCCTGATGGTGCCGGCCAACGGCGCGGCCAAGGCGTTGGGAGACCTCAAGGGGCAGAAGATCGGTGTTGCCGGCAGCCCGATCGATAAGAGCTGGCTGATCCTGCGCGCCTATGCGCAGAAGGTGGAGGGGTTTGATCTCGCCGGCTCGACGGAGCAGGTTTTTGCCGCACCGCCGCTGGTCTACAAGGCGGCGCTTGATGGCGAGGTGCAGGCCGCCCTGAACTTCTGGAACTTCGGGGCCCGAATGCAGGCGGCGGGCATGCGTCCGCTGCTGACCATCGACCAGGCCACAAAAGCCTTGGGGCTTGATCCGGAAACGCCGCTCGTCGGCTATGTCGTGCGCGGCGAGTTGCTGAAGACACATCCTGGTCTTGGCGAAGCGATTGCGGCGGCGTCCCGTGCCGCCAAGGAAAAGCTCGCCTCCGATCCTGCCGCCTTTGAGCGCATTCGCTCGATGATGAAGGCGGCGAACGATGTGGAATTCGAGGCGCTGAAGGCCGGCTTTCTGGCCGGAACACCGAAAACAGGCGCGGTCGATGAACAGGCGGCTGCCCGGATGCTCGCTCTCATGACGGAGCTTGGCGGCGCCGATCTCGTCGGGGACCTGAAGGAACTTCCCGATGGCGTTTTCCTTCATCCCGGCAGCTGAGCCGGTTCTCCGACTTGATCTCGAACGCGGCGGGCCGGGCCATTTGCTCGGCCGGATGGTGCTTTCGCTGCTTCCGGGTGAAACGGTAGCGCTGACCGGCCCGTCCGGCGTCGGCAAGACCTCGCTGCTGCGCATCATCGCCGGTCTCGACCGCGCCTTTGACGGCCGGTGTGAAACGAGCGAACGGATCGCCATGGTCTTTCAGGAGCCCGTGCTCTTGCCCTGGCGCACGGCCATCCAGAATCTCACCATCGTCGGGCGTATTGGCGAAAAGGAGGCGTGGCACTGGCTGGAGGATGTGGGGTTGGCGGGGCTTGGCGATCGTTTTCCCGGTATGCTCTCCCTCGGCCAGCAGCGGCGGCTGTCGCTTGCCCGCGCTTTCGCCTGCGCGCCTGACCTGCTTCTCATGGACGAGCCTTTCGTCAGCCTCGATCCGGCTCTGGCATCGGAAATGATGGCCCTGTTCGAACGCCTGATCGAAGCACGCCCCTGTGCGACCTTGCTCGTTACGCATGTGCGGGCCGAGGCCGAGCGGTTGGCCGGACGCGTCCTGCGGCTTGAGGGGCGGCCCGCGCGGCTCGTCGAGGACCGCCAGAAGGCCGGCGCATATTTCCAGTTGCCAGTATCGGGCGTCACGATGTCGAGATCGTAGCCGGTCTCGTTGACACGCCGTGCGGTTGGAAGACTGCTCTTCGCTGCCTCATCGACGAACCGGCGGCCGAGCGCCTGGTGTTCGACGAAACCACGCCCCGCGCATCAGGTTGAGCCCGCAGTTGAGCTCGCCAATGGGCGCCGGCCTCCGCAGCGCGACGGTCCCAGTCGGCGGCGGCGTCCGGGTCTTCGTGGTTGCCAAGGCCGTTGTCGTCGAGCTGGACATCTAGGTCATCGCCCCCGTCCAACCGGCGGCGGCGCAGCTACTTCATCACACAGCGTCAGCTCCTCGGGTTTGAGCGTGCCGCCGCCCTCCGTATCCGTTTGGGCAGCTAGCGCGGCATTGGCGGGAAACAGCAGGCTGGCGGCGAGAGTGACGAGGCGCACGGCGTTTTTTCTGTTCAGGCTTTTCGCGCGGTGAGGCCACGGGCAGGGTCGTAACCCCAGATGGCAACGAGGCCGAAGATGACGAAGGCGGCGAGCGTGACGGCGAGCGCCGTGAGGTTGCCCTTGGCATAGAGGGCAAAGCGGATCAGCTCGACGGCATGGGTGAAGGGATTGAGCGCGCAGAGATCCCTGAGGTGCGGCGAGGCCTCGGCCATCTTCCACAGCGGGTAGAGGGCGGAGGACAGAAAAAACATCGGGAAGATGACGAAGTTCATGACGCCAGCGAAGTTTTCGAGTCGTCGGATGAAGGAGGACAGCAGCAGGCCGAGCGCGCCGAGCATCATTGCGGCGGTTAGGATCGCCGGGGCAGCGGCGAGATAGCCGAACCAGGGGAAGCGAATGCCATAGAGTGCTGCGATGGCGAGGAAGGCGTAGGCCTGCACAACGGCCATCAGGCTACCTGCCAGCAGCCGGCAGAACAGCAGCCACCAGCGCGATAGCGGTGCTGTTAGCAGCAAGCGCATCGAGCCCATTTCCCGGTCATAGACGAGACTGAGCGAGGATTGCATGCCATTGAACAGCAGGATCATGCCGACCAGCCCCGGCACGATATAGATCTCATAGGTAATATAGGTCTGGTAGGGCGGCGTGATCGCAAGACCGAGGGCTGCGCGAAAGCCCGCGGCGAAGACGAAAAGCCAGACCAGCGGCCGCACCAGCGCCGCGACGAGCCGCCCGCGCTGGCCGATGAAGCGCAGCGCCTCGCGGTGAAGGATCGCCCGCAGCGCGACAAGGGGATGCGAGTGAAGGAAACCGCCCGTTTCTTCTTCGATTGACGGGAAAGCCTCGACCGTCATGCCTGTTCTCCTGTCAGAGCAAGGAAGCGGCTGGTGAGATCGCCGCCGGCGATGTCGCCGGCCTCGCCATCGGCGAGTACCTGGCCGCGATGGAGAATAATGAGGCGATCCTTCGCCCAAACCTCGTCCACCAGATGGGTCGCCCAGAGCACGGTCAGTCCCTGTGAGGCGAGATCATGCACATGCGCGGTGATCGCCGCGCGCGAAGCGGCGTCCAGTCCAACCGTTGGCTCGTCGAGCAGCAGCACCTTCGGCCGGTGAAGGAGGGCGCGGGCGATCTCCATGCGCCGGCGGTGGCCGCCGTTGAGTTTCGAGGCTTTTTCCCCGGCACGTTCTGCCATACCGAGCCGGTCGAGTGCGGCCATGGCGCGTGTCTCTGCTTCACGCCCCGAAAGACCGTGCAGGGCGGCGAAGTACAGGAGGTTGCGCTTGACGGTGAGATCGGGATCGAGCGTCGAGGCCTGAAAGACGACGCCCATCCGGGCGAGCGCTGCGCGCGGTTCGCGCGCCAAGTCATGCCCCGCGACGGCAATACGGCCGCCGTGCGGCGTGAAGAGTCGTGTCAGCATGCCGAACAGCGTCGATTTTCCCGCACCATTCGGTCCAAGCAGGGCGCAGAAGCGGCCGGGCTCAACGGCAAAGGAAACATTGTCGAGCGCGCGGCGCGTTCCCCAATCATGGTTGATACCTTCGATCCTCAAACCGCTCATGGTGCCTCACTCTATGGTGATCTTGACCTGTTGTGTCTCGCCGGTGCTGCCCGGAATTTTCAGCTGGTAGCTGCCCGGCTTGATCGCGATGAAGCTGATTTCCGCTTCGCCGGCCTCGTCGAACTCGATGGAATCGACGCCGAGCGGGCGGATCTCGATGCCTTCGACGACGATCTCGTTGAGCCAGATGGCGCGGAAGAAGCCGGCGCCTTCCAGCGCCAGTTCCTGGCTGCCATCGGCCTCGATCTTCAGCGTGTAGTATCTGCCGGATTTCAGGGTCATCGGCCTTTGGGCGATCGGCTGGCCAGCCGAGAGCGTAAGGCCGGGCAGCGTCTCGCGGTTGGATTTTGACAGAAGGCCGGCAAGACCGATCATGGCCTCCGGCTTGGCCTCGTCATCGCTGGCGACCGCGGCGAGCGGGACGGCAGCGAGCAGCATGGTGGCAAAAATTGCTTTTTTCATCCCGCCCTGCCTCTCAAGTCATGGCCGGGTCGCCGCGCCCCAGGGGAAGCGGCCGACTCTGATGGATTTCACGGGCTCCAGCGTCGCGACATCAATGACGGTCACGTCGCCGGAGACGCCGTTGGTGGTGAAAAGCTGCGTGTGATCCGGCGAGAAGGCGAGGTGCCAAACACGGCGGCCGACGAGCACGTATTTCTCGACCGCAAAGGTTTCGGCATTGATGACGGCCACATGGTTGGCCGGGCCGAGTGCGACAAAGGCCGTCTTGCCGTCGGCGGTGAATTCGAAGCCGACGGGCTGGATAAGGTCGGCGTTCACGCCCGCGATCTCGAAGCGGATCTTTACCTTTTCGGTTTGCGTCGCAACATCGAAGATGGTGATCGTGCCGCCGATTTCCGAGGAGACCCAGAGCTCCGTGCCGCCCTTGGCGAATTCGGCATGGCGCGGGCGGGATTCGACCAGCGTGTTGGCGAAGATCGTTTTCTTCTCCGTATCGATCCAGTGCGCCATGTTCGTCGTTTCCGAAGTGGTGATGACGATCTTGCCGTCCGGCGAGATCGCCATGCCCTCGGGCTCGATGCCAACATTGATCTGGCCGACCACCTGCCGTGTGTCGACATCGACCACGGTCGTCACCGCATCGTCCTCGTTGGCGATCCAGAGATGCTTGTCGTCGGGCGCGAGAATGAACTGTTCCGGGTCCTCGCCGGAGGGCAGGTCGTGCAGGATTTCGCCGGTCGCCGGGTCCATCACCTGCACGGTGTCACTGTCGGAGGCGCAGATATAGACGCGACTGTGGTCGGAATTGAAGGTAATGCCGCGCGGCCGCTCGCCGGTCTTGATCGTGCGCACGACCTCGAGCTTGGCCGTGTCGATGACGGAGATCGTGTCGTCCTTCTCGTTCGTCACCCAGATTTCACCGGACGGATCCGATGCGGTCGCGGCGAGAAGGGGGGCGAGCAGCAGGAGCGGAAAACTCATCTCATTCTCCAAAGGCGGTGCAGGAGCTTTCGGGCTTGTCGAGGCCCAGCGTGTCCATGTCATTGGTCTGATGCAGATAACCGTCGAGTGGTGTCAGCTCGACGAGCGCGCGAGAATTGACGACCGCCATCGGCTGTCGCAACTGGCCGTTCCAACTGCGGTAGCTGAGGCTGCGGCCCTTGAAGCCGTCGAGGGCGAACTTGTCCGAGAGGATGAAGGCGCGCAGCACTGCCGGATCGGCGGAGTTGGTGCGCGTGACCGCCTCGCCGATGGTCCTGAGCGCCGCCCAGGCGGCATAGTCGCGTGAGTTCATCTCGCGGCCCGTGGTGTTCTCGAAACGGTTCTGCAGCTGTACGGCAGCCCATTGCTCCAAGACTGGAGCCCAACCTTCGCCACGGAGCCCATCCGCACCGGCTACCGGGCGCGGCAGCCAGGTATTGTCCTGCACATAGCGGGCGAAATCGTCGGATTCATCGGCGATCAGCAGCACGTCGTAATCTGGAAAGTCCTGCGTGAAGAGCGGGATTTCCTGGCCGGCGGCGCGGCGTAGATCCGTGTCGAAGGTCCAGTTCTTGGAAGCGAGGATATCCACCCCGAACTTTTGCGCGGAGGCGCGCAGCGTTTCGGCGTAGGCCGTGTCTTCCGGCTTCGGCCCGACGATCAGCACCGTGCGCGTCCAGCGCCGGGCCTTCAGCACCTGCATCAAGGCATCGGTGCGCATCGCATCTTCCGCCATCGTGTGCAGCAGATTCGAGCGGCAATCCATATCGCGCAGCCGCCGTGCACCGGAGGCGATGTCGAAGAGCAGGGCGTTCTTCGCTTCAGGCAGATCTGCGACGGCGAGCATGTCTTCGGGCGTGGCTTCGAGGAACAGGATTTTCGAGGTGGCAAGTGCCTTTCGCGCTGCGCTGGGGAAGTCGCCGCCGGCTTCGACCGAGACGACGGCAAGGCTGTAGTTCTGGCCTAGAAAGCCGCCAGTTGTTTTCGTGTCCGTCAGCGCCACTTCAGCACCGGCGATGCCGCGATCCGGCGGGATCGAATCGAGATTGGAGAGCACCGGCGGCGTCTCCACGACCTGCCTGATATAGGTCATCGGTATGGCGATCTCTGCCGCGGCCGACGACGCGAAGCAGACGATCGCGACCGCGAGGCAAAGCCTCCTACGGCACGCTGCAAGACTTGCCGACATCTCACGTCCTCCCGGCAAAGAGCATGGCGGCATGGCGCACACGCCGAAATACGACCTTGGTGCCATGGGGCGGGGCGACCTAGGTCGCATATCGGCGGCGACTGGTGTGCCGTAGAAAATAACCCGTGTGAAATGCAAGGGAGGGACCGCATGTCGGCCAACATCATTCGCGGCGGGATTGCCGCAGCCATCCTGCTGGCAACGACGGGCCTGGTGATCGCCCATGGCGACGTGGCGCCGCAACCGGTTAACACGGACGCGCTGCCGGACGTGGGCGAGGAGTGGCAGACCGAAAATCCCTATCGCGAGGCGAAGGCTGGTCACGAAGTCTGGCTAAAGGCGGTCGAAATCGGTGCCTCGGGCTTCAACCAGAATTGCGCCCGCTGTCATGGCCTGGGCGCGGTCTCCGGTGGTCTTGCACCCGACCTGCGCTTCCTCGAGGCGGAAGAGGCGGGTGACGAGTGGTTCATCGAGCGCTTCCGCCACGGATACACGCAGGACGGCACGACCAAGATGCCGGCCTTCGGCGACATTCTCGGTCAGAAGGCCGCGTGGGCGATCCGCACCTACGTGGAAACACGCCCGGAGGATGGTGCACTTGATGACCATGCTAAACGCCTGCACGAAATCCGCGACGAACTCGGCTCCGGTAAGGTCGCCGACACCGCCGCTTTGAAACAGGAACTCGAGACGATTGCTACCGCCGTGAAGACGGCCTCCGGCGCGCCGGTCGCCGACAGCGTCACCTATGAGGCGGCGCGCATACTCTCGGACAAGCCGGAAAGCTGGAAGAAGGCGGCGGAAGTTCTGACCGTCGGCCTTTCAGCCACGCAGTAAGAGCCGCCATGCGCCGCGCCTTTCTAGCCTGTCTCGTAAGCGTCGCCCTCCCGGGCGGCGCTTTTGCGCGTTGCGAAGGCTACAAGCCCCAGCCCAAGCCGCAGAACACCTTCGCGCAGGATGTCGGCCGGGATTTCGACCGAATCATCGACGAGGGCTGGATTGAGTTCGCCGTCTACGAGGACTATGCGCCCTGGTCCTATGAGGAAAAGGGTAAGCTGGCCGGCGTGGATATCGAGATCGGTCGCCTGATCGCCAAGGCCCTCGGCGTCGAGCCGAAGTTCCGGCTGGTTGCATCTGGTGAAAACCTGGAAGCCGACCTGCACAACTATGTCTGGAAGGGTGCCGCCGTCGGCGGGCGGGTGAGCGACGTCATGCTGCATGTGCCCTATGACAGTGCGCTCGTCTGCCGCATCGAACAAGTCACCTTCACCGGCCAATACGCCACCGAAAACGTTGCGATCGCCTATCGCGCGGCCGATTACGAAGACCAGGCGCCGACACCACCTTTCTTCCGGTTCGATCCCGTTGCCGTCGAGAACGACTCGATTGCCGATTTCTACCTGACGTCGCTGATCGGCCCGGTCGACAAGATCCATCGTTATCGTTCGACCACCGCTGCCATGGATGGGCTGGCGAAGCGCGAGACCAAGGCCGCGATGGGACCGCGCGCCGAGCTGGAGGCGGGTGCGTCCCGTCATCCGGATGACGGGTTGAAAGTTCATTCCCCGACGCTCGTCGGTTTCGGTCGAGGAAGTTGGACTCTCGGCGTCGGCGTCAATTTTCAGCACAAGGATCTCGGTTACGCCCTCGACGAGGCGATCGAAAGGGCCCTGGCCGATGGTGAAATTGCCCGCATCTTCGAAGGGCATGGCCTGACCTTCACCCCCCCGCAGCGCTAGTTCCAAACGGTCGAGACGTCTCCGGCGAGATCGACCGCCGTTACGCGGGTGATGGAGCGGGACTGGTGTAGCACGGCACGGATTTGTTCGGCCGACATTAGGCAGAAGGCGGTCGAAAAGCCGTCTGCCATGGCGGCACTGTCCCCCTCCACCGAGATCGTTGACCAGCATGGACGCTCGCCCCTTGGGCCGAGAATATGGAATGCGTTGCCGATCCGCATGGCGGAGGGACTGGAGGTGGCGATGGCGTTGCCGGCAAGGCGGCGGACGGCGATCTCGCCGAGGTGAGGGTCTTCCACCGCGACGCTGAATGGTCCGCCGATTGCGGCAAATTCCCCCATTTCGACGATGGCCTGGCCGTAGCCCGCCTCTCGCAGCAGCTCGCGCACGCGGTCCGCCGCATAGCCCTGCGCGATGCCGTTGAAGGTCAAGGCCTGGCCTCTGCCGAGCCGGACGGGCGATCCAATCTGTACCCTGTCCCAGCCAATTGTCACCTTTGCCTCCGTGCTGTCGCGCCCCTCGGCAAGCGCCCGCCAGAGCGGCTGCACCGTCGGGTCGAAACACCCGCCGGTCTCCTTGTAGAGGTGATCGGCGAGGCCGAACAGATCGATGAGGGCAGGGGGCGGATCGTCGAGATGGCCGGTGGCATTGAGCCGGCTAAGGGCAGAGTCGGGTTTGAACAGGCTCGCCGAGCCTTCGATCTCGGCGATCGTTTCTCCGATCCTGCGGGTCACTTCCTCTGAAATACCATGCGGGCCACGCAGATCGACGCGAACCGTGCCGCCGAACATGTCCGCCTGCCAGGTCGTCATCTCGCACCGGGCGGAACCAGCAAAGGCTACGGCCGCGGCGATGAAGATAAAACGCCGTCGTTTCATGCCCGTATTCCCATTGATATCGGTGCCCGCTTGCGTGCCGCGAGCACTAGCGGCACGCATTGCGCCTTGTCGTCATGGATCGATACGCAGTCGAGGCACTGGAAGCACTGCGAATAGGCGATCTCGCCGGTCTTTTGGATGGCGCCATAGGGGCAGCGCACGCGGCACAGCTGGCAGGGCAAACCGCATTCCACGCGCCGCGGTATCCATTTGCGCATGCGCAACAGGCCGCCCAGCGCCATCAATGCGCCCAGCGGACACAGATAGCGGCAGAAACCCTTGAAGGTGACCATGGCAAGCAGCAGCCAGAAGGCGGCATAAGCGATATAGTACCATTCGCGCTTAAAGAGCGTGGTGATGGCCGTTTTGAAGGGCTCGATCTCGGCCGCCGTTTCGGCCTTTTCTGGCGCGAGAACGGCGACGGCGATCAGGCCCGCGAGTGATAGCCAGGTGCCGGCTTTCAGTCGCTCGTCCCAGATTGGCGGCGGTTTCCATTGTGGCAGCCGTAGCAGGCGGCCGGCGTGATGGGCGAATTCCTGCATGGCACCGAAGGGGCAAAGCCAGCCGCAGAACAACCCGCGCCCGAAGAGCACGAAGCCGGCGATGGCTGCCCCCCAGATCATGAGAGAGAAGGGATCGTAGAGGAGGACGGCAAGATTGCCGCCGCCGCTGATCGTGCGGAGCACGGCCAGCGGTGTCACGATCGACAACTGACCCTGGCCCCACCAGCCAACGAAACCGATGACACCGGCAAGGAAGCCAAGCCGCGCGGGGCGCAGAACCGTCGGCGTTGACAGCCTGCGCATACCGGGGCCGACGGCGGCGAGCAGCCCGGTCAATAACAATCCGAATACCGCTAAGTCCCATTTGCGGGCGACCATAGCCTCTCGCCACGGGGGCATCGCGGCACCGATGTCGGGACGAATGAAGAACTTCTGGTCAGCTTTTAGCACCAGTGGAAAATGCACGGAACCCAGCTCCGGCTTCAGCATGCCATGTGTCCGCA
Source organism: Ensifer sp. VA4 (assembly GCF_055710065.1). Classification (NCBI taxonomy): domain Bacteria; kingdom Pseudomonadati; phylum Pseudomonadota; class Alphaproteobacteria; order Hyphomicrobiales; family Rhizobiaceae; genus Ensifer; species Ensifer sp. VA4. The sequence continues at coordinate 70,632 of NZ_JBVQPO010000016.1, read as the reverse complement.
CGGCTTGGGCGGACAGCGTCCACTCCCGCGTCGGATCGAAGCCGAGGCGGCGGTCGACGCGCAGCAGCATGGTCGTCCCCTGGGGCACGCCGTCCCGTGCTTCCACCATCATGTCGGCATCGCGCAGCGCCACGGGCAGGCCGTCTTGCTCCGCCGAAAGCCGGTCCGGCGCTGTATTGCGCACGAAATCCGCCGAGACCAGGCCGTGACGGCCCGCATCGATGACGAGGATGGGCTCGTCATCCGGCGACATGCGCAGCAGGCGCTGAAGATCGGCGAAACTCTCTTCGCTAAGGACAGCCCGGGCAACGGCCGGTGGGCCGATATCCATGGCCCAGAGATCGAGATAAAGGCCTTCGGGATTGCCGGCGGCTTCGGGATCGTCATGCGCCCAGATCGTCGCCTTGAAGGCTGCGTCGAGTTTCGCGTTTGTGATCTTGAGGTTCCGGGCGTAGCCGCGTGCGATGAGCGTCGCCCAGTCGAGCTTCTCGTCGATGGCTGCATCGGGGCGGACCGGCGGGCCGCCTGCGATGCCCTGCATCTTTTCGCGCGCCACGGCGAGCGTCGCGGCGAGGATCGACTCGTGGGCGATCCGCACGGAGGCCGTCGCTTTCGTCACGCCGTCGAGATAGACGAGGTCCGAGCCGTTGCCGGCGTCGCCATAGGGTGTGCCGATGACCAGCGACTCGCGGATCGAATGACCGCGATATTGTTCAAGGAAAGCACGCAGCGGCGCTTCTCCAAGGCCGGAAACGAAGATCGGCTCGTTGTGCGAGATAAGCCGGACATCGAGAAAGCGGCCATCGCGATCGATCGTCACGAGCATGTCGATCGGCGCGCCGGAAAAGCCGGGCAACGGCGCGAGTGGTCCGGTTTCGAAGACATAGCCTGCATCCGCCCCGCCGGAATTGAGCAGTGTCCAGACGCCGTTGTTATTCACCGGCTCGCCAAGCGCATAGGGCGGCACGATCATGCCGGCTAGCGCTTCGCGATCGAGCGGGGCCGCGAAAGAGCTGCGGCCGAAGTGCATGAGGCTGAGAATGAGAATGCCACGCAGCGCGACACGCCGCACCAGCCCTTTCTTCATGACCAGATCCTCCCGGTCCGATTCCTATGCGCCTGCGAAAACACCGCCATACGACCAAGGTCGCGGATCGGCTGAAGGCCCGACGGGCTATAGTCATGACGGGAGAATTGGCTGAGATGCGCACCGAAGACCGCCCGTCGGGCACCGTGTACATTTTATCGCTTGGGCTATTCGGCCTGTTCTGGGCGGCGCTTGCCGGCCTGAAGGCGGATCCGACCGTCCTGCCCGGGCCGGACGATGTTGCGCGCGTGTTCTGCTTGGAGGCCGCTTCGGGACGCCTACCGCGCGAACTCCTGGCGACACTGCTGCGCGTCACCACTGCCTTCGTGCTCGCCATGACGGTTGGCAGCCTGCTCGGTTATCTGCTTGGCCGCTACCGGGCGTTTGACCGCTGGGCGGACCCGTGGGTGACGATCTTCATGAACCTGCCGGCGCTAGTGCTGATCGTGCTCTGCTACCTCTGGATCGGCCTTAACGAACCTGCAGCGATCGTCGCCGTGACGCTGAACAAGACGGCGATGGTGATGATCACCGTCCGTCAGGGCGTGCGTGCCTTCGCTCCGGCGCTGGAGGATCTCGCAACCGTTTCCCGCCTTTCCCGCCGCGACCGGCTGCGCCATCTCGTTTTGCCGCAACTCGCCCCCTGGCTCGCTGTCGCGGCGCGCAACGGAATCGCGGTGATCTGGAAGATCGTGCTCGTCGTCGAATTCCTCGGTCGCTCGAATGGCATAGGTTTTCGCGTCCACCTCTATTTCCAACAATTCGAGACCACCCATGTTCTCGTTTACTCCCTTGCTTTCGTCGCGGTCATGTTAGTCGTCGAGCACTTTGTCATCCAGCGCTGGGAAGCACATTCCGTCCGCTGGAAACGGGCGCTCAAAAACGGCTGACGCAGGCTTATAGCGACCTCTGGTGTTCGCGCGACGCAATGACATGTGGTCGGTTCACATCCCTTCAAGGCGAGACGCTGGGACGTTGGCCCAAAGCGGCCATCTCGCGTGGAAGACGAGAACGCAAGAAAGCGGCGCTACGCAGAGATTAAGACGATTGCGGATCTCCGCCTTGTTGATCTCCGCGAGGACCACGCAATCAGGATGGGAGTGTCGACGGATGTCGCGAAATCCTCCCGCGAAACCCTCGCGCGGACGTGGTCGCTTTCCATGAGCACCGATCCGTGCCGGACGGCATCATCTATCCATCCCGCCTGAATGGGCGTACGAATCTCGCGATCTTCGATCGCGCCATATCGAAATTGTCGGCGGTACGCGTCGTACCTTTGATCGGAGCACCAAGCCTTGAAGCGCAGAGAGACGAGCTCAACAAGGACCGATGGCGGTACGCGTAACTTTGCGGACGGGTATGATTACCTCCGATCAGTGATCGGTACTGATCCCCCGGCAAAATTCAGCAGTGAATCGATATCCCAAACTCGTTAAAGCACAACTTTTAATCGATGCGGCAAACTTAAAATTCTGCCTTCATTGCGCCTTTGGAACAAACCCCACAGCAAATCCGAACAGTCGGCCAATTTTCACTAAAGTTTCGAGCGTTGGGTTCGCCGCCCCGGCTTCAATTTCTGCGACTTGACGTCTTGTGAGCGCTAATGCTTTGGCAAACTCCTCCTGCGTCATGCCGAACCCTTTGCGGATCTCCGCCACAGCACCGGGCAGCCTCAGGTCACCGGTTCGAGCACGCTCGGCCAGTGTTCGCCGGTTTTCAAGAATCTCCTCTTTCGTCGGCTTCTTCCATCGAGCCATTTAGCAGTCCTTGGCCATCAGTGGCACGCCGCCAGAACGCTGTCTGCGATCGCGATGCCGCGTCCCATCGCATGGTCCAGAATATCCGGAGACGCTCCCATCTCTTTCGCCATGGCCGGAGCCTGGCGCAGATGTTCAGCAAATTCGGTAAGCGTAGTTGCGAGCGCTTTCTGCTCAGCAGGATCAGGCATCAGTTCACCGCAAATGTGCTTCCAATCGGGAAGATGATCACGACCACCGTCACGCATCATGGCCCAACGGGTGGAGCGAACAATCCCCTCTTTGGCGAGCCGCATTGGCGCAAAATCAAAGAGCGGAGACAGGCGGATCGTGCCGTTCTGGTGCTTGCTGAGTGCGGAATTCCGACCGTGATTGTCGGGATTACCGAGCGCCAGGTTGGCGATATCTCGCTTCAGGTATTCCACAATATCCGCGAAGGGATCAGCCGAGTATTGGCGCAGAACATCAAGATACGCCTCGTGCGTGCCAACATGGCCGAAATCGGCGACACCGATCGCCGACACGAGGCTTTCCTGGCCGAGGCGGATGCTTCCGCCGCCATCTCTCTTCTTCCGGTCGAAACGGGGAATGATCAGAACGCCTTCGGCGTAGGTCGAAGGTTCGCTGACATTCAGACCGATCTCTTGAGCGATCCGCGAATAGAGGGCTTCGCCTTCGAGAATCAGGCGGTCCACAGGCTCGTAGCTGCGTACCAGTTTGACGATGACGTGGCGTACGGCCTCATCATCAGTCACGAAGCTGTCGGGATAGTAGAGCCCATCATTCGCCTGTGTCATTGAGACCTTCGGCCATTCGCCTTGCAGGCCGCTTGAGCCGGATGCGAGCATTCCAAAGCGATCGGCGACTTCCATGAAGCGATCAGACCGCTCAAGAATTTCCGCTTCTGTCACCCCTTCGCGCTCAACACCGCGCAGCCGTTCCGCTTCGGCATCTGCAGCTTCTTTGATGCGGATATTGCCTATGCCGCCCGTTGCCGATCGCAGAAGTAGCTGCAGATCGGAAGCGCGCGAGCTTTCAGCAACGCCGAGGTGATCGGCAAGCTTTCGCCTTGCATGCCCCTGGGGCATAAGATCCAAGAGGAAGGGCGGCCAACTGCGGCTATATCGATTTTCGAGATCAACGGGATAACGGACTGACAAGGCGCGATGATCGCGGACAGTTTTCCCGGCGGCGAATTCCGCCGACGCCACGGTGACGAAATAGTCGAGATCGTAATCGACGATGGACGCGCCCTGAAAACCGGCCGCATCGTCCTTGAGTTCTAGCGTCGCAGCGTGATGCCACTCGCCATTAAAATGGGCTTGGAGCGTTAGGCGCATTAATTGACCCCTTCAATGGTTCAAATAATGCATCTTTGGAAGTTATTCAACCCACCACAGTGGGTTGAATAACTGCTGTCAGAACTGCCAGCTACCGAAACGGCTATGGAAGCTTCTGATCCGGCTGACCATCTTCCGGCCACGCAACGCACTCAAGTTGCGACCTTAATTTTACATGCAGCCGTGAGCGGAATCCGAACCCGCGGTCGATTTTGAGGACTTGCCTAGACCATCGGCATCGCAGTGACGCCTTCGGCTGCTCCGCAAAGGGGTTCACGCGGCGACATCGCCTTTGACGTGGGATACAGCGACAGCGCGCACCCCGAGTTCAGTCAATGTTCGCGTTCTGTGCGTCTGGGATCGCATAATGTATCGACTGGAAGGCGCCGTTTTGCGCAGGCTCCGGTTACGCCGCTCTATCGATTTCTGGGATCAACTCCAGTTCGCCATGAAGCGCTATTTCCTCTGTCTTGAGGTTGAAGCTGGTCTGCATGTTCATCCAAAATTCCGGCGTTGTGCGGAAGTACTTTGCAAGGCGCAGGGCGGTATCCGTGGTTATCGGTGTTTGCTCGGCCGCGATGCGTTCTATGCGGGTGCGAGGAACATGGAGCTTTTTCGCCAATGCACCGGCACTCATGTTCAGAGGACGCAGGTACTCCTCGCGGAGGATTTCGCCAGGATGGATCGGCGGAAGGATATGGGTCATCTCAAGCTCCCTGTCTGCCACGCTTGGCCTTCAATGGTAGTCAACTATTTCAACGTCCTCGATACCGGCATCAGTCCATGCAAAGCATATCCGCCACTGATCATTGATCCGGATTGAATGTTGGCCTTCTCTATTCCCCTTAAGCGCTTCTAGTCGATTGCCGGGAGGAGAGCGCAGGTCCTCAAGAGCTGCAGCGCAGGATTGTCAGTTTGCGGACGGCCGACCTCACGATGTCTGAGGGAAAACCTTTTGGCGGTTTGCCGCGGGCAACGGCTTCGGTTCTCGCACCCTTAAATGACCTGATCACGCCTGGCTCTTAATGTTTGTATCATATGGTGATACAGGTTGAAGTCAACCAATATGTATCATTGCACGATACAGATTCGCAATCGCGTTCCTGTTTACGCGATCTCAACGTGGTCGATCTCCGGTTCAGATCCCTTCAAGGCGGAGATGTGTGCCGGACCAGATGCGAACCAAATACGACATCGGGGTCATCGCAAAAATTCCCGGTCGCGCTCCGCACCACCACTATCTCCCGTGCGCTGACTACGGGCTTCGGTTGTGGTATTTTAGAAATACATCAAATAAAGTTTCGAATTGGGGGAGCCATGGATCGTGGGCTTGCCGCAATCTTGGTCGCGGATGTCGTCGGCTAGTCCAAGCTCATGGAGCGCGATGAACAAGGCACTTATGAGAGGCTGGTTGCAGGCCGCAAGGAATTGTTCGAGCCTGAAATCGCCCGTCACCACGGCCGCATTTTCAAGCCAATGGGCGACGGCCTTTTGGCTGAGTTCTCGAGTGTCGTCGATGCTGTGGAATGTGCTGTTGCCCTGCAGCAGGGACTCAGGTCGGGACGAGGAGATGGTCGCCAGCTGGCCGAACAAGGAGATGGGAAATGATTGTAGATCAGGCTTGACAAGAATTGCCCCATACAAGCGGGAAACCAACGCCATGCCCTCAAAAGGTCCCCCTCCGATGCCAAAACTCACCTGTCGAACATCAACCCGGTCCAAAATGTCGACCAGCTCGTGGCGCCGAGTCCATCTTCCAAGGCCCTGAAACCGCGAAACTCAGTACCGCGGTCAAAGGTGAAGCTCTGACGGGCAAAGGCCGGCAGTGGTGAAAAGGCATCGACGATCTTGTCGATGAGCGGCTGTGGGTGGCGGCTGCCATTCTTGATCATCACTGTGTAGCGGCTCTTGCGCTCGACTAGCGAGAGGGCATAGCGCTGTTTCCCGAGCTAGCACTTCTGCGCTATCCAGATCCAATCTCTTACTCGCGGTGTCGATTTGTTGCGGTCGGGCAGATGACGTATCTTATTGCCCCGGTACGCAATCAGCTGATCAATCGTTGTCAAGGGAGATATCGATGGCTAGAGGCTCGCTTCAGATACATGCGAAAAGTCGGGAATTGCCGGCCGGCGCGGGCCATTCCAGCTTCACAACCTGACGGTCGGCATCTTTCTTGTCGACCAGAACCATCATCGCCTTGCTGTAGGCACCGACATTACGTCATGCATACCGCTCCGTGCAGGCGAGGGATGGATTCTGCCGGCGCGGGCGAGCGGTATATGCGAGTTCGATGAGACCCTATCCTATCTCACGTTGGAGTTCCCGGACGACCTGCTGCGCGAGACAGGATGGGACCAGCCCGACTTCACGCCTCTCGTCGGGGGGCTCGATCCGCTGCTCGTCCAGATGGTGAAGAACGCTGTCGCCACGACCGAGACGTCGGACTCGCTCTATCGGCAGACCATGAGCATTTCGGCGGCAGCTCATCTGACCCACGTGTTGTCGCCGCGACATGTCCCAGCTATTTCGATCGACGACAGGCGTCTACGGAAGGCCATTGCCTACATCCATGACAACCTCATGGGAGAGTTGTCCCTCCACGCGATGGCGTCCGAAGCGGCGGACCTTGGGGCCGCTCCGGCCCAAGGCCCCCATCGACAAACTGGCCAAGTGAGACGCCGCTGGTCGGGCCGTCGAGTTAGGCAGGGAACGGCCTCAAGCGATGGGTTCAGCAAGTCTTTCATTTCCCCCGAGAGGGCGACGGGCCCGCGTGAAGACGAAACAAGCGCGCGGATGATGTCGCAGGAGATTATGTAGCAGGAGCGGTGGCAATCAGTGTTTTCCAGATAGGGTCGGGTTGTTCAAGCTCAACCTGATGGAAAGATCCCGATGACCGACGAGATGTCGCGGTGGGCCAGTCGGCGGCCGGTGCCTTCTTCCTGCAGGCCTGTCCGCTTCGCCAATCCCGGAACGCCTGGCGGACTGATCGGCATACCGGACGGCGAGCAGATCGTCCGCAGAGCGGCAAAGCTATCGGTCGACTTTCAGTAGCTCTTTCCTGCGACGGCGCGGACGACATCGATGAACGCTCCCGTCACAGGCCGTAACCGGTCGCTTCGGTAAACGATCGAGGTATCTATCGAGAGGTTCGATCCCGAAATGGGCCTGTACACGACCCCGTCGCGCTTCAGGTTCTCGAGACATTTCGGGAGGAGCGAAACGCCAAGGCCGACCGAAACGAGGCCGATGATCGTCTGCTTCGGCGTGGCCTCCCGGACGATTCTGGGACTGAAGCCAGAGCTTTGGCAAAGTCCGATTATCTGGTCATATAGAGTAGCATTGATGCTGCGAGGGAACTGGATCAGTGGTTCATCTGCAAGCTCTGCCAGCGGGATCTCAGCCTGAGACGCAAGTCTATGCTGCTGTGGCACCGCAATCACCAGAGGCTCGACAAGGATTGTTTCGATCACCAGGTGCTTGCCGCTGACTGGTGGATGAATGAAGCCGACATCCAGCCGGCCCTCGCTTACGCCGCGAACTTGATCCGGAATGCGGAGATCGGAGAGTTCAAGTGTTACATCCGGGTATGATCGGGTGAAGCGATCGACGATCGTGGGAATCACGCTATAGATCGCCGCATCGATGAAGCCGACGGAGAGATGTCCCGTCTCGCCGCGCTCGGTCTTCCGGACAAGTTCGGTGGCGGTTTCCGTCTGCCGCAGCAGGCTGCGTGCTTCCTCCAAAAGAACCGAGCCTGCCGCCGTCAGCTCGACCTTGCGTTTCGTCCTCTCAAGCAGTGCTACGCCGAGTTCACGCTCTAGCCGCTGGATCTGCTTGGTGAGTGGAGGCTGGGAGATGTTGAGCCTCTTTGCGGCACGGCCAAAATGCAGTTCCTCTGCGACGGCCACGAAGGATTGAAGCAGTCTGTGCTCCATTAGAGTTTCCGTTCCGGTATCACAGGCGGATGAAACAATATTGGACGGAATATATCTCCTCCAGCATCATGCGCAAAGGATGCTTCGCAGGGAGATAACATGAGCGATCAGAAGTTCTCGCGGCGGCAGATGCTGCAGGCACCTCTCGTCGGCGCAACCATTGTCGCGGCCTCACAATCCGGCTTCGCTTGCGAAGCCGTAGCGCAGCCGCAGCCGTCAAACTCGCCTGCCCCCGCTGGCGCCTATGCGCACAACGTCGAGGCGGTCGGCTACACCGACATGGAACACCGTCCGGCTTTCAAGATGGCTATCCGCGAGGTGAGAGGCCGGTGGCATCTCTATACGGGCCATTTCTGGGACTCCGGCTGGAGCATCGTTGACGTGACCGATCCTGCCAAACCGCAGGTGGCGAAGTTCATCTCGTACCCGACACCGAACACGTGGACGCTGCAGATCGATCTGTCGGGCGACACAATGGTGACGGCTCTGGAAAAGCCGTTCGCGAATTTCGGCGGCGAACCAGACGCTCCCTTTGATGAAGGCCTTCTCGTCTGGGACATCGCCGATCCGCTGAACCCGCAATTGCTGTCGCACTTCAAGACCGGCGCAAACGGCACCCACCGCAATCTCTATCCAGGCGGACGCTATGTTCACGTTGCCGCGTCCATGCCGGGTTATCGCGGTAACATCTACCTCATTCTAGATATTTCGGATCGCGCCAATCCGCGTGAAGCGGGACGCTGGTGGGTGCCGGGGCAGCACGAGGCAGGAGGTGAGAGCTTCTCCGATGCGCTGCTGACAAGTATCTCACGTTCAAGAGAGCGAGCGGAACCGATGCGGTTTCAGGCGCAATGCATATGCGGCGCATTTTGCTCCGGCGAGGACGTCTCACTGCACGGGCCCGCTTACGTCGTGGGAAACCACGTCTATCTGCCCTATGGGGCGGCCGGCATGATCGTGCTCGATATAAGCGATGTATCGCGGCCACGGAAGATCGGCGGACTAAGCTTCAGCCCACCGTTTCATTCCCGCTTCGGCGTGCACGGGGTCCTGCCGGTTCCGGAGCAGGGCATCGCTTTCGCAAATTCAGAGAATGTGACCTATGGGCAGGGCGCTGCCCATCACGCCTCGATCATCGACATATCGGACCCCAGCGAGCCTTTCCTGCTGTCGTTGCTCCCGGAGCCTGTGCCCCCGGCCGAGGCTCCTTACGCTGATTTCACGACGCGAGGCGGATGGCGCGGCCCGCACAACATCAACCATCATCAGCATCATCCGGATGTCGAAAAGCAAGGAGACCTCTTCTACATAGCCCATTTCAATGCGGGGCTGCGGATCTATGACGTCTCCAACAGACGCCTCCCGCGGGAAGTGGGCTATTTCATTCCGCCCGAGCCGGTGCGCCGTTACGGTCCAATACCGGAGGACAAGCTGGTCCTTCAGACGGAGGATGTCGTCGTTGACCGGCGAGGCTTCATCTACATTAGCGACAAGAACCAGGGCATCTGGGTCCTGCGCTACATCGGCGAGCGGCCGCAGGCGCGCCGCGCATGAGCGTCGGACTCATTGCAGTACGGCTGTTACTGCCGGAGCGGATCGCGAGGAAGCCATCCGCGACACTCGCCCGCCGTCCCCCTGTGGCGTTTCGAAGCGATTCGAACCAGACGACCACGTCCTCAATGTAATGGGGCCTCCCGACGGTAAGATCTCCGGCACATATCAGGTCCTGTCACGACCAAGCTTTGTGCCCTGGCTGTCTGCTTCTGCTCGACAGGGACCTGACCGTCTCCAGAAACGCGCCCGGCGCCCGGCGGACGCCGCGCGGCTTCCATACTATCGCGAGATCCCAGGTTAGGTCGTCCGGCATTCCCTCCAACGGCACCATAGCCACACCCTCCACCTGCATGGAGCGCGCCCCTTCCGGTACGAAGGCCACTCCCATATCGGCCGCGACAAGGCTCAGGATCGTATGCATCTGGCGGGCCTCCTGGCGCACGCGTGGCACGAAGCCGGCCTTCCGGCAGGCGCTCATTAACTGACTGTGGAGCGATGGTCCTTGCACATGCGGAAAGAGTACGAAGGACTCGTGCGAGAGTTCAGCCAAGCCGACCGGTTTCCCCGTCGCCAAGCGGCTCGTACGCGGCACTGCGAGGCAAAAGCGGTCGCGATCGATCACTTCGACCTCTAGCCCTGATTCCGTCTTCAGGGGCGGCGTAACAAACCCCACGTCGACCGTGCCCTCCAGCAATCCCTGGAGTTGTGCGTCGGTTGATCGTTCATCCAAGCGGACCTCGACCATCGGAAAGCGTTCGCGATGGGCGCGGAGCGCGGCGGGAAGAACGCGGTAGAGCGCCGCGCTCGTAAAGGTCACCGTGATTTCGGCCAGATCTTCCGATGCGGCCCGTCGCGCCATTCGTATGCTGTCGTCGGCCTGCTGTAGCGTGCGGCGCGCCTCATTCAGGAATACATGGCCTGCAGGGGTCAGTTCAACCCGCCGTTGCGTCCGGACGAAGAGCTGAAAACCGAGTGCGGTTTCAAGGCGTTTGATCGACTGCGAGAGTGGCGGCTGGGCCATGTGAAGACGGCTGGCGGCCCTGCCGAAGTGAAGCTCCTCGGCAACGGCCACGAAGTGGCGCATGTGATGCAAATCGACCATCATATCAATATCGTCTCAATAAACTGCCAATTGATATTGGAAGAAACCGCACAGAGGTGCCAAGTCAAGAGCCTGACAGCAGCAGAAAGGAGGTTCTAATGCGCTCGCAGCCAATAACTCCGCGTCTGAGCAGGGCGGTCCTCATCGGGGCTATTCTTCTTGGCGGTACCGCTCATGCAGCGATAATGCGCCAAGACTTTACCGTGACCAGCGATCCGGGCGTTGAACTGGCGGTCCGTGAGGTAAGCGATGACAAGCTTCAGCCAGGCAGACTGCCGGTTGTGCTGGTCCACGGCGCGCGCGTGCCCGGCGTTGCTTCCTTTGATCTTCCGGTGGAGGGAGGCTCTCTCGCAGCCGACTTGGTTCGCGCCGGGCATCACGTCTTCATCATTGATGTGCGCGGCTACGGTGGCTCAAGGAGGGGCGGGCAAGACGGAAGCCAAGATGGCCAACCGCTCGTACGCTCCGACGAAGTGGTTCGCGACATCGCCGCCGTAGTCGACGCCATACAGGCGAGGACAGGGCGGTCGCAAGTTGCAATCCTGGGCTGGGCCACCGGCGGTCATTGGGCGGGCATGTATTCCAGCCAGAACCCGGACGAGGTGAGCCATCTGGTGATCTACAACAGCCTCTACGGTGCGCACTCCGGTCACAAGACCCTGGGGCCAGGCTCTGACATGGCCGATCCGAATAAGCCCGACGAGTTCCACGTCAAGCGCTTTGGGGCTTACCGCCTGAACACGGCCGCCTCCTTGCTGCCATCGTGGGACCGCTCGATTCCGGTCGAGGACAAGGCCACCTGGCGCGATCCGAGGGTGGCGGAGGCCTATCAAGCTGCGGCGCTTGCCTCTGATCCGACCTCAGCCAGCCGCAACCCGCCTTCGTTCCGAGCTCCGTCGGGCGCCATGGCCGACTCATTTGAACTTGCTTCGGGGCGCAAACTTTGGGATGCCGGTCCGATCACTGCGCGTGTGCTGGTGATCCGCTCGGAAAATGATTTCTGGAGCCGACCGGAGGACGTCACGACGCTGGCTCAGGACTTGAGACGGGCTGCAAGCGTGCGCACGGTCACAATCCCCAGGGCAACGCATTACGTTCATCTCGACAGGCCGGAGCGCGGGCGCAGCAGGCTCATCGCCGAGGTGACCCGGACGCTCGCGCAGCCCGCCGACGTAAAACCGTTTGACTGAGAACGGATCATGGAGCCCATGCTCGTCTATCTGGAGAGCCGTTCTCCCAGCGTCTGGATGTGCGTATAGGCCGCATTGCGAGCACCGCCGTATCATCGAACGGTCGCATGACGGCCCCGGTCGAACCGTATCTGGCGGTTATCCAGCGCAAGCCCGGTGCTCTGCGCGACGGCGCTCCCTTCACAGAACTGCCCGAAGCTTTCAAGCAGTTGCAGCAGCATCTGCTCAGGAAGCCCGGAGGCGACCGGGAGATGGTCGAGAGCCTGGTTCTCGTTCTGCAACATGGCGAGCAGGCCGTGCTGGCCGCAGTGGAGATGGCACTCGAGGTCGGCGTCACCACCAAGGTCCACATCCTCAATGTGCTGCACAGGCTAGTCGATGGCAGGCCGCTCCCGACACCTGTCGCGGATGCACCGCAGGCGCTGAGCCTGGCCAAGCCAAGGAGCCGCAGGCTAATGTCGAGCGCTACGATGCACTGCGCCAGGCTCGGGAGGCGCGCCAAGCGTCATGATCCCGCCATCGTCATCATGCTCAGGCCTGAAGATGCACGGCATGGCGCAGGCCGTCGCCGAACTGACCGAGCAGGCATCTCCCGCCTGCGAAGCCGCCACCCTGGTCCTGTCGCAACTCCTGAAGGCCGAGATGGAGCGGGAGGTCAGGTCCGTCGCCTATCAGCTCAAGGCAGCCCCCTTCCAGGTCTACCGCGATCTGGCTGGCTTCGACTTCGCCAGCAGTGAGATCAGCGAGGCCCTCGTGCTCCAGCTCCATCGCTGTGAGTTCATGGCGGATGCCAACAACGTCGTGCTTGTCGGAGGTCCAGGCTGCGCGACGATCAGGATGAGAGTCTCACCTTGATTGTCGCCGCGCAGAACATCAGGTTTGTTCCAGAATATAACTCCTGTACAAACAATTACTTAGGCGACTTTCGCGTCGCACTGACCTTGAATTTGCCAAAGCCCGTGATCTGGCCCGGGGCGTAGAGTGAGAGTTGCGCTCTGCTCCTCTCAACGTGGCGATGGGCCTCCGACGTGAGGGAGGGACCAGAGATCATGGGCGCGCCGAGAGGTATCCGCCGGCAGATCTTATCGTTGGGACGGCGATTGCATCGATCAAAAAATGGGGCCGGACGTTCTCTGCGCCGATAGGGTCATCTCGTTTTTCAACCAGCCGACAAGAGCTTCTATCGCTGGAAGTTTCTTCGAGAGCGGGTCGAAGGCTGCCCAGTACGCTGCTTTCTGTGAGCTCAAGGACGCTGACAAGGGCCTGACCAGCCGCCCCGTCCGAATATGCTCCCGAACAAGAAGGCCTCGCCCCATGGCGACACCCTGACCATCAAGAGCAGCTTGCAATACAATGTTGTAGTCGGTCAGGCGGGTCTGTTTGGCCTTCTTAAGTGGAAATCCGGCTGCCTCCGACCACAGCTGCCACTCGAGGCCGCTCTTGGCCTGCAATATCTCGTGGTTGAGAAGGTCCAGGGGGGATTGAAACTGGGAGCCGTCTCCGTACAGCGCCGGGCTCAACACCGGAGACAAATCTTCGTTTGCGAGGTGCACACAGGACTGCTTGCTCGCGCCAAAATCGCCAAATCGAATCGCGATATCCGCTTCTCCGCGCCCTACATCGACAATACGCAGGGTCGGATCCAATTCGAGTTCGATCGCTGGATGGCTCTTGAGGAAACCGCCAAGTCTGTTGATCAGCCAGTTCGCGGCGAAGGAGGGGAGCAAGCTCACACGCAATCTGGTCTGCCCGGATTGCGAGCGTACCCTCGCGGTGCCCTCCGACAGCACAGTGAAGGCCTCGTCAACGGTGGCAAGAAACATCGTGCCTGCCTCGGTCAGCTCTATGCTCTTACTCTTGCGACGAAAGAGCGGAGTACCCAGAGCACTCTCGAGCTGCTTGATGTGGTGGCTCACCGCGCTTTGCGTAATCAGCAGTTCCTCGCCGGCCAATCGGAAGCTCCCTCGGTTCGCTACCACTTGAAAGACCCTGGCCGCGGAAAGGGGTGGGAGAAATGGGGAACTACGCAACTTGCCGATGCCTCGCGGATGAATGGCGGCTGACATTAACGAATTCGATCACAGGGCACAAAGCTTTGAATTGGTGGGCTCCTCGGATTTCTTCCATGAAGCAAGAAGAAAAGGAGAAAGCAATGACGATATCTATCCGTGACAAACTGGCTACTCTTGGCCTGGAACTCCCCGCACCGACTTCTCCGGCTGCGAACTACATTTCGGTGGTCCGCACGGGCAACCTCTTGTTCATATCAGGTCAGATCAGCAAGGCGCCAGATGGTGAGATCATTGCAGGCACCCTGGGTGCGGACATATCCCACGAGCAGGGGGTGCAAGCGGCGCTTATCGCAGCCCTTAACCTTCTCGGACTGATCGCCGCCAAAACAGACGGTTCGCTTTCGTCTGTCCGTCGCATCGTGAAGCTCGGCGTGTTCGTCACGGCAACGAGCGAGTTCAAGGATCAGTCGAAGATTGCAAACGGTGCCTCCGACCTTATGGTTGCGGTGTTCGGCGAAGCCGGGCAGCACACCAGAGCAGCCATTGGTGTCAGTTCGCTTCCCTCGGGGGCAGCCGTCGAGATCGATGCGGTCGTGGAACTGGAGGAGACCAGATGCTGACCGATGCAAAAATCGACAGCCTGCGCAACGACACACCCGGCTGCGCCGAGCGAAGGCACTTCAATCACGCCGGAGCTTCGCTCCCACCGAGGCGGGTCACCGAAGCAATTATCGGACACTTGATGCTGGAATCGAGGCGAGGTCCGATGGAAGCTGCCGCACTGGTTGCGGACGAGCTCGCGATGCTTCGTACCAACGCTGCCAAGTTCATCGGCGCCGACGAAGGCGAGGTTGCGTTCGGTGGATCGGGGTCTGCCCTTTGGGGGAGCGTGTTTGCTGCGTTGCCACAGCTGAGGTCGGGCGAGCGCATTCTAATTGGCCGACAGGAATGGGGCGGTAATGTCGCATCGATGCAGCGTGCGGCAAGCCATGCCGGGGCAAGCATCGAGATCATTCCCTGCATGGACGACGGCAGTGTCGATGCGAACGCTCTTTCGGCAATGATCGACGACAACGTGCGCCTCATCTCGCTTACATGGCTTCCTGCCAACGGGGGACTGATAAACGACGCCGAAGCCATCGGGCGGGTCGCCAACGCGGCTCGCATCCCATACTTCGTGGATGCCGGGCAGGCACTTGGTCAGCTCCCTATCGATGTGTCGAGGATAGGTTGCGATGTTCTCAAGGCGGCCGGCAGGAAATACGTTAGAGGGCCGCGCGGAACGGCTCTCGTCTACGTTCGCTCCAAGTTCCTTGAGAAGCTCGATCCCGGTTTCGTTGATGTGAGCTCCGGCCCTCTCGTGAATGGAAAAGTCGAGCTGAGGAAAGACGCTCGTCTATTCGAAACGTCCGAAGCGCCTATATCACTACTCCTGGGGCTCGGCGAGGCGATCGCGCTGGCTTCGGAGTTGGGTGTCGAGGCGATCCAAGCCCGCATCGCCCTACTGGCAACCCGGCTTCGCGAAGGGTTGAAACGTATTCCAGGAGTCGAGATGCGCGACCTCGGTACGAAACAGTCGGGCCTTGTATCTTTTGCCGTGGCGGGAATTTCGGCATCGGTTGTGAGAAGCAAGCTAGCCGCCAAAAGCATCTCAATCGGGGCAAACGGCATACCCTACACGCCCTTCGACATGACGGCGCGCGGACTACAGGAAATAGCCCGAGCCTCGGTCAGTTACTTCAATACCGCGGGGGAGGTCGATGGCCTCGTCTATGCGGTTGAACAAATCGCAAAAGATGCAATCCAATAGAAGGACGGAACTGCGATGGATTTGGGAATAAGGGGCAAGCGTGCGATCGTCTGCGCGAGTTCAAAAGGGCTGGGCAGAGGCGTGGCGCAGAAACTTGCGGAGGCGGGCGTGATCGTTACCCTGAACGGTCGTAGCCGGGACACGCTGGAGGCCACCGCGAGGGAGCTTCGGGAATTGGCAGACGCCGAAGTCTATGCCGTGGTCGCCGACGTAACGACCGTAGAAGGACGGCAAGAGCTTCTCGAAGCGGAACCGAAAGCCGACATCCTCGTCACCAATGCAGGGGGACCGCCGCCTGGGCTGTGGTCTGATTGGGAGACGAATGAATGGTTGAACGCACTGAACGCCAACATGCTGACCCCAATCTTGCTGATGAAAGCGGTTCTGCCCGGCATGATCGATAGGAGCTGGGGGCGCGTCGTCAACATCACCTCCGCGTCAGTAAAGTCACCGATCCCGGAGTTGGGCCTGTCCAACGCATCGCGCAGCGGACTGACCGGTTTCGTGGCAGGGACGGCGAGGCAAGTCGCGAAACATGGCGTAACGATCAACAACCTCCTACCAGGGGCGCATGAGACTGATCGTGTAGCCGTGCTTCTCCAGCGAAGGGCAGAAATGAAGGGCATCTCAATCGACCAGGCGCGGCAGGAGGCGCATGCGGAGAATCCGACCGGGCGCTTCGGCACGATTGAGGAGTTCGGCGCTACCGCGGCATTTCTTTGCAGCCAGTATGCAGGCTACATTGTCGGCCAGAATATCCTGCTCGACGGTGGCGCTTTCAGGTCGACGCTTGCTTGAGTTCCAACGTCTCGCGGCATGCGGCCCATTTCGCTGACTGCAATTCATGCTCGCAGACAGACGACATAATGGATGGAACCCGAACGGGAACGACACTCACTCAGAGGTCGTTCCCGTGCGGCGTCCAGATGGACTTTCCTTTGTAGCATCAGCTGTCCGGTGATCCGCACGCCAGATCCGAACCGTCTTCGGCCGGTCGAGGTCCGCAATCCTCGCTGGGTGCTGTGCCGGGATTCTCACCCCGGCATTGCCGGTGCCTTCGCACCGCTGAAAGAAATCTGCCCCCATCGAGTGACGCCCGAGTTGATGTATGATCGCGAGCTCGAGGACCTGCCGCCGGAACTGCGCTGGCGCGAATGGATGCTGCGGGTGGAGGCGGTGATTTTCGCCTCGGCCGAGCCGGTGACCCGCGAGACGCTGGTGAGGGTCGTCGGCAAGGACTGCAGCATCGACCTGCTGATCGACGACCTCATCGAGGAACTGCGTGACCGGCCTTATGAACTCGTCTCCGTCGCCGGCGGCTGGCAGCACCGCACCCGTGCGCGTTTTGGAGAAACCATCCGCGCTTCGTCGGCGCCGACGCGGGGAGGGGCGGCGGCGCTGTCGGAGTTCGAGGCGATGGTGCTGATGGCGGTGGGATATTTTCAGCCGGTCACGCGTGGGGAGCTCAGCAAGATATTCGGCAAGGAGGTCAGCCGCGATACGATCGGGGCGCTGCGTGCCGCCGGGTTTATTTCCTCTGGGTCGCGCAGCCCGACGCCCGGCGCGCCGTACACCTATGTCACAACGAAGTACTTCCTCTCCGCTTTTGGCATGGAAACGCTACGCGACCTCCCCGACATCGAAGCGCTCGAAGACGCCGGGTTGCTAAGCAGAGCTGCCGTGCAAGAGGAGCGGCTTTCAGTCGTGGCCGAAAGTGAGGAGGAATGGGGCTGCTGCCGTCGGCGCGAGGGTATTCGGTTGTCGATCTCTGTATGGATCACGCCGGCTCACTTCAGCCCAATGATGTTTCGGCGGAGCACGTCTGAAAATTTCTTCAACCCGCTTTGCTGAAGCGCGTTCACGAACGCTTCAACCGATGGCGTTGTCTTGCGCAGATTGAGTCGGGCGCGTTCGACACTGGAAATGAGCGCGTCGGGAAACGCCGCATGAGATCGGTCAGGAAATCATCTGGCGACTGGCTGGTTACACCGTAGGGGAGGAGGTCTGATGCTGGAAAATCCTTGAGATTCCAGGTGACGATGGTGGAGGCTTTCCCGGCGATGGCGGCGGCGAGGACATGCCGATCGTCAGGGTCAGGTAATTTGAGGTCGGCGACCAACGGGGGATAATTCGTCACGTCCGCCTCCGGCAGGACGGCCTTCATCCTGTCCCGCGTGGTCTCCAGGCGTTCTATGGACAAATCCGGAGTGTTGGCGGTAAGGTTGCGCATCCACTCGTCATGGATGTCATCGCTCCAGCGCGCCTCGACGAGACCGTCAAAGGCGCACTGGATCAGGACGTTGCGCAGAGGAAAGGGGTAGAGGACGCAGGCATCATAGACCGCGACGGGCGGTTTAGAGGCCATGGGTCTCGATCAGGTCCTCTGTGTCCTCAGTAAGCGCTTCCATCGCGGCCTGACGGGCGTCGAGCCTGGATTTCAGCGCGAGCACGTCCTTCAGCAAGGCGCGGCGGTGTTTGCCAACATAGCGGAATGGCAGGTCGCCCCGATCCATGCGCAGGACGACGAGTGGACGAGAGATGCCGAGAATGGCCGACGCCTCAGTCGGGCTCAATTCCTGGTCTTCGGCCAGGACGGCGACTCGCTCGCCGCGCAGCATATGCGCCAAAAGCGCTTCAACTGCCGCGGCGGCCGAGGGCGGGATCGAGAGCGTCTGTTCCTTGCCACCTGCATGACGAACATGAAGTTCCAGCCTGTCGCCGGCGGCCAGTTTCGGCAGCGGCGAGGCTGTCTTACGGTCGCGATCCAACAATCCGGCGAAATGAACGATCTGCCTGGCCGTGGCGATGTCTCCTTGATCACCAATATAGTGGGCAGGGCCCGTAACTGCAATAACTGAAAGCCTGCCTACTTGATCGCGTCGGCGGCGATGTGGGTCGCCGCCTCGCCACCGACGCTCTGCAGTCAGGCGGCTTTCCAAACCTGATATTTCTGCCGCCAAGCCGTTCTGTCAGGCGCCTATGCGCACCGGAATCCACGTCATTTTCCCAGTCATACGATGCTCGGTTAGTATCGGGCCATGGCCGATACCTTCAAAGGAACAGCGCTCGGAGCGAATGGCCCGCATCGCGGGCAAGGCCCGGCTAGGGGAGATCTGTTCCCGGTCTGTGCTTCCAGATGGTGTAACGGGCGGAACCCAGCCCGGCAAGTTTGAAGGGCCGGTGGTCGTCCCTCACAATGATGGTGTCGCGGAGTCAGGAGTGGCCTGCGCCATAGCATCACGGAGAAACGACCATGAAGCAGTATGCCGGCATCGACGTGTGTGTGCGTGGTGGATGCGGATGGCCACATTGTGCGGGAAGCAAAGATCCTCAGCGAACCCGATGCGCTGATCGCCTGGTTCGGCGCGCACGGCGTGGCGATGGAGCGCATTGGCCTGGAGGCGGGCCCCTTGTCGCAGTGGCTGCATGCCGGGATGATGAAAGCAGGTCTTTGCGTCGAACTGATCGAGACGCGCGGGGCGCATCCGCGAGCTGATTGCAGGCCATTCGACCTTGGAAGCGACCGCGACGGCACTGCTCAAAGTGCGCGACGCGCTTGTGCAGAAATTTGCAGGTTTTGAGCGCAAGCTGCGTGCCATCGCCCGCCAGGACGACAACGCACTTCGGTTGATGACGACGCCCGGCGTTGGCGTGCTGGTGGCGCTGACGTTTGTGGCCGCCGTCGACGCGCCGGAACGCTTCCGCTCCTCCCGCTCGGTGGGGCCGCACTTCGGGTTGACGTCGAAGAAATATCAATCGGGCCAGACCGATCACAGCGGCCGCATCTCGAAGATCGGCGATGGCAGCGTGCGAACCGCGCTCTACGAGGCGGCCAATGTCATCCTGACGCGACCGGTCAAAAGTTCCGACCTGAAGGGCTGGGCGTTGGCGTCGCCAGACGGGCCGGTCCCAGAAAGGCGCGTGTCGCGCTGGCCCGCAAGCTGGCGGTGGTGTTGCATTGCATGCTCAGGGACAGAACCAACTTCATTCCTCATAAGCTGGCGTCCGCCCTGGCGGCTTGATCGGGAGGAGACGACAAGACAGGCCTTCGGAAGGGCACCGCCATCAGCCCTCCGCAGCAAGGTCCCTTCGCCGGGACGATGGTTAGGCCGTTATGCGATCAGCAGCACGCGGTGACTGCGCCGTTCTAGATTGGCCAACCGGTCCTCAGCAGACCCCATAGAGCAGCGGCAAAGCTCCGACTGCGGACAGAAGCAAGCACTCGGCGAGGGATTGAGCGCACAAGGGATTGACGCAGCGCCCGTTACAGAAGGATTGCATAATGTATCGTCGGGAACTCTTTAGCCGCTCGCTCATCGCTGATTATTTCCATGTGGGCGCGGTAGACATCGGCATGGTTGGCCTTCAGCTAAATATCTAGCGACCTCACTCTGCCACGGTGCAGGCCGCTATACACCCCTGACGGGACCTCAAGGCGACATATTCCGGTATCCAAAAATAGCCTTCGGATGCGGGGGGGCGACGAAAATTGTACTCTCATCACAATTCCTCTTGACGGCGGCGTTGGTTTGCGTGAAATTGTAGCTACAGCACAATTCTGGGAGGGATTTACTGTGGACCAGATGATTGGTTCCGGCGCCGTGCCGCTTACAGAACGGCTGCGCCGTCGCCGTAAGGAACTGAAGCTCACCTTGAAGGACGTTGCCGAGAAGTCGGGACTTTCCTTTAGCTTCATTTCCCAGATTGAGCGCGGCCAGACGATGCCGTCGCTCACGTCACTGGTCGCATTGTCACGTGCCCTCGACAGTTCTATCAACCTGTTTTTGGACCAGCCGGCTGGCGACAGTGCCGAAACCCGCCACAACAAGCGGGTCCCCTATGCGATTGGTCCGAACTCCGCGACCTACGAGCGTCTCTCCACCAAGTTTCCCGGAAGTGTGCTGAGCAGTGCGCTTATTACCGAGCCGCCAGGGCGCCGGACCGAGCCGATGCGCCATGAGGGAGAGGAGTTCATCTTCATGGTCGAGGGGGCCTTGACGGTCGAGGTGGAGGGAACCGTCTATGTGCTGGAGCAAGGGGACTCCTTACACTTCGCTTCGACGCGAACGCACACGACCTGGAATCATACGGACCGCATTGCGGTGATGCTCCACACTTGCACGATGGAATATTTCGGAGACGAGGCGCAAGCCACGGCCTGACTCCTGCGAATACCTGGGCGCTCATTGAGTAAGAGCGCGTAATTACGAAAACTCAGATCCAGCGCAGTCGCACTTTCCGCCGGTATCCGCCGGCGGAAGACGATCTCTCGTTGGCTAGAGAAAGCATCCGAACAGGTCCAACAGGTTTGCACCAGTGCCAACCCAAGCTGACAGCGAGACGTTCATGATCAGAAGTGTGCTGAGTTTAAGGCCAAAGCCGGGGCAGAGCCAGGACCTGGTCCGGTTCTTCGAGTCCCGAAAGATCCCGGAGCGAGCCCTGGCATCTCCGGGGTGCCTCGGCGTCGAGGTTCAAAACCTTTTGCCCGATGGCGCCGAGGTGCTTGTCACGGCGCTCTGGGCGTCTGTGGAGAGCTACCAGACATGGCTTGAGTCTGCCGGGCGCCACGAGGACGGCGTGCAGATGCAGCCTTTGCTTGCCGAAGGCAACGGCGCAGTGGCGCCAGCGAGGCTCTACGAGGTTGCACGCCTCGCCACTCACCAGAACACGTCCGTGTCTCGCTAGCCGGCGGTCACCGCCAGCAAGCGTAATGAATTGAATATATTATAGAAATGGAGGAAGAAATGAGTTCGTCTCATTTGCGTGTCGGGGTCGATATCGGAGGAACGTTCACTGATATCGTCATCATGGATACCCACGCGAACAGCACTCGAACATACAAGGTTCTCAGCACCCCCCGTGAGCCTGCAAAGGGAATGCTGCGGGGGCTCGATGAGCTTGGCATTGCAAGTGAAATCGGTTTTCTCGTTCACGGCACGACAGCGGGGTTGAACGCTATCCTGTCCCGCACCGGCGAGCGTATCGCGCTGGTGACCACCGAAGGCTTCCACGATGTGTTGTCTCTCGGACGAGCGGGCAACAAGGACATCTGGAGCCTGAAGCCTAAGAAGCCCGATCCGTTGGTTCACTCACGAGACATCCATACGGTTCGCGAGCGCATTCGCCACGATGGCTCCGTCGAGACACGGCTTGATGTGGCGGACATTGAAAATCTTGTCAGTTGGCTGAGCACCGAAGGTGTGCGCAGCGTCGCGGTGTGTTTTCTGCACGCCCACAAGAACCCAGCACATGAGCTCGAGTGCAAGGCGCTGCTTCAGAGGCGGTTGCCTCAGGTCTCCGTGGTGCTTTCCCACGAGATCGCGCCGGAACAAGGCGAATTCGAGCGGACATCAACGACCGTCGCCACGGGCTATGTCGCCCGCACCGTTGAAACCTATCTCGCTGCACTGGTACGCGAGCTTGGCGCAAGGGAATGCGCGGCACCCCTCCACGTGATGCGCTCGAGCGGCGGTATTTGTTCGGCGGAACTCGTTGCGCGTCAGCCCATTCAAACGATCCTCTCGGGGCCGGCGGGAGGCGTGGTCGCTGCCGAGACAATCTCGAAATCGCTCAACCGGCCGAACATCATCGGGATTGATATGGGCGGAACTTCCTCGGACGTGAGCCTGGTGATCGGCGGCCGGATGACTTTGTCGGCGGAAGGGGACATTGCCGACAACGTGCTGAAAATGCCGGTAGTGGAACTGCACACGATCGGCGCGGGCGGCGGATCAATCGCACGGGCGGAAGCTGGCGGATTGCGCGTCGGTCCCCTGAGCGCCGGCGCCAACCCAGGTCCCGCCTGCTACGGACTGGGCGGAACGCAGCCGACGGTTACGGACGCGCAGCTTCTCCTGGGGCGGATCGATCCCGACTGGTTCCTCGGCGGTCGGATGAATCTCGATGTTGGCGCCGCCCGGGAGGCGATGGGTTCACTGGCCCGTGAACTGGGAATCGATGTGGATGCTGCCGCTGCGGGCGTGCTCGCGGTTGCGAACGCAATGATGGCCAATGCCATCCGCACGTTGACCATGCGCCGCGGCATCGATCCCCGCGAGTTCACGCTCCTCGCCTTTGGCGGGGCCGGTCCTCTGCATGGTGCGGCTCTGGCCGACGAGCTTGGAATTTCGGAGGTCATCGTCCCCTTTGGGACTGGTGTGCTGTCGGCCTGGGGCATGTTGCACGCCGACATTCGCCATGACGTCTCGGCGCCGCTGAGTGGTCTCGCCCACGACCCGAATGCGCGGTCGCTCTTGCAGCGGACACATGACTTGCTGCGCGAACAGGGCGCCAGACTTCTGAAGGAGGAAGGCGTCGAGGAAGCGGCATCCAGCTACGTCACGACGGTGGAGATGCGTTACGCCGGCCAGGCCCATCCGGTCTCTGTCGAGATGGTTGATCCGGAAAGTTTGCTGCAGGCGTTCCACGACACCTATCGTCAGCGCTTTGGGCATTCGATGCCCGGCGCGCCGGTTGAACTCGTCCAGACGCGGCTTGCTGCGACCGGAAGGATCGGCGCCGATTTTATCGACCGTCACACAGAGGCCGAGATGCGAGGTGAAGCGAGGCGCACCGTGACCATTGATGGTAAGCGTCACGAGGCGCGCATCGTTCACCGCGAAGGCCTCGGCCGCCGGGATGTCATCACCGGCCCTGCGATCATTTTGGAAGACGGTTCAACGACGCTCGTGCCGCCCGGATGGGCCGCGAGCCAACAACAGTTCGGAACTCTAATCCTCAGGAAAATCAACCAATGACCGTCGACGTCGTTACCACCGAGATCGTTCGAAACCTGTTCCTGTCCGCTGCAGACGACATGCTGGCCACTTTGGTGCGATCGGCCTTTCAGCCGCTGATCTATGAGAACGGCGATGCAGCCGTCGCCCTGCTTGACCGCAATGCCGACGTTCTTGGACAGTCGAGCGGCCTGCCCCTCTTCCTTGGCAGCCTCGATCAGGCCGTCAAGGAAGCCGTGCGGCTGCGCGGTGGGAAAGCTTGGCTTGAGGACGGCGATATCGTCTTCTTCAACGACCCCTATATTCAGGGGACGCACCTCACCGACGTGACGATGTTCGCGCCGTTGTTTCTCGAAGGGGAGCTGGTTGGCTATGTCGCGGCACGTGCCGACGTCACCGATGTCGGTGGGCGCGATCCTGGCGGCGGAACCGAGACCACCGAGGTCTATCAGGAGGGAATACGCTTCGGGCCGGTAAAGATCGGCAATAAGTATGGCCCGGTCGAAGACATCATCGACATCATTCGCAGGAACAGCCGCAGCAAGGACCTCATCGTCGGCGACATCAACGCCATGATCGCCGCTTGCCGGACAGGTCAGCGGCGGATGCTGGAAATCATCAACCGCTTTGGCCTTGCCACCGTCGAGGCCTGCCGAGACGAGATTTTTCGTCAAAGCGAAATGGCGGATCGCCAATCAGTTGCGGCAATTCCTGACGGAACCTACGAAGGCAAGGGCTATCTGGACAATGATGGCATCGTGCTCGGCCAGCCGGTTCCGATCGCAATCAAGGTCCATGTGAAGGGTGAACACCTCATCGTTGACCTGACCGATAGCCCCAACGCCACGAAGGGGCCGATCAACTGCGGTCGCGCCCAGACGATTGCCGCACTGCGGGTCGCCTACAAGATGCTTCTGGCGCCTGAGCGCTCGTTTGATGGCGGATGTTTCCGCAATATCGAGATCCTCACCCGACCGGGATCGTTGCATGACGCGCTCGAGCCGGCGGCCTGTGCGTGGTACTACTCGTCGTTCGGTCTCTTGATCGACCTCTTCATCAGCGCGTTCTCCTCCGTGCTGCACGATCGCGTCACCGCTGCTCAGTTCGGTGACTCGATGATCACCTACTTTGCCGGTCAGGATCCACAGGATCCGGCCCAGTCCTACATGTGCGTTGAGGCACATGCCGGTGGATGGGGAGCATCGGCCAAGGCCGACGGCGCCGATGGCGTCATCAACGTGCTGAACGGCAGCTTCCGGAACACGCCGGTAGAGGCGTTGGAAGCGCGCTATCCGGTGACCGTCACCGAATATGCCATCCGCGAAGGGTCCGGTGGGGCGGGCCAGCGCCGCGGCGGTTGCGGCATCGTGCGGCGGTACCGCTTCGACGCGCCGACCCAGCTCTATCTCTGGCTCGACCGTTCGATAACGCCGGCCTGGGGATTGATGGGCGGCGAGCCCGGTCTGCCGCCACGCGTGGAAGTATCCGGCAGCATCAACCGGGTCGATCTTCTGAAAGCCAACGGGATCCCGCTCGCTGTGGGCGATCGGCTGTCGATCATGACCGGCGGCGGAGGCGGCTTCGGCAGGGCGGCCTGACCAAGACGCGCAAGACAAGCTCCAAATAGCAATAAAAGGGGAATGTGATGACCAACATATACTCGTCGGATGAACCCGGCCCGGGCGCGCAAAGTTTAACCGACGCGTCGACGGGCGCCGGGGGAGGGCGGCTCGGTGCCAAAGACGTGGTGTTCTTTGTCGTGGCAGCGGCAGCGCCATTGGGCTTTGCCGTCGGTTCGACGCCGCTGGCGATCGGGCGGGGCGGCATCGGAACTGCCGGTATGTTTCTGGTGGTCGGGGCATTTCTCGCGATCTTCGCCGTCGGTTACACCGCGATGACGCGCTTCGTGCCCAACGCAGGCGCGCTCTTTTCCTACATTGCCGCCGGCCTCGGGCGTCCGCTCGGCCTCGGTACCGCCTTCGTGGCCGTGCTCGCCTATGCGATTGCCGCGACGGGAGCGATTGGCCCCTTCGCGGTCTTCGCAAGCCAGGCGTTGGCCTCGATCACGGGCGTGCAAACCTCCTGGGAACCATGGGCGTTCGGGGCATTGGCGGCGATGGGGATTCTCGGCGTATTGAATGTCGAGCTGAACATCCGTGTGCTCGGCATCATCATGCTCGTCGAAGTCGCTGTATTGCTCGTGCTTTCAACCGGTATCGTCGTCGCGGGAGGCGCAGAGGGGCTGTCGTTCCAGCCGTTTCGGCCGGACACCATAGCCGGCGGCGAAATTGGCGTTGTCCTGCTCGTCGTCTTTGCTGCCTTTGCGGGCTTCGAGGCCACGGCGCTCTTTCGAGAGGACGTGCGCGACCCCGTGGCGACCGTGCGCAAGGCGACCTTCGCCTCCATTGGTCTGATCGCGGTGTTTCAGGCGATTGTCACCTGGGCGATCGTGCAAGGCTTCGGCAGCGCGACCGTTGCCGTTGCCAACGAGAAGCCGACCGAAATGTTCACCATGGCCGCGAGCCAGTATGTCGGGGCCGGCTTTGCCGAGGTCATTACGCTGCTTGTCGTCGGGAGTTGGTTTGCGTCCATTCTCGCCTTCCATAACGCCACCGCGCGTTATCTCTATGCGCTCGGTCGGGACCGCGCCATCAATCCCGTGTTTGCTAAGAAGTCGAAGGAAAGTGGCTCTGCCTGGGTCGCGAGCTTGAGCCATACCGCCTTCAGCGCCCTGGTACTGTTGTATTGCGCTTGGCAGGGGCTTGATCCCTACCTTGATCTCTTCGTCGTCGGAAGTGTGCCGGTCGCGGTCAGCATTCCGGCGATGGAACTGCTGACGGCGCTGTCCATTCTCGCATTCTTCTGGCGTGACAGCCGCGGTGTCTCGCTATGGGAAGGCAAGATCGCTCCCGCGGTTTCGGCGCTCGCGCTCGCCGTCGTCGTCTTCTACGTGCTCATCAACATACCGATGTTTACCGGACGAGACGGAGCGATCAACTGGATCCTTCCGAGCATCAATCTTGTTGTTCTGGCGGTCGGGATCAGTCGCGCCTTCTGGATGCGCCGCAACCGCCCCGCCGAGTACCGCATGATCGGCCATTGGGGCGAGAAGTAGCATCTGCTGTCATGCGTCGCTTCCGCGGATCGGTTGCGGAAGCGACGTCGAACGTCAAAAACGCTGGAGTCGAAAGATCGTGTCGCTTTTCTCGAAACGATGCTCTGTACTGCTGATCGGTTGCGGAAACATGGGATCCGCAATTGCACGTGCTCTCAACGGGGCAATGGCGAACCTCGCTCTGACCGTCTTTGACTCAGACGAGGAAAAGGCCAAGAGGCTGTTGGGTGAGCAGCTTGAAGTCAGGATCGTAAGCGATTGTGCCGTGCTCGGTGCCGAGCAGTTCGATGTCTGCGTTGTGGCGGTCAAACCGGGTGATGCGGTTAGGGCACTCTTGAGCGCTCAGGCAAATCTGCAAGCGTCATTGATCATATCGATCGCTGCGGGAACGCCTCTTTCCTCACTGGAACGGGGCGTGGCTCCCAATTCACGGCTGGTGCGGGTTATGCCAAACCTTGCCGCGAGTGTGCGGAAAGCGATCAGCGTTGGCTATGCAGATGGCGCGATGTCGTCCGAGGATCGAGAATTCGTCGAGGTTGTTTTCGGGGCCATAGGGCGGTTCCACTGGCTGATATCGGAAGATGAAATCGACCTTGCCACCGCGATCACCGGCAGCGGACCGGGATATGTCTTCTCCTTCGCGCAACATCTGCAGCAGGCAGCCGAACAGATCGGTATTTCGAAGGAAGCAGCCGATTTGTTCGCGCGTCAGGTCATTGTTGGTGCTGCCGGACTCCTCGATCAGGATGCGCGTTCACCACTTGAACTCAAGCAGGCGGTCGCAAGCCCTGGCGGCACAACTGCAGCGGGGCTGACGGTTCTCGAGCAAGCGGAGGCGATGCCATGGCTCTTACGGCAGGCCGTCGGCGCGGCCGCGGCGCGAGCCAGGGAGTTGGCGATCGAACAAAATTAGCGATCTTGCCCTCTGCTTCACCGTCCCCGAAAGCACTTTTACCATCAACCGCTTCTGGAAAGGAAACCATATGCCCTGGATAAGAATTGACCTGTCCGAAGGTCGTACCGTCGCGCAAAAGCAGAAAACGGCCGAGGCTGTTACACGTGCACTGGTCGACCATTGTGGGTGCACGCCTGACTCTGTGAGCATCGTCTTCAATGACGTCAGCGACGACAATTGGGCATTCTCCGGCAAGCTCCTGTCGCAACGTCACAAGCCATAGAACATTCAACAATCTCTTGTCCGGCAAGCTTTCGTTGTTGGGCAAGGGGCCAAATTGTTCAACGACGGAAGTTGCGGCACGATCGGTTATGTCATTGCTGTTGCAGCAGGCGCCGCCTGGTTCGTCGACTGATAGCCGCTTCTTGCGCCGATGCATCCATCGATCGATCTCCGCCGTCACCGTAGACCAACGACAGCGGTAATGCTCAGGATAACGATATCCCAGCTCGGGTAATTTCAGTTGACCGTTCTCAAGTCCCCTCTGCCGAGGGATTGTATTCGCTGAACATCGCGCGTGTGCCTCGTTTGCCGCTACCGCTATAGTGCCGATTCGGCAAAAAACGATCCAAACGAGACACTTTAGAAGCTGGTCCGAATGGCTGCACCCTTCGGCGGGCGGATCGCCTCTTACTGGCCAACTTGCCACTAGTTCTGCGCTGGCTAGCCGCCGATGATCACAACAATCAGAATACCGAGGTTCCGAAACGGCAGATATTTTCTGCCGATTCGGAATAATTGTGTTGACAATGTTCCGGTTCGGAAACTAACTTGCCCGCATTCGCGAACTTCAGGAGGATCTGGTGGCGAACCGTGAAGAACTGGACGACCTCGACCGCACGGTCATTTCGATGCTGACGGAGGACGGGCGGCTTTCCGCGTCGGAAATCGCTGGCCGAATCGGCAATGTTTCGGAGCGGACGATCCGCAACCGGATCGCGGGGCTGCTGCAGAATCGGCACATCGTCATCGGCGCCATTCCCGATCCGACGGCCAGCAGCCGGGATGTTCAGGCGGACCTTTGGATCGATGTCGAGCCGGGCAAGGTTGACGAGGTCGCAGCCCAGCTCGGCGAATATGATGAGGTCGGCTATCTGGCGGCAGTTACTGGCCGATATACGCTGACGGCTGCCATCTTTTTCAACACCAATGCCGAACTCTTCGAATTCACCGAGAACGTCATCGGCAAAATTCCCGGAGTGCGCAAGGTCGTCACCCACATGATCCTGCGAATGTACAAAATCTATGGCACGCGCACGACTGCGTTGAGCCAGCAGTCCGCATCGGCAAGCGGCACGGCGCGGCGCGCGAGGAGAACGACATGACGAAACAACTGCGCATCGGCGTCGATGTCGGCGGAACGAATACCGACGCGGCTTTGCTGCGGGGCGAGGAGGTTCTGTCGACGATCAAGACGGCAACGACCGCGAACGTCACCGACGGCGTTTCGGCGGCGATCCGAGCGGTGCTTTTGGCGGCCGGCGTTGCGAGCGAGCGCGTCGGAGCGGTGATGATCGGCACGACGCATTTTCTCAATGCGTTGGTCGAGTGTCGCCACCTGCAGCGCACCGGTATTCTCAGGCTGTGCGGGCCTGCTACCCGCGCTTTGCCGCCGATGATCGACTGGCCCGAGGATCTGCGGTCTGTCGTCGATGGTGGGGCGGCGCTTGTCGGCGGAGGTGTCAACTATGATGGCTCCGCCATCGTCTCCCTCGACGCGGACGCGATCCGGTTGGCCTGCCGCGACTGGCGCGACCGAGGCATCGGCGTCGTTGCCATCTGTTCGGTGTTTGCATTGGTCGATCCGCGCATGGAGATCGCCGCGGCGGAAATCGTCTCCGAGGAGCTGCCGGACGCGTCGGTCAGTCTGTCGCATCGTATAGGTAAAACCGGACTTTTGCAGCGCGAGAGTGCCACGATCCTCAATGCGAGCCTCCACCGGCTCGGACACGAAACCATTGCGGCCTTCCGCCATGCCTTCGGCGAGTTGGGACTTTCCTGCCCGCTCTATCTGACCCAGAACGACGGCACCTTGATGTCGGCGGAATATGCCGAGCGATTTCCGGTCTTCACGATGGCGTCCGGGCCGACCAATTCCATGCGCGGCGCGGCTTTCCTCACCGGATTGCAGGATGCCGTTGTCATCGACATCGGCGGCACGACGACGGATATCGGTATGCTGGTCGGCGGCTTTCCACGCAGTCGCGGCGAGGGCGCGACCGTTGCCGGAGTGCGGACCAATTTCCGTGTGCCAGACGTTTTTTCCTTCGGGCTTGGCGGCGGCAGCCGCGTTCGTGATGCCGATGAATTGCGGATCGGCCCGGACTCCGTCGGCTTCCGTCTGCCGGAGAAGGCGCTCTGCTTCGGCGGCGACGAACTGACGGCGACGGACATTGCCGTTGCCGCGGGTCTTGTCGATCTCGGCAACAAGGCGCGGCTGAAACATCTCGACGGCGCGGTTGTCACAGCTGCGCTCACGAAGATGAAGCGGGATGTTGAGACGGTGGTCGACCAGATGAAGCCTGGACCGGACGCCGTTCCTGCGATCCTCGTCGGTGGCGGATCCGTGCTGATCGACGGGCTTCTGGAGGGAACAAGCGTTTCCTTGCGGCCGGACCATTTCGGTTCGGCCAACGCCATCGGCGCGGCGATTGCACAGGTTTCCGGTGAGGTGGACAACATCGTTTCGCTCGAAGGCCGGTCGCGGCAGTCGGCCCTGGAAAGTGTGATCGCCGAGGCACGCCGGCGGGCGGTCGAAGCGGGGGCGGCGGAAGACACCGTCGTACTGGCGGAAATCGATGAAACACCGCTTTCCTATCTGCCGGGCAATGCCATGCGGATCGCGGCCAAAGTGGTAGGGGATCTAAGCTCGTGACATTTTGGAACTTGAAAGAAACCGATATCGATCGGATTGCGCTCGGTGTCGGCATTTTGGGAACGGGCGGCGGTGGCAACCCCTATCTGGCATCGCTTATGGCCAAGGCGCAATTGCGCCAGGGGCGGGAAATCAAGATGGTGCGTCCCGCTGATCTGGCTCCGGACTCGATGGTTCTCGCACTCGGCGGCATTGGCGCGCCGACGGTCGGTATCGAGAAAATCGAAGAGGGCGATGAGGGCGTGCGGCTTCTGCATGCGATGGAAAAGCTGATCGGCCGTCGGATTGACGCCGTCATGGCGGATGAGATCGGTGGCGGGAACGGTATCGCGCCGATGATCACCGCGGCGAAACTCGGTCTGCCCGTGGTGGATGCCGACGGGATGGGGCGCGCCTTTCCCGAAGTGCAGATGACCACTTTCTTCATCAACGGTCAGTCCACCGCGCCGACAGCGCTGGCCGATGCGTCCGGCAACGTGGTTATCGTCTCCCAGGCAACGAGTCCGGAAATGCTGGAAAGGCTGATGCGCGCGGGCACGGTGGCGATGGGCTGCACGGCGCATATGGGCACGGCGCCTATGAGCGGCGATTTCGTGCGCCGATTTGGTGTGCCGCACACGGTCAGCCAATCCTGGCGGCTTGGCGACACGGTCTTGAACGCGCGGGCCAAAAAGACGGATCCAGTCGCAGCCGTGCTTGAACAGGAAGGCGGAACCCTGCTTCTCCAGGGCAAGGTAGTCGATATCGGCCGCAAGATCGAAGGCGGCTTTGTGCGTGGGCGATTGACGGTTGCCGGTCTCGGCGCATTTTCCGGCCGATCGCTGGAGGTCGATATCCAGAACGAGTACCTGGTCGCTCGCCAAGAGGGTCGGATCCTCTCGATGGTGCCGGACCTGATCTGCATCATGGACAGCGAAACCGGCCGGCCGGTTTCCACCGAGGAACAGCGTTACGGCCTGCGCGTCAGTGTCATCGCCATTCCGTCGCCTCCGCTGTTGCGAACCGAGCTGGCGCTCGCTTCCGTCGGACCGCGCGCCTTCGGGTACGACTTCGATTTTGTGCCACGTGGGCAGCCGACGATCGCCCGCCCGGTCGAAGCGTATGCCCTCGAAAATAAAGCTTGATACCACGAAAAGAGGGCCGCGATGAACGCTGGCTTCAAGGGGAGAACTGTGATGAAGCGTCGAGATTTGCTTAAAACTGCCGGCTTGACTGCCCTGGCATTCGGTTGTGTCGCGGCACCGCTACGGTGGAGCGAGGCCCTTGCCGAGGATGGCCAGCGCGTCTTCACACTGGCCTATCCAGCCGGCTTTCCGGATCTCGACCCGGCCACATCATTCTCGAACGACGGCGCGGTGCTGGCCAATGCCTACGAGACCTTGACGCGCTACATTCCCGGTCGTGATGGTGCCGATGCCAAGGTCGAGCCGCTTCTGGCGGAAAGCTGGGAGTCGTCCGCAGACGGCCTCACCTGGACCTTTAAATTGCGCAAAGGCGTGACGTTCCACGACGGCGCCGAACTAACAGCGGAAGTGGTCAAGGCATCGATCGAGCGGATCAAGAAAATCGGCGGTGGCGCTTCCTTTATCTGGGCCCCGGTCGAAAAGATCGAGACGCCGGATGCGGCGACCGTAGTGATGCGCCTTTCCAGGGCACAGCCGATGGATGTCGCAGCCGCCGCCGGATTTGCCGCCTGGATTTATAGTCCAGCCGCCATGGACAAGGACAACGCCTGGTTCAACGCCGGCAACAGTGCCGGTACCGGTCCGTACAAGATCGAACGCTACGAGCCAGGACAGCGTGCAATCCTGACGCGCCATGATGGCTATTGGGGCGGATGGCCGGAAGGCGCCTTCGACAAGGTCGTTTTCGAGATTACCGAAGACACCGTGCTCGCCCAGAGTAAGATCGAAAACGGCGAAGTGGATTGGACCTACGGCATTTCCTACGACAATCTTGAAAGCCTGAAGGCGCGGGACGACTTGAAAGTCGTCGTCAATCCGTCATTCGAAACCCTCGTCGGCATGTTCAACACCCGGCGGGCGCCCCTCGACAATCCGAAGGTTCGGCAGGCACTGGCCATCGCCTTCCCCTATGACGACGTCATCGCCGCCGGAACCGCGGGGCTCGGCACCCGTGCCAAGGGCGCCATTCCGCCCGGTATCTGGGGCCACGACCCTGACGCGCCGGTCCCCGCGACCGATATCGAGAAGGCGCGGGCGTTGCTCGCTGAAGCCGGTGTCGCCGAGGGGCTGGAACTGTCGCTCACCTATGCGACCGGCGATGCGCTGGAGGCGGTGGCCGGCGAATTGTGGAAAGCAAACCTCGAACAATTGGGCATTGTCCTCACCTTGCAGCCCATGGCCTGGGAAGCCCAGTGGCAACTAGCGAAGGCCGACCCTGCTGCGGCGCAGGATATCTTCCTGCTGTACTGGTGGCCGACATACGTGACGCCTTACGACTACCTGTTCAACCTTTTCCATTCGGAAAAGGCACCGAACTACAATCTCGGCTACTATGCGAACCCCGCATTCGACACGCTGATCGATAATGCGAACACGCTGTCGGCGACCGATCGGGCCGGCGCCGAGGCCTCCTTCAAGCAGGCGCAGCGCATCCTGATCGATGAGGCGGCGGCGGTCTTCATCGTCGACAAGCCCAATGTCCACATCATTCGCTCCGACGTGAAGAACTACATCGACAATCCGGCCTATGGCCATGTGACATTCGTCCACGAAATGAGCCGCTGAAGCGAAAAGGAGGGCGGCATGCACTTGATACGCTACTTGTTACGACGGGCGGTTCTTTCTGTCTTCGTCGTGCTCGGGGTCACGTTTCTGGTCTTCGTCGTCGCGCAGGTCGTGCCGTCAGACCCAGCCGCCCTGTATGCCGGTCCCCGGCCGACGGCGGCGCAGATCGAGGTGGCGCGCAAGACACTTGCCCTGGATGCACCGCTCCACGAGCGGTTCATCGCCTTCGCGGCCAATATGGCTACGGGAGAATTTGGCGTCTCCTACAAGACCCGCCGGCTGATTGCGGAAGATCTCTCGGTTTTCCTGCCGGCCACACTCGAACTCGCGCTGTTTTCCACCGTCCTTGCTTTTCTCATCGGCATACCGGCCGGCGTGCTGGCTGCCGCGGGGCGGGGCGGCTTCTTCGATCGATTGGGAGGGATCGGCTCGATTGCAGCCGTGGCAATGCCCACCTTCTTTTTCGCGATGCTGTTGCAGGCCATTTTTGCGCAGTGGCTGGGCGTTTTGCCGCTTTCGGGGCGATTGTCCAAGGAGTTCACGGTGCTTACGCCGCTGCCTTCAATCACCGGTTTCAACCTGGTGGACTCCCTTCTGGCGGGAAGTCCCGCTGCTTTCATCGATGCGTTGCTGCATCTCGTACTTCCGGCACTGACAGTCGCCAGCTATCCGGCAGGCATCGCCATGCGGCTCACCCGATCGGCGATGACCGAGATTCTGCAACGGAGGCACATCGTTGCCGCTCGGGCGCTCGGGCTGTCCGAGCCGCGCATTCTCTTCGGTCACGCGCTGCCAAACGCAGTGGCGCCGGCACTGACGGTTGTCGGGCTGAGCTTTGCCTATGCTCTGACGGGGGCCGTTCTCGTCGAGATCATTTTCGCCTGGCCTGGCCTTGGCCGCTACGTCTCCGAAGCCATCCTGTCTAAGGATTTTTCGGTGATAGCGGCGGCAACTTTGGTGGTGACGATCTGTTATGTCGTGATGAATCTGCTGATCGACCTTGCACAGGCGGTCTTTGACCCGAGGGTGGCTCTGTGATGCGCAATTTACGCAATCGTCTCGGTTGGGCAGGATCTGTCAGCCTCGCCATCATCGTCTTCTTTCTCCTCTTGGCGGTGTTTGCGCCAGCCGTCGCTCCCTTTCCGGAACAAGGGATGGGCGCGCCGAACATCGCGGCCAAGTTTGCGCCACCATCGGTCGAGTATTGGTTGGGCGCCGACCATCTCGGGCGCGATATGGTAAGCCGGGTCATCTATGGCGCGCGGGTTTCAATGACGACCGGCTTCCTGATTGTCGCACTCTCTCTTGCGATCGGACTGCCGGTTGGCCTGCTGGCCGGCTATTTCGGTGGCTGGGCAGATGATGCGCTGATGCGCGTGACCGACATCTTTTTGGCTTTTCCCGCGCTGCTGCTTGCCGTTCTGATGGCAGCGGCGATGGGGGCGGGCATGGTCAACTCGACCATCGCGGTCGCCATCACATGGTGGCCATGGTATGCGCGGCTCGCGCGCGCCGAGGTTCTGGTGCTGCGCGGCCAGCCCTATGTCGAGGCGGCGAGAGTGATGGGCGTTTCGCATCTACGGATTATGCTGCGCCACATTCTACCGAGCGCGAGCGGCCCGCTTGCGGTTCAGGCTGCGCTTGACTTCGGCCCGGCGCTGCTGACGGCATCGGCCCTGTCATTTCTCGGTCTTGGCATCCTGCCGCCGACAGCCGACTGGGGGCAGATGGTCAATGCCGGCCGCGCATTCTTCCCGCTTCGCTGGTGGTATGCGGCAGCCCCAGGCGTGGCGATTTTCGTGCTCGCGCTTGCTTTTTCAGTCTTGGGAGACGCGCTGCGCGGTGGTGACGGAGGGCAGGGCGATGTCGCTCGTTGAAATCAATGGGCTGTCGGTCAGTTTCGGCAGCGTCCACCAGCCCATCCATGCGGTCCGGCATGTCGATCTCTCGATCGAGCGGGGTACGATCCACGGACTGATCGGCGAGTCCGGCTGCGGCAAAACCATTTCCGGCATGGCGCTCCTCGGTCTGTTGCCGCAAAGCGCCCGCGTCGCCGCGCAGGCCTTCCGCTTCGATGGGCTGAACCTTTTGGACGTGGCAAAAAGCCTGCGCGGTCGGCGTATTGCTATGATCTCTCAGGATCCCGCCGCCGCGCTCAATCCGGTGTTGAGAATCCGCCGGCAAATGGATGATGTGCTGCGCAGCCACAGCCGCCTGCCGCGCTTTCAGCGTCGCGCGCAGGCGGAGGAACTGTTGGCCGCGACCGGTCTGCCCGATCCGCGACGAGTGCTGAACAGCTATCCGCACCAGCTTTCGGGCGGCATGCAGCAGCGTGTCGTCATCGCGCAGGCCCTGGCCACCGGCGCGGACTTCATCATCGCCGACGAGCCGACCACCGCGCTCGACGTGACGGTCGGCGCGCAGGTGCTGGCACTGCTGCAGCGGCTTGTTCGCGAGCGTGCGCTGACAGTGCTATTGATCACGCACGACATGGACGTGATCACGGAATGCTGCGACAGCGCCACCGTGCTCTACGCCGGCTATACCGTGGAGACCGGGCCGACGCGCGAGCTGCTGGCCAAGCCGCGCCATCCCTATACGCAGGCCCTGCTCGCCGCGTTGCCGGACGCCGTCGCAAAGGGCGAAAAGCTCGCTTCTATCGAAGGCCATATCCCGCCGCCGTTCGCCGCCATAGCAGGCTGCGCCTTTGCGCCCCGCTGTTCCAAGGTGCTTGCGGTCTGTCACGAGGCGAAGCCGCCGCGTCATGGCTGCATCGGCCATAGCTGGACATGCCACCTGGAGCCCCACCATGGATGAGCCTTTGCTGCGGATACGTGATCTCGTGGTGCGCTATCGGCGCACCAGCCCATTCTCAAGCCCTCAACCACCGGCCGTTGGCTCGGTCAGCCTCGATCTTGCGAGCGGGACAACGCTCGGCCTCGTCGGCGAATCCGGTTCGGGCAAGAGTAGTTTGCTGCGGGCTATCCTGCGCCTCATTCCAGTTGAGAGCGGAACGATCCGGCTGGACGGCAAGGACTGGCTCGCCCTGCCGGAAAAGGAGCTACGAGTGTGCCGCCGCGCAATTGGCGTCGTCTCCCAGAACCCCTTCCTATCGCTCAGCCCCCGCCTGACGATTGCCGAAATCCTGGCCGAACCGATGACGGCGCAGACAAGCGTCTCGGCAAGTGAGGTAAAGGAGCGCTCCGCCGACACGCTCGAGCGGTGTGGGCTCCCTGGCGCTTTTCTCTCTCGGCGAGCGCGGCAGCTTTCCGGCGGGCAAGCCCAGCGCATCGCTATTGCCAGGGCACTGATGCTGCGCCCGAAACTCCTCATCCTGGACGAGCCGACGTCAGCGCTCGACATTTCCGTCCAGGCACAAATCCTCAATCTGTTGACCGATCTCAAACAGGAGTTCGGGCTGTCGATGCTGTTCGTCACCCACAATCTCAAGGTCGTGCAGCATGTTTCAGATACCCTTGTGGTCATGCGCGGCGGGCGCATCGTCGAAGCCGGACCGACCGAACATATGTCCAGAGAGCCGGCCGAGGACTACACGCGCCAGCTGATGGGATATGGCGGTCATCGGCATACCCTTGCCTAATCCACATTAATTTCTTTGACTGTGAGAGCCTATCCAATCGACAACGAGGACCAATTTGTAAGCTCGGCAACACCGTTCGACCCTCCCTAGGATAGCAATCTCGATCCGCGAAAACCGCTCATCGACCTGCAGGACGATTTCCTATCGACCACGGGGTCGCCATTGCCATCATAGATCAGGTTCAACTTGTAGGCGAGGCAGGTGGGAGCCTTGCCCCTGTACACCGCCGCCTTCACGAGTCCGATATCTGATCTATTCAATGAGTTCCTGGCTGGGCGCTGCGCGCAGTTCCATTCTTCGGAAAGAATGGCGACGCCCGCTCAGTATGTATATCAACGAAGCAACTAAAAGTTCCCCAATCAGGGCAGATTCCTCCGCCCGACGAGCGTAGCGTCCGCCGCTGAGCAGGGTTTATGCCAAGCTTTAGCGGAGCTCCTCGATCAGTTCGGGATGGTGATCGAGGAGCCGCAGCAATTGGCTGGTTGGGCCGCTCGGCTCGACCAGGCCTCGCTCGTACTTGTCGAAGGCATTCTCGCCAACTTTGAGAAGGTCGCCCGCCTCGCGCTGAGATAGTTTCAGCTTCTTGCGCACGCGTCGTATGGTGGCGGGCGAGGGAATGCCTTCGACTTCTTCTTTCAACGCCCTAATCGCCGCGTCGGTAACGGCCATATCATCGTCGACGTGGATCCCCTCATCACCATTTTCCGGGTAATACCCCGGAAGCTCGACGGTCTTGCTGGTGCCCTTGTAGGTAACGAGGAAGGGTCGTACCCCCCGGCGCAGCGTTTCGCCGGTTTCCGGAGACACCATCGTTTCGGGCAGATCTCTTTTTGCTACTGCCATGCTCATTTCTCCTTGAAAGACATGACCACGAACTCGGTGATAACGTCTGCCTGAAACTTCACGTAAAGAAGCATGCCGCGTGCTGGCACGTGATAAAATCGGCAAAGGTCGTCATCGACTTATAAAACATCCGCCGATCCATCCCGGCGATCGTTTCCACCACGCCCGCGCGATCGAAGCCAATGCCATGGCGTCCCGGAGCGCGGAAGAGGTCATTGCGAGCGTCTCGGTCGACCCGAGCGCTACCTTGATCGCCTCGAGATCGTAGGTCGGCCGTGCTTTTTCCATGCCTTTATATGCCACCTTAATGGTGGTGCGTTTCGGGACGACATCCGTTGCTTTCTTCCGGACCATATTTAATTTCTTGGTGACGTTGGCGTCTTGTAAATTTCCGTAAAGTACGTATTTTACGGAAAAATGGAGGTGCATGATGACATCCACCGTCACCGCCGCTGCGGTCTCCAAGAACTTTGGAGCCTACCAGGACGCAGCCATGCGCGAGCCGTTGATTATCACCAAGAACGGCCGACCGCGCACGGTTTTGATCGCCTATGAGGACTATCTTCGCTTGATGCGGCGCGAGCGCCGAGTCGAACTGACGAGCGCGTTGGATGCGGACGACCTCGCTGCAGTCGAAACATCCACGATGGATCCTGGACTTGACCATCTCAATGCCGAATTGACGAAGGACAAGAATGCTGCCGACTGAGCCAAAGGTCGGCGGGGTCTTCCGGTATTCCTATCTTTGGCACTGGCAGCATTTGGAGGGACGAGAAGAGGGTGACAAGGATCGCCCGGCGCTCGTTCTTGCCATCGTTGCCACCTTGGAAGATGGAACGCCGGTGGTCCGCGTCCTTCCGATCACGCATACGCCGCCCTCCGATCCAGCCGAGGCAGTCGAGATCCCGCCGGCGACAAAACGTCGTTTGGGACTGGATGACGAACGCTCCTGGATTGTCTTGACGGAAAGCAACCGCTTTGCCTGGCCAGGGCCGGACGTCCGGCCGCTCGACACGGATAGCGGCTACCACGGCCCGTTGCCTCCGGCCCTGTTCGAAGAGGTGAAGCGTCGCTTTGTCGGGCTGGCGCGCAGCCAGAGACATCAGGCGACCCCGCTCCTAAACGCGATTTGTTCCGGCGATCTCTGCAAAATGGCGCATCGCATGACGTTCCGGAAAAGACGGGAACCCATCCCTGCATCATGCGGTTCGCCAGCATCTTGCGCCGGGATATTGATGCCGTAGAAAATGCATCGAACTCCCGTGAAGCAACGGTCAAGCCGAAGGGCGGATCAACCCTGTACAAAGGCTTGTTGCGCGTATGTTTACGCTCTGGGCCAAAATGATCGCATAATGTATCACCGGGAACTGGAGTTCAGCGGGCCGCATTGGGTTATGAAGTGTCGTGTTTATCTCGAATTGCCGTGGATCGAGGCGGCGCATAAGCCGGGATAATCGCCAACATAGTCCAGGGCGTGCGTGTAAGGTCGCCATGCATGTATCGGCATGGACGGACGGCCGCTAAGGGTCCCGCAAGTCACTCCAGGCCGATCCAGACGAATCCGTCCCGTTGTCGGCAAGGATAAATGGCTAACCTGGCGCGGTTTTTCGAAATATCACCCGCGTATTCATAGCCAGGCGCAGTACCGTCCTCCTGCAACTGCGCCCACTGCCTGATTTCACCAGTGAGCAGATCAAAACAGCTCTGATGCCATCGGCAGACCAGGCCAAGATCGCTGGTGATGGTGCTTTCGGTGTGTGGGAGTTGCAGCCCCTCAGTCTGGGCTGGACTGCGGCGCTCGTACAGCGGCAGATGGAGATGCGGGCAGGCGTTGTTGAAGGCGCAATAACCCTCCGCTCCGCGAACGACCACGATGTCGAAGTCTTCGAAATCGAGAATCCGTCGTTCGTGGGGTTGAAGTTCATCTTCAGCAAGAGCGCGAACCCATCTTCTGCCACCCTGCCGGATGGTTTCGCGACGAGGTATGGCGTTGAGTTCCGCGTTGATTTCAGGCTTCAGTCCGACGACCTCGAACAGCGTCGTACGCTCCCCGGTGCCGCGGAGGCGTACTCGTAGGAAATCGGCGACCTCCAACTTGTCGGCGATCTCGTCGCGGAGCGACTGGGATACCAGGAGACGTGTACCAGCCTCCTTGTTGGCAGCCTCGATCCGGCTTGCCACATTGACCACGTCACCGACGGCAGTCAGACGCCCGTGTCGTGCAAAACCCAATGTTCCGATGACGGCCTCGCCGTAGTTGAGGCCGATGCGAATATCGAAATCGATGCCGTACATCGAGGCGAAGAAAGGCTTAAGACGATCGACCGTGCCAAGCGTCTGGAGTGCTGCATTGACGGCGCGCAGCGGAGCATCAGGCTGGTCGTTCATTCCGAATACGGCCATTAGCCCGTCACCGATTAAATTGTCGATGAAACCGCCGTTCTGCTCGATGATGTCGCCGACCTGCGCGAAATAGCGATTGAGCAGATACATCACGTCATATGGAGAAAGCGCTTCCGACAGTGCCGTGAAATCGGCGATGTCGCTGAAGAACACCGCAACGTGCTTGGCCTCGCCGGACCGTGTCGCGGCAGAGGCGCCAAGTTGGCTGGTGATCATCATGTCGGTTTCGTCCAAGACCAGACGCCGGACGCGAAGGTCGCCTTCCGGTTTAAGCTGGCAAGCCAGCCGAACCTCGTTCGTCAACCTCAACCGGTCCGCCATCGAAGCCTCAGCGGCATTCCGATTTGGGCAGGCCTCCAGCCCAAAGAGGATCCACACGCGGCAGGTCGAGCATTTCGCCCGGCCGCCGCATGCATGTGCAAACGGCACGCCGGACCTCAGAGCCGCCTCGAGCAAGGTCTCGTCGGCGGCCACGTCAAAATCCATCTGATCGGGTAGGGCGGTTACTCTGGTCATGTCCGAACACGGCTCCGCCGGTCGGAAAAGATTCTAACACCAATAGTGCTGGCAATCGAATCTTGCGCGAGCCGGGCGCCCGCGACCGGTGCTCTTCACGAAGGTACCGCCGCATCTGCCGCCAGGAGATCATCCCGGCCGAATGAGGTTGAGAGAAACAGTGTGCGCTGACTTTCCAATCGCGCCTTTGCCAGACCGGAAAAGTCCTCAAGCGCATTGGCGTAGCGCCAGAGCCGAAGTCCTCTGAAGTCCCGTCATGTTTTCCTGGCGACCGAGCTCTGATCGATAAGAACGTGGTCAAACAACGCGACCAGCCCCGCATATTCGTCTGACTAGCGCGTCCCACGGCTCTCGGGTACGCCGTAGCACCGGATGACGGGTAGGTACAGTGTTCGTTCTCTTTCTGTGCCGCCAGGATCGCGTAATGTATCGGCTGGAATGCCGACTGCGCCGGGGGCTCTTCCGTTCGGCAAGGAGCGCCCAAGCGTTGCTCGACTTGTTATTTCATTCTCTCATGCTATATGTAGGTAATTACCTACATGGAGGTGCCCCGTGAGCATCACGACCCTTTCCAGCAGAGAACTGAATCATGACGTCAGCAGTGCCAAGAAGGCGGCAAAAAGCGGTCCAGTTATCATCACCGACCGCGGCAAGCCTTCGCATGTCCTTATGACCTATGATGAATTCGAACGCTTGAGCGGC
Organism: Ensifer sp. VA4; assembly: GCF_055710065.1. Lineage (NCBI taxonomy): Bacteria > Pseudomonadati > Pseudomonadota > Alphaproteobacteria > Hyphomicrobiales > Rhizobiaceae > Ensifer > Ensifer sp. VA4. The sequence continues at coordinate 29,349 of NZ_JBVQPO010000016.1, read as the reverse complement.
AAGCACCGCAGTCTTGTCGAGGCTCTCGCTATGCCAGGTCTCTCGGCCATCGATTTCGAGCCGCATCGCGTTGACATCAGACTCCGCGAAGTGGATTTGTCTTGAAGTACCTGCTCGATACCAATGTCATTTCGGAACTACGCAAAGTCGGTGACGACAAAGCTGATGCCAATGTTGTAGCGTGGATAGGAGCAGAAGATGCGGCTCGCTTCTTTATCTCAGCCATCACGATTCTTGAATTGGAACGAGGAGTGCTTGGCGTGCAGCGCCGGGATGCGGCACAGGGCGCTCGGCTGCGTTCTTGGCTCGACGGCCAAGTCCGACCAGAGTTCGCAGGTCGTATCCTAACGGTTGACGATACGGTTGCGACACGTTGCGCGCACCTGCATGTTCCCGATCGACGCAACGAAGCAGACGCGTTGATTGCCGCGACAGCTTTGGTCCACGACATGATTGTCGTGACACGCAATGTCAAGGATTTCGATGGTACTGGTGTCGTTGTGGTCGATCCATGGCAAGGCTGATGATTGTCTCTTCAGCGGGCCCAATTAGTCCTCCTGATTTCAATCCGCACTCGGTTTGTTCAGCCTTTAAATTGACAATTGGTGCATGGCACCAGTCTATAGGCTGATGTATGCCCGTTGAAAATCAACCTACAGCTTGAGCTCTATTATGCTCGCGAAGCAGGAACCGAGGTCGCCCACGAAGTCCCGAGTGCCCGCGCCAACCGGCGACATTGGAATGAACAGTCGTCACGGACTTGTTAAGGACACATTGTGTCTATAGGTACACCGTCATCGATCTTTGCTTGTTGAGCTTTGTTTTCTCGCCTTTCGCGTCCAAGCCGACCTTTCCTTTCAAAATCGATCTATCTGCCTCGGCTGTCATCTCTTTGGCCGGGTGACCCAATCATGATTTTGAAAAGGAACTGTCATGAACACTGGAACTGTAAAATTTTTCAATAGCATCAAGGGCTTCGGCTTCATCGCTCTCGAGAACGGCGGATCGGACGTATTCGTTCACGCGTCTGCAGTTGAGCGGGCCGGCTTGGGTTCGCTTGTCGAAGGGCAAAAGGTTAGCTTTGACATCGTTCGGGATGCACGTTCCGGCAAGAATGCAGCCGATAACCTCGTAGCCGCCTAAAGAGCTCGCTTCTGGCCACCGCCACGGATGTACTTGCAGTGGCCATCGAGGCGCTATGTAAAGGTCGGGTTCGCCCGGCCTTTTTTATTGGCAAAGATCGAATACGGATTGGCCTATAAATCATGAGTGCCCCAATGCCAGGGCAGTTGTGGCGGATCTTTCGCCGTACGAACGAATACGGTTGCTATTCTAACGGCAAAGGTGCAGTGTCCAGCCTTCAGTAGCAGATGAAACGGGCGCTACTGCTTGAGGGCTCGATACCCTGGCCCCAAGCAAGGGAACGCCATGTCTTTCCCCGCACGCCACATTTCTCCTTCCGAACGAGCAAAGATACAATGGGTCCTGGACGATGCTGGTTACGGCGCCGACCTTCTTGTCCAAGATCCGGGGCTTTTTGAGACTGCTTCGTTGCTGGTAACTAGGCTGATGCTCGAGGGAGTTCAGTCGCGCTCGCGTCTAGCAGCGCGGCTCGAATGCCGGTTCGGGCGAGCCGGGAAGCACAGGCAGCCACCGGGTTTTCGCTTGGGGCGCTACGCAATTCAAGGGTTGCCTGTAGAGCTGCAACACCTCGCGAAGTGAGCGACATCGTGCATGGTACGGAAGCGGCGTTCCTGCGAAGGAGCAGCCGCAATGGTTTCCCGTTCCCGTAACAACTTAAAACCTCAATTGGAGAGATTAATTGATGCGCCAGCTATCCTATGTTGCGTTGGCTCTTCAAATGAGCGTGTTTCTATCTGGAACGCTGTTCGTCTCCGGCGCTTATGGCCAAGGAACGCTGCCGGTGCCTGCGAATGCCGAAGCAAATCGCCATGGCTCAGGGTGGGAGTGTAATCGTGGCTTCAGAAAAGAAGCCGATTCCTGTGTTGCCGTGACGGCTCCCGACCATGGCTTCCTGACAAACGAGTCCTATGGCAAGGGCTGGGAATGTCACTACGGCTTTGCCGAAAGGGGCGACCAGTGCCTTGCCGTTGAGGTGCCTGCCAACGCCTATCTTGATCCGTATTCTGGCGACCGTTGGCGATGCATGCGCGGGTATCGCCGAAATGACACTGGATGCGACCTTATCGAGGTGCCGGATAATGCGTTTCTGACGGATTCAAGCTATAGCGAGGGGTGGGAATGTGAACGTGGTTACCAGGTTGTCGGTGGCAAATGCGTCGCATTGAACGTTCCTGAGCATGCCTATCTGACAACCAGCGGCAATGAATGGCTATGCGACCGCGGTTTTGAAGTGAAGGACCAGGCCTGTGTTGCCGTAAAGGTTCCCCAAAACGCAAGCTTCGCGGACACTACCTACGGGCAGAAGTGGAAATGTGACCGCGGCTTTGAAGCAAAGGGATCCGCATGCTCAGAAATCAAGCTTCCTGAAAACGCACATCTCGATCGTTCCGGTAACGGCTGGGAATGCAACCGGCCGTATCAGTTCCAGAACGGGCGCTGCCGTATGGAGTGATCACACTTCGCAGTCGTCGATGTTTCCATCGGGCCGCCCAGATATTGTTGGCATTCGACCGCGAGCCATGGTTTAGCCGACCGCACAAGCGCGGTTCGCCTCCCGTCCTTGATCGGTCAGATGCGGCATGGCGGGGCGGGCATCGGCGTTGCCCTGAGGCGGTCTGAAAACCCAGACAAGGATAACCGATAGGGCGACCATAAGCAGGCAGAAGACCAAACGCGATGACATTGCGGCCCTCGTTCATCTGAGACCATTCCGATTGGGAGTCATGGGCTTGTGCAACAAAACGCGCGAGCGCTTTTGCAACGTCTCGGCAGCCGTCCGGTTCAAGACCGCCGATTGATTGCAGCAGCAAGGGTAGAAAACGGCCGGCGTCCTACCCCAGTTCAGCCAATGCCGCAGCTGGAGTCAATTGACGAAACGAGGGCTGATATTTGTAAGCAACACCACGACCTTGTCTTCGATCGCCTGGCATTTGTCGGCGTATTCGGCTTTTAGCGGTTCATCCGACATTGCATGCTCACTCAACTCGTCGCGAGTGACTACAGCTATGCCGTAGGCTTCGATCAGAGTGCTCAACGCCAGGAATCGGAGTTCTGAAAGTTGTTTGCGGTGTCGTGGCAGCCGCATCATGAGGCGTGCTCGGCCAATTTTTTCAAAGTCCAATGGCTGTCGCCTCTCAGATCCAGGACGTCATTGTCCTCTATAAATTTGTTGGCAGCAATTTCAATATGAGCGTGCAGACCAATGTCGGGGACCGGATCGACCGGTTCAAAGTTGCGCCAATAGCGGCTGCGCAAAAGGATACGGGTCCATGCTGGGCCCAACGAGGCAGGACAGCCGGTAAGTTGATTGGCTCGATTTGGCTCGTATTTCAGCCGCGGACAGAACTTCACGATGGCGGGCATGAAGCAAAGCGTCTCACCGTCGCAACATCTTCTCAGAACAGCGTTTGGCCGAAAGGTTGGGCATCGACGCGCGCGTCCCCGCACGACAGAATGCCATCGAGCTTGGCGATCTGTTCGCACTTTGCGATCCCTGCGGGACATTTCGGAATCTACCGTGGTGGCCATTTCACGGCCTTTTATCCGGCACGCCACACTGCACGCTCTGGCTAGCGTTTGCCTAACCTCGTTCGTCCTGCTGCCCTAATTGAAAGAGATGAGTCAGACGAAAGACCGATGAGCCCAGCGCCTATGGCGGCTTCAAGGGTCTGGCTGTAATCGTCTCCGGCCAGTCCATGTTTCTTGGAATGATTTTCAGCAGCCCCGCGTGAGACGGATGGCGACACCCCATATCGAACACTGTGGAAGGCACTCAGAATAATAAGAAGTTTTTCGTCCAAGCTTTTCATTGTCTACCTTCAATCTGTCTGTTGATGAGAGGGGAATGACCACTGGAGGCGAGCATTGAACCCATCGACGGTCGCCCGCGTGCTGCCTTTCCTTGGCTGTGCAGAATGTTACCAGCGCTATCACGCAGGCGTAGGCAAAGCTGATCGTGCTGCAGTTTGATGCGCTTCGGCTTCTCGAAATGATAGCAGTCGATGTGAGGCCTCGTCCCAAAGGACGAGTTTCACCAAGCTCAGGCTCTCCCCGATGGTGATGCGGCCCAATTCTCCCAGTTCAGGATAATCACGCAGAACCTCAGGAAGTCTGTAGAAGGGAATGCGGCTTGACAAGTGGTGGACATGGTGCGCGCCGATATTGCCGGTGATCCAGCGCAAGGGCCGCGGCAGATCGTAGTGCGAGGCGCCATGCATGGCCGCGTATTGGAACGTCCATTCGGGAGGTCTCGACCAGTGAGTGTCTTCGAACTGGTGCTGGACATAGAACAACCAAATACCTGCAGCCCCAGCAAGAAGCACAATCGGCAGATGGATCAGGAGAAACGGCACGGCGCCAACTGCCCAGACAAGAACACCGGTGAGTGCGGCAATGGCGACATTCGTTGCCATGGTGGAGACCCATGGCAGGGCGCCGGAGCGCATCATTCCGAACGGCAGCCTCTGCTTGAACAGAAAGAGCCAGGCGGGACCGATGCCGAACATGACGACGGGGTGCCGGTAAAGGCGGTATACGAGCCGCCCTCTGCGCGTGAGAGCTCCGTATTCGGCGACGGTGAGTGTCGTAATGTCACCGACACCCCGCTCGTCGAGGTTGCCTGCCGAAGCGTGGTGTTCGGCGTGGGCGCGGCGCCAATAGTCATAGGGTGTTAGCGTCAGCACGCCGATCATCCGGCCCGTCCAGTCATCCAGGCTGCGTCGGCCGAAAAAGGAACCATGGCCGCAGTCATGTTGCAGCATGAACAAGCGCAGGAGAAATCCCGCCGCAGGGACGATTAGGGCCATGCCGAGCCAGTAACCGAAGTGCATGGAGGCCCACGCCCCCGCCCACAGCAGAATGAAAGGCACAAGGGTCACCGTCAGTTCGAATGTGCTGCGGCCAATATGCGGCTGTCGATAGGCGGATAGGATCTTCAGCCAGGCTTTTTCGCGATCGGCGGTTGTTTCCGCGCGGCGGTCGGAAAGCTGGCTGAGTTTAGTTTTCTTCAAAGCGTCTTCCTAGTTGATGGTTTGACACGCTCACCTTCGGCCATTGCTACGGCATCAGGCAATGTGGGGATTTTGGGCTGACATCTCGCTCAAGTTCGAAACCATCTTTTGGCCTTCGACGAGATCACTGATCTCAGCGCGATCGCCTGCGGAACTATGGGTAGACGCGTCGGCGCCGCCCTTGTCAGATTGGACGGAGCCAAGTCCTTATCGGATGCATTTAACTGTGCCGGTGATCATGACGAGCCCTTCCGTAGCAATACTGAGAACCCCCGCGCGAAACAGGGGCCCGATAGCGATTTTGAAAGGAAGGTTCGTTCAAAGCGCGACGCCAATCGCGCAATAACCAAAGCTAGCAAGCAAATTCGATAGATCGTTCTATCGGCATCTTCACCCAGGCGTCAATCGGCAGTTTGAACGTGCTCTCTGCAACATGTTGTGTTGAAGGGTGGGAAGTTCTGCCCTTTGTGTGGCCAGAGCGCGACCAAGACGGCTCGCATGCCCGTCTCGACATTAGACTAAACTGGCCAGACCGGAAAGCTGCAATAAAAAGAAAAATAAATCGACGAAAAACCCGCCATTTCAGGCTGTTGAAGAGGATCTTCATGAGGTTGGAATTAATATTATCGTTGAGTTCAAAAAATACCGTCTATATATCGGTTCATCGAATATTGCTTGTGAACTTTGACATGGCGCTTTGGCGCGGCCAGATATCCTTTTAAATATCGATCATCGTCAGAGAAATATTTCTGGCAAACTCCGCGATTGAAAGGAAATCATCATGACTTCAGGCGCAGTAAAGTGGTTTAACAGCACCAAGGGCTTCGGGTTCATTCAACCGGATGACGGCAGCACCGACGTGTTCGTCCATATCTCGGCGATTGAACGCGCCGGCCTGCGCTCGCTCACCGACGGTCAGAAGGTGACGTTCGACGTCGTCGCCGATCGCAAATCGGGCAAGAGCTCGGCCGACAATCTCAGGGCCGAATAGTTTGTCATTCGCCCTCCTCTGACCACGGATGTACTGGCAGGGAGGCACATGAATGACGGGAAGAGGTCGGGGGAATAACCCGACCTTTTTGCGTCCTAGGACCCTTCGTTTTCAGGAGATTGCCATGCGCTCTGTGGCCTAAGAGATTGGCAACAAGGTCACACTGAGGGCGAGTGCCACGCAGTCGGTCTTGAGCAGCCGCGTCGGCCAGATCGTCGGCCTGTTGCCGGCAGATCGTGGCGAGGCCCGCTATCGCGTACAGGTGGAGGGCGAGACGTTCGAACGATGCGTACTGGCGACCGACATCGAACAAGCCGAGACCGCGACTGACGACGCCCCCAAGAGCGACCGCCACCGGGCCGTGGCTCAAGCCATTGAGCGCCAAGCGCGGCAGATGAGCACGCAGGCCCTGGTCTTCCGCGACCAAGACAGGAGAACATTTTTGCAAGTACTTGTCAGAGACAACAATATCGACCAGGCTTTGCGGATTCTGAAGAAGAAGATGCAGCGCGAGGGCCTGTTTCGTGAATTCAAGGCGCGCAGCAGCTACGAGAAACCCTCGCAAGAGCGTGTGCGCGAAAAGGCAGAAGCGGTGAGGCGTCAACGCAAGCTGCAGCGCAAGAAGCTCCAGCGCGAGGGCCTGCTGCCGGCGCCGAAGAAAGCGGCGCGACCGCGCTGAGCTTTCGGTGCGGCAAGCACCGGCCGCGTCAGGAGATAGGCCATGACGCCAGACCCCAACGCCACATATCGCCCGCGAAAAGAAGACCGAGAAGCTCAAGGCGCAGCGCCTTGAGCGCGCCGCTTCCGAAGCCGTTGTAGAGGCGCCCGCAAGCAAGCGGGCCCGTAGATCACGTCGTCCGTGATTGCCGCCGATACCGAACGCGAACACGACTTCCCCGTCAACAGGAGGGGGCTTCATGTCATCCGTACACCGGAATTTCTTGGCTCCCTCCGACCTGGCAATGTTGGATGGCGTATTGCAACGCGCCGGGTTTCATCAGCGCGTTGAGATCGATGATCAGGATCACCTTCGTCTTGCCGCGGGCCTCCTTGTCGGACGGTCTAAGGCCGGCGTAACCGCGGCAGAGACCTTGCTTGCCGAACTGCAGAGCCGGAATGGGTTGCGCACCCCGCGGCAGGTTGAAGCCGCAAATCTCGAACGGTGGGAGAATGACGGCGGAGCGCCGCAAAGAGCCAGCGCGATCACGCGCTATACCGGCGCCCGACGCCCTCTTGGCCTTCCCTGCGCAGCTTCTGAGCCGACATTGCCCTCCACTACCCCGACCTCCGGACCGGCCGCTTGCCGGACTGCGAGGACGAACCTTTATCCGACTGCACGCTCCGTTGCCCTCGGTGCGATGGCGAAGTCGAGGCCAGCTTCCAGCGTGGCGGCATCCTTGGCGATCGGCGCGCCGGCGATCGAAAAGATGCTGGAACCGGTGAAGCCCTGGGAGACCGTGGGCGTGGTGCCAGCCGACCATGGCACGGATGCCCAGTGTCGTGAATGTGACAAGCCGCAGCAGTTCTGCGCGGAGCTCACCGCAAAAGCGGGTGTATCGCGGCCGCGCGTCCAGTGGGCCGCCTATTCGCTCATCAGCCGTAGCTTTGTCACGTCCAATACCTCGATCGCGCGTGCGCTTCTGAGTCGAATTACCCCCATGCAGCGCAGCTTAGAGAAGCTCCGCGAGACGGTTTCGATCGTCATGCCAAGATAGTCGCCGATATCTGTTCGGGTCATTAAAAGGTCGATTGTGCCGTCCTCGCCTTGACGCTCGTAAAGATCGACGAGGAAAACGGCCACTTTTTCAAGCGCGCTTTGCTTTCCGACGACCAGAAGATGTTCCTGCGCCCGCACCATGCTCTCCAGCGCCAGCGCCATCAATTCGGAGGAACCGCGGCCTTTTTCTTCGATGGCGATGGTGGTCAGACCCGTGGGTACGATGCTTTCAGCAAAAAAGCTGCGCATGGTCCGCGCTTCGAAACCGAAGGTCTCTCCGGCAACGTAAAACGCGACCACCTGCCTGCGGCCGTCGGCGAGGAGGCGGAAGATCCGAACAGCCCCATATTCGATCCGATAGAGCGCACCCGCCAGTTCGCCCTGGGCGTAGATTTCGGTTTCTGGCTCGTAGAATGAGATCGCGCGAGGCCGAGCGAATGCACGACCATCAAGGCCGGCGGGGTTCAAGCTGAAGGAGGCGATGGAAGCGGTAGAAACGTGCATGGGACCGACCCTTTGTTGACGGTCAAATCATGACGAAGCATGGCCGCGTGCGAAATTCGGTCGTTCCACTACGTGTTATTACGTAGTGCAGTCAGGGCCGCGATGACATCAGAGCCGGAGAGAGGTTTGTGAAGGACGAGAATGTTTTGAGGTCTCACCTGGTCGATGTCTTCATCTGCAAGCAATATGACTCTTTTGCCGGCCGCCAGCGCCAAACATGCTTCGATGTCCATCATCGGAAGAGAGCCGTCAAGGACCAGGATTTCGGCCACGGAGCTTCGCTCTTTTGCTGCTGTCCATGACCCGAATTGCTCGACCTGATATCCATGCGCCTCCATCGCGAAGGCTAAAGAGCGGAGCAAGGCTTCGTCTTTCGCAATCGTGACGACAGGGGGCGGACTGGACACTGCGGTTCCGTGGGCTTGAGGCGCGATAATTCCTCAAAATTCGCACAGACGGGCAGGCCGGGCTTTGTTCCAGATCAAGACGATGCCGCGATTAGTCTGCGGCTTCTGCTGCGAGTGACATCCTTACAAGTTCTGGGAGGCTGCGGGCCTGCATCTTCGCCATGACGTTAGCCCGGTGAACTTCAACGGTGCGCGGGCTAATGTCGAGAGCAAACGCAATCGCCTTGTTCGGCTGTCCGGCGACGACCGCGGTCAGAACCTGACGCTCGCGGTCGCTGAGGGTGCTGATGCGCGCCCGAATGTCTTCAGCACTCTCGATTGGCGACGCCGCATCGCTCAGCCGCTCAGAGGCGCGTCGGATCGCTTCAACAATGGTGTTGTCGTCAAAGGGCTTTTCAATGAAATCGACGGCTCCTGCTTTCATCGCTTCCACGGCCATCGGCACATCCCCGTGCCCAGTTATCATGATCGACGGGATCGTTGTCTTGAGGGCGGCCAGTCGGCGAATGAGGTCCAGTCCGCTAAGATCGGGCATGCGCATGTCGGTGATAAGCACGGCTTGCCTAAGATTTGGAGCAACGGAAAGGAACGCGGTGGCGGACTCGTGCATGCGGACCCCCAGTCCGTGCATCGTCAGCATAAACGCGAGTGATTTCCTGACCGCCTCCTCGTCATCGACAATGTGCACGGTGAAGTCGTCAATCGGCATTTTCTTCCTCGTTGTATTGCGGCAGGGTGAAGCTGAAACGCGCGCCGCCCAAGCTCCCGGGGGACACGGTTAGATCGCCGCCGTGCGCCTCGACGATGCGCTTGGAGATCGACAACCCAATACCCATTCCGCCAGCCTTGGTCGTTGTGAACGGCTTAAACAGGTCGGCGGCAATTTCCTCAGGTATGCCGACGCCGGAGTCTTCGACAGCGATCATCACCTCGGTAGTTGCCAAGCGTCGAATGGTGACCAAAAGTTCCTTCTTGGGCGAATTTTTCATCGCCTCTACGGCGTTGCGCATGAGGTTTGTCAGCACTTGCTGTATCTGGATTCGGTCGACCAGGACCTGGTCTGCGCCGGATTCGAAGTCGAATACCGTACGCACCCCTTTCTCGCGCGACCCGACCAATGCAAGCGCGCCGGCCTCTTCCACCAGTTGCCGCAGGTTGTGGGGAGACTTATCCGTCTCGCCCTTGGTGACGAATTCCCGCAAGTGTTTGATGATCTGTCCCGCACGCAGGCTCTGCTTGCCGGCTTCCATAAGGGCATCGCGTATCTGGATGTCGCGCGGGCTTTCGGCTTGCTGAAGCAGCCGTCCGCAGCCGTGGACATAATTGGCTATAGCGGAGAGTGGCTGGTTCAATTCGTGGGCGAGCGTCGACGCCATTTCGCCCATTTCGTTGAGGCGGGCAAGGCGAGCCAGTTCGGTCTGAACCTCTTGCAGGCGAGCGGCCGATTCTTCGCGCTCGGTCAGGTCGCGTACAAAACCCGTGAAAAATCTTCGACCCCCGGATCGCATCTCCCCAACGGCAAGTTTCATGGGAAAGGTCGATCCGTCCTTTCGTTGACCGACGACCACACGGTCGGTTCCGATAATGCGCTTCTCGCCCGTAGAGAGGTACCGCTCGAGATAGCCGTCGTGTTCCTTGCGATAGGGTTGCGGCATCAGCATCCGCAGGTTCTGGCCGATCACCTCATCTTCGGCGTAGCCAAACTGTCTGACCGCCGCGGCGTTGAACGACACGATTGTACCGTCCTGCTCGCTGACGATGGTAGCGTCGAGAACAGTGTCCAGGATCGAGCGGAGGTGCGCCTCTCTTGTACTCAGGGCCTCGTCAGCAGTTGTTAGGTCATGTTGAGCGCGTCGGAGCAATTCTCCCAAGAAGGAAATTGCAACCCCCACGGCGGTGAACACGACCAATTCAGGTATCTGGACGCCGCCAGGAGTAAGTGACCTCAGATAGACTGCCGAACCGATAGAAGCGATGACAGCAAGCATTCCGGGACCGATACCCCCGATAGCGGCTGCAAGGAGGACGGGGGGCACGAAAAGAATGTAGATTGCCCGATCGTCCAGAACACCCATGAGGAAATAGCGAAGGACAAAGGCAATCAGAACAGTGGTCGCGGCAAAGCCGTAAGCTTCGGCGGGTGATGAAGTTCGGCGGAGCACGCAATCCGAAATGGTGCGCATTAAGCCGTTCCGACCAGTGAGCATCATCTCTTCTTCCGCGCTTCCCCATTGCAACCGAATTGACGTTTATCATTCTGATAACGCTGTTGTCACATGGAAAGCCGCACCCCTCTTTTGGCCGAAAGGGGGCGGCGTGATTGTTTGAGAGAGCAAGACGAAATCCGATTGGGCGATCTCGTTAGCGGAGCAGTTTTGTGCTCCGCTGACCGGCGTGCCGCGTCGTGGCCGAGAATGTCAGAAGTTCCTTTGTGGGGGCGCAAAGTGCTGTACGTTGTTCCGTGTAGAGACGTGTTGGGCAACGAGGGCGTGATAGCAATGAATCTCGAAGACCTCTACCGCTTGTTGCGGAAATGGCCACCCGGAAGCCCAGGGCATTATCGACACGGTTCCCGATCCCCTGCCCCTGCTTGATCAGAACCTGTGCGTCTGCACCGCCAGCCACGCTTTTTTTGACCTTGAAAGCACGTTCAATGAGTGAGGTCAGGACCTACTCATTGTCTGCAGATCCATCTTGAGCGTCCTGATCATCCCCGCGGCGTCGCCCGTTGAATTCCTCGGCGAACCTTGCTGGGTTAGTCGGGTGAGCTGTTCTAATCGGCTACCGTGGCCGCGTGCTGGTGAACGCGGACACAGGTCGAGTCGATCATGACGATGTCGCCATCGTAGGCCTTGGACACCGCTTCAAGAAGCCGATCCCATACCCCGGCTTTGCGCCAGCGGACGAAGCGGTTGTAACAGGTCGTCGGCGGGCCATAGCGTTCCGGAACCTCCGCCCAAGGCGAGCCGGTTCAAAACCGCCAGAGGATGCCATTCAGTACCCGCCGATCATCAACGCGGGCGACGCCGCGTGGCTTGTTGGGCAACAGCGGCGATATGATCGACCATTCGTGGTCAGTCAGTTCGTAGCGACGACGCGTCATCAAATGCTTCCCTATTTCGAAGCCTTGAATCACGGCGGCTGATAAATGCCAAGAAAAAGAACTCCACCGTGTTCTGCCGCTTGAGACCAATGAAGCGAGGATCTGGGTGCCCGAGAATGCCAGCCATCGCGGACTGTCGAGGAAATGGGTGTCGCGCTGCGCACCCAAAAGCGTACGCGATCCTCACGATCGAATTTGCCGAGATGACGATTTGCTGCGCGTTCTCGCCCTACCGACGGCGATTGCGGGAATCTACGGCATGAACTTCAAAAACATGCCGGAGTTGGAGACACGGTACGGCTATTTTGCAGTGCTCGGAACGATCGCTCTGCTTCTTCTTTACCGCTTCAAGGGCCGGCTGGATCTGACTCGGGCCGGGAGAACGCGCTTTGGCGCGGACAAAGGCCCATGCTGCCGATTGCCTGTTTTTTGCGCTCCGGAATCATTGGGTGAAACGTGGGCAGCCGACGCGCATCAGAACGCGGATGCAAAGGTTAGTCGTCTCGAAGGGTGCTTCCGCCGCCAACGCGTCCTTAATGGAGGCGATCAGACCCGAGGCATCCGAACCCTCGCCACCTCGGCAGTCAAGTTCTGGTGGGATCAGAATCATCGCTGGAGCTCCTATGGAATTCCAGCTCGTTTTATGCCGAGTTGTTCCTATTGGAGCATGCTCGGTCGCCCAAGAAAACGGCCCCGAAAGGCGACGGGGCCAAGAGTGCGTTATCCGGGCTCCAGTGGGAAGGGGAGATCAGAGCCGCGCCGATGATCCCGCGAGTTAAGGCTCGCAAGCTTCTCGGTTCACTGATCACCTCCCGGCGCGGGTGCAAGGCCAGAAGGGTGCATGACCTCATCGAGACTGCGCGAGGAATTTGACGACGTCGGCCTGCAAGTCGAGACAGATTTGCTGGTATTCGTCTACTAGATCCTCCCGTCGCGGGACCTCTCGTAGGAGGCTGTCCAGCTTCGAGGAGGCCAGTGCGTAAGACTCAAAGAGATCAAAGAGGCGCTGATCTCTGGTTTCGCGGAGTTGCTGGCGATGCCGTGGCAGAGCCATCGCCAAGCGAGCCCGACCTAAGTGCATCAATCCCATGCTGCTCCCCTATGCTGCCACCTGCTTCGTGTAACTCTCTTGAAATGTGGGATCGACGGAGGAGCCACCCGCATACGGTTTCCCTGCTTCTGTTATCGCGAGCTGACCACGGCAGGCTTCGGAAGGACGATGGTAGCCGGATGGTCGGTGTCGTGCGACAAGGCGCCACCGATCATTAGGTAAGCAGCAATCACCGACATCGAAAGAAGCAACACAACGATCGAAAGCCCGGTCGTAAATTTCCGCTCTGGTGCTCTGTAGTTGTGTTGTTGGTAGCTAGACAATCCTCAATCCTCCTGCAGGCAACGGCGTCAGAACTGGTCCAATGCGGACTGAAAAGCGATGTTCCGACGCCGTTGCGCCCAAGGCAGCTAAGGGCCGAATTGCCCTGGGCTTAGACGAAATTAACGCGACGCTTTCGCGCGACAACGAACGTCAGACCTTTGCGACCGGCGTATGGGACTGAAGGCCCACGGAGGAACCTTTTCTGACGCCCTAGGTTTGATTCCGCCTTCGACGCTCACCCGCAATCGAGGGCCTTCTAGGCCCCACCCTGCCCATCAATATCCCTGCTATATGGCGCCTAGCGAGAATTGTCGTAGTTCAACTCTTCGACCGTTTACCTCAACTGCGGTCACCTCAACGGCCCCGGTCTGGGCGGGGCCGATCCTTACCCAAGAGAAATGCGCTACGAGCCACGTCATCGCGTGGGGAGCGATTGCAGCCCCCGGCATGCCTTGGCCGGCTCCGCATTGAGGCGTCCGAGCGGTGTTGATCTAAAGAGTGCAACCCCAGCCACATGGCGGTTTCGAACAGCGCGCCCTTCATCGGACATTCCTTTGCGGAACCGATCCGTCAGATGCCGAGCCAGGCGATCGGCCCGCTTTCCATGACGCGGAATGCTGCAACAGATGCACATACGGTCGATAGTGCGCTGAGCATATCAAGGTCGTCGGGGCTGATCGGGCTGTTCATTCCATCGGCAATTTCCTGCGCTGACTCCTCGCTGCCCTGCTCCGGTGTATCTGCGTCTGTGCCTGACACCGATCTTTTGTCGAAGCCGATTATGTACTTCAGGGCGCCGCTGTCGCGAATGCCCTTCTGGTAGCTACTGATTAGCTGCCTTGCGATCGTGCGTGCTGTCTCACAATCGCGTGGCAGATCGGGCACGGAGGAACCATTCGATTCGGCGACTGGCGGCAGCGAGTACATTGCACCTGCCCCCGATGGGCATTCAAACACTCCGGGCCTGTTGGTGAACCGGGCATAGGCGTCTGCCATGAAGCCCGCGGACCGTTCGTCTCGGGGCATGGCGGATCTTGTCCTCGCGTCCCTGCAAAGCTTCGTAGAGTGGAACATTGGTATCGGCTGGCACGCCGAAGATCGTCTCGACGCCGTAGCCGATCAATATCTCTACCATATCAGCGCCGCGCATTTCATCTCTCCTGCTGTGCATAGGTACACGCGAGGTTAGAAGAATTGGTTTTCGGTATGTACCCACGCATTGCCAGATCAGCACTGTTCCTGCCTGCGATACGTCGGTCCTTCCCAACGTACCGAGGGACCTGCGCTCGTCTATATCGGACGCTGGAGGCGCTCGTTCTGGTTCTGTGCTCAAAATTTCATAATGTATCGAACGGAACGGGGTGGCGGTCCGTTCTGCCTCGACGCCTAATGGACGTTGGCGGGCGGGCGTCCGGCTATCCCCCCGGGATTCCAGTACTTTGGCCAGGATCACGGATCGCAGTTCGGCCGGTCTCACCGGCTTCGAAAGCCTTAGCACTTCATACCAACGAAAGCCGGCAGCTGTCGCCTTCGTTCGACTTCGGGCTCGCCCGTCCGTTGAGTTGCATCCTTGAGAACTTCTTGCCCTGGAGGTCGGTTGACTCGCAATGCGAAAAGGAACAAATAGAGAACGCATCAACAGGAAGCATTAACGCATAGCCCAGGGAGTTGTTCCTTCCAAAATGCCCCGTCCGGTCGACAATGCGGTCGTCTCCAAACTTCGCGAGCGCATTCAGCGCCTCGAAGGCACAAGCGGCCGCGGGCGACAGGTCCTGCCATTTGGCGTTACCGAAATCGACAGGCGCTTGCCCGGAGGAGGGCTCGCATTGGGCGCGCTTCATGAGGTCGCCGGCGGCGGCAACGGTGCCATCGACGGTGCCGCTGCCGCACTCTTTTGCGCGGGCATCGCTGCACGCTCGAAGGGCAAGGTGCTCTGGTGCGTGACGCGGCCGGATCTCTTTGCGCCGGCACTGGCTCAAGCGGGCCTGTCACCGGGCCGCGTCATCTATGTGGAAGCCGGAGACGAAAAGGCGCTTCTCGCCTGCATGGAGGAAGGTTTGCGTCACGGCGGGCTTGGCGTCGTCGTTGGCGAACTGGCGCGCCTTCCGATGACGGCCTCGCGCCGACTGCAGCTTGCGGCTAAACGCTCGGGCACGATCGGGATCGCGATCCGCCGTTGGCGAAGGCAGGCCGAGGCGTCGGATTTCGGGCAGCCGACCGCGTCGACGACACGCTGGCGGGTTTCCGTCCTGCCCTCTGCGCCGTTACCCGTTCCCGGTGTCGGCCGCGCACGCTGGCTCGTCGAGCTCATCCGTTGTCGCGCCGGCGAAAGCGCAGATTTCGAAGTGGAGGCCCCCGATGCCAAGGGTCGTATCGCTCTTCCTTCCGACCTGGTCCACGGATCGCCTGAGGAGGAAGCTCGCCGACACCGCGCCGCCGGCTGACGCTCCCCTTGTCCTCATTGGCCGCCGCGAGCGCCGACGGGTGGTCATGGCGGCAAACGCTGCGGCGCTTGCCGCGGGACTGAGGATCGGCATGCCGGCGACGAAGGCGCAGGCGCTCGTGACCGATCTCGTCGTTATGGATTCAGATCCCGTTGCCGATGCCGAAGCGCTCGAGCGCCTGGCGCTCTGGGCGCTGCAGCGCTACGCGCCGATCGTTGCCGCTGATCCACCCGACGGACTGGTGATCGATACGACCGGCGCCGATCACCTGCACGGCGGCGAGGAACTGATGCTGTCTGGCATGGTCAATCGCTTCCATGGCTCAGGCATCGCCGCGCGGGCTGCGATTGCCGACACCTGGGGTGCTGCTCATGCTGGTGCCCGCTTCCTGGCTCAGCCGACGATTGCCATTGCGCCTGGCGCGCAAGGAGAGCTCATTGCAAACCTGCCGATCGCGGCACTCAGGCTCGATCCGTCGATTGTCCATGGTCTTCGCGTTCTCGGCTTCAACACGATCGGCGACCTCGCCCGTCAGCCGCGCGCACCGCTTGCGTTGCGGTTCGGACCGGAACTTGGACGGCGGCTCGATCAGGCAATCGGCCGCATCGCTGAACCGATCGACCCGATACGCACGCCCGAGCTTATTGAAGTTCGCCGCTCGTTTGGCGAGCCGATCGCTGCCGCCGAAACGATCGCGCGCTACACGGCCAAGCTCGTGGCTAAGCTCTGTCGGCTGCTCGAGGAGAAAGGCCTTGGCGCGCGCCGTGTCGATCTTCTGTTTCACCGCGTCGACAACTCCTATCAGGCGATCCGGGCTGGAACCGCGACCCCGGTCCGCGACATCAAGCGCTTGACGCGGCTCTTAACCGATCGCATCGAAACCATCGATCCGGGGTTCGGGATCGAGATCATGTCGCTGACAGCAAGCCACGCCGAGCCGCTCACCGCCACCCAGGTGATTTCGTCGCTGGTGGAGGAATCGGAAGCCGATGTCTCCGGTCTGATCGACATTCTCGGCAACCGGATCGGCCAGCGCCGGCTCTTCCGCTTCGCGCCGGTCGCAAGCGATGTGCCTGAGCGTTCGATTGCCCGCATTGCCCCATTGACACCCGATGGAGGCGAGACCTGGCCCGGTCACTGGCCGCGGCCGACGCGCCTTCTTCTCCACCCGGAGCCGATCGAAACCATGGCGCTCCTACCCGACCATCCACCGGTCAGCTTCACCTGGCGCGGCGTCCGGCGGCGCGTGCGGCGCGCCGATGGGCCGGAGCGGGTCTTTGGCGAATGGTGGAAGCGCGATGCCGAGCTCGTGGCAGTCCGAGACTATTTCCAGGTCGAGGATGACGCCGGCGCGCGCTACTGGATCTTCCGGTCCGGCGACGGCGAACATGGCGAGACCGGCAGCCACCGCTGGTTCCTGCACGGGATATTCGGATGACGACGCCGCGCTATGCCGAACTGCAGGTGACCTCGCACTTCTCATTTCTGCGCGGAGCCTCCTCCTGCGAGGAACTGTTTCATCGCGCCGCAGAAATCGGCATCGAAGCACTGGCGATCGTCGACCGCAACAGTTTGGCCGGCATCGTCAGGGCACATCAGGCTGCAAAAGATACCGGCGTGCGGCTGATCGTCGGCTGCAGGCTGGATCTCGATGACGATCTCTCGGTGCTGGTCTATCCGACGGATCGGCCGGCCTATGCTCGCCTTTGCCGATTGCTGTCGCTCGGAAAGAGGCGCGCCGGCAAGGCGAAATGCCGGCTCGGCTGGACCGATCTCATTGCCCATGGTGAGGGCCTGATCGCCGTTCTCATTCCGGGTGAGGCCGATGACAGGTTGGCGCATCAGCTTCGACGTCTACGGGAAGCCTTTGGCGACCGCAGCTATCTGGCGATGACGCTGAGGCGCCGGCCGAATGATCAGTTGCGGCTCCATCAGCTCGCAAACATGGCGGCCGCCCTGGGGGTCACGACAGTCGTCACCAACGATGTTCTGTTTCATGTGCCGGAGCGACGTGTTCTCCAGGACGTTGTCACCTGCATCCGTTACAACATCACCATCGACGAAGCCGGGTTTAGGCGCGAGCGCCACGCCGATCGCCATCTGAAGCCGCCGGAGGAAATGGTGCGGCTTTTTTCGCGCTACCCGGAAGCACTCGGCCGCACGATCGAGATCATGGAGCGATGCCGCTTCTCGCTGGATGAGCTTGCCTATCAGTACCCGGAGGAACGCTCCAATCCGGAACTGACGGCACAGCAGACGCTGGAGCAACTGACCTGGGAGGGCGCTGCCTGGCGCTATCCCGAGGGGTTGCCAGACAAGGTCAGGCGGAACCTCCAACACGAACTGAGGCTGATCGAGAAGCTTCAATACGCGCCCTACTTCCTGACTGTGAATGCGATCGTTCGCTTCGCGCGCTCGAGGGACATTCTCTGCCAGGGCAGGGGGTCGGCCGCCAATTCGTCGGTCTGCTATGTGCTCGGCATCACCTCGATCGACCCGGACACGAACGATCTCCTTTTCGAACGGTTCGTCTCTGAGGAGCGGCGCGAACCGCCCGACATCGATGTCGACTTCGAACACGAGCGCCGCGAGATCGTCATGCAATGGGTGTTCGACACCTATGGCCGCGATCACGCAGCACTTTGTTCGACCGTCATCCGCTACCGTTCGAAAGGTGCCATTCGCGACGTCGGCAAGGCGCTTGGCCTGCCGGAGGACATGACGAAGATGCTCTCATCCCAGATCTGGGGATGGGGCGAGGATGTCGGCGAGAAACATGCCGAGGAACTGAACCTCAACCTTGGTGATAGGCGGCTGCGCCTGACGCTGGAGCTTGCAATTGATGGGCGCGCCGCGCCACCTGTCGCAGCATCCGGGCGGTTTCGTCCTGACGAATGATCGTCTCGACGAACTCGTGCCGATCGAGCCTGCAGCAATGGCCGACCGTCAGGTCATCGAATGGGATAAGGACGACATCGACATCCTGAAGTTCATGAAGGTCGATTGCCTGGCGCTCGGCATGCTCTCCTGCATGAAGCGCGGCTTCAATCTGCTTTCCGAGCATAAGGGGATCAATATCGACCTCGCCAGCATTCCAGCGGAAGATCCGCGCACCTATGCGATGATCCGGCGGGCCGACACGCTCGGTACCTTCCAGATCGAAAGCCGCGCGCAAATGTCGATGCTGCCCAGGATCAAGCCGCGCACCTTCTACGACCTCGTGATCGAAGTGGCGATCGTGCGTCCCGGCCCGATCCAGGGCGACATGGTCCATCCGTATCTGCGCCGCCGTGAGGGAAAGGAGGCGGTGGTCTATCCGAAGCCAGAACTGGAGCAGGTGCTCGGCAAGACCCTCGGCGTGCCACTCTTCCAGGAACAGGCGATGCGGGTCGCGATCGAATGTGCCGGCTTCACGCCGGGCGAGGCCGATCAGCTTCGGCGCGCCATGGCGACCTTCAAGCATACCGGCGGCGTTTCGAAGTTCGGCAAGAAGCTGATCGCCGGCATGGTCGCGAACGGCTACGAGCCGGAATTTGCCGAAAAGACCTTCCGGCAGCTGGAAGGCTTCGGCAGCTAGGGCTTTCCCGAAAGCCACGCTGCTTCCTTTGCGTTGATCGCCTATGCCTCGTCCTGGCTGAAGTGCTGGCATCCGGATGTCTTTTGCGCGGCCCTTCTCAACGCTCAGCCGATGGGTTTTTACGCCCCGGCCCAGATCGTCCGTGACGCGCGCGAGCACGGAGTCGAGGTCCGGCCGGTCTGCGTCAATACCAGTCGCTGGGACTGCACGCTCGAGCCGACCGATGACGAGCGCCGGTTTGCCGTTCGCCTCGGTCTTCGTATGGTCAAGGGACTTGCGAATGCTGACGCGGCCGGGATCATTGCGGTGCGTGCGGAGCGCGCCTTCGCGACCGTCGACGATCTCTGGCGCCGGGCCGGCGTCCCAGCCGCCTCGCTGGTCGAACTTGCCGAAGCCGATGCCTTCAGGGCTTCGCTGCGTCTTGCGCGGCGCGAAGCGCTTTGGGAGATCAAGGCGCTGCGCGACGAACCTCTACCTCTGTTTGCGGCCGCGTCGGAGCGCGAGAACCGGACGATGGCCGAGCTCGACGAGCCGTCGGTGGCGCTGAGGCCCATGACATCGGGCGGTGAGGTCGTCGAGGACTACGGACATGTTGGATTGACGCTGCGCAGCCATCCGCTCTCGTTCCTGCGTGCGGATCTGACGAAGCGCCGCATCGTCACCTGCCGGGATGCGATGCAGGCGCGCGATGGCAGATGGCTGGAGGCGGTCGGCCTCGTGCTCGTTCGTCAGCGACCAGGTTCCGCCAAGGGCGTCATGTTCGTCACCATCGAGGACGAAACCGGCATCGCCAATCTCGTCGTCTGGGCAAAGACCGTCGAGAAGTACCGCCGCGTCGTCTTGGGTGCCGGCATGCTCGGCATCTATGGCCGGATCCAGCGGGAAGGCGAGGTGGTCCACCTGGTTGCCCATCGGCTGACCGATCTGTCAGGCGAGCTTGCCAGCGTCAGTGACCGCGATGACAGTTTCCCGCTGCCACACGGGCGCGGCGACGAGTTCCACCATGGCGCGCAGGCACCCGATCCGCGCGGGCTGCCGAAAAGGCCGCGGCCACGTGACATCGTTGATCCCTATTTGCATCTCGATGCGATCAAGGTGAAAACGCGGGATTTCAGGTGAGGGGAAGGTGGATCCCTTTCGAGGCGTTTGCTATCGCTTCAAGAGCGGCATTTGTTAGCCCGCTTTCGGCCCAGGTATGACTTCCTTCGACGCCACTACTTTGTGCCACAACGCGCGCGCCCGACAAGCCATGCGCGGTTCTGATGCCGGAGACGAGCCAAGAATTCAGCGTCGCTCATGAGACAGCCTCACACAACATCGGCCTGGATCGTCGATGTCTCGATGCGGGTGTCACGCACGATTATTGACTCTGTTCTCCGCCCATTGGAAAAAGGCCCACAGTTGGAGAGGAAAACAACTCATGGCAGACGAGAACAATACGAATGACAATACAGACGCTCTGGAAGCGACTCCGCCGGCAGAGATAGAGCCGCCGAAGAAGCGGCGGGGGCCGCGGCCGAAGAATATAGTCTCGGCAGCAACGGCTGAAACACCGGAGGCAGTTGCCGCACAGCCCGTGAGGGGACGCAGGAAGCGTGCAGACAAGCCGGCAGATGCGATGGTCTCGGCAAAGACGCAGACCGGTTCGAAGGGCAAGGCAAAGAATGTCGCCAAGGGCACCCGAAAAACCCGTGTGGCAAAACAGACGATAGAGACGCCCGCTTCAGCTCCGATCCTCGACGACATCGCGGATCTTCTTCAGCTCGAAGAAGAGAATGCGCGGCTTCGCAAGGCTCTGGCTGAAAAGCTGCGGGCAGAGAACGCTGATCTGCGCAAGCGGCTTGGTCTTGCTTGATCATTCAGTGAAGGGCTGATCGGCTTGCGCGATCGGCCCTCGTCATCGCATTCTTGCTCGACTTGCCTATAGGCTGCTGCAACGGATGCAGGTGCGGGCTCGGGGTGACGGCGCACTATGAAATCACCGTGGAAATATTTGGTGCAACTGGCGTCTCTCGGGCGAACGGTCAAGGAGCCAGACAGCTCGCGAGAAAGCGAGACCGCGAAGCCGAACGCGCCCCCAGCTCATATATCAGCACTGTCCGTTCGGACCAGCGACGTTGCAGAGCCAATAGTTGCAGCCTCGAACGATGCGGTTAGCAACCTCGATACCGCAGCCACGTCTACCGCTATTGCCGAGGTTGCCGGCGGTGAAAGCGCGGCCGTTGCGACGGTCGATCGGTCAACTACCGACGATCACGCGGTGCTTCCGGAACGAGCATATCCAGCCCAACCTTTGCCGGTGAAAAGGCGTAGGCGCGGCGCAAAATCGAACGTCAAGAATGTTGCGGTGACCGATGCTGTCGAATATGGAGGCGGACGCTCCAGTGTTGCGCAGCCGCCGATGACCTTCTTCGACGAGCTTGCTGGACTGGATGCCGAAATCAGGCAATTGAGACGCCAACTGGCGGAAAAGTTGCTTTTGCAGAACGCGCAGCTCAAGCAAATGCTAGAGCGGTATGACGCATCGTGAGCAGTTTCGCGCTCTTGACTATTGGATATCTATGAGACCACAGCAGCGAAAGTTCATCGTCGAAGTTAAGTCGGCACGCCGGCGTTCGACGATCAGGCCAACATCCATCTGGGGCGATACGGATCTTAAGGAACTCGTGCGCAAGGCTGAGGCCGAGGCTCCACATCTGTTCGACCCGGCTGAGGGACCGAACGAGCTTTCTCCGACGCAAAGTGTAGAGATACGCGCGAACGAAAGCACCAGCACGAGCGACACCACACAAATCGCGGATCTCGTGGCCCTGACAGAAGTTTCCGCCGGGGTCGAGGAAGCTGCCATTTCGCCGCTGGAAACGGACAGCCCGAAGATAGCGCCGCCGACACCGCCGGAGCGCCGTCGCAGCAAGCGCAACATCATTCGAGATGGTCGCGCGGCGACAATTGCTGCTACCGAAGCCGGAGCCTTTGCCAACGACCTTGTCGCTCTCGAGGAAGAGAACCGGCGGCTGAAGGGACTGCTGGCACATCGGCTTCAGCAAGAGAACATCCAGCTTCGAAAGATGCTTGAGCGGTTTGAAGTAAAATAGACGGGTCGACTGCGCGTTTTCCGCGCGGGAACCGCACCGGATCCGGATCGCGGCCAGTCGATATCCGGTCCGCGCATGGCGTTGCAGGCTGCCAGTCATCGCGCAGAAGCGTCTTCTTGAAACACAAGAGGAGTCCGCCTAGCTTATTGCGCGTGTGCACGACGCTTGGGATCTCCATTCCAGCTATCCGACGAAATTCTTCGCGTGCTTATGTGGGCGCACCGCCTAGTCTTGGTATAGATCGCTTTTGTGCGAAGAATGGCGGCGCTGCTGAGGCGCGGCGGGCAATAACGGTGGGCAGCGCCTGTAGTGCTACCAGCGGGGCATTCTGCGTTCAGTCGCCGCCAACCGACAAATCCCCATCGCCACTTCCAGTGACCTTTCGAATGCCAGTACTGGCAGAAACTCATAACGCGAATGAAAATTGTAGGCGCCGGTAAAGAAGTTCGGCATCGGAATACCGCGGGCCGAAAGCACCGCGCCATCGGTGCCACCGCGCATCGGGATCAGTTTCTTTTCGATCCCGAGAATGGGTATAAAACCGCGAAGCTTTATTTATTCAAACCACTAAAAGGGACCATAGGAGTGATTGTTGGGTGCCGAACGCGCTCGATGGTCGCGCTCTCGCTCGGCTGGCATTAGCGACCGCAGTTATCGCATCAATGGGAAGTGCCGGTCCGCTTTCCCTTAAGAAACGAGCCTCTGTCAGTGCAGAGGCTCAATTGCGGACACTCTGGTTGATCTCCATGCAGGGGGCAGGTTGATGAGCCGAAACTGGCATACCCGGCGATGGTGCACAAAGGATAAGGGTGGCAACATAGTCCCTTCGGACTAATGGCTGAGCATTTGGAATCCTTGAAGAAAAAGCCCTGCCAAATGAGGCAGGGCGAGAGCCGCGCCCAGATGGCTCGCTGGACGCTGGGAAGTCTGCAAAGACTATTGGAAGAAGCTACCGAAGGGACGGGTAAAGGGGGAAGGCTGTTTTCGCGATTCCGGTACGGTTGAACAAAAAAATATCAGGCACACTCACGGCGGTCACTTCAAGCATGCGTCCCGTCTCGACGAATTCGTAATGTTGATCCAGGCTTATCCGGCCCGAAATCGCCGTTTTGCCCGCAAGTTCAAGCGGAAGCACTCTGCGGACTACAAACGATCCGCGCCTTTTGGATCCCGATGAGGTGCCGCTTCAACATTCCTTTAGAAGGGGAAGCGTGCTCAAATGGGTGTCCACCGTTGCCACGACCTCTTTGCTCAGCACCAAGTTGCTTTTTTCCTTGTGCCAGACATCACGGAACGACGCGACCGTCTGCTTCGCCGTATCCAGCACCAGCTTTTCGGGAAGTCTGGCTTTAGCTGCCAGATAAGAAAACTCTTCGAGCGTCAGTTCAGCCATTACGTTGGTGCGGGCATATTTCAGGGCGGCCGTCGTGCTTGGTAGATAAGGAATCGTAGAAAGCAGGTCGTAGGCCGGAGCGATCTTCGGCGTTTTCCGGTCATAATAGATCAATGACCAGTTCTTCAGGTGCATGTCATCGTTGCCGATGAGTGTTGAAAAAACTAGCCGCCGGATAAACTCCGCGATGTCGTCCTGACTGGTCTCAATGCCGAGCACGTTCGCTATATTGCGATAACTGGCATCATCGTATTTCTGGTGTGGATAGCGCCCGAACACTTGCGCGAAATCTTCGACGTGGATCGCCCCGGCTTCGCTGCGGTCGAACCTCTCAATCGCGAATGCCTTCTCGCCACGCAGGCGACCCAAACCGTGAGGAAGGCCCTCGATCGCGTCGAGATCGACAAGGGTGATGTTTGGGACATCAATTCCGATCGTCCGCGCGATTGTCATGAACGAGAATTCGTTTTCCGGCACCCCTTCGAACCGGTCGGCTGGAAGCTTCACGATCCACGAACCCCCAATACCTTTCGCGGGTATGGCCAGACCGCCATTCTTGCCCTTGTTGCGAAGGGCCGAAAACTTGAGCTGCACTCCGGCCAGAGAGAACCTCAGAGCTTGCTGTTGACCTACGGCTTTTTCCCGCGCTGAATTTTCCGCTTCATCCGGCAGGGCATCGCCGTCGACCGGCACGGCGGTGATGGCGCCAGGCAAATCCTGACCTAGCGCCCAAAGCAGATAGGCCTCGCGCATCGGTTTCACGCCCGCCTGACGGGCTAGGTAGTCCCGTAGCGTTCCCTCGGGCAGAAGATTGGAAAAGAACGGGAGCAGATTGGGGCCGGTTGCCGGAAAATTGGTGCGCAGTCCGCCGACCGCATTCTTGAACGAAAGGCTGAGCGTGTCTCGATCCGTCGCTTCGATATAGTCCGTTTCGAATGAGAAAATCGAACGATCACCTGGGAGTAGGCTGAGCGTCCCAATCCTTTTGCCATGCAAAAGGATGCTGAGTGCCGTCGTTTCACTCATCGTCATGATCCAAAGAGTACGCGGGAAGATCCAGTGGGTCCCTCTGGGCTGCGCGTTGGGCCAAGTCGCTATGGAGGCTTTTGAGATCGCCGGCGGAACGGGCGAGCTTCTCGACTTGAGGGGCTGTCGGGTCTTTTGCCAAGGCCGCGTCCCAAGTGATATTTGATGGATCAAGGGGAGCGGTGATTTTCCTGATCTGCTCCAACGTCTGTTGCAGTCGTAAAAACGCGTCGGTTCCGAAGTGCAATGTCCTCAAGCCCTGGAGGTGCTGGTTTATGGTCTTTAAGTGGTCATGAAGTTTGTCGGGGAGCTTTGGAGCCTGTCCCAAGCGATCGAGGAGGGTAAGAGTTTTACGAATTTCGTTTAACGCCGCAGCTGTCTCGTCCTGCGGAAATGCCCGAACGATGCTGTCGACGGCCGGGAGGGCCTTCTTCGGGACGAGCTTCACCTCCAAATCGAGAGCGCGTGCGATCTGGACGAGGCTTGATAGCTTGATATCCACATCGCCCTTTTCGATTTTTGAGATGTGGCTTTGGGGGACGCCAACACGATGGCCAAGCTCAGATTGACTGAGGCCCTTTTCCGTTCTCACACGCTTTATCGCCTTTATCGTCTCTTCATCAGCTCTCATGATATGCTACCGTATATAATTGGATCTTATTTATATGCTCGCGTATATTAATATTCAAGGTCGATGTTTTGAATCTATATGTTTTAACATATATCGAGCCATAAATCATATGCTTACACATATGAGCCGCCCGATCCACCATGAGCGCGCCACATGCGTGTGGCTGCCCTAACACGCCGCGCAACCTTAATAATTGGTCACGCTACAGGCGCGCTCCCGGGCAAAGGAATGGTGGCTCTAAGCGGTGCACCATGATCAGTTCGTGAACCTCGGAGTCGCGGCCCAAAAAAGCGTTTGGAATTCGACCCGCGCCGCCGATGCCACGCCGGCCTCAACAAAGGCGAGCAGCGCCATGCCCTGGCGCAGGCCATCCATACGTTCCGACAGGGGCGCGTCATCGACCGCAGCCACGAGGCCCAGCAATGCCGGGCGTCGGGCTTGAACCTCGTCACCGCAGCAATGTTTATTGGAACTCGCTCTATATGGTCGACACCACGACGCACCCGGACCCGACTCCTAGCTGTGGTGGATCGAGATTATCGGCGAAATTTTCGGCTCACCCTATCTGAGGCTCTGTGACGGCCGCGCCTTCCTCGCACGGGCGGCTCCCTTTCGCCGGGCGCCTTGGGCTGCCCGAACCGCTGCAGAAGCCCAGTCGCGAAGCAGTTCGGGGTCGTCGAGAATTTCGTCTGGGACAGTGCAATAGCTTGGGACCGTTACGATTTTCCCGGCGCCGGCATACCCAAATGCCGTGGCGCCCACAGCATCAAATCGAGCACGGCTCGTTTCGTCACCCGCAGATAGAAGGATCCTTTCATGTCATGGTCTGCGCACGAATAACAATTCCGCCCTGCGACATGCGACGTCCACCACCGAGTCCAGTGCCGCGCGTGCCGCCTGTGATAAGAACGCTTTTCCAAAAAATGTCATGAACTTCGTTCAGCAGCACTGGTAGTGGTGTGATTTGGGAAGAGTCGCCATCGCGAATACCGCGATATGGTTTTAAGCCTTTTTGTACGCCGCTGCTATGCGCCGCGCCTCAAAACCTAAATCGACCGCCGTTACTCAGCCGTGGCGTCTGCCTGCTGCTGTCCTGCAATTCTGTTAGTGAGGTATTCGACCCATCTTGGATTCCGTCAAAAGAGGATCTTTCCTCCGTGTGTCTTGGTGCGTTCGCGGACGTCTTTGCCAATGTCGGCGGTGGCTTCCTGTGCGTTCCCACGCCCATGACGATGCTCTTGTCTTGCTAGGAGATATCGATGGCTAGAGGCTCGCTTCAGATACATGCGAAAAGTCGGGAATTGCCGGCCGGCGGCGGGCCATTCCAGCTTCACAACCTGACGGTCGGCATCTTTCTTGTCGACCAGAACCATCATCGCCTTGCTGTAGGCACCGACATTACGTCATGCATACCGCTCCGTGCAGGCGAGGGATGGATTCTGCCGGCGCGGGCGAGCGGTATATGCGAGTTCGATGAGACCCTATCCTATCTCACGTTGGAGTTCCCGGACGACCTGCTGCGCGAGACAGGATGGGACCAGCCCGACTTCACGCCTCTCGTCGGGGGGCTCGATCCGCTGCTCGTCCAGATGGTGAAGAACGCTGTCGCCACGACCGAGACGTCGGACTCGCTCTATCGGCAGACCATGAGCATTTCGGCGGCAGCCCATCTGACCCACGTGTTGTCGCCGCGACATGTCCCAGCTATTTCGATCGACGACAGGCGTCTACGGAAGGCCATTGCCTACATCCATGACAACCTCATGGGAGAGTTGTCCCTCCACGCGATGGCGTCCGAAGCGGCCATGAGCCGGTATCATTTCGTTCGTGCATTCGGAAAGGCATTGGGCAAGTCGCCTCTGCAATACGTCATCGAGCAGCGCATGGAACGTGCGAAGCTACTTCTGCGCACGACGAACACGTCGGTTGCCGGCGTGGCATTCAGCGTCGGCTATGAGGATCCATCGCGGTTCGGACGCCACTTCCGACGGCACACCGGTTTGGCGCCAGGCGCTTTCCGGCGCGCGCATTAGTCTCGTACACGCTTCCGAACGCCAAAACGGCAAGATTCACTCATCGATTGCCAAGATTTGCTCCGGCGCGGCCCGGCGCGCGATGCAACTCTCTCCTGGCCAACAGCAACCTGCTTTTTGCACGGAGAGAATGAATGAGAGTTCTTGCACCTTCCTTGGGACTGGCAGCATTGATGAGTTCGGTGGCCTTTGCCGCGGACATTCAGACCCGACAGATCTCGTTCGAAAACGCCGGGGCCACGCTTGTCGGCACGCTCTATCTGCCAACCGATCACGAGCCCGGCGAAAGCCACCCCGGCGTCGTCGTCACTGGCGCCTGGACGTCTGTCAAGGAACAGATGTCTGGCCTCTACGCCCGCGAAATGGCCAGTCGGGGCTTCACGGCGCTGGCATTCGACTTCCGGGGCTGGGGAAGCTCGGGCGGACATATCCGTTTCAAGGAAGATCCGGCTGCGAAGACGTCCGACATCGTCGCTGCCGCGAGTTTCATGACCACATTGCCCGAGGTCGACGGTTCGGCAGTCTTCGGTCTCAGCATCTGCGCCTCCGCCGGCTACATGACGGCTGCTGCCACCGGCAATACGGCATTCGACGGCATCGTTCTCGTTGCCCCCTGGCTGCACAATGCGGCTATCGTTGAAGAGGTCTATGGCGGCGGCGCGGGCGTGGCCGCCCTGATTGCGACGTCGCGACAGGCCGAATTGTCGGAACAGGCCGGTCAGCCGCAGGTCATCACGGCCGCGAGCGCGACGGATCGCGACGCCCTCATGTACCAGGTCCCGTACTACACCGAGGAGAACCGAGGCCTCGTTCCGGAATACGACAACCGCTTCAATCTCGCCTCCTGGGAACCGTGGCTGATCTACGATTCGGTCGCTCTCGCAATCGGGCTCGACAAGCCGCTGCTGCTCGTCCACTCGAACGCTGCCGCGGTCCCGCAGGGCGCACGGCAGTTCCTCGAAAACGTCGAGGGCATGGCGGACGAACTCTGGCTCGATGACATCACGCAATTCGAGTTCTACGACCGGCCCGACGTGGTTGAGATCGCCGCCGATGCCGCATCCAGGCATTTTTCCGGCATCAGGGCCGGTCGCTGAAGCGGCGGCCTACTCTCGCGCCGCAGGAGAGAACAGATGAAGGCAATCGCACTTGCCGCGGCTATCGCCGCAACGACCTGTACATCGATCGCTATGGCCCAGACACCGACTCTTGAGGACCGCGCCGCGATCATTGATGTCATCACTGACATAGCGGCTGGCGCCGATCGGCATCAAT
Source organism: Ensifer sp. VA4 (assembly GCF_055710065.1). NCBI lineage: Bacteria > Pseudomonadati > Pseudomonadota > Alphaproteobacteria > Hyphomicrobiales > Rhizobiaceae > Ensifer > Ensifer sp. VA4. The sequence continues at coordinate 625 of NZ_JBVQPO010000016.1, read as the reverse complement.
GGGACCGCGTGCGCGCCGCGTTCGCCGATACGGTCACGCTGGACTACACCAGCCTGTGGGGCGGCGCGCCGTCCACGTTATCTGCCGAGGATGTCGTCGAACAGTGGTCGGGCCTTCTCCCCGGTTTCGACACCACGCAGCACCTCGTTACCAATCACGCCATATCGACCACCGCAGCCGATGCGGCTGTCGCCGAAGCGGACTTCCAAGCCGCTCACCGGCTGGGCGGGGAAATGTGGATCCTGATGGGGCGCTATCACTACGATCTGGTAAAGCGCGACGGCAGCTGGCGGATCACACGGCTGGTGATGACCTGGACCCACGAGAGCGGCGACAGGGGGCTAGTCGAGAAAGCCGTGACCCGAGCCAGCCGCCTCGAATGAACGAGGCCCTGCAAGGCGCTGAACGGGTGCGATCCGGCTGTCCGTATCTCCGCATTTCCCCGTATGTCGGTCCAGACGAGCGGGTTTTGGGCTTGGCCAGCAAGACCGACCCCAGATCGAAATGTCACTGTCCGACGACGACGTGATGGGCGCCATGGGGAACAGGAACGCGGCCGAGCCTTTCGAGCGCGGGGCGTTCGCCGCGTACCACGCGAAAAACTTCGAGACCCGCACCGCTGTCA
>NZ_JBVQPO010000015.1:0-179822 GCF_055710065.1 Ensifer sp. VA4 | reverse complement strand
CAAACCGTTCCGATGGACCAAATCGGCAGACGATATCCTCGCCACCATCAAACGCTTTTGCCTGGCAACCCTGCAAATCGCCGATGTGCAAAACAAATCGGCAGAAACTTCTGAATCAGGACACTAGCGCCCCGTGCGTCCGGATGACGCTCTACGGTTGCTCTAGCTTTCAACTTTGAGGGTGCGGCGAACCGCCAGCCGGATGGCTGGTTGGGGGTATTCTACGACGCATCGTCGCAGCGACACTGCTGAAAGCACAAAGGCGGCATAGGCCGCCCTTGCAACTTCGCGAACTTTCAAGAGATCCGCATCTTCAAGGGATGGCGGCGGTTCGGCCCCGTCACGTGAAGATGAATGCCGGCGCGCGGCTGCGTCGATCGCCAGGCGCGGGCTCCGTGCGTCAGGAGCATCCCGACCAGATCGCGCGTCTTCGCCTTCGATCTGTTGAGCCCGAGATCGGCAATGCGCATGGCCGCCTCGTGCAGGGGATGCAGGTTGATACGCGACGGCTTAGCGCGCCGTCCCGGCAGCGGGGTAACACCCGGAACGTTTTCGTTCATCGCCATGATTAACCTCGTTACGCTGTACAAATCCGAGGAAGGCGGCCGGAAAACAAACACATCCGGCCGCCAAAACTTTTACCTTACTGCTGGCTCGCCCAGCAGGAGATGCCTTTCTTCTTCAATGCCTTGCAGGCGTTGACGGCTGCATCCTGGTCGTCGAAGCCGCCGAAGCGCGCGCGGTAGACCTGGCCGAAGGCAACCGTGAAGGGCTTTGCGTTCTGCAGAGCCTTGCCGCCCTTGTCCTTGGCATTGCCGAGAAGGGTCATGGCCTGATCCTTGTCCGGCGTCGCGCCGATCTGGATCACCCAGCCTTGCGGCTGGGCCGGCATCGGCTCGGCCTTTGCGACCTCGACCGGCTCTGCCTTTGCGCTGGCTTCGGCCTTCTTCGGCACGGCGTTGGTGACCTGGGTGTCGATCATGCCGGCGGCGACCGGCTGACGAAGCTTCAGGCTCTGCGCATCGAGCGTGTTGGGAACGATCTTCGGCGAAAGGACAGGGTTGTCGGATGCGCGCGCGCTGCCGGCATAGGCCATCTGCACGCTGCCCGCGCTCTCGCCGTTGTAGCGGAAGTCCGGAACCGGGCCGGTGTTGGGCAGGTCATGGCCGCTGGCGGTCGCGGCAACAACGGGCGTCTCGGCAACCGGCGCTGCCGAAGCGACCTCGGTTTCTTCGGCCGGAACCGGAGCCGACTTGGTTTCGGCAATCAGGTTGCCGTCGCCGCGACGGGACGCTGCGGGCATGTACTTGGCGACCAGTCGGCGCATCTGCGCGTCGCGGCTGCCGCCGGAGGTGCCGCCCATGACGACAGCGACGATGCTGCGGCCTTCGAGCTGAGCCGATGTCACCAGGTTGAAGCCGGATGCGCGGGTATAGCCGGTCTTGATGCCGTCGACGCCGCGTACATTGCCGAGCAGGCGGTTGTGGTTGCCGATTGTCTGCCGGCCAAACTGGAAGCTGCGGGTGGAGAAGTAGTCGTAATATTGCGGAAAGTGCTGGCGAAGCGCGAGGCCGAGGCGGGCCTGGTCGCGCGCCGTCGTGCGCTGTTCCGGGTTGGGCAAGCCGTTTGCGTTGCGATAGGTCGTGCGCGTCATGCCGAGCGCGCGGGCCTTGTTCGTCATCATGCGGGCAAAACGCTGCTCGGAACCGCCGAGATATTCACCAAGCGCCGTCGCCGCATCGTTGGCCGAGCGGGTGACGAGCGAAAGGATCGCCTGCTCGACGGTGATCGACTGTCCGGCGCGGACGCCAAGCTTGGACGGCGGCTCGGAGGAAGCGTTCTTCGAGAAGGGAATGGGCGTCGATTTCGTGATCCGGCCGGCTTCGAGCGCTTCGAAGGTCAGATAGAGCGTCATCATCTTGGTGAGCGACGCCGGATAGCGCAGTTCGTCGGCGTCCTCGCCATAGAGGATTTTGCCCGTCTTCGCATCGATGACGATGCCCGAATATTTCGGATTGGCGTAATTCGAGGAGGCCGCTAAAGCCGGCGCGGCAAGCGTGACCGAGGCAATGGCGCCCGCAAGGACGACCCGTCCTACCATCTTTGAAAGAGCACCGAACGGGCGCTTCGCGAGATCAAAAAAACCGGATTGGGACACTACGCTACTCTTTATTCTCATGTCATGGGGTTGTCCGGACGCCGCCTCCGGGAACGACCGTTCTCGAGACAGTATCGGCATAGCGTTACCAATCGGTTTATGATGAATGATTGGTTTCCGGAATCGAACGCATTTGTACAAGGGCGATGCCGGTGTAGCGCAATGGCGCGACGGGCTGCCTGCACCACACCAGTTAGTCGAAATCAGGGCACGAGGCGGCTTTTGACGAAGGCCGCGATCGCTTGGTCGATTTCGCGCCACTGCGGCAGCAGCCTGTTCGAGAATCTGTAGAGCACGACGAGATCCTTTCCGGCGTGAATGTCGCGCTGGCAGTCGGCGCTGGTCGAGATGGCTTGTGGGCCGGGCTTGAGACAGCGCACCACATAGGGGGACTGCGCAGGCGTCTCAGCGGTCAAGAAGATTTCGCCCGCATAGCTGGATGTCGCCTTGACTGCGTGCTCCGTCAGGCCCGCAGGGCCAGCCGTGGGCGCGCCGTCGAAGACCTGTGCGTAAATCGGCTCGAGCCGCCCGGACATGTCGCGAGACATCGTGCTTTGCGAAATCTGTAGGAAAATGAGCTTTTCGGGTGCGTCGACATTGTTGAAGAGTTCCCGGCTCCGATCGCTGTAGCCTTCGAGCCCCGGCCAGGTCAGGTAAAGATCGACGCGCTCGGCGATCGAGGTAGCGCGCTGAGCTTCGAAGCGGATCATGTTTGCGGGAAGGCGCAGGTGATCCTGGCCGATGAAGATGTCGAAAACCTCATTGCTCGCGGTGTGGCCGGCAAGGGCGAGATTTTCCCCGAACCAGCGCCCCGCAAGCGAGATGGCGGCCGTCAGCGTCGCAAGCACCATGACGACTGCCGTCACCCGGTAAACGAAGCCGGACGACAGCAGCGGTTGGAGGTCCGGTTCGTGAGTATCATTTGAAGTGCTGCTCATCGTTGGACTGTCCCGTAGCGCCGAACCTGGCGGTCCAGTGATCGGCTTACGCCTTCCTGCACATCGAGGATGGACGATGTCGCTTGCCCGATGCTGGTCGAGGATGGGTTAATTTTCGATGAAGGCGTCTTCCGACTGCCAGGGCATGTCGCGCAAACGCGCGCAGTGGTTTGCGATCAAAAAACTAAAGTGCAAGCGCGAAGCTGAAAGATCGCGATGCGCTTTGGCGCACCAAGGATGTCGCTGACAAAAATGCCGGTTCCGAGGGACGCGGAACCGGCCGAGGCCCGGTCTGGACGGGGATAGTATGACCGGAGCCCTGTAATGACGGAGGCTGCTGCGGCAGGCGCGCCGCCTCCCAAGTCTTCCAAGATTACTGCGTCCGTACGCTGCCGACGGCGACGGTGCGGCCGTCCTGGAGTTTGACCCAGCGACCGGAGTGTTCGGTCGACTGGCGCTTGAGGTAGGTGTATTCGGTGTCCGACCACAGCAGAACCTTGTTGCGCATGTTGTCGAGAATGAAGTCGCCGCGGTCGGTGCGCACGGTCAGGACGGCATGGCCGTCGCCATTCGGCTGCAGCACGACGGTGATCAACAGATCCGACGGGGAGAAGCCGTCCTCGATCAGCTTGCGGCGCTTCAGCAGAACGTAATCTTCGCAGTCGCCAACCGTCTCCGGGTAAGACCACTTTTCTTCGACGCCGTGAATCTCCATGTCGGTCATGGGCGTGATCGCCTGGTTGACGTCGTAGTTAACCTCAAGAATCTTCTGCCAGCCTTCGCGCGTCAGCACCATCGGGCCGCCGTCCTTGCCGTTGGAGGCGCACTCCGACGGATAGATCTTGCAGAACTCGTAGTGACCGATCGGCGGGTTGGTGGCGCCGGTGACGACCATGTTGGCCGGAAGCGCCTGCGCCGTTTCGATCAGGCCGGCGGTGAAAAGAACCGCAACCGCGATCATCTTGGTGATTGTCTTGAGCATGATTGTCTCCCCGTTGTGGTTCGACAATGGCACATACGTTTTCATCGATCGCGAACTTGCGAACTAAAAACAAGTACAAATGAAAGTCGTATAAGAATAAAATAAGAATAGATTTTGATCTTTATTTAAATCGAATTTGACTCAAATTTTATTGATTTTCCAGCGGAATGACCGTCCGTTCATGTTTCCTTGGCCATGTAAGTGATTGTAATCAATCGACCCATGCCGAGCCGCGGGCCGACCGGCGCAGCAGCTACGGGAGAATGGCGGGCGCGATGTGTGGCGCGCGAGGCGAAATCCGACGATTGTGTCGACGCTTTCGACTTGGAATATGCGTCGTGCCTTGAATTTGTTCGAGAAAATATTTGCGACTGCCGGAAGCCGCGGTCGGGTCGTGATGTTCCGAAATGAGGCAGACTCGGCCTCGAAACGATTTCGATCGGCTGAGCTTCAACGGCAGCTTCGTTGCAGCCTATGGGGCAGATCTACTGTGAAGGCCGAGGATCAAGGCATGTCGCGCAAAGATGCGCCGCGGCTTTGCGATGCCGACACGCGAAATATCAAAGACTTTGAGGGCAGGAAGCGAAACCGGTAGTTCGCGAGGCGCTCTCGTTTCGTGCGGCAGGATCGGGCCAGCGAACTTGATCTTGGAGTATGGCAGGCGCGATGGCGCAGGCGGGCCTCAGAGGAATTCTGTCAGCGCTTCGCGGGACTGCACGCCCGAGAACTCGATGGCGCAGCCTTCCTGGAAATGGCGAACGATCTTGCCCCTCATGTTGCCGAGCATGACCGGGGTTCCGATCGGCGGGCGGTTCTCGATGTCCACGGCAGCGCCGGAGAGTGAGAGGTCGATGATGCGGCAAGGGAATTTTTCGCCGGTGTCGAGCGTCAGCTCCGTAGACGTCTTGCGCGGTGCAAGGCGATCGTGGCGCCGGTCCTCCGGTAGTCCGAGTTCATGTTTGTTGGCGATCCAGGTGAGTTGCGCGGCCAGCTTCTCGCGCTTGCGCTCGGTGGCGTTGAGCTGGATCACAAAGGCATCGTCGGCAACGCGCGACACCGTGCCCTCGAGGCGACCGACATGGTCGATATAGGCGATGATACGCTCACCCGCCCGCGGCCGTGCCGGTGAGGAAAACAGGACGTCGCCGGGCGACATGTCGACGGCGGTGCAGTCATATTCGTCGTGATTGGCGAGCATCAGCCGTCCAGCAAGATTCACCGAAACGCGCTGGAACGCACCTTCGTGATGCGGCTTCGGAGCGGTATTCTGAGTGTGCTGGAACGAGAACATGGTGACTCTGCATGACGTATTTCGGCAGGCAGAGTTTAGGACGTTCGGGTTAATAGAAGGTTCGTCCTCCGGTTGGTCCAGGTGGTCAGCCCGGGACAGCGGCGGCGATCAGCCGCGACGCCCGCCCTCCAGGATGCGGAGATGTCGGACACGGCGGAACTCGCCGAAAATCCCTTCGCCGCCATGTGATTCTGCGCGGGGCGGGACATATTCCGTCGCCTGTTCTTCGCGGAACACGGCTGTGCGGTCGGGATCGAGGATTTTCATGCCGGTGACGTCAAGGCCTTCCACCGACGTCGCATGCAACCAGTACGGGCGGGAAAGCGGCGAGAGTGCACCCAGGATTCGGTCGCTTGCACCTTCGGTCGAGGCGAGCGGCAGCAACAGCGCTTCGACCTCGATCTCGCGCGCATCGGCGGTACGGCCCCTGGCGGACAGCATCACCGGCACCCGGTGTGTCATCACCTGGCCGGCCATGCGCTGCGCCTTGGCCGCCTGCGCGTTCAGCCAGAGCAAGCCGAATTGCCGCCCGCGCAACTCAAGGCCGAAGAGGGCGCAGACATGGGTTCCCGCCAGACGAAACGAGATGCCGGCGTTGCGGTCACGCTCGAGAATGAACAGGTTGGGGAGCAGCGTGCGGATGTCCCCCGGCTCGACTTCGTCCCGACGGGGAAGGTCGCGCTTGCCGCGAATGGTGTTCCAGTATCGGAAAAGCTCCGTGCTCGTATTGCTGCGCATCTTTGCGTTCATTCCATTTCTGCGAGCCGTCTGTGCCGGTCTGGCACATGTTTGGCCGTTCATCGCGGTCTTGAGATCAATGGAGCGAAAACCATGCCAGCTCGAAATTAAGGTTAACGAACGGTTTCGATTGCACGCGGGCGCCGCGACTGGCACTGGAAGACATGACTTCACGAAGCGTTGGCTTCGGCACTTGAACTGGAGCTCGGATTTGAGCTTGGCGACCGTTCAGTTTTTACTGGACGGTCTTTTTTTGTTTGCTTATGGCTGGGCGCCCCCAGTCCGGTCCGAATCCGGCGATGTCATGCCATCGCCTCTATCGAATTCGATCGAACGGACCAATCGATGGAGAAAGCAGCAGCCATGGAAAGAGATCAGACGGCAACGCCGCCGGAGACGGACCGGGACAGCGCCGCCGGTCCTTCGCGTGAGCCTGCCTTCAATCTGCCAGCCGGACTGACCGGCATCCTGCTGTTTCTGATCGCCATTCACGCCTTGCGCACCTATGTCCTGACGCCTGCGATCGATCAGGAGATCATCTTCAACTTCGCCTTTTTGCCGGCGCGCTACGATCACCCCTTGGCCGAGCAGGGGCTCGCCTGGCTGTGGAGCCCCATTACCTATTCGTTCCTGCACGGGAGCTGGGAGCACCTGATCTTCAATATCTTCTGGATGGTCGCCTTCGGTGCTCCGGTCGTACGCCGCATCGGCATGGGGCGGCTGGCGGTGTTCTGGTGCCTTTCGGCTGCGGCCGCCGTTGCGCTGCACACGGCATTTCATTGGGGTGAGATGATCGTGGTCGTCGGCGCTTCGGGTGTTGTTTCCGGTTTCATGGGCGCGGCGGCGCGCTTCGTCTTCTCGCCAAGTGGACGGATCAGCCGGCAATTTGCCCATCTCAACCGACGGCTGCCTGTCAGCGAATCATTGGCAAATCGCTCTGTCCTGATCTTCACCGGGATCTGGTTCCTCACCAACTTCCTGATCGGGCTTGGCATGTTCACGCCTGGCGGCGCGGGCAGCATCGCCTGGGAGGCCCATATCGGCGGTTTCCTTTTCGGCTTTCTTCTCTTCGGCCTTTTCGACCCGCGCGACTGACGGCCGGGGAAAGATCGGCGCACGGCGTTCCTGAGCGCTTGATTTCCCAAGGGTGCTGGCGCACCATTTGCTGCGGTCGCCGATTGTCGAGAGGCAGGCGGCCTGTGAAGGCCGGGTATCGAAAGCCCATTCGCGTCTGAGGAGCACGCGGGCAGGCGATCGTAAGCGGCCAGGGTGCAGGTTCCATCGCCCGACCGTACCGCACGAGAGACGGCTGGACCTTCCCTGCCGACCCGGTGTTGTCGCAACGGGAGATGTGCGCATGTCAGTAAAAGCAATACTCGATGAGAAGGGCCGCAATGTCGTAACGGTCGGCCCGCAGATGCCAGTCCAACAGGCTGCCATTCTCTTGCGTGACAATCATATCGGTGCGGTCATCATCGTCGATGCGGACGATCAGATCGCAGGCATCCTCACCGAGCGCGACATCGTCGCAGCGATCGCCAAGCAGGGAGCCACCTGTCTCGAAAGGCCGGTCGCGGCCGTCATGTGGCAGAACGTCTATAGCTGCACCGAGGAAATGTCCGTCCAAGCCCTGATGGAAATGATGAGCAAGCTCAGGGCCCGTCATCTGCCGGTCGAAAGAGATGGCCGCCTCGCCGGCATCGTTTCGATCGGAGACGTGATCAAGCACCACATCCGTGCGATCGAGCACGAGACCGAACAGATCAAAGCCTATATCGCTGGCTAACGGGTAGGGCGGCCCACGCCGCCCTCTTATCCGCCTCGGATACGTCGTCCTGCTTGTAGCGACGACGCGCGAAGCGGTTCTTCGGGCTTCGCGAAGGGGTTCCTTCAAATGAGCAATGCCCCGCGCCATCACCGCGGGGCCAACGCAGAAGATTGATGGGATGCGCGTCAGCGCACGAGCGCGTCCTGCATTCTGCGGATTTCCATGAGCTTGGCCTTCGCTTCGTGGTAGCCGCGGTCGATCGCCTCACCTGCACGATGAAACTCCGACAGGCCGATATCGTTGAGCTTGGGGTGCAACGCCAGATCCGGCGGATCACCGGCAAGGCGGGCCCGCGAAATACGATCCTGGATGATATTGAAGGCCTGAACCATCACGCCAGTCATGCCGAGGCGGGAGTGATGGGTCGCTTCCTTCTCATGTGCATCAGGCGTTTCCATCCCAGCGCTGTGCTTGACGACGGCGGAGCGGCCATAGAGGTCGTAGTTCAGGTTGACGGCGACGACGAGTTGCTGCTCGTGAGCGCGGCAGACCGAGACCGGGACTGGATTGACGAGCGCGCCGTCAATGAGCGTGCGCCCGTTCGCCTTGATCGGTTCGAAGATGCCGGGCAGCGCGTAGGAGGCGCGGATCGCGGTGATGAGCGATCCCTTTTCGAGCCAAACCTCGTGACCGCTATGCACTTCGGTCGCAACGGCAATGAACGGTCGGTCGAGACCTTCGATGCTGAGACCTTCCAGGTGCTCCTGCATGCGTTTGGTCAGGCGGAGACCGCCGAAGAGACCGCCGCCGCCAATGGCGAAGTCGAGCAGGCCAGCGATCCGCCGAACGGTGAGGGAGCGGGCGAAGGCCTCGAGTTCGTCGAGCTTGCCGGCAAGGTAGCAGCCGCCGACGAGCGCGCCGATCGACGTGCCGGCAATCATGCCGACTTCGATGCCTTCCTCGTCGAGGGCGCGCAGCACGCCGATATGCGCCCAACCGCGGGCGGCGCCGCCCCCAAGGGCAATGGCGATCTTCGGTTTTTGCGGGGGTGTCGCAGGTTCTGGCGGCGTTGTTGAAATCGATGTTCCGTCCAAGTCGGACGGATCTGTAATTTGGTTGCTACGCGTAAAAGTCCAGTTCAACATCCGGCACCTCCAACACCGCCGAATACTCCGCAGCGCGACACGTCGATGAGAATGCGCGAAGATCGCTGTGGCAATTCATCATTGACTTAACTTCCCAGGACCGAATTCGATCCTGGAGAGAGGCATATTGATGCGCGCGTCTTGGGAGGCTTCGCCAAGCCGGCGCAGGTGCCGGCCTCGTCCTATTCCATTGCTGAAAGACTGGCACCGTACTTAGGTATATCACCGATCCCGTCGCCGATTGCGGCATGACCGATAAATATTGGATACAGTTTGCAATACAATCGGGAACGTTGCCGCTCCCCCCGTCGCGCCGCATCCTTGCTTGAGGATTAGGCGCTCGCTTGGTTTCCAAATGATAAATATAGCATGTGGCCGCATCAAAAAGATGCGCGATTCCTAATTTTTATCGTAGATTTCGGCAGGGTCGAAGTGCCTGTGGTCGTCGGTGATTGTGACGATGGCCTGGCCGCTCTCGACGCCGACCGTGCGATAAAAACAGGACCGGCGACCGGTGTGGCAGGTGGCGTCGTGACCGCCCACCGAGACCTTCAGCCAGATCGCATCCTGGTCGCAATCGGTGCGGATCTCCTTGACGGTCTGGAGGTTGCCGGAGCTTTCGCCCTTCTTCCAGAGGCTCTTGCGCGAGCGGCTGTAATAGTGCGCGATACCCGTCTCGATCGTCAGCGCCAGGGCCTCGGCGTTCATATGGGCAACCATCAAGAGTTCGCCGTCCCGCACGTCCGTGACGACAGCGGTGATCAGGCCCTTTTCGTCGAAACGGGGCGTGAAGGCCGGTCCGGATTCCAGCTCGGCCTTGTTGGAAGAGGGGGCGTCGAAGATGAGCGTCATGGAAGGCTCCGTCTGTCGGAGCCTTACTTGAAGCCCCTGATCATGGTCATGAACCGCGCCTGTTCGGCCGGTTCCGTTTGGAACGTACCCGTAAATGTGGTGGTGAGCGTTGTCGAGCCCTGCTTCTGCACGCCGCGCATCGCCATGCACATATGTTCGGCTTCGATCATCACGGCGACGCCGCGCGGGGCAAGCGACTCGTCGATCGCCCGGGCGATCTGCGCCGTCATCGATTCCTGCGTCTGCAGCCGGCGGCCGTAGATATCGACCACGCGGGCGATCTTCGACAGGCCGAGCACGCGGCCATTCGGCAGGTAGGCGACATGCGCCTTGCCGATGATCGGCACCATGTGGTGTTCGCAATGGGAGTAGAACGGGATGTCCTTGACCAGCACCATGTCGTCGTAGCCGGCGACCTCTTCGAAGGTCCGGCCAAGCACGTCTTCGGCGGCAAGATCATAGCCGCTGAAAAGCTCGCGGTAGGACTTCGCCACGCGCGCCGGCGTGTCCCTCAATCCTTCGCGCTCCGGATCGTCGCCGGCCCAGCGCAACAGAACGCGTACGGCTTCCTCCGCTTCCTTCTGGGTCGGGCGGCGGCTCGCATCGTCGAGCACAGGAAAATTCTTCACTATGGCATCCATAATGGCCTCTTTGAGCAATACGGGATTGCTTGACGTTTTATCTTTCGGACAACTCGCCACTGGCCATTCGCCTAACCCTGCAGGCTTGGGTTCCGTTGGCGGGCTCCGGGGCTTTCGGGTCCTGGCTTAGCAGTGCACTGGACCTTCCGGCACGGTTTCCCAAACAACAGGCGACATAGTTCCTCTTGCGGAACTGTCGCCCCAACACGACATAGCATATAGTATGGTGCCACAGAGATGAAAGAGGCGGAGCGTGTCGCGTCGTGCTTTTTTCCTGCCTACCGGAGAAAATCATGTGTCGATCACTCAAAACCGCGAAAAATCAGTCGGATCGCGTCAAATGATGGATGACATCTACAACAGCCGAATTCTCGAATTTGCCGGCAACATTCCGCGCATCGGAACGCTCTCGGACGCCGACGCGGACGCGACCGCGCATTCGAAGCTCTGCGGTTCGAAGGTGCATATCTGGCTGAAGATGGACGGCGACGTGGTCACCGATTTTGCCCATGACGTGAGGGCCTGCGCGCTGGGTCAGGCATCTTCCTCGATCATGGCGCGCCATGTCGTCGGCGCCGGTGCGGAGGAAATCCGCCAGGCACGTGCGGACATGCTTGCCATGTTGAAGGCGGACGGCGAGGGGCCGTCCGGGCGCTTCGAGGACATGCGCTTTCTGCGCCCCGTCAAGGACTACAAGGCGCGCCACGCATCGACGATGCTGACTTTTGATGCCGTGGTCGACGCCATCGAGCAGATCGAAGCCAAGCGGCTGCTCGCGGCCGTCTGACATGTGCGGCGAACCGAATTGTCGGCATTCGCCGCACAGCGGTGCGGAGCCGGCGGCGCATGGTCGAAACTGGAATGGCCCGTTTCGCAAGACTCCGGGGCGGCTGATCGGGATGGCGCTGATCCGCGCCTACCAGCTTACGCTTTCGAGCTTCATCGGCAATTCGTGCCGGCACCTGCCGACCTGTTCGGAATACGGCTATGAGGCAATCGCGCGTCATGGCCTCTGGGCCGGAGGTTGGATGACGCTGTTTCGCGTCGCCCGCTGCGGGCCAGGCGGGACGCACGGTTTTGATCCGGTGCCGGAACGGCTCGAGTCTCGCCTCGTGTGGTATGCGCCGTGGCGCTACTGGCGACCGCGGCCGAAGGTTGGTTGATCACGATGCCCATGCCGATGGAATACCGCCAGGCCTCGGTCGACTTCGACCGGTTCATCCTCGACGTGCGCGAGCTGGCCGGGCTGCAGACGACGAACCAGGCCTATACGATGGTTCAGGCGGTGTTCCAGACTTTCCGGCGGCGATTGGATCTTGAGGAGGCCATCCTGTTCGCAGATGTCTTGCCGCCGGTGCTGCGCGCGATTTTCGTCGCCGAATGGGACCTCGAAGAACCGAAGAGCCCGTTTTCGGGCCGTATCGCCATGACCCGCGAGGTGCAGGCGTTCCGGCCCGATCACAATCTTTCGCCGGACAGCGCGATCGTCGATGTGGCTGCCGCCCTGCGTCGCAACATCGACGAGGCAAAGCTCGATCGGGTTCTCGCCCGCCTGCCGGCGGGCGCCGCGGATTTCTGGCGTGCATGAACGGAGAAGAGATGAACAGCTACGTTGCCTTGCTCTACAGCATCGTTCTTGGTGCCGGGCGACGGGTCGTGATGGCCGATCTCAGAGAGATGGCTGAAGGCCTCGGCTACCGTTCGCCGCGAACGTTGGTTGCGACAGGCAATCTTGTGTTTGAGGCCGGACAAATGTCCACTAGAGACCTCGAATCGCCGCTTGAGACGGCTTTCGCGAAGACATTTGGCCGGCATGTCGACATAATTGTCCGGTCCGGCGCCGGCTGGCGGAAGCTCGCGGCATCAAATCCGTTTCGCGATGAGGGCGAAGAAGACGCGACGCGTGTCCATGTGCGGGTGATGCGCGATCCGCTGACGGACGCCGCGCTCGCAGGTCTCGAGCGTTACTGTGTCGCCGGCGAACGGCTGGCAATCGTCGACGGCGATCTGTGGGTCCATTTCACCGGCAAGGCGAGCGAATCGAAACTCCTGGGTGCGATGACGACCAAGCGTCTCGGTGTCGGAACGTTCCGCAACTGGAATACGGTGAAGGGGCTTGCCGAGATGCTGCGCCGCTAGGCTCCATCGCTGCCTTCACCTTTACTCACTTTCGAAAACCCTTTATCAGGCTACGCGTGTTTCCCCGGGTCGCCTCCGGCCTGGGGCAAAACATGCAGCAATCCAAAGCACTACAGCGATCTATGCGCGTCCGACGGATGCGACGCTGTATCGTCATTCACCGGTCGTTGCCGGTCAACCATACCACCCGCATTCGTTGGCGGGACTGGATAGGAGATCATTATGTCGAATTCCGTTTCCCTTACATTTCCCGATGGCTCGGTGCGCGAATATCCCTTCGGCACGACCGGCCGTGACGTAGCAGAATCGATTTCGAAGTCGCTCGCCAAAAAAGCCGTGGCGATTGCGCTCGACGACGAACTGCGCGACCTGTCCGATCCCGTGACCGATGGCAGGATCGAGATCGTCGTGCGCGACGACAAGCGCGCGCTGGAACTCATCCGTCACGATGCCGCGCACGTGATGGCCGAGGCTGTGCAGGAATTGTGGCCGGGAACGCAAGTGACCATCGGCCCGGTCATCGACAATGGCTTCTACTATGATTTCGCCCGCAACGAGCCCTTCACTCCGGACGATCTTCCGCTCATCGAAAAGCGGATGAAGGAGATCATCGCACGCAACAAGCCTTTCACCAAGGAAGTCTGGTCGCGCGAGAAGGCTCGCCGGGTCTTTGCTGAAAAGGGCGAGAGCTACAAGGTCGAACTCGTCGACGCGATCCCCGAGGGACAAGATCTCAAGATCTATTATCAGGGCGACTGGTTCGACCTTTGCCGCGGCCCGCACATGGCGTCGACCGGTCAGATCGGCACGGCCTTCAAGCTGATGAAGGTGGCCGGCGCCTATTGGCGCGGCGACAGCAACAACGCGATGCTGACCCGCATCTACGGTACCGCCTGGCACACCCAGGAAGAGCTCGACCAGTATCTGCACGTGCTCGCCGAAGCCGAAAAGCGCGATCATCGTCGCCTCGGCCGCGAAATGGACCTGTTCCATTTCCAGGAAGAGGGCCCGGGCGTCGTCTTCTGGCACGGCAAGGGCTGGCGTATGTTCCAGACGCTGGTGGCCTACATGCGCCGCCGGCTCGCAAACACCTACCAGGAAGTCAACGCGCCGCAGGTGCTCGACAAGTCGCTCTGGGAAACCTCGGGTCACTGGGGCTGGTACCGTGACAACATGTTCAAGGTGACGGTCGCCGGTGATGAGACCGACGACGACCGCGTCTTCGCGCTGAAGCCGATGAACTGCCCCGGCCATATCCAGATCTTCAAGCATGGCCTGAAGTCCTATCGCGAACTTCCGGTTCGCCTGGCCGAGTTCGGCAACGTCCACCGCTACGAGCCCTCGGGCGCGCTCCACGGTCTGATGCGCGTGCGCGGCTTCACGCAGGACGATGCCCACGTCTTCTGCACCGACGAGCAGATGGCGGCGGAATGCCTGCGCATCAACGACCTCATCCTCTCGGTTTACGAGGACTTCGGCTTCAAGGAAGTGGTGGTCAAGCTCTCCACTCGCCCGGACAAGCGCGTCGGCTCCGACGAGCTCTGGGATCGCGCCGAGAGCGTGATGATGGACGTGCTGAAGACGATCGAGGCGCAGTCGGAAGGCCGCATCAAGACCGGCATCCTGCCGGGCGAGGGTGCCTTCTACGGGCCGAAGTTCGAGTATACGCTGAAAGACGCAATCGGCCGCGAATGGCAGTGCGGCACCACCCAGGTCGACTTCAACCTGCCGGAGCGTTTCGGCGCATTCTACATCGACAAGGAATCGGAAAAGCGCCAACCGGTCATGATCCATCGCGCCATCTGCGGTTCGATGGAGCGCTTCCTCGGCATTCTGATCGAGAACTTCGCCGGCCATATGCCGCTCTGGGTTTCGCCGCTGCAGGTCGTCGTCGCGACGATTACCTCGGAAGCCGACGACTACGGTCGCGAGGTTGCCGAGCTCCTGCGTGATGCGGGCTTGACCGTCGAGACCGACTTCCGCAACGAGAAGATCAACTACAAGGTCCGCGAACATTCGGTGACCAAGGTTCCGGTCATCGTCGTCTGCGGCAAGCGCGAGGCCGAAGAACGTTCGGTCAACATCCGCCGTCTGGGTTCCCAGGCGCAGACCGCGATGTCGCTCGACGAGGCGATTGCATCGCTCGCGTCGGAAGCCATGGCGCCGGACCTCAAGCGCAAGGCCGAAAAGAAAGCCCGGGGTTGAGACCCCGGGCACTTGCTTTGTCAGCAAACTGTCATATTAGCGGAATATCCGGATACGAGATGATCCATCGGAGAATTCCGTGCAGTTCAAAGAGCTGTCCTACGCCAACGCAAACGACCGGCGTCTGAAGCGCTGGTTCATCCGCTCCATCGAAGGCCTGTCGGGCCGCAACCGTTACGCAAAGCTCTACACGCGCTGGCGGTCCGACATCGTCGGCAAGAGCGATCGGGTCTTCGGCGAGATGCTGCAGCTCATCGATGTGAAGCTGCGCACCCAGGGCGAGTGGCCGCCGCGGCATTTGCCCGACACGCCGATCGTCATCGTCGCCAATCACCCGTTCGGCATCGGTGACGGCATCGCCGTATTGGCTCTCGCCGAACAGCTTGGCCGACCGTTCCGCGTCCTCATCAACAACGAACTGCTGAAGGTGCCGGAAATGGCGCCGTACTCCCTGCCGGTGTCGTTCGAGGAGACGAAGGAGGCGCTGGCCGTCAACATGGCGACGCGCCATGAGGCGTTGCGGCTGCTGAAGGAGGGCGTGACCATCGTGATCTTTCCCGCCGGCGGCGTCGCGACCGCGCCCAAGGGGTTTGGCCGTGCCGAGGACCTGCCCTGGAAGATCTTCCCGGCGAAACTGATCCAGGCGGCGCGCGCGAGTGTCATCCCGATCTACTTCGAGGGGCAGAACGGTCCCATCTTCCATCTGGCGAGCAAGATTTCACTGACGCTGAGGCTGTCGCTACTGATCCGCGAGTTCCGCCGTCTGTCCGGCACGACGATCGCGGCGCGCATCGGCCGGGTTCTGACGCCCGAGGACCTCGGCGTCTGTAGTGATCGCAAGGATCTGCTGGCCCGCATCTATGACGCGGTCTTCTCCATGGCGCCGCCGCGCCGGCGGTTCATGCGGCGAGCCGGCTGACGTAGCGTCAATCGCTTACCGTTACGCTGGGGTTAGTCCTGTGCTTCAGAGACGGCGCCCGGATTGGTGTTCGCGTCGTTGCCGCCGCTGCTGAGCAGCACTTCGACGTCCGTGTTGACGCCGGCCTTCACGGTGAAGTCCCGTTCGTAGATCTTGTCCTTGTAGCGCGCGACGGCGGAGTAGCTGCCTTCGAGCAGAACCAGCGTCGGGAAGGCGCCGTTTTCTTCATCCACCGTGTCGCCTGCCGACGTCAGGATCGTCCAGGCGGTGTTGGCAATGGCTTCGCCGCCCGGTTCCGACACCAGCTTGAGCGTCAGCTTGGCAGCGCGGTGCTGAATGGTCGCTTCCGTCAGCTTGCCGGCCTCGACCTGGATGTCGGCGGCTGTCGAAGCGTTGGTCGCACCGTAGCTCGAGGTCACGTGATAGGTTCCGGCGCCGAGCCGGATCACCGTATTCGGCTTCACATCCGACATGATGAGCGCCCGCTCGCCGTCGCTTTTGGTATCTGCGGAATAAACGGAGAAGCTGAGTTCTGCCGGCGGTATGCGGACATCGCTGCCGGAGACGGCGTTCAGCTTGATGCCGCCTGCATCCAAGACCAGAGTCTGCTTTTCGAGCGTGCCTTCCTCGGGCACGCGGATCTTGCGCGTTGCTGAGGCGCGTCCGAAGGAAACGTTGACGAAGTAATCACCCGGTGCGACGTTGAATGCCGTCGAGCCGCCCTCCGACGTCGCCAGCAGCGGCAGCTTGCCGTCGCTTCCCGGGATCGGGCTGAACACGCGCCAGGTCAGGCCGGCTTCGACGGGCGCGCCCTTCTCCGTGAGCAAGGCTTCGAGCTTGACATCCTTCAAGGTGCCTTCCGCGATCGGATCGGTCGTCATCGGGCTGAAGCCCGTAAGCTTCGGCATCTTGCGCGGGCCGGCGATCGAGGGAAAACTCTCGAAGGCCTGGGTCGCATCCTCGGCACGCACACTTTCCGCGGCAGCGCCGGCGACAAGGATCGCGAGCCCGGTTCCGAGGAAAATACGAGAGCATGCACGCATGAGAGCAGTTGACTTCCTGACTGAGTGACTCCACTTGGGACGCCGATATGGCATTTTCGTGGCTTCCGATGCTGCGGCAAATTAGTGGAATTCATCCGACATGAAAACCGAAATTAAGCTTGTTGACTACCTTGCGTCCCGCCGCTCGATCCCCGCTTTCCAGATGGGCGAACCCGGCCCCAGCAGGGCCGAGGTCGAGGAGATGCTGAAGCTCGCCTCCCGTGTGCCGGATCACGGCAAGCTCGCTCCCTGGCGCTTCATCGTCTATCGCGGCGAGGAAAGGGCGCGCATCAGCGCCGAATTGAAGGCGCTGGCGCTGGCGGTAAAACCGGATCTTTCGGAGGAAATGATCAAGGTCGAGGAAACGCGGCTGACGCGGGCGCCGGTCGTCGTTGCCGTGGTCAGCAAGGCTGCGCCGCATTTCAAGATCCCGGAATGGGAGCAGTTGATGTCTGCCGGCGCCGTGTGTCTCAATCTGCTGATGGCCGCAAACGCACTCGGCTACGCCTCCAACTGGTTGACCGAATGGTTCGCCTTCGACGAACGCGCCTATCCCTTGCTGGGTGTCAATCCGGGTGAGAAACTTGCCGGCTTCATCCACATCGGTACCGCGATGGTGCCGCCGACGGAACGGCCGCGGCCGGAACTCGCCGAGATCGTCACCTGGGTCGGAGAGGACGCCTGATGTTCTACGATACGGCCTCGAATCGTCACGGCCTGCCGCATGACCCCTTCAAGGCCATCGTCTCGCCACGGCCGATCGGCTGGATCGGCACGCGCGGGGCCGACGACACGCTTAACCTCGCGCCCTATTCTTTCTTCAACGCCATCAGTGATCGGCCAAAGCTCGTGATGTTCTCGTCCAGCGGCCACAAGGATACGGTCCGCAACATCGAGGCGACGGGTGAGTTCACGGCGAGCTTCGCCAGCCGCAATCTTGCCGAGGCTGTCAACAAGACGTCTGTTCCCGCACCGCATGGCGAGAGCGAATTCGAGATCGCCGGGCTTACTCCGGTCGATGGCACCTTGGTGAATGCGCCGTACGTCGCCGAGGCTTTTGCTGCGCTCGAGTGCCGGATGACCGAGATGTTTCAACCAAAAAGCCTGGAAGGCGCGGTGACCGACAACTATGTCGTCATCGGCCAGGTCGTCGGCATTCATATCCGAGAAGAAGCAATCCGCGACGGCCGCTTCGACATGGCGACGGTCAAGCCGCTCGCCCGTCTTGGTTACATGGATTATTGCGACGGTGGTGATGTCTTTCAGATGACCCGCCCGACGCGTTGAGACCCGAGACTTTGGCCGCGTGATGGGTCACGCGTTGCTTAGAATGGCTGCCTGTTCGACCGAGTTGCAGACGACCGAGGCAAAACCGTTGTCACGGCTCTGCGATCGCACCCACCGTGCCGCGGCTTCGTCAGGGGTGGCAGGCAATACTTCATAGGCGGGCACGCCGGCTTCGAACGCCCTCAGGACCACATTCGCGCGTCCGGTGAGGATCGGCGCTGCGACGCGCTGATGGCGAGCGCTGGTCGGCTCCTGACAACCTACGGACTTTGCCAGCGCTAAGCCATTGAAGATCAGAGCCTTCAGGCGGGGCGACGAGTCCGTCAGCGGATGGGGCGACAAGAATCCCTCCGGCGAACCGCCGTATTCTCCATAGATCCGGATAGGATTGGGCGCGGTGCCGTTGGCGGCTTCCGCAACCCGCAGCATCACATCGAGCTGCTGTATATCGGCACGCCCACGACATCCGGAAAGCACGATGCCGTCGGCACCGCTATCGAGCAGCTGTTGCAACGCGTCTTCGCTCAGCCGCTCCAGCGGTCCGACGCGCGCGAGAAGCGCGAAGGTGCGGCCTGCCAAACCTGCCATTCCGGCAAGCGTATCGGTGTCGGAACCAATATCCACGATGATACCGGCGAGCGCATTGAGTGCAACGATGTCCATGGCCGGGAGGGCGCTTTTGACGATCAGCAGCGGCTTCATGGTTTGGGAGCGGTTAACAGACATGGTGAACCAATCTTAAACCTTTGCCCGCTAGGGTTTGAACATCGGTGGCATTGGCGTGGTCTAGTGGGGCGTAGGTGATCATACAAGCATTTCTTCGCTGGGTGGAAACGGCGAGAACGGGTGAGCGCACCCGCGCCGCCAGTGCGCTTGGTCGCGCCTATGTCGATGCGCAGATGAATGGCCTGGATCGCCGCGCCGCGGAGATGGCGATGACCTTCCTGCTCGATGACCCGTCGCCAAAGGTTCGGCACGCACTTGCCGATGCGCTTTGCGGCTGCTCGTCCGTTCCGCGCGCCATTATTCTCGGCCTCGCCGAGGACCAGCCTGAAATTGCCTATGTCGTCATATCCCGCTCGCCGGTCTTGACGGATGAGGACCTCGTCGACCTTGCGGCCAGAGGAACGCTCGAAACACGGGCTCTGATCGCCGCGCGCAGCTTCGTCTCCCGTGCCGTATCGGCCGCGATCGCCGAAATCGGCGGCGAGGAAGAAATTCTGATCCTCCTGGAAAACGCGGGCGCCAACCTGTCGCGCCGGTCGTTGAAACGCATCGCCGAGCGACTTGGCTGTTCCGCGGCCGTGCGTGACCTGTTGCTTGCACGGCCGGACCTGCCGAGCGACGCCCGCCACGCGCTGGTGGAAGAGGTGGGCGCGGCACTGGCCGCCTTCGGCCTGGTGCAGACGGCGATCGGAGAAGCCCGGGGCCGGCGGATCACCCGGGAAGCCTGCGACATCGCTGCCGTCGGCATGGCCGGCACGCTGGCGGTGGAGGAATTGCCTGGC
The DNA here is from genome assembly GCF_055710065.1 of Ensifer sp. VA4. Classification (NCBI taxonomy): domain Bacteria; kingdom Pseudomonadati; phylum Pseudomonadota; class Alphaproteobacteria; order Hyphomicrobiales; family Rhizobiaceae; genus Ensifer; species Ensifer sp. VA4. The sequence goes on along the minus strand of NZ_JBVQPO010000015.1, from coordinate 160,208 downwards.
CTCGTGGCACATCTGCGCGAGACCGGGCGCCTGACCCCAGCCTTCCTGCTCCATGCGCTCGTTACCGGCCGCGCGGAATTTTTCTCGGCGGCAATCGTCGATCTCTCCGGCGTTTGCGAAAAGCGCGTGCGCTCCATCCTCTCCGGCGGCCGCATTCATTCGATCCGCGCCCTGTTCGAAAGCGCCGGCCTCGGCCATGATGTCAGCGAAACCTTCGCTGCGGCCGTGCTTCTCTGGCGCCAGGATGCTTCAGCCGGAAACGACAGTGTCGCTTCCGTTTCCGCAGCACTGCTTGCACGCCTTCGGAATGCGCGGACATCGTCGCCGGTCAATTCTGCGATGATCGACCTGCTCGAGCGCCTGGCATTTGCCGAGGAGCGGCAGTCGGCCCGCGACTACGCGGAACTCGCGGCGCGACAGGCCGCGTGACTTTGGTTGCGGTCGATTGCGTCCCGCAGCGTCTCCATCTACTTCTCCGCAGGCGCTCCGGCGACCGGCGCACCTCCGGTAGTACGAAGGCCGCCGCAACCGTCGCTGTGACCGGTATAGGAAATCGCCGTTTCCGGCGCGACTGCCCGCGGACAACCTGCTGAAAGCTCATTTCTCGTTGGTGAACCGGCGGGCGACCCAGGAATAACCGTCTTCGATGTAGTGCACCGGCTTTGTGACGATGGCCTTGAGCTTTTCCCGATCCGGGATGGCACCCGACAGGAAGGCCAGTGTCCGTTTCGGCAAGGTTGGTTCAGGCTCCGGCTCCGCCACCTGCGAGGGCGGCATCCGGCTCTGCTGGGAGCCGGCCGGTGGCGGCGTCAAGTCGGCGAGGGTCGGGCTGGAGCTTTCGCAAACGGCGACGACGACCGGATAGTTTGCGTTCGAGAACTTTGGCAATTGCGCCTGCGAGTCCGTGTCGCATTGGGCGATAGACGGCCATGTGCCGTTGACCGTCGAGATGTACTGGCATTGGCTGACATCGTGGTCGCAGCCGAGAATGGTCATGACAATCAGCGCCGCTTGCATGGTGTTCCTGTCGTTGGTCCCTGGAGCTTGTGAGGGATCAACCTATGCCTGTGCGATTCTCTCCGAATTGCGGCGGAGCAGCGGGTGGCGCGGAACAAATTGTTTCGGCCCGTTAGCCGGATTGATAAGGCGGGACCGGCGTCTGCGTCATTTGACGTATTGGCTGGCGGAAAAGCTGACACTAACGTCCGGCAGAAATAGCTGAGATCGAGAAGGACGAAACAAGTGCCTGCCGTAACCATAGCCCTGGAGTCGCCGCGCCAAGCTCAGGTCGTGCGTCTATTGGAACTCTCCGACGCCTATGCCGCTTCGCTCTATCCCGCCGAGAGCAATCATATGATCGACTTGTCGAGCCTGGAGCAGCCTGGAGTTTCCTTCTATGTGGCACGGCGTGACGGCGACATCGTCGGTTGCTGTGCCCTGGTGAAAGCCGACGACGGCACGGCAGAGATCAAGCGCATGTTCGTCGATCCGGGGGCGAGGGGGCTGAAGATCGGCAAGCTGTTGCTGCAGGCGCTGGAGGCACGCGCGGGTGAACTCGGATATACGGCAATTCGCCTCGAAACCGGCATCTACCAGCCCGAGGCGATCGGGCTTTACAAGGCGGCCGCCTATGTCGAGCGTCCGCCCTTTGGTGGCTACCAGCCGGATCCGCTGAGTCTGTTCATGGAAAAGCCCGTTCGCCGGGCGGTATGATCTCGGCTCGCCGAACCGCGATGCGCTGAAAACCAAAACGGCAGCACTCGTGCCGCCGTTCTCGATCTCGATCGCTGAGCGGTGGAGTGCGACGCGCAAGAACGTCACGCGTCTTCGCGTCCATCCCGCGATCAGATGTCCAGGTTCTCGGCGAACACGGCGCGCTCCTGGATGAAGCGGAAGCGGGCGTCGGCCTTCGTGCCCATGAGATTGTCCACCGCCTCGCGCGTGCCCTCGAAGTCGATCTCGTCGATCTCGACCTTCAGCAGCGTGCGATGGGCCGGGTCCATCGTCGTTTCCTTGAGCTGCGCGGGCAGCATTTCGCCAAGACCCTTGAAGCGACCGATCTCGACCTTGCCGCGGCCGGCAAATTCGGTGCGCATCAGCTCTTCGCGATGCGCGTCGTCGCGGGCATAGAGCGTCTTCGAGCCCTGGCTGATGCGGTAGAGCGGCGGTACGGCGAGATAGAGGTGGCCGCCGCGGATCAGCTCCGGCATCTCCTGGTAGAAGAAGGTGATCAGCAGCGAGGCGATATGCGCGCCGTCGACGTCGGCGTCGGTCATGATGATGACGCGCTCGTAGCGGAGATCCTCGCCGCGATACTTGGTTCTCGTGCCGCAGCCGAGGGCCTGGACGAGATCGGCGATCTGCTGGTTGGCGCTGAGCTTTTCGCGGCCCGCACTCGCGACGTTGAGGATCTTGCCGCGCAGCGGCAGGATCGCCTGGTTGGAGCGGTTGCGCGCCTGCTTTGCCGATCCGCCTGCCGAATCCCCTTCGACGATGAAGAGTTCGGCGCCTTCTGCGGTGTTCTGCGAGCAGTCCGCCAGCTTGCCGGGTAGGCGGAGCTTACGCACCGCCGTCTTGCGGTTGACTTCCTTCTCCTTGCGCCGGCGCACGCGCTCTTCGGCGCGCTCGATCACCCAGTCGAGCAGCTTGGCGGCTTCTCCCGGATTGTCGGCCAGATAGTGATCGAAGGGGTCACGAAGCGCGTTTTCGACGATGCGCTGCGCCTCGACCGTCGCAAGCTTGTCCTTCGTCTGGCCGACGAACTCCGGTTCGCGGATGAAGACCGACAGCATGCCAGCCGCCGAGATCATCACGTCGTCGGTGGTGATGATCGCCGCCCGCTTGTTCTGCGTCAGTTCGGCATAGCTCTTCAGGCCCTTGGTCAGCGCGATGCGGAAACCCGCCTCATGCGTGCCGCCCTCGGGCGTCGGGATGGTGTTGCAGTAGGAATGCACCTGCTGGTCGCCGCCGTACCAGGTGACGGCCCATTCGAGCGAGCCGTGCCCGTTCGCTTTCTCCGACTTGCCGGCGAAGATCTCGCGGGTGACGGTGAACTCCTTGCCGAGCGTCGCGGCGAGGTAGTCCTTCAGGCCGCCCGGGAAGTGGAAGACGGCCTTGTCCGGGATTTCGGAGCCTTCTTGCAGGAGCGACGGATCGCAGGACCAGCGGATCTCGACGCCGCCGAAGAGATAGGCCTTCGAGCGCGCCATGCGGAACAGCCGCCCGGGCTCGAAATGTGCGTGCGGCCCGAAGATATCCGGGTCCGGATGGAAGCGAACGCGGGTGCCGCGGCGGTTGTGCACGTCGCCGAGTTCTTCGAGCCCGCCCTGCGGAATGCCGCGGGAGAAGCGCTGGCGATAGAGCTTGCGGTTGCGGGCGACCTCGACTTCGAGCGCATCGGACAGCGCGTTGACGACGGAAACGCCCACGCCGTGAAGACCGCCCGAGGTTTCGTAGGCCTTGCCATCGAACTTGCCGCCGGCATGCAGCACCGTCATGACGACTTCGAGCGTCGACTTGCCCGGGAATTTCGGATGGTTCTCGACCGGGATACCGCGGCCGTTATCGGTCACGGTCAGGAAGCCGTCGGCATCGAGGTTGACTTCGATGAAGTTCGCGTGGCCGGCGACCGCTTCGTCCATCGAGTTGTCGATGACTTCGGCGAAGAGGTGGTGCAGCGCCTTCTCGTCGGTGCCGCCGATATACATGCCCGGACGACGACGAACCGGCTCCAGACCCTCGAGCACCTCGATCGCCGAAGCGTCATAGTCGCTGCCATCACTGCCTTTCGGCGCAGGGCGCGGCTCTTCGCGCGCGACTGGTGCCGCTGGCACCGCCGGCTTGGCGCTCGGCTGTGCAGGCTTCGGTTGCTCGGGCATTGAGAAGAGGTCGCTGTTGTCGTCCATGGGGCCGTTCGGGTCGTTCCTGTCGTCTGGGGATGCCGGAGGCCATAGCAAGACCTCGGCTTTGCCGCCATCCCCCGGCGGTCGAATCACCTGAATTCTGCCAGACTCTCGCGGGATACGCGAACAAAAGGAGAATGCTGGCCTTGGCCGGGGGCGAAATGCCGCCTTCATGGCCATGTCATGGAGCAAGTGTTGCTTTGGCGTCCGGGCGATGGCAAGGCTTTCGGCGAACGAGGGAGCCCGTCATTGGCCGTGTCCACAATTGTTTTTCCGTTTCGTCGGCTTTTGCTGGCCGTTGCCTTGCTTTCCGCGGCTTCCGTCGCCCAGGCACAGGCTCTGAAGCCCTTCAAGGACGAACTCTTCTCCTATGGCAAGGTGCTGCAGCAGAATGATGACGGCGACGACCTGACCGTCGATTACCAGGAACTGCGCGACATCAACGAACGGGACGAGATCCCGGAGCGCCGGGTGAAACGTGCCTATGTTTCGCTTGGCGTGAAGAGCGAGCAGGTCAACGAGACGCTGGACATTGGCGGCCGTTCGCTCGATGTGACCCGCGTCGGTCCCGACCGTGGCGCTGCCTTCACGGTGATCTTCGTCCACGGCCGCGGCGGCGATCGCCGGCTCGGCACCAACGATTTTTCCTTCGGCGGCAACTTCAACCGGCTGAAGAACCTTGCCGTCGCCAATGGCGGCACCTACTACGCGCCGAGCGTCCGCTCCTTCGATACATCAGGTGCTGCGGATATTGCCGGCCTGGTGAAGCAGGCTTCCGAGCGGTCCGGCGGTCGCCCCGTGGTGCTCGCCTGCGCCTCGATGGGAAGCTTCATCTGCTGGGGCGTTTCGCGCGATGCCTCTGCCGTGGCGGCTCTCGGCGGCATGATGGTGATGGGGGGCGTGAGCGACCCCGATTTCACCAAGAGCGCTGCCTACAAGGCGAAGCTGCCGATGTTCTTCAGCCACGGCAGCCGCGACAGCGTCTATCCGGCCGAAAGCCAGAGGGCGCTCTACCGTGAGCTCAAGTCCAAGGGCTACCCGACACGCTTCGTTCTCTTCGAAACCGGCTCGCACGGCACCCCGCTGCGCATGACCGATTGGCGCGATGCGTTGAACTGGATCGGTCGCCACTGACCTTTGTCGGCGCCGCTGACATTTGTTAACCAGCCCGACAGTTTCCGGGCGAGATTGTGGGCCGTGTTTCCACTCTGGAAAGTTGAAGACGTCATCATGCCCGGCAATTATGGCTGGGGTGGAAATCATGGACGCGCGCACCGAAACACGGCACGTTCCCCTGTGTGTGGATCTCGACGGTACTTTGTTGGCCGCCGATACGCTGTGGGAAGGTGCGGCGATCATCCTCTTGCGCAATCCCCTGATGCTCATTCCCATGCTGTTCTGGCTGGCGAAGGGCAAGGCGCGGCTGAAGCATGAGGTGGCCTTGCGTTCCGGCCGCCAGGCTCAGGACTGGCCTTACCGCCAGGCCGTCATCGATCGGCTGGCGGAGGAGAGAAAATCCGGGCGCGAACTGGTGCTCGTCACCGGAGCGGCGCCATCCGTCGCCAGAGACGTTGCCGATCATGTCGGGCTCTTCTCCTCGGTCATGCATTCGACCGACGCGCTCAATCTTACGAGCAGCCGCAAGCGCCAGGCTCTGGTCGACCGCTACGGCGACGGTGCCTTCGACTACATGGGCAACAGCCGTGACGACATCGCCGTCTTCGAAGCGGCGCGGCGCGCGATCGTGGTTGCTCCGGACGCGGCCGCCGAAAAGTGGCGCCGCAATCATGATTCCGAGCGCCTGGATACCGGCAAGGTGAGCATGCTCGCGCCGCTGAAATCCATTCGGGTGCATCAATGGGCGAAAAACGTGCTCATCGTTGTGCCTATGATCCTCAATCACGAGGTCCTGCATCTCGACGCGATCGTCAGCGTCATCATTGCCTTCTTCGCGTTCAGTTTCCTCGCCTCGGCGGTCTACGTCATCAACGACCTTTCGGACCTTTCGAATGACCGTCGCCACGCGAAGAAGCGTCACCGGCCGCTCGCAAGCGGCCAGATGTCGGTGCCGACGGCGCTCATTCTTGCCGCCTGCCTCGTCCTGGCGTCGCTGTCGCTGACGCTCTTGCTGCCGTGGAAATTCGCCGGTGTGCTGGCGTTCTATGCCTGCGCGACGACGGCCTATACCTTCGTGCTGAAGCGCAAGCTGCTGGTCGACGTCTTCACGCTTGCCGGCCTCTACACCACGCGCATTGTTGCCGGTGCTGCGGCCACGGGCACGGAACTCTCCTTCTGGCTGGTTTCCTTCGCTATCTTCTTCTTTCTCAGCCTGGCGCTGGTGAAGCGCTACGTCGAGTTGCACGATTTTGACGACAAGGACGGCGGCAACGTTCCGGGCCGCGGCTATCTTGCTGTCGATTTCGAGATGGTGGGGCAGGCCGGCGTCGCTTCCGCCTTCACCTCGGCCCTGGTCCTTGCGCTCTACGTGCACAGCAAGGAACTCCAGGAAATGTACACCACGCCCTGGGCGCTGTGGCCGCTTTGCCCGCTGGTGCTCTATATGTTGTTGCGCATCTGGATGCTTGCGCGTCGCGGCATGCTGCATGAAGACCCCGTTGTCTTCATCATGCGTGACTGGCGCAGCCAATTGACCATGCTGGTCGGCGCGCTGTTGATCCTGTTTGGAGCCATCGGGCCGCAATGAGTTTGCTAGATCATGAAAGCTGGGGTCGGCTCGACAATCGCGCGCGGCCGGCCATCTCGCCCGACGACTATGAGGACCGTCTCGGCAGCCTGGAGGCCGGTGGCTACTTGCCCTTCGGCAACGGCCGCAGCTATGGCGACAGTTGCCATAATGACCGGGGCACGCTGATCGAAAGCCGCCGACATGGCCGGATCATCGCCTTCGATCCCGGCACCGGGAAGATGACCTGCGAGGCCGGCGTGACCTTGCGTCAGGTGCTCGAACGCGCGATCGAACATCGCTTCTTCCTGCCGGTCACCCCTGGTACGGCTTTCGTCACCGTCGGCGGCGCCCTTGCCAACGACGTCCACGGCAAGAACCACCATGCGCGCGGCACCTTCGGCAATCACGTGACGGGTTTCACGCTCCTGCGTTCGAACGGGGATCGGCTGACCTGTTCGCCGGAAGAGAACTCTGAACTCTACGCCGCGACCATCGGCGGCATGGGCCTGACGGGCTTGATCCTGACCGTGGATCTGCGGCTGATGAAGGTGCCGTCGCCGCATGTCCAGCAACATGCGATCCGCTTCGACAACCTCGACCAATACTTCGCCCTCGTCGATCGCGTCGACCAGGAGCACGAATATTCCGTTGCCTGGATCGATCAGCTCGCAACCGGTTCCCGCGCGGGCAGGGGTGTATTGCTGGCCGGCGACCACGCCGATGGCTCCTGCGAGTTGCCCGACATCCCAAAGGGACTGAAGCTGTCGGTGCCCTTCGCGCCGCCTTTCAACCTTCTGAACCGGGCAACGCTCAAGGCTTTCAACGAATATTACTTCCGCAAGGAAAAACCGGGTGAAACCGTGACGACGGTTCCCTGGACATCCTATTTCTATCCGCTGGATGCGATCGGCGCCTGGAACAGGCTTTACGGTCCGCGCGGTCTCTACCAGCACCAGAGCGTCTATCCGACGGACCGTGCACCGGAGATCACGGCGAAGCTGATGGAGACCGCTCGGCTTGCCGGCCACGCGTCATTCCTCACGGTTCTGAAGCGTTTCGGCGACATCGGCTCGCGCGGTCTTCTTTCCTTCCCGCGACCCGGTTTTACTTTGACATTGGACTTCGCCAATCAAGGTGAACGGACAGTAAAGCTCCTGGATGCGCTCGATCGCATCGTGATCGAGGCCGGCGGTGCGATCAATCCGTACAAGGATGCCCGCATGAGCCCGCAAGTCTTTGAAAAATCGTTCCCTTCCTGGAAAAAGCTCGAGGCGCTGCGCGATCCTGCGCTCGTTTCCAACTTCTGGAAGCGCACGGCTCTGGCTTTGCCAGAATGAGAATGCAGACAATTTTATTCAATTAAACTTTCAAACTTCACGGAAAATCCGCCTCTTGCCCGTAAGTACATTTGCGGGACTGGGAGTAAAACAATGAAATATATTCCATTCATTCTCTTTACGGTGCTTACCAACGCTGCCGCTCAGCTCATGCTGAAGCAGGGAATGATGACGCTCGGACCGATATCGATGACCGCCGAAACGGCGATCGTCCGGCTGTTCCAGATCGTCTTCAACCCCTGGGTCTTTGCCGGCCTCGCGACCTTCGTCATTTCGATGGCGTCGCATCTCTATGTGCTGTCGAAGGTCGAGCTTTCCTTTGCCTATCCTTTCCTGAGCCTCGCTTACGTTGCCGTCGCGGTCTTCGCCTATTTCGTTTTCCGCGAGGACCTCAATGCCTGGCGCATCGCCGGTATCGCGCTGATCTGTGCAGGAACCGTTCTCATCGCCCAGTCGGGCATCTCATCCCATGCCGATGACAAGTCGGCTGAAGCCGCCGGGGTGGGCACCGCAGAATTCGGGAGCAAGTCATGAAACACATCATCTTTGGTGGCGACGGCTTCGTTGGCCGTCACCTGGCGGAGCGCCTAGTCAAGGACGGCGAGGAAGTCGTGATCGCCGATATCGTCAAGTCCGACCTGCCGCATTACGGCCGCGCCCGCTTCGTCCATTGCGACGTCACCGATCTGGAATCTGTTCAAAAGGTCGGGATCGGCGCGGACGATATGGTCTACAACATGGCGGCGAAGATGCTGTCGCCGCTGCAGATCCGCTCGAAACGATGGGAATTCTTCTGGCCCGTCAACTATTACGGCGCCGAAAACATCATGAAGGCCATGGATGCCGCCGGCGCGTCGCGTCTGGTGCAGTTCACCACCGACATGATCTACGGCCATACGGTCCAGTCGCCGCAGACGGAGGATCACCCGGCAAAGCCGCTCGGTGAGTACGGTAAGTCGAAGTGGGCGACGGAACAGCTCGCGGTGCAATGGCGCAAGCAGGGCATGAACATTGCGATCTTCCGCCCGCGCCTCATCATTGGCCCCGGCCGTCTCGGCATTCTCGAGAAATTGTTCAAGCTGATCGACCTGAACCTGCCGGTGCCGATGATCGGCTCGGGCAAGGTGCCCTACCAGTTCATTTCGGTCTTCGATTGCGCCGAAGCCGCGCGCCTTGCCTGGAAGGGCGGCGTGCCGAACGAAGCCTATAATCTCGGCTCCGACAATCCGCCTTCCGTGCGCGACCTGCTCGGCAATCTGATCAGGCACGCGGGTTCCAAGTCCTTCCTGCTGCCGACGCCCGCCTTCGCGGTCAAGCAGACACTGGCCTTCTTCGACCTGATCAACAGGCCGATCATGGATCCGGAGCAGTATCTGATCGCCGACGAGATGTGCGTGCGCGAAACCGGCAAGCTGAAGCGTGAGCTCGGCTGGCGTGCCGAATACAATGACGGCGACATGCTGATCGCCGCCTACGACGAATATCGGGCGAAGAAGACGGGCGCCGTTTCCACCGCTGCCGTCGCCGTGCCGGCCGAATGAGGGGAGACACCATGCTGGACATACCGAACCGTATCGCCGTTGCCGCCCCCTCGCTTGACGGTGGCGTGACCAAGCCCGACCTCATCACCGTCGAACAGGCGAAAGCCATGTCGATCGGCGACATCACCACGGCTTTCAAGGAGCACCTGAACCCAGGACAGCTCCACTTCATGAAGCTTCTCGGCTTCCACAAGGTGAAGATCGAGAGCGCCGAGGGCATGTTCTACACCGACCAGAACGGCCGAAAGATCCTCGATTTCTTCGGCGGCTTCGGCTCGCTCGCCTTCGGCCACAATCATCCGCGCATCCTCGATGCGCGCCAGAAGTTCCAGGACGAAAAGCGCCACGAGATCGCGATCGCCTTCATGTCGCAATATGCGGCGGCTCTGGCGAAGAACATCGCTGCCTGCTCGCCCGGCGATCTCAACATGGTCTTTCTCGGATCGTCCGGTTCGGAAGCGATGGAGGCGGCGGTCAAGCTCGCCGAGCGCGCCGCCGGTCCGAAGCGGCCGAAGGTCGTCCATGCCGAGAATTCCTTCCACGGCAAGACCAAAGGCGTGCTCGCCATCACCGATGGCCAGCTTTACCGCGCCGACTTCAAGGTCACCGACAATACGGTCCGCGTGCCCTTTGCCGATATCGACGCCGTGGAGAACGCCTTCAAGTCCGATCCGGAAATCGGCGTCATCGTGCTCGAAACCATCCAGGGCGGCGGCGGCATCATCCAGGCGCCGGCCGAATACTGGCAGAAGCTGCGCGCGCTCTGCGACAAATACGGCGTGCTCTGGGTCGCCGACGAGGTGCAGTGCGGCTATGGCCGCTCCGGTCGCTTCTATGCCTTTGAGCATTATGGCGTCGTGCCCGATGTGACCGCGCTTGCCAAGTCGCTCGGCGCCGGCAAGGCCGCCGTTGGTGCGATGATCGCGCGCCGTGAAGTCTACATGAAGGCCTATGGCACGCCGAAGACCGCGATGATCCACGCCATGGCAACCTTCGGCGGCATGGGCGAGGCCTGTGTGACGGCGATCGAGGGCATCAACGTGCTCTACGACGAACACCTGATCGATCGCGCCGCCGACAGCGGCGAATATCTGCTCGAGCGCCTGCAGGCGCTGAAGGAGAAGTATCCGAAGATCATCAAGGACGTGCGCGGCAAGGGGCTGATGGTCGGCCTCGAGTTCCAGGACTTCAGCCAGACGCTGCCGATGGTTCTGCGCCCTGTCGTCTCGATGCTCGACGACAAGCTCAAGGGCTCGCTCTCGGGCTTCATTGGCGCGCTGCTGCTGCGCGACTACGACGTGCTCGTCGCCTTCACTGAATACAATCGCAATGTCATCCGGCTCGAGCCGCCGCTGATTTGCGAGCGCGCCCACGTCGACCAGTTCATCGCTGCGTTGGACGACCTGCTCGGCCGCGGCATCGTACGCATCGTCAAGGATTTCGTCGGCAGCCAGATCGGCTGAACGACGAGCCTATCCTTCGCCAAGGGCAGGGGCGTTCAGCGCCTCTGCCCTTTGATGTTCATGTCGAATTCGACGACGTTGGAATAGATCGGCGTGCCGACATCCATGCCGTAGGGCGAGCGGTGGATATTGCCGCGGATGTTGAAGGCGATCGAACCGCGATTCCAGTCAAGCAGCGTGACGGAGAAGCGCTCCTTGCGGGAGGTGCCGCGGGCCGTCAATGTTCCCTCGACCGCCGCCGTATCGGGGCCGGTCTGCTTCACGTTCGTCGAGCGGAAGGTGACGGTGCTGTAGTTGGCAGTATCGAAGACGGCGCTCGATTTCAGGAAATCCTCGACACGCTTCTCTCCCGTTTTCACACTCGCCGGATAAAGCGTGAACTCGACCGTTGAGCGGCCGACATCATTTCGGTCGATGCGGAAACTTCCGGAAAATTTGCCGAAGTCACCGGCAATTCCTCCACCGCCACCGGTTTGTGCCACCGTGAAATGGATGCGGGAGGCAGAGGTGATGCCATAGTTGCCGGCGGCGTCGGCAAGGTCAGGCGCGGCGGCGAATGTGAGTGACGCACCGGACATGACCGCCAGAAAGGCGAGTGCAATTGCCCTGGGTGATGGTTGCAGGCGCAGTGTCATGGTTTCTTCCTTCCAGCGATCACCGGATCTGCGCTCGCCGCTTGGGAGCGTTTACGGCGGTGCGATCCGGCCGACAGCATGCGAACGAGGACGTCGTCCCGGCGCGCAAAGTGGTGGTGGAGGGCGGCCAATGCGTGAAACGCGACAAAAGCGAGGAGCAGGTAGGCGAGCGTCATATGGACGAGCGTCCAGAAGTCCTCGGCCGGCGCCGATTTCGCCATCGGCAGATGCGGTATGATGAACCAGTTGAAATAGAAGCTGGGAATATTCAGCGTCGAGGTCGACGCGACGGCCCAGCCGGCGAGCGGGACCGCGAGAGCAAGCCCGATGAGCACGATATGGGTGACGCTGCCGGCACGCTGTTCAAGTGGGCTGAGGCCTGCTGGCGGTTGGGGGCGAAGCTCGATCACGTGCCAGAGGGCGCGGATTGCCGCCAGGCCAAGCGCGGTGAAACCCAGCGACTTGTGCCACTGGTAGAGCGAAAACTGCAGCGCTGGGTCGATCGGAACCCGGCGCATGATGAAGCCGAGGGCGAGCAAGGCGAGAATGATCACGGCAATCGTCCAGTGAAGAACGATGGTGACCCAGCCGAACCCGGCCCTGTCGTTGCGCAACATGATCGTCTCCGTGTTCGCCAGCCCGGCCGCTACAATTCGGTTACGGCGGTGAGACCCATGAGCCCATGCTTTTATTCGCCGATAATACCGTAAAATTGCACTGCGATCTTGTTGAGGTCGGCAAGCTGTGGTCCACTTGCAGTGGAGGGGACACGGAGGAGTTGTTCCTAGGAGCAGTTGGGCTGGCATACATGGCGAAGAAAAAAACGACACCAATGAGTCCGCACGAGCGGGAGGCCTACGAGCATGCGTGCAGGGGCATCCGCTTTGGAACCGAAGCCAAATATGGCGAGGCGATCGACGCCTGGCGTCTGGCGTCCGACGTAGCCGACGCGCACCTCGCTTTCACGGACATGTATTACTGGGTCAAGAGCGGCTACGGCGCGGCACTTTGCGATGCCGGCCAGTATCGGGAGAGCATTGCCGTCTCACTGCTGGCCCGAGAATGGACCTTGGAGCGGCGCCAGCCGCTCTCGTCGCTTTCGATCGCGCGCTCCTACCTCGCTCTTGGCGAAGGCGAGGCGGCCGCCCCTTACCTCCGCGAGGTTCACGGCTTGATCGGCGATACGATCTTCGAGCAATTCGACGAAGATCTGGAAGCGGACGTTCACGCGGCGATTGCCGGCTTGGAGAACGGCGGAACGCAGCCGACGGCAGGTCGACCAAAGTGACGTCGGGTTCCTAAACTGGAGCCACGACCCACTCGCGAACCGGATTTCACGGGCGTTCGCCAATGCGAACGGGCAGGCGTTTTCTCGCCATGATTTCATTATAGGCGCCAATTGCCCTTTTTGCGGGTGAATTGATGCCGACCGTCTCGGCCTCGGCTTTTTTACATTTTGATTTTTCTTAGGAGTTTCCCAATGCGTGAGACCGTATTGACGTCTGATGCCGAGATTAGCCTCCGGCGAATTTCAGCCGCGAGCGTCTGTGACGTCTGCGAGCTCAGCGAGACGCTGAGCGACGAACAGCGCGACATGGTAGCGGACAACGGCACCTCGATCGCCGAGGCCCATTTTTCCGAGAATGCCTGGTTCCGCGCGATCTATGCTGAGGAGACGCTGGTCGGTTTCATCATGCTGCATGAAGGTTCCGACTGGGACGACGGCATCGATTGCCCCGGCGTCTATCTCTGGCGCTTCATGATTGCCCGCCCGTTTCAGGGCAGGGGCTTTGGCAAGCAGGCGATTGCCCTTGTCGTGCGCGATCTGACAGCCCGCGGTCTTCGCGAACTCTACACGAGCTACGGGCAGGGTCCCGGCAGCCCCGAAGGATTTTATCGTGGCCTCGGCTTTGAGCCGACGGGCGAACACTATGATGACGAGCTTGAGGCCGTGCTGAGGTTTTAGGAACAGCGCGCACATGGGGCACCGGCCGCATGTCTGCCGACACGATTTTATGAATAGGACTATGGGTAACGATCTTCACGAGGCCAATCGCCTCTCCTGGAACGCGGCGACGGTCGCGCATAACAGCCACAAGGGCGATCAGGCCGCGTTTTTTCGCGCGGCGGTTCCACGCTCTATCCTGAAGAAATCGGCTTGCTCGGCGACGTCGCCGGGCTGGAGCTTCTCCATCTCCAATGCAACTCCGGTCAGGACAGCCTGAGTCTCGCCCGCCTCGGCGCCCGGGTCACTGGTGTCGATATCTCGGACGAGGCGATCGCCTTTGCGACGCGGCTTTCCGAAGAAAGCGGGATTGCGGCCAGCTTCGAACGGTCCGACCTGTTCGAATGGTTCGAGCGTGCGGTGGCGGACGGACGGCGGTTCGATCGCGTCTTCGCGTCCTACGGCACCATCTGCTGGCTGTCGGATCTCGGCGTTTGGGCGCGCGGCATAGCCGACGTGCTGAGGCCGGGCGGGCGCTTCGCCTTCATCGAGTTCCATCCCTTCGCCATGGTCTTCGACCCGGGCTGGAAGCCACACTACGACTATGCTCCCAAGAACCCGGTCGCAGAAGCGGGCGTCGGCGACTATGTCGCCGATTCCGGTACAGGCCTTGCAATCGGCGGCTACCAAGAGGGTGTCGTGGGCTTTACCAATCCCCACCCATCCTTCGAGTTCAACTGGGGTATCGCTGACGTGATCCAGGCGCTCATCGATGCCGGACTCCGGATCGAGCGTCTGACGGAATATCCCTATGCCAACGGCTGGGTCGGCTTCGAAGGCATGCGAGATCTCGGTGACCGGCGCATGGCGCCGCCTGCAACCATGCCAAGCCTGCCTTTGATGTACTCGATTGCGGCCGCAAAGCCGGAAGGCAAGCAGGGAGCCCGTGACGGTGCCGCGCCCATCACCATTCGCCCCTGGCGTCCGGAGGAAGGCGAACGGTTGCTTGCAATCTGGCTCGCGGCATCGCGTATCGGCCATCCGTTTCTCGGTGAGGCGCGCCTTCTCGAACAGCAGCAGCTGGTGCGGGACACTTACCTGCCGATGGCAGACAATTGGGTCGCCGCGATCGACGGGCAGGTCGTAGGCTTCATCGGGCTGATCGAGAACTTCATTGGCGGACTGTTCGTCGATCCGGACATCCACGGCGCCGGCATCGGTCGCGCCCTTGTCGAGGATGCTGCCGCGCGCCTCGGGCCGCTCGAAGTCAGTGTCTATGCCGACAATCAAGCCGCCGTCGACTTCTATCGTCGCCGCGGTTTCGTCGAAACCGCACGCAAGGAGACCGACGACGAAGGGCTGCCCTTGGCGGTGATCGAGATGACACGCAGCGCCTGACAACCGCTCGCGGCGGGGCAGGACAACTTGTTCCGCCGCGGGAATAATCGCCGGCAGAGCTTTTATTTGCCGGGCGCATTTGCTAGGCCGCTTGCGGAGAAAAGTACCCGGAGGAAATTGCATGACGCCCGATATCCGCCCGCTCGTCGCCGGCAATTGGAAGATGAACGGAACCCGCGCCTCGCTCGATCAGATCAAGGCGATGGCCGAAGGGGTCAAGGGCGAACTTTCCGCCAAGGTCGAAACCCTGATCTGCCCGCCGGCAACCCTGCTCTATGTGGCAACGGCGCTTTGTGATGACAGCCCGCTGATGATCGGCGCGCAGGATTGCCATCAGAAGCAGTCGGGTGCCCACACCGGCGACGTTTCCGCCGAAATGATCGCCGATTGCTTCGGCACCCATGTCATCGTCGGCCATTCCGAGCGTCGCACCGACCACGCCGAAAGCGATGCGCTGGTTCGCGCGAAGACGGAAGCGGCACATGCCGCCGAGCTCGTGGCGATCGTCTGCATCGGCGAGACCGGCGATGAGCGCAAGTCCGGCAAGACGCTTGACGTTCTGAAGCGCCAGCTCGCCGAGAGCCTGCCGGATACGGCGACCGCCGAAAACACCGTCATTGCGTACGAACCCGTCTGGGCGATCGGTACCGGCCTGACCCCGACGGCGGCCGATGTCGAGGAGGCGCATGCCTTCATGCGCGAGGAACTCGTTTCGCGCTTCGGCAACGCCGGTGCCAAGATGCGCATCCTCTACGGCGGCTCGGTCAAGCCGTCCAATGCCAAGGAGCTGATGGGCGTCGCCAATGTTGACGGCGCCCTGATCGGCGGCGCGAGCTTGAAAGCGGAAGACTTCCTCGCCATCTACCGGGCTTATGAAGAATTGACGGCCTGATCGCCCGCATCGCCGGGCAGGGGCTTGGAATGGCGCACGGCATGGTATAAAGAGGCGCGAAAATTGCGCCCGGCCATGCCGAGTTTGCGCATGGTTTGATTCGTGTGCCCAAAGGGCAGGACTGGAAGCTGATGCAGACCGTACTACTCGTCATCTATCTCATGGTCGTCGTCGCCCTGATCGGCGTCGTTCTCATTCAGCGTTCCGAAGGCGGCGGCCTTGGTATCGGCGGCGGCTCGGGCTTCATGTCCGCGCGCGGCACGGCCAATGCGCTGACCCGCACGACGGGAATCCTCGCGGCCCTGTTCTTCGTTCTGGCGCTCGCCATGGGCATCCTGGCTCGCTATCAGCCGCAGGCGACCGACATTCTCGACCGTATCCCGGGCACCAGCTCGAATGGCGGCGGCGTTCTCAACTCGCTCGGCGGCGGCAACACCCAGGCTCCCGCCGGCGGCGCCACCCAGCAGCAGCCGGCAACTGCCCCGGCAACGGGCAACGATGTGCCCTCGACGGCACCGGCAACGTCGGGCCAAGCTCCGGCAGGCGGCGCAACGACCGAGACGCCCGCCAACAACAATTCGGGATCGCAAGTTCCCAGCGGCCAATAAGGGCGCAATTCCAAAGAACCCGCCGGCGGATGTTTCATCCGCCGGTTTTGTTTTGTGTGAAATCTGCCTCCATCCCAAGGCGAAAAGTTCTGGAACATGAATTTTTCGGTGGCGGAATCATTTGTGAAAAGGTATCCGGTGACTCCCATGGCGCGATATGTATTCATCACTGGCGGCGTGGTTTCCTCCCTCGGAAAAGGCATCGCTGCAGCAGCTCTCGGAGCATTGCTGCAGGCGCGTGGCTACCGGGTGAGACTGCGCAAGCTCGACCCCTACCTCAACGTTGATCCGGGCACCATGAGCCCGACCCAGCACGGCGAGGTTTTCGTAACCGACGATGGCGCGGAGACCGATCTCGATCTCGGCCACTACGAACGCTTCACGGGGCGTTCGGCGACGAAGACCGACAACATCACCACGGGCCGGATCTACAAGAACATCATCGACAAGGAACGGCGCGGCGACTATCTCGGCGCGACGGTTCAGGTGATTCCGCACGTCACCAATGAAATCAAGAACTTCGTCACCGAAGGCAATGACGACTACGACTTCGTGCTCTGTGAGATCGGCGGCACGGTCGGCGACATCGAAGCGATGCCGTTCATGGAGGCGATCCGCCAGCTCGGCAACGACCTGCCGCGCGGCACCGCAGTTTACGTCCATCTGACGCTCATGCCCTATATCCCGGCAGCCGGTGAGCTGAAGACCAAGCCGACGCAGCATTCGGTCAAGGAACTGCAGGCGCTCGGCATTCATCCCGATATCCTGCTCGTTCGCGCCGACCGCGAAATTCCGGAAGCCGAGCGTCGCAAGCTTTCGCTGTTCTGCAACGTCCGGCAGTCGGCCGTTATCCAGGCGCTCGACGTTGCCTCGATCTATGACGTTCCGATCGCCTACCACAAGGAAGGCCTCGACAACGAAGTACTCGCCGCCTTCGGCATCGAGCCGGCGCCGAAGCCGCGCATGGAAGCCTGGGAACGTGTTGCCGACCGGATCCGCACCCCGGAAGGCGAAGTGACGATCGCGATCGTCGGCAAGTACACGGGCCTCAAGGATGCCTACAAGTCGCTGATCGAAGCGCTTTACCACGGCGGTATCGCCAACCGGGTGAAGGTCAAGCTCGAGTGGATCGAGTCCGAAGTCTTCGAGAAGGAAGATCCGGCCCCCTATCTCGAAAAGGTGCACGGCATCCTCGTTCCCGGCGGGTTCGGCGAACGCGGCTCCGAGGGCAAGATCAACGCGGCCCGCTTTGCCCGCGAGCGTAAGGTGCCTTACTTCGGCATCTGCTTCGGCATGCAGATGGCGGTCGTGGAAGCGGCCCGCAACCTCGCCGGGATCGAGAAGGCTTCGTCCACGGAATTCGGTCCGACCAAGGAGCCGGTCGTCGGCCTGATGACCGAATGGGTGAAAGGCAACGAGCTCGAGAAGCGTTCCGCCTCCGGCGATCTCGGCGGCACGATGCGTCTCGGCGCCTACCGCGCGTCGCTCAAGGGCAACACCAAGATCGCCGAGATCTATGGTTCGACCGATATTTCAGAGCGCCACCGCCACCGCTACGAAGTTAACGTCGACTACAAGGACCGCCTCGAGTCCTGTGGCCTCGTTTTCTCCGGCATGTCTCCGGACGGCGTGCTGCCGGAAACGGTCGAATATCCGGATCATCCGTGGTTCATCGGCGTCCAGTATCATCCGGAACTGAAGTCGCGTCCGCTGGACCCACATCCGCTGTTTGCAAGCTTCGTCGAAGCGGCACTGGAACAGTCCCGCCTCGTCTAAGTCGGGATTGCATGAACCAAGAAAGGCCGGTCGCGAGATCGGCCTTTTTCGTATGCACCGGCGTTCGGAGCTTCCGCCTGAGGGCGGTCAGCGCGCCTCGACCGGCTTGCGCCATTGCGGCGGCCGCCAGATGGTGATGAAGCGCAGGACCCATTCAAGCGGCCCATAGACAAAACGGGCCATCCACCAGCGGCTGATGAAAAGCTGGGCGGTGAAGATGCCGAGCGCAATCAACACCGTTGCCAAGGGCGAGACCTTGCCGATGAGGCCAAGGCCGTAGCCATGGAAGATCAGGGCTGCGAACAGGGACTGCATGAGGTAGTTGGAAAGCGCCATGCGGCCGGCGGGCGCCAGTAGGTTTCGCAGGCGTTCGCCGGCCTTGGACCCGAAGAACAACATCATGCCGCCGACATAGGCGCCGGTCAGGAACGGTCCGGTGATCAGCCCGACCGAGAGCCCGATGATCGCGATCGGCGAATCGAGCATCTCGACGCTGGCATAGGCATAGATGACGGCGCCGGGCAGGCCGATCCACAGGCCGGCGCGAAGCAATCGCCGGAACAATGCCCGGTTTTCCCTCGGTCGCGCCAGCATCTTGTGACGCCCGGCGATCAGCCCGAGCAAGAACATTGCAAGCGCAGAGGGTGCCTGCAGCAGGCCAACGATCACCCAGATGGTCGAAAGCTCCATCAGGTGCTGGACGATCACCGTCTGCCAATTACCCCGAAAGGCAAGTTCGGTTGCCTCTGCGGCGGCGAGGATCGCCGACCGGTCGAGCGGTATCGGTTCCAGCGTCGCGAGAATGCCGAGTGCGCCCCATGCGATGGCAACGAGAATGACCAGCCATTTCGCCAGGCGGAAGAGGGCGTCGTCGCTGCGATTTCTGAGCATCAGCAGGACGACGCCGAGTACGGCATAGGTGGTGAGAATATCGCCATGGAAGAGCAGAACCGCGTGGGTGACACCGATCAACCAAAGGCCTGCCTGCCGGCGCAAGAGCCGCGGCACGAAGGCCTCGCCCGCTTTTTCCGCCGAGCGCATCTGCAAGGTGAAGCTGTAGCCGAACAGGAATGAGAAGAGCAGATAGAATTTCATCTCGAAGAACAGCGCGATCACCAGATGGACGGCGCGATCGAAAATGCTGCTGAAGGTGGGGTCCGCGATTTCCAGGCCATAGAAGGCTGAGGCGAAGGCCATGATGTTGACGAGAAGGATGCCAAGCAGGGCAAAGCCGCGCAGTGCGTCGACATCGTCGATGCGGTCGGGAGTGGTCATTCATGTTCTCCGTTGCGGAAGGCGCGAGAGGAATGCGCCATAACCATTTGAAATAGAAGCCTTTTACAAAAACGAACCTCTCGATCCGGCAGGCACGGGTATGGGTTCATAATAATAAATCGACTAATCAATCTAGTAATGGAGATAACGAAACGTCAAGAGGCGCTCGCGGGTTTATCGCGCGGGGCGTTCAGTTGCAGTGGGAGGGGACGATCAGCCTTTGTGCGAAGCGTTCTGGCGGAGACAGGCAATCTGGCGGCGTGCGCGCAAGAGCGTGGTCAGCGGTGCCCCGATCGAAATCACAAGCAGCGCGATCCAGAGGATTTCGCCGTCGCCGAGCCACAGGCCTTCAAGGGCCGATAGCGCAGCAGCCAGCGTCATCGCCGCCATGCGATGCTGCTTGGCCATCGGCCCGGAGAAGTCGCTCGGAGCACCATTGGCGCGGCCGAGTTCGCGCACATAGGCCGTCAGCACGGCGAAGGCGGCCGCGGCAAAGCCGAGCGCAGGGAAGCCGATGCCATACCCGGCACCGACGAAAATGAAAATGTCCGCGATGCGATCGGGAAATTCGTTCCAAAACGGACCGTCGGCCTCGCCCTTGCCGCCCTCGACGGCGACCATGCCGTCGAAGAGATTGCAGAGCAGACGCAACTGGCAGAAGAGGGCGGCGGCGACGAACAGCGCGACCCTCACCCCATCCTGCGTTTCGCCCGTCAGCCAGAAGGCAAGCCCGGCGAAGGCCGCGGCCAACATGCTTGCCTGCGAGATCCGGTTGGGCGTTACGTTCATCGACGCCAGGCGTCGCGCGATCGCCTGCGCCCAGCGGGTGTTGCGGCTTGCGAGCGGCCTGCGGTCACCGGTCTCGGTCATGCCCAGGCTCTCCTCGGCTGATGGAATAGTTGTAGATGGCGGCGTAGGTGGTCGACACCGCGAGCGGCAGGGCGATCGTCCTCAGGACCTCCGGCGTGCCGCTGGCCGTGTGAATCGCGGCGAGCATTGCCGACGAACCGAGGCAGGCGAGAAGTGGCGGCAGGAACAAACGTTTTGTTCCGCGAAACCGCCTGGAAAGCGCGTCGATCGCTGTCTTGAGGTAGAGGGTCAAAAGCGCCGAGAGCGTTCCTTGCACGATCGCGGCAAGAAGCGGTTTGGGCATCGGATGATGGCGATTGGCGAAAAGTGCCCAGCCGCCCATGGCAAAAAAAGCGAATGCCACGTGCACCATGCCGTTGCCCGCCAGGCCCCTCAGCTTCGCGGTCATGTCAGTGACCACCAGTAACGTGTCAAATGGAAGAAGATCGGTGCGGAGAAGACGACGGAATCCAGCCGGTCGATCAGCCCGCCATGGCCCTCGATCAGATGGCCCCAGTCCTTGACGCCGCGGTCACGCTTGATCGCCGACATGACGAGCCCGCCGAAGAAGCCCATCAGGGTGATGAGAAACGACATCAACGCGGCCTGGGACGGCGTGAACGGCGTGATCCACCAGAGCGACGCGCCGATCAGGGTGGCGCTTGCGACCCCGCCGATAAAGCCCTCGACCGTCTTCGACGGCGAAAGGGTCGGTGCAATCTTGGTCCGCCCGAAGAGCTTGCCCCAGACATATTGCAGCACGTCGCTGGATTGAACGACGATGACCAGGAAGGCAATGAGAAGGACGTTGCGCCCTTCGTAATCCGGGATCTGCAGCGTCAGGAGTGCCGGCACGTGCGAGGCACAGAAGACGCAGATCATCAGCGCCCATTGCACCTCCGCGATCCTCAGCAGGAAATCGCGCGTGTCGCCGCGCATGACCGCGATGATTGGCATCAGCAGAAAGGCATAGACCGGCACGAAGATCGAATAGATGCCGTATTGCTCGGCCCAGAGCAGAACGTAATTGATCGGCAGAACGACGAAGAAAGCGGCAGCAATCGCCCAGTGGTCGCCGCGGCGGGTATTGATGAGCGTGATGAATTCGCGTAGCGCCGCGAAAGAGCAGAAGGCGAAAAGCAGGAGCACGCCGACCCGGCCGGCAACGAAGGCGATGGCAATCAGCACCACCATCGCCCACCATGCCTTGATGCGGGCGTTGAGGTTCTCGATTGCACCGTTCGACCCATCCGGCGAGAGCCTTTGCTTCAGGACGTAGCCGATGCTCGACGCCAGAACGAGAATGCCGCCGACACCCAGGACCAGTTTGAGCATGTCCAGGGTTGCTGCGCTCATGCGTCGTCTTCCGTTGATGAAGGCGCGAGCGCGAGCATGGCAGCCTCGGCGCGGGCGATGAACTCGTCCTTGGTCTCCTGCGCTTTCAGATGCATCGGTTCGCCGAAGGTTACGGTACAGATGAGCGGGATCGGCACGAACTCCCCCTTCGGCATGACGCGGTTGAGATTGTTGATCCAGACAGGAACCAGTGCCACGTCCGGCCGCCTGCAGGCGAGGTGATAGAGCCCGCTCTTGAAGGGAAGCAGCCGTGCCTCGGTCTGATTGCGCGTTCCCTCGGGAAAGAGAATCAGCGACGAGCCGTCGTTAAGAACAGCCGTCATTTGCTCGACCGGATCCTGGGTGCGGGCCGCCGGGTCGCGCTCGATCAACACCGCATCGAAGACGTCGCGGCCAATGAAGGCCGAGAGTTTCGATTTCAGCCAGTATTCCGCGCCGGCAACCGGCCGCGCGCGTTCCCGAAGCCAGGGCGGCAACACCGCCCAGATCAGCACAAAATCGCCGTGGCTGGAATGATTGGCGAAATAGATGCTCTGCTTTGGCGGCAGACCCGTCTCATGCCAGATAGCGCGCGCCGCAGTCAGCGCGCGCGCAAACATCATGATGGCGATGGAGGCCAGCTTGGCCGTCAAATCGCGGATCATGTCGATTCATATCCAAGCGGGAACCAGGTTGGCGTCCTGATGCGCCTTGCGCAGCCTATCGGCCGTGCCCGGATGCGTTTCATGCCTTGCAACAAAAAGATCAAGCGCTGCCCCTCAGCCTGCCGCCTGGCGTAACTCCAGGCTGCATCGAACAACTTTACGCGATTGTGTCCGCTTCTCAAGCGGTTGAAATCACACGCCGCATGATAACGTGCCGGACGCTTTGGGTATTCGCCATCAGCGGGCGGGGATGGATCGCAAAATGAGCGATGCCATGCACAGCAGTCGACCGCAGTGCGCGCCTTGTGGGTCGCACAGGACGAACGGAGCGATCGCGGTGTCTGCGGTGACCCGCGGCTGCATTTCCGGGTAACGCTGCATGTGGATCATCGTCCCTTGTTACGTCGCGTTACTGTTACGTACTCGCCAAACCGTCAGTTTCGTTCTTTTCTGTTCGTCAGCGAAACTGGAAAGGGGCAATACGCATGCGCTTCATCACTTTGTTACTCGTGCCGCTGGCGATCGTGGCGGGGCTTGCGGGCTGTGCCTCCACGTCCTCCACCAATACGACCTATGCGCAGCCCCAAACCTTCGCCCCCGGTCTCGGGGCGGGAAATACCGCCAACTCCACGGCGGCTCCGGGCTACTACTGAGGCAGTCCGGCACTTGCTGGCAAATGTAACTCTGCGGCGGGCGCGGCCCGGCGCGGAGCGTTTCTGTTTGCGGCCCGCGTTCGGCCGTCAGCGACCAATCGGCTCCATGGCCGCGACCCGGCTTGCATTCGCCGGCCAAAAGTTGCAAACAGCGGCGAACCATCAGGGAAAACGCCATGAGCCTCTCCAAGCGCACCACCCGCCCGCTCGATCACCTCGTGCTGCCGGTGGATACGCTTACCCAGGCACGGCGTCGCCTGTCTGATCTCGGTTTTACCGTCGCTGAGGATGCCCGCCATCCTTTCGGTACCGAAAATGCCTGCGTGTTCTTTTCCGATGGCACCTATCTCGAGCCGCTTGCCGTTGCTTCCCGCGAAGAATGCGAAGCCGCCGCACTCGACGGCAATGCCTTTGTCGCGCGCGATCAGGCCTTCCGTTTCCGCCAGGGCCCGGAAGGTCTCTCGGCGCTGGTCTTCGGCACCGAGGATGCCGCGAGCGATCACATCCGCTTTCGCGCCCGCGGCATATCCGGCGGCGATATGCTGGAGTTTTCCCGGCCGATGAAGCTGCCGGATGGCCGTGAGGGATTGGGTTCCTTCCGCCTTGCCTTCGCGGCCGATCTGCGCTCGCCGGATTTCTTCCTCTTCAACTGTCAGCGTGTCCGGGCGCTGCCCACCGATCGGGCCGCACTGGAGCAGCATGAAAACGGCGTGATCGGCATCTCCGAGGTGGTCCTGTCGGAAGCCAACCCGACCGATTTCCAGTACCTGCTGCAGGAGGCGGTCGACGAACGCGAAGTCACGGCGCATTCCTTCGGCATGGATGTGTCGGCCACCAACGCCAAGATTTCGGTGCTGAATCCCGCCGGTATGGAAGCCTTCTTCGGCCGTTCGGTGCGGGGTGCCGAACGCGGCCTGCGCGGTCGCGCCGTCGTTTTCCGCGTCGCCGACCTGGAGGCGACACGCACTCTCTTCGCTGAGAACGATATCGAATTTGCAGAAATGGGCGGACGCCTCATTGTCCCCGAAATGCCGGGGCAAGGGGTGATCTTCGCTTTTGGAGCTTGATGATGAAAACGAATGCCAGAGTAGTTGTCGGCAACGGCGCCCACCAGGTCGCCTTCGCGCAAACCGAGAAGCTGTCGCTGATCGCCGGCCCCTGCCAAATGGAGAGCCGCGAACACGCCTTCATGATCGCGGGTGCGCTCTCTGAACTCTGCAAGAAGCTCGGTATCGGCCTCGTCTACAAGTCTTCCTTCGACAAGGCGAACCGCACGTCGCTCTCCGGCAAGCGCGGCATCGGCCTCGACAAGGCGATGGAGATCTTCGCCGATCTCAAGAAGGAATTCGGTTTCCCGGTGCTGACCGACGTGCACACCGAGGAGCAGTGCGCTCTGGTCGCCCCGACGATCGACGTTCTGCAGATCCCGGCCTTCCTGTCGCGCCAGACCGATCTTCTGGTCGCGGCCGCCAAGACCGGCCGCGCGATCAACGTCAAGAAGGGCCAGTTCCTGGCGCCTTGGGACATGAAGAACGTGCTGGCGAAGTTCACCGACAGCGGCAATCCGAACGTGCTGCTCTGCGAGCGCGGCGCCTCCTTCGGCTACAATACGCTGGTCTCCGACATGCGCTCGCTGCCGATCATGGCTTCGCTCGGCGCGCCCGTCGTCTTCGACGCCACCCATTCGGTGCAGCAGCCGGGCGGGCAGGGCGGTTCTTCGGGCGGCCAGCGCGAATTCGTCGAGACGCTCGCCCGTGCGGCCGTGGCCGTCGGTGTTGCCGGCGTCTTCGTCGAGACGCACGAAGACCCGGACAATGCGCCGTCGGACGGCCCGAACATGGTGCACCTGAAAGAGATGCCGAGGCTGCTTGAAAAGCTGCTCGCCTTCGACGCGATCGCCAAGGGTTGAGCCGTCAGCGACGCTTCGTGAAATTTTCATGAACCGCAATGGCGCGAACGGTTTTACATTTTGCGCGCCATTGTAATTTCGAGGCCTTGGCGTATGACAGGCCCCGACCACCCACCGTCCTCAAGCAGGGAAGAGATCATGACTGCAATCATCGACATCATCGGCCGAGAAATCCTGGACAGCCGCGGCAACCCGACCGTCGAGGTCGATGTGCATCTGGAAGACGGAAGCTTCGGCCGTGCGGCGGTGCCGTCGGGCGCCTCGACCGGTGCGCATGAGGCCGTCGAACTGCGCGATGGCGGCATGCGTTACCTCGGCAAGGGTGTCGAGCGCGCTGTCGAAGCCGTCAACGGCGAGATCTTCGAAGCGATCGGTGGTCTCGATGCCGAGAACCAGATCCAGA
This sequence comes from Ensifer sp. VA4, assembly GCF_055710065.1. Lineage (NCBI taxonomy): Bacteria > Pseudomonadati > Pseudomonadota > Alphaproteobacteria > Hyphomicrobiales > Rhizobiaceae > Ensifer > Ensifer sp. VA4. The sequence continues at coordinate 134,936 of NZ_JBVQPO010000015.1, read as the reverse complement.
TCGACAAGACCATGATCGAGCTCGACGGCACGTCGAACAAGTCGCGCCTCGGCGCCAACGCCATCCTCGGCGTGTCGCTGGCCGTCGCCAAGGCTGCGGCCGAAGCTGCCGGCCTGCCGCTCTATCGCTACGTCGGCGGTCCGAACGCCCATGTTCTTCCGGTTCCGATGATGAACATCATCAATGGCGGCGCCCATGCCGACAATCCGATCGACTTCCAGGAATTCATGATCGTTCCTGTCGGTGCCGATACGATGCGCGATGCGGTCCGCATGGGTTCGGAAGTGTTTCACACGCTGAAGAAGCAGCTTGCGGCCGACGGCCACAACACCAATGTCGGCGACGAAGGCGGCTTTGCCCCGGGTCTCGCTTCTGCTCCGGCAGCCCTCGACTTCATCATGAAGTCGATCGAGAAGGCCGGCTACAAGCCGGGCGAAGACATGTTCATCGCGCTTGATTGCGCCGCAACCGAATTCTTCAAGGACGGCAAGTACGTGCTCGAAGGTGAGGGCCGCAAACTGGAGCCGGGCGCCATGGCTGAATACCTGGCGGAACTCGCTGCCAAGTACCCGATCTTTTCGATCGAAGACGGCATGGCGGAAGACGACTGGGACGGCTGGAAGACCGTGACCGACAAGATCGGCTCGAAGGTTCAGCTCGTCGGCGACGATCTGTTCGTCACCAACTCGGCGCGCCTGCGCGATGGGATCAAGATGGGCGTCGCTAACTCGATCCTCGTCAAGGTCAACCAGATCGGCTCGCTCTCCGAGACACTCGATGCCGTCGAGACGGCGCACAAGGCACGCTACACCGCCGTCATGTCGCACCGCTCCGGCGAAACCGAAGACGCGACGATCGCCGATCTCGCGGTTGCCACCAACTGCGGCCAGATCAAGACCGGCTCGCTCGCCCGTTCGGACCGGCTCGCCAAGTACAACCAGCTCATCCGCATCGAAGAGCAACTCGGCCTGCAGGCCAAATACGCCGGCCGTTCGATCCTGCGCGGCTGATCCCAGAGCGGGATGAGGAAAAGTGTGCGCGGTTTCCCGCCCGCATCCCGCTCTAACTTACTAAAGCGCCGCGCGTCCTGTCGGATACGCAACGCAGCAGCTAACAAACGAACCCGCTCACGTTTCCACGTGGGCGGGTTTCTGTTTTCCTGCCATTCATGGTCAACGGTCGGTTAATCAATCGCCGCTAATCTGATTTCCGTATTGCGTATCAGGGCGTGAATGGATGTGGACACGGCATCATAAGAAACGGAAACTGGGTCGGCTGGTGATGCCGCTGATCGCGGTCGCCTTTCTCTCCTACTTCGGCTATCATTCCATCCACGGCGGCTATGGCCTGAAGGCGACCGAGCAATTCGATCGCCAGATAGTCGAGCGGCAGGCGCGGCTGGATGAGCTCACGAAGCGGCGAATGATCCTTGAAAAAGAGGTTCAGCTGATGAGTGACGGGTCGCTGGAACGGGACATGCTGGATGAAAAAGCTCGCCTCGCGCTGAACATGTCGCGAAGCGACGAAATCGTTATTTTTCACCGCGCTGCAAATTAACCTGAATTCAGTTAATCGAAATTTATAGAGCAAATTCAATAATTTGCGTGGAATGCGAGCCATGCAAATATGGCATTGCTGTGGCCGCTTTCTTTCCCTATGGTAACCGCAAAAGGCTAACCATTGGGAGGAACGAATGGCTCCGCGAAAATCCGCGTCCGTTTCCAGCCGCAAGAGTGCCGCAAAGCCGGCCAAGAAAGATTTCAACGGCGGCACCTTCGCCGAATTCTCCAAGGAAGAAGATCTCAACGCCTACCGCGAGATGCTGCTGATCCGGCGTTTCGAGGAGAAGGCCGGCCAGCTCTACGGCATGGGCTTCATCGGCGGCTTCTGTCACCTCTACATCGGCCAGGAAGCGGTCGTCGTCGGCATGCAGGCGGCGCTGAAGGAAGGCGACCAGGTCATCACTGGTTACCGTGATCACGGCCACATGCTGGCCTGCGGCATGAGCGCCCGCGGCGTCATGGCCGAACTCACCGGTCGTCGCGGCGGTCTTTCCAAGGGGAAGGGCGGCTCGATGCACATGTTCTCCAAGGAAAAGCACTTCTACGGCGGTCACGGCATCGTGGGCGCCCAGGTGTCGCTCGGCACCGGTCTCGCTTTCGCCAACCGCTACCGCGGCAACGACAATGTTTCCGTTGCCTACTTCGGTGACGGCGCGGCCAACCAGGGCCAGGTCTATGAAAGCTTCAACATGGCGCAGCTCTGGAAGCTACCGGTGATCTACGTGATCGAGAACAACCGTTACGCCATGGGCACCGCCGTTTCCCGCGCCTCGGCACAGACCGACTTCTCGCAGCGCGGCGTTTCCTTCAACATTCCGGGCTTCCAGGTGGATGGCATGGACGTTCGCGCCGTCAAGGCCGCGGCCGACGAGGCTGTCGCCCATTGCCGCGCGGGCAAGGGCCCGATCATTCTGGAAATGCTGACCTACCGCTACCGCGGCCACTCGATGTCCGACCCGGCGAAGTATCGCTCGAAGGATGAAGTACAGAAGATGCGCTCGGAGCACGACCCGATCGAGCAGGTGAAGGCCCGTCTCATGGAAAAGGGCTGGGCGAGCGAAGACGAGCTCAAGCAGATCGACAAGGAAGTCCGCGATATCGTCGCCGATAGCGCCGATTTCGCCCAGGCCGATCCGGAGCCGGATGCATCCGAGCTCTACACCGACATCCTGCTTTGATCCGGGGAGGGACAAACATGCCAGTAGAAATTCTTATGCCCGCCCTTTCCCCGACGATGGAGGAAGGCACGCTCTCGAAATGGCTGAAGAACGAGGGGGACAAGGTGTCCTCGGGTGACGTCATCGCCGAAATCGAGACCGACAAGGCGACGATGGAAGTCGAAGCCGTCGACGAAGGCACGATCGGCAAGCTGCTGATCGCCGCCGGCACCGAAGGCGTCAAGGTCAACACGCCGATCGCCGTGCTGTTGCAGGACGGTGAAGCCGCCGGCGATATCGCCGTTGCTCCGAAGGCCGAAGCGCCGAAGGCGGCAGCAGCCGAGGCTCCGGCCGCTTCCGCGCCGGCTCCGGTTGCAGCCCAGCCGAAGGTTGAGGTTGCCGCCGATCCGGCAATCCCGGCCGGCACCGAAATGGTTACGATGACCGTTCGTGAAGCGCTTCGCGACGCGATGGCCGAAGAAATGCGCGCCAGCGATGACGTTTTCGTCATGGGCGAAGAAGTCGCCGAATATCAGGGCGCCTACAAGATCACCCAGGGCCTGCTGCAGGAGTTCGGTTCTCGCCGCGTCATCGATACCCCGATCACCGAGCATGGCTTTGCCGGCGTCGGCGTCGGTGCTGCCATGACCGGCCTGCGTCCGATCGTCGAGTTCATGACCTTCAACTTCGCCATGCAGGCGATCGACCAGATCATCAACTCCGCGGCCAAGACGCTCTACATGTCCGGCGGCCAGATGGGCGCCCCGATCGTCTTCCGCGGCCCGAGCGGTGCCGCTGCCCGCGTGGCCGCCCAGCACTCGCAGTGCTACGCTGCCTGGTACAGCCATATCCCCGGCCTCAAGGTCGTCATGCCCTACACGGCAGCCGACGCCAAGGGTCTGCTGAAGGCCGCGATCCGCGACCCGAACCCGGTCATCTTCCTCGAAAACGAAATCCTCTACGGTCACTCCTTTGAAGTGCCGAAGCTCGACGACTTCGTTCTGCCGATCGGCAAGGCCCGCATCCACAAGCAGGGCAAGGACGCAACGATCGTCTCCTTCGGTATCGGCATGACCTATGCCGTCAAGGCGGTTGCCGAGCTCGAAGCCCAGGGCATCGACGTCGAACTGATCGACCTGCGCACCATCCGTCCGATGGACCTGCCGACGGTCATCGAATCCGTCAAGAAGACCGGGCGTCTCGTCACCGTCGAAGAAGGCTATCCGCAGTCTTCCGTCGGCACCGAGATTGCCACCCGCGTCATGCAGCAGGCATTCGACTACCTTGACGCCCCGATCCTGACGATCGCCGGCAAGGACGTGCCGATGCCTTACGCCGCGAACCTCGAGAAGCTGGCGCTTCCGAGCGTCGCAGAGGTCGTCGATGCGGTGAAAGCCGTTTGCTACAAATAAGGGGAGGGCCCTTCGATGCCTATCAACATCACAATGCCTGCCCTCTCTCCGACGATGGAAGAAGGCAATCTGGCCAAGTGGCTCGTCAAGGAAGGCGACAAGGTCAAGTCCGGTGACGTGATTGCCGAGATCGAGACCGACAAAGCGACGATGGAAGTCGAAGCCGTCGACGAAGGCACCGTTGCCAAGATCGTCGTTCCCGCCGGTACCGAAGGCGTCAAGGTCAATGCGCTGATTGCCGTTCTTGCCGCCGATGGCGAGGATGTCGCAGCCGCTGCCAAGGGTGGCAACGGTGCAGCCGCACCGGCTTCCGCGGCCAAGGCGGAAGCGCCCGCACCGGCAGCGCCGAGCGCTCCGGCGGCCGCTCCAGCACCAGCCGCCCCCACCCCGGTTGCCGCGCAGCCGGCGAAGTCCGAGGGAGGCGCGCGCGTCTTCTCTTCGCCGCTCGCACGTCGCCTGGCGAAGGACGCCGGCATCGACCTTTCGGCAATCGCCGGTTCCGGCCCGCACGGCCGCGTCGTCAAGAAGGACGTCGAGGCCGCCGTTTCCGGTGGCACCGCGAAGCCCGCGGCGGCTCCGGCTGCCGGCGCTGCAGCTCCCGCGGCCGCACCGCTCGCCAAGGGCCCGTCGGACGACGCCGTTCTCAAACTCTTCGAGCCGGGTTCCTACGAACTCGTGCCGCACGACGGCATGCGCAAGACGATCGCCAAGCGCCTCGTCGAATCCAAGCAGACGATCCCGCACTTCTACGTGTCGGTCGACTGCGAACTCGACGCACTGCTGGCGCTCCGTGCCCAGCTCAACGCCGCAGCCCCTGAAAAGGATGGCAAGCCGGTCTACAAGCTCTCCGTCAACGATATGGTTATCAAGGCCCTGGCGCTGGCACTCCGCGACGTTCCGAACGCGAACGTTTCCTGGACCGAGAACGCCATGGTCAAGCACAAGCACGCCGATGTCGGCGTTGCCGTGTCGATCCCGGGCGGCCTGATCACCCCGATCGTGCGCCAGGCGGAAGTGAAGAGCCTGTCGGCCATCTCCAACGAGATGAAGGACCTCGGCCAGCGCGCCAAGGACCGCAAGCTGAAGCCCGAGGAATACCAGGGCGGCACCACGGCGGTCTCCAACATGGGCATGATGGGCGTCAAGAACTTCGCCGCCGTCGTCAACCCGCCGCACGCGACTATCCTCGCGGTCGGTGCGGGCGAGGAGCGTGTCGTGATCAAGAACAAGCAGATGGTCATCGCCAATGTCATGACCGTTACGCTTTCGACCGACCACCGCTGCGTCGATGGCGCGCTCGGCGCCGAACTGCTCGGAGCCTTCAAGCGCTACATCGAAAACCCGATGGGCATGCTGGTCTGAGTTGGATAGGGACCGGCCCTCGGGCCGGTCCGTTCCTATTCGCGCAGTCGAAGGCGGACCCGGACGATGAAAACAGTTCTCTGCTATGGCGACAGTCTGACCTGGGGCTATGATGCCGCGGACGGAGGCCGCCACCCGCTTGCCGATCGCTGGCCGAGTGTGCTGCAGAAGGCGCTCGGTTCTGACGTCCAGGTTATCGCCGAGGGGTTGAACGGTCGCACGACCGCCTATGACGATCATCTCGCCGATTGCGATCGCAATGGTGCAAAAGTGCTGCCGACGGTGCTGCACAGCCACGCGCCGCTCGATCTCATTATATTTCTTCTCGGCTCCAACGACATGAAGCCGGTGATCCACGGAACCGCCTTCGGCGCCGTGAAGGGTATTCAGCGTCTCGTCAACCTCGTGCGCCGGCATGACTGGCCGGTCGAGGGCGAGGAGGGACCGGAGATCCTGATCGTCGCGCCGCCGGCGCTCTGCGAAACTGCCGATGCCGGATTTGCCGCCATGTTCGCCGGCGGCGTCGAGCAGTCAGCCATGCTGGCGCCGCTCTATCGCGATCTTGCCGACGAACTTGATTGCGGCTTCTTCGATGCCGGATCCGTCGCGATGACCACGCCGCTCGATGGCGTGCATCTCGATGCGGAGAATACGCGTGCGATCGGCCGGGGTCTCGAACCGGTCGTGCGGATGATGCTTGGGATCTAAGAATGGTGGGGGGCGTCACCATTCGTCCGGCGGAAAGACGTGAGGCGGCCGAGCTCGCCATTCTCGTCGACATCGCCGCGCACGGCTTTGCCTCCTGGCTCTGGTACGGCGCCGTCCTCCATGGAGTGACGGACACGGCTTTCGAGCGCGGCCGCAACAAGCTTCGCGAGGAGCCCGGGCCTGGAAACTGGCGCGACGCGCTGGTTGCCGAAACCGATGACGAGATTGCCGGTCTGTCGGTTGGCTATGCGATCGGTCCGGAGGTTCTGGAGATCGTCGCCAAGCACCCGGTGCTGGAACCCTTGCTCGCGCTGCAAAGGCAGATCGTCGGCCACTGGTTCATCGAAAGCCTCGGCGTCTATCGCCATCAGCGCGCCCGCGGGATCGGTAGCGCGCTCCTGGCAAGGGAATTCGAACGCGCCGGATCGGCGCCGGTGAGCCTGATCACCGAAAGCCACAACGTGAGCGCCCAGGCACTATACAGAGCAAACGGCTTCGGCGAGGCAGCGCGCGCCGAGGCGGTTCCGCTCTTTGACGAAAGCAAGAAACACGACTGGGTGCTGTTCACCCGCAAGGTCGCTTGAGACAAAGGCAGGAAACATATGGCTGAGAATTACGACGTCATCGTCATCGGTTCGGGTCCGGGGGGCTACATCGCCGCCATCCGCGCAGCACAGCTTGGTTTGAAGACCGCGGTCGTCGAGCGCGAGCATCTGGCCGGCATCTGCTCCAACTGGGGCTGCATCCCGACCAAGGCGCTCTTGCGTTCGGCCGAAGTCCTGCACTACGCTCAGCATCCGGGCGCCTATGGCGTCAAGATCGAGGGCACGGTGACGCCGGACCTCAAGGCGATCGTCGCGCGCTCGCGCGGCATTGCCGAGCGCATGAACGGCGGCGTCGGCTTCCTGATGAAGAAGAACAAGGTCGACGTGATCTGGGGCGAAGCGAAGCTGACGAAGCCCGGCGAAATCGTCGTCGGCAAGTCGACGAAGCCGGCCGTCCAGCCGCAGGCGCCGCTGCCGAAGAACACCAAGGGCGAGGGCACCTATACCGCTAAGCACATCATCATCGCGACCGGCGCCCGTCCGCGCGCACTTCCCGGCATCGAGCCCGATGGCAAGCTGATCTGGACCTATTTCGAGGCGATGAAGCCCGAGGAAATGCCGAAGTCGCTTGTCGTCATGGGCTCCGGCGCGATCGGCATCGAATTCGCCTCCTTCTACCGCACGATGGGCGTCGACGTGACAGTTGTCGAAGTCTTGTCGACGGTCATGCCGGTCGAGGACGCCGAGATCTCGGCGATCGCCAAGAAGCAGTTCGAAAAGCAGGGGATGAAGATCCATCTCGAAGCCAAGGTGACGAAGGTCGAGAAGGCTGCCAACTCGATCACCGCCCATGTCGAGATGAAGGACGGCAAGGTCGAGAAGATCACCGCCGACCGCATGATCTCGGCCGTCGGCGTCCAGGGCAACATCGAGAACCTCGGCCTTGAGGCGCTCGGCGTGAAGACGGACCGCGGCTGCATCGTCATTGACGGCTACGGCAAGACCAACGTGCCCGGCGTCTACGCGATCGGCGACGTCGCCGGCCCGCCGATGCTTGCCCACAAGGCCGAGCACGAGGCGGTGATCTGCGTCGAGAAGATCGCCGGCCTGCCGAACGTCCACCCGATGGACAAGCTGAAGATCCCGGGCTGCACCTATTGCCATCCGCAGGTTGCCTCCGTCGGCCTCACCGAAGCCAAGGCCAAGGAACTCGGCCGCGATATCCGCGTCGGCCGCTTCCCGTTCGTCGCCAACGGCAAGGCGATCGCGCTCGGCGAGGACCAGGGCCTGGTCAAGACGATCTTCGACAAGAAGACCGGCGAACTGCTCGGCGCCCACATGGTCGGCGCCGAAGTGACCGAACTCATCCAGGGCTTCGTCGTCGCCATGAACCTGGAGACGACGGAAGAAGACCTGATGCACACGATCTTCCCGCACCCGACGATCTCGGAGACGATGAAGGAAAGCGTGCTCGACGCCTATGGCCGTGCGCTGAACGCCTAACGGTTGTCCGGCGCCGGAACTTTTGCGGCGGCTTCGGCATTGAGGACGGCCATGTTCTCAATGCACGGAGACGAAAATGAGCGTGAACGGCGTCGGTATTCTGGCTGCGATCATCATCGGCGGTTTGGCCGGGTGGCTCGCGGAGAAGTTCATGAGCAGCGACATGGGCCTGTTCATGAACATATTGCTCGGCATCATCGGCGCGGTGGTGCTGAACTTCATCCTGGCGGCCTTCGGCATGGCTTTTGCCGGCTGGGTCGCCTACCTGGTCATCGGCTTCATCGGCGCCTGCCTGTTGATTGCCGCTGGTCGCGCCGTCAAACGATAGTCTGCCGGGCCTTCCGCGCTTCCGTCGGGCATCAAGTAAAGACGGCCTGACATTTCCCGTCGGGCCGTCTATATAGAGCGAAAATGGGTCACCCGGCCTGACGCCGGTCCCGCCGCGACGAGGATGACAGTATGGTAACGGTGTTCGATGCCGTCTCTGACCGGGCGCAACGCGTCCGCCACCCGGAAAAGGCGCACAAGCCCGACACGGAAGTGATGCGCAAGCCGGACTGGATCCGCGTCAAGGCGCCGATGTCGAAGGGCTATCAGGAGACGCGTTCGATCGTGAAGAGCAACAAGCTCGTCACGGTCTGCGAAGAGGCCGGCTGCCCGAACATCGGCGAATGTTGGGACAAGAAGCACGCCACCTTCATGATCATGGGTGAAATCTGCACCCGCGCCTGCGCCTTCTGCAACGTCGCGACCGGCAAGCCGAATGCGCTCGATCTCGAAGAGCCGGCAAACATTGCCAAGGCCGTCAAGCAGATGGGGCTGAGCCACGTCGTCATCACCTCCGTCGACCGCGACGATCTGGAAGATGGTGGTGCCGAGCATTTCGAAAAGGTCATCTGGGCGATCCGCGAGGCTTCGCCGACGACCACCATCGAGATCCTGACGCCGGACTTCCTGAAGAAACCGGGTGCGCTGGAACGCGTCGTCGCCGCCAAGCCCGACGTCTTCAACCACAACATGGAAACGGTGCCGGGCAACTATCTGACGGTCCGCCCGGGCGCGCGCTATTTCCACTCCGTGCGCCTGTTGCAGCGCGTGAAGGAACTGGACCCGACGATGTTCACCAAGTCCGGCATCATGGTCGGCCTCGGCGAGGAACGCAACGAAGTGCTGCAACTGATGGACGACCTGCGCACCGCGGATGTCGACTTCCTGACGATCGGCCAATACCTGCAGCCGACCCGCAAGCACCACAAGGTCGAGAAGTTCGTGACCCCCGAGGAGTTCAAGTCCTACGAGACCGTCGCCTATACCAAGGGTTTCCTCATGGTTTCTTCGAGCCCGCTGACGCGCTCGTCGCACCATGCCGGCGATGACTTTGCCCGTCTGAGGGCGGCGCGCGAGAAAAAGCTGCAGGCTGCCGAGTAAGGCGGACTGCGCGTTTCGAGAACGATCAGCTCCGGCGCTTGCGCCGGAGCTGTTTTGTTTTGAGAGTTTGTTTTTACAGGGACGCTTGCCCAGGCCATGGCGCGACGTTCGGACGCTCGCGCCAAGCTTGCATCGGCCCGCTCGATCGCCTAACGGCTGTCTTCAGAGGAGGCGAGCCGATGCCGCGATTTATGAACGGGGAAGAGGCAGCGTCGCATCTCGGGAATGCGCAACGTATTCTGGTGATCGGCTGTTCCGGCAGCGGCAAGAGCACGCTTTCCCGGCAACTCTCCGAACGGCTCGACCTGCCGCATCTGGCGATGGACCGGGAGTTCTTCTGGATGCCGGGATGGAAGCTTCGGCCGCGACAGGAGATGCTGGCGCTGATCTCGAAGGCTGCGGCCGGCGAACGCTGGATCATGGATGGCACGGGCCCGAAGACGCTGCCGCTCAGGCTGCCGCGCGCGCATGTCGTGATCTGGATGCGGCCGCCGCGCTGGGTCTCGCTGCTCGGGGTGTTTCTGCGCTGGTTCGCCTATTGGAAAAAGACCCGTCCCGATATGGCCGACGACTGCCCGGAGAAGGTCGATCTCGATTTCCTTCGGTATATCTGGAACTTCGAGCGCCGGGATGCGGTTGAGATCGAGATGCAACTGGCGGCCCATGCCGACCTGCCGGTTCTCGTGTTGAAATCGCACGCCGAAACGGCGTTGCTACTTGCTAAGATAAAGCGGGGCCACTAGCTCTCGGACATGCCACATTTCGAAACCAACCACGTCGTCAAGCATAGCGCCGACCAGATGTTCGATCTCGTCGCCGATGTCGAGCGCTATCCCGAATTCCTGCCGCTCTGCGAGGCGTTGACGGTGCGCTCACGCAAGGAGCGCGACGGCAAGCTGCTGCTACTTGCCGACATGACCGTCGGCTACAAGGCGATCCGCGAGACCTTCACGACACAGGTGTTGTTGAACAAGGCCGAGCGTGCGATCGACGTCAAATACATCGACGGGCCGTTCAAGTATCTCGACAACCGTTGGCGTTTCGAACCGGCGGGCGAGGGCCAGTCGGTCGTGCATTTCTATATCGACTACGAGTTCAAGAGCCGCATACTCGGCGCCTTGATGGGCTCGATGTTCGACCGCGCCTTCCGGATGTTCTCCGACGCCTTCGAAAAACGCGCCGACAGAATCTACGCGATCTGAGCGATTTCCGCGAGCATGTCGAGCGCGGTGCGGACGGTCGCAAGCCGGATGCCACTGCGGCCGATGTCGCCATAACGCATCTCTCGATGCAGCATCTCACCATTTCGCCCGGATGCCGCAAGGTGCACGAGCCCGACTGGCTTTTCGGCCGAACCGCCGCTGGGACCGGCAATGCCGGTGACGGCCACCGCAAAATCCGCCGCCGAATGTCGCACCGCGCCTTCGACCATCTCGATTGCCGTTTGGCGCGAAACCGCACCATGGGCGGCAAGCGTCGCCTCCTCGACACCAAGCATGGCGACCTTCGCTTCGTTGGAATAGGTGACGAATCCGCGATCGACGACGGCAGACGAACCGGAAATCTCGGTGAGCGCTCCCGTGATCAGGCCGCCCGTGCAGGATTCGGCCGTCGCGACCTTGAGGCCGCGTGCCGTGAGCTCGGCGATGATTTCGCCAGCCTTGACTTCGATGTCGGCGGGCCACATCACGAAAGGCTCCCATAGATGACGGTGGCCGTGGCGATGGCGGCAATGCCTTCATCGCGGCCGACGAAGCCGAGGCGTTCGTTCGTCGTGGCCTTGACGGAGCAGCGGTCGAGCGAAATCCCCAGCATGTCCGCGAGGTTCTGACGCATCGTCAGGCGATGCGGCCCGACCTTCGGCGCTTCGGCGATGAGCGAGATGTCGGCATTGGTGATGACGCCGCCGCGCTCGCGCACGATGCGTGCGGCGTGTTCCAGGAAAATGCGCGACGGCGCACCCTTCCATTGTGGATCGGACGGCGGGAAATGGTCGCCGATGTCGCCGGCGCCGCAGGTGGCGAGCAGCGCGTCGGTGAGCGCGTGCAGCGCCACGTCCGCATCGGAGTGGCCGGAGAGCTTTTTCGTGTGCGGAATGAAGACGCCGCAGAGCGTGACGCCGTCACCCTCGATCAACTGGTGCACGTCGTAACCGTTGCCCGTACGCACGTCGGGCAGGGCGGTGCGCTTGAGTTTCTCGTCGGCCATGGCGATATCCCTTCTCAACGTAAGCTTGACGTTGTCCACCATGCCCTCGACGAGGACGACCTTGAGGCCGGCCCATTCGGCGATCGAAGCATCGTCAGTGAAATCGGTGCGGCCGCTCTTGGCCGCATCCCGGTGTGCGGCAAGAATGGCCGGAAGATCGAAGGTCTGCGGTGTTTGCGCGCCATAGAGACCGTCGCGCGGCACAGTCTCCAGCACGACGCTGCCCTTGCCCGCGCGCTTGAGCGTGTCCGCGACCGCGACCGCCGGCAGAACGGCCTTGACCTCGCCGCCGAGCGCGGCGGCACAGCGCGAAAGCAGCGCGTGATCGGCAAAGGGGCGAACCGCATCGTGGATCATGACATGGCCTACGCCGGTCCCGGCGAGTGCCTCGAGGCCGGCGAGCACGGATATCTGCCGCGTCGCACCGCCATGGACGATGATCACGTCGCCGGCCACCGAGCGTTTGCGTGCCGCGTCGAACAAGGCCTCGTCGTCCGGGTGGATGACGACGACGATCGGGCCTGCGCCCGGCCATGTCGCGAAAGTGTCAAGCGTATGGGCGATAACGGGGCGGTCGCCGATGGTTCGATACTGCTTCGGACCTTCGGCGGATTGTCCTGCACGTTCGCCGCGCCCGGCTGCAACGATCACCACGCCGCACTTGAGCTGTTCTTGAGGCTGCATCTTCTGTATGAGGTCCCGCATTCGCCGATCTTCGCCGTGATGTACCGCGAAGGATCGTGCTTTGCCAGCCAAGCTAGGAAATTTGCGCAAGGCGCCGAAATCGCTTGGCAAGCTCAAGAACAATGTCTAAAAATAGTGCAGCAACAACATGTGCCTGAAAGATAAGCATTTGCCAATTCCGGCTCTTTCATCACCGCTCCGGATCGGGACGATCGAAATCCGCAACCGGGTTGCGCTTGCGCCCATGTCCGGTGTCACCGATCTGCCATTCCGGCGGCTCGCCTGGCGCTTCGGCGCCGGCTTCGTCGTTACCGAGATGGTTGCGAGCCGCGAGCTGGTCTGCAATGCGTCGGAATCCTGGGCGCGCCTGAAGAATTCGGGCATCAAGCCGCACATCGTCCAGCTCGCCGGTCGGGAAGCGCATTGGATGGCTGAAGCCGCCAGGATCGCCGCTGACAATGGTGCCGATATCATCGACATCAACATGGGCTGCCCGGCCAAGAAAGTGACGGGCGGTTATTCCGGCTCGGCGCTGATGCGCGATCCCGACCACGCGTTGTCCTTGGTCGATGCAACGGTAAACGCCGTCGACGTGCCGGTGACGCTGAAGATGCGGCTCGGCTGGGACGAAAACTCCATCAATGCGCCGCTGATTGCGAAACGCGCCGAAGAGGCGGGCGTGAAGGCGATTACCGTGCACGGCCGCACGCGCATGCAGTTCTACAACGGCAGGGCCGATTGGGATGCAATTCGCCCGGTTCGCGACGTCGTTACCGTTCCGCTGGTCGCCAATGGCGACGTGGAGACGATCGCCGACGCGGAAGAGATTCTTCGCCGGTCGGGTGCCGACGCCGTCATGGCCGGGCGCTCGTCGCAGGGGCGCCCGTGGCACATCGGCTTTCTTGCCGGTGTCGTCGAGCACCCCTCGCAGGCGGAGATCGCCGATACCTTTGCGGAGCACTACGAGATGATGCTCGAATTCTATGGCGTCGACGTCGGCTTGCGGCACGCCCGCAAGCATGTCGCATGGTATCTCGACCGCGCCGCCCCCGACATGGCAGGCGCGGAAAAGGCTGCAATCCTGACGTCGACCGATGTCCGATTTGTCCGCGACAGGGCGCGTGCGGCGATGCTGGATGCGGCGCCGGCCGAGTCTGACGGCGAGATGGTCGCAGAAGGAATTGCCGCATGACCGAGAAACCGAGCGTTCCCGATGCGGCCGCGAATGGTCTGTCGATGGCTGTTCTGAACGCCATTCAGAACCCGGTGATTCTGGTCGATGCCAATGGATTGGTCGCCTTCGCCAACTGGGAAGCCGAATCGTTTTTCGGCGCCAGTGCCAACCACTTGGCGCGCCACAATATCAGCGCCTTCATCCCCTTCGGCAGTCCGCTGCTGACCCTGATCGAGCAGGTCCGCGAACGCAAGGCGCCGGTAAATGAATACCGCGTCGACCTGAGCTCGCCGCGTCTCGGCGCCGACAAGCTCGTCGATCTCTATGTCGCGCCGGTCCTTTCCGAGCCGGGCGCGGTCGTCGTCGTCTTCCAGGAGCGCTCAATGGCCGACAAGATCGACAGGCAGCTGACCCATCGCGGCGCTGCCCGTTCGGTGACGGGCCTTGCCTCGATGCTGGCGCATGAGATCAAGAATCCGCTTTCCGGCATACGCGGTGCCGCACAGCTGCTGGAAACCTCGGTCAATGACGAAGACAGGGCGTTGACGCGGCTGATCTGCGATGAAACTGACCGTATCGTCTCGCTGGTCGATCGCATGGAGGTGTTTTCCGACGAGCGCCCCGTGGATCGCGTGCCGCTGAACATCCACTCGGTGCTCGACCACGTGAAAGCGATCGCCAAGGCCGGCTTCGCGCGACAAATCAAGTTCGCGGAGAACTACGATCCGTCCTTGCCGCCGGTCTTCGCCAACCGCGATCAACTGGTTCAGGTTTTCCTGAACCTGATCAAGAATGCGGCCGAAGCGATCGGCGACCGCAGTGACGGCGAGATCGTGCTGACGACAGCCTACAGGCCGGGCATCCGCCTGTCCGTTGCCGGAACGCGCGAGAAGATCTCTCTGCCGCTCGAATTCTGCGTGCACGACAATGGGCCGGGCGTGCCTTCCGACCTTCTGCCGCTGCTCTTCGATCCCTTTATCACCACCAAGACCAACGGTTCCGGCCTGGGGCTCGCGCTGGTCGCCAAGATCATCGGCGCCCATGGCGGCATCGTCGAATGCGACAGCCAGCAGAACCGCACCACTTTCCGTGTCCTGATGCCGGCCTCCAAGGGCCAGGCAGCGGATGAAGACGACATGCCGATGACAAAAGGAAACCTTGCATGACGGGTGCCACGATCCTCGTTGCGGATGACGACGCAGCCATTCGCACCGTGCTGAACCAGGCGCTGAGCCGCGCCGGCTACGATGTCCGCATCACCTCCAATGCGGCGACGCTGTGGCGCTGGATTGCGGCGGGCGACGGCGATCTCGTCGTGACCGACGTCGTGATGCCCGACGAGAACGCCTTCGATCTGCTGCCACGCATCAAGAAGGCGCGCCCCGATCTGCCGGTGCTGGTCATGAGCGCCCAGAACACCTTCATGACGGCGATCAAGGCTTCGGAGAAGGGCGCTTACGACTATCTGCCGAAGCCCTTCGACCTGACCGAACTCATCGGCATCATCGGCCGGGCGCTCTCGGAACCCAAGCGTCGCCCGGCGAAGCTCGACGACGACACCCAGGACGGCATGCCGCTGGTTGGCCGTTCGGCGGCGATGCAGGAAATCTACCGGGTGCTGGCGCGCCTGATGCAGACGGATCTGACGCTGATGATCACCGGCGAGTCCGGTACCGGCAAGGAACTCGTCGCCCGCGCACTGCACGATTACGGCAAGCGCCGCAACGGCCCGTTCGTGGCGATCAACATGGCGGCGATCCCGCGCGATCTGATCGAATCCGAACTCTTCGGCCATGAGAAGGGCGCCTTCACCGGCGCACAGATGCGCTCGACCGGTCGTTTCGAGCAGGCCGAGGGCGGCACGCTCTTCCTCGACGAAATCGGCGACATGCCGATGGACGCGCAGACCCGTCTGCTGCGCGTTCTGCAGCAGGGGGAATACACGACCGTTGGCGGCCGCACGCCGATTCGCTCGGACGTGCGCATCGTGGCGGCGACCAACAAGGACTTGAAGCAATCGATCAATCAGGGCCTGTTCCGCGAAGACCTCTATTATCGCCTCAACGTCGTGCCGTTGCGTCTGCCGCCGCTGCGGGACCGCGCAGAGGATATTCCGGATCTCGTTCGCCACTTCGTCCAGCAGGCGGAAAAGGAAGGGCTCGACGTCAAGCGCTTCGACCACGAAGCGCTGGAACTGATGAAGGCACATGCCTGGCCGGGCAACGTGCGCGAGCTGGAAAACCTGGTGCGGCGCCTCACGGCACTTTATCCACAGGATGTGATCACCCGCGAAATCATCGAAAACGAGTTGCGTTCCGAGATACCGGACAGTCCGATCGAGAAGACCGCGGCGCGGCCGGGATCGCTCACCATTTCGCAGGCCGTCGAAGAAAACATGCGCCAGTATTTCGCAAGTTTCGGCGATGCCTTGCCGCCGGCCGGCCTCTACGACCGGGTGCTTGCAGAGATGGAGTATCCGCTGATCCTGGCGGCGCTCACCGCAACCCGTGGTAACCAGATCAAGGCGGCCGATTTGCTCGGCCTCAACCGTAACACGCTGCGCAAGAAAATCCGCGAACTCGGCGTTTCGGTCTATCGCAGCTCACGCAGCGCTTGACTTGGTCACGACCACCGTTGCATTTTCGCCACAATGCGTTGCTTGAACGTGTGACGACCGCCGAATCGCCCGTCGTTGCCGTCTCGTTCAATTGATTTGACCCAATTGATTGACTGGGGCCGCAACGCAGCAGCCCATTTGGGCGGTGAGGTCAACCTTTGACCAGAGAATGCCAGCAAGTGATGCCGTCGCCGGCAGGCGGCGGTTGGGGGAACGCTTTTTATGGTGGACGCAATGGCCTTGCCGCTGGGCACAGATGAGGGACTCGCGGCGCAGGACCGGCGCGCGTCCTTTGCTCTCCCGGGGCTGATGCTGGCGACCGGCGCCTTGATCTGCGCCACCGTCTCGCTGCTCGTGCTTCTCGGATTGACGCCGATACGGCTCGAGAGAAATGTCGTCATCGCCTGCGCTGCCATCAACAGCCTGTTCGTCGTCGGCCTTATCTACCTGATCGCCCGAGAAATCCTGCGGCTGCTGCGTGCCCGCAGCAAGGGCCGCGCCGCCGCGCGCCTGCACGTGCGCATCGTTGCCCTGTTTTCGATCGTCGCGATCACGCCGGCGGTTCTCGTCGCGATTTTTGCCAGCATCACCCTCGATGTCGGTCTCGATCGCTGGTTTTCGCTGCGAACCCAGGCGATCGTCCGCTCGTCGATCAACGTCGCCCAGGCCTATGTGCTCGAGAATGCCAGCTACCTGCAGGGCCAGACCGTGTCGATGGCGAACGACCTCGAACGCAACCGGCAGCTCTACAGCCTCGACCGCACCGGCTTTACGGAGCTGATGACCCGCCAGGCACGGGGCCGCGGCATGCTCGGCGCCTTCCTCGTGCGGGCCGACGGTAGCGCCATCATCCAGGCCAACATCTCCACCGACCGCCCGCTGCCGGCCATCCCGCCAGACGCGCTGAAAAGCTCCGTATCCGGCCAGCCGACCCTGATCCCGCCAGGGGTCACCAACCTCGTCGGCGCCGTGATTCCGCTCGACGATATTCCGGGCACTTATCTCTACACGGTTCGCAACGTCGATCCGGAAGTGATGCGCTCGCTGCGGCTGATGGAAGAGAACACGGCCGAGTACAAGATGCTGGAGGCCGGGCGGACCTTCACGCAGATCGCCTTCGGCGTCCTCTACATCGGCTTTGCGCTCATCGTTCTCCTGGCGGCGATCTGGACCGCCATCGCCGTCGCCGACCGGATCGTCCGGCCCATTCGCCAATTGATCGGCGCTGCCGATAGCGTCGCCTCGGGCAATCTCGATGTCGTCGTGCCCGTGCGCGCCGTCGACGGCGACGTTGGCAACCTGTCGCGCACCTTCAACAAGATGGTCTCGGAAATCCGCAGCCAGCAGGAGCAGATCCTGGAGGCGAAGGACGAGGTCGACCATCGCCGCCGGTTCATCGAGGCCGTTCTTTCAGGCGTGACCGCCGCCGTGATCGGTGTCGGCCGCGACCGGCAGATCACCATCGCCAACTCTTCCTCCGAAGACTTCCTGAAGAAGGCGGCGCCTGAGCTCCTGGGGGCCGATCTGCGCACGGTGGCGCCGGAGATCGAAGAGGTCCTGGTCGAGGCCGAAAATCGCCATCGCAACGATTACCGCAAGCAGATCAACATCATGCGCGGCGGAACCGAGCGGACGCTGAACGTTCAGGTAACGCGCGAAGAGGGCGGCGAGTCGAACGAATCCTACGTCATCACCATCGACGACATCACCGACCTCGTCATCGCGCAGCGATCGACGGCCTGGGCCGACGTGGCGCGCCGCATCGCGCACGAGATCAAGAACCCGCTGACGCCGATCCAGCTCTCCGCCGAGCGCCTGAAGCGCCGCTACGGCAAGCAGATCAATCAGGAAGACAAGGCCGTCTTCGACCAGTGCACCGATACGATCGTGCGCCAGGTGGAAGACATCGGCCGCATGGTCGACGAGTTTTCGGCTTTCGCGCGCATGCCGAAGCCGACCAAGGAGAAGGCCGATCTCCGCGCAATCCTGAAGGATGCGATGTTCCTGCGCGAGATGGGCAACAATCACATCGATTTCGTGCGGGACCTCGGCGAAGAGCCGCTCGAAGGCCTGTTCGATGGGCGCATGCTTGGCCAGGCCTTCGGCAACATCGTCAAGAATGCGGTCGAATCGATCGAGGCGGTGCCGGCTGATGCGGTGCGGGGCCACGCGATGATCGTCGCACGAGCGCGAACTGACCTGGCCTCGGGTCGTTTCGTTGTCGATATCATCGACAACGGCAAGGGCCTGCCGACAGAGAACCGGCACAGGATTCTGGAGCCGTACATGACGATGCGCGAGAAGGGCACTGGCCTCGGGCTCGCCATCGTCAAGAAGATCATTGAGGACCATGGCGGACAATTGGAATTGCACGACGCGCCAGCCGATTTCGACGGCGGTGTCGGGGCGATGATCCGCGTGATCCTGCCGCCTGCCGGAGAAACTGGGGGCGAAGACAGTTTGAAGGATAAGGGTGCGAGCGATGGCCGCTGATATTCTGGTTGTGGATGATGAGGAAGATATCCGTGAGATCGTGTCGGGTATCCTCTCTGACGAGGGGCACGAAACCCGCACCGCCTTCGACAGCGACAGCGCGCTGGCGGCGATCAGCGATCGCGTGCCGCGTCTCGTCTTCCTCGATATCTGGATGCAGGGAAGCCGCCTCGACGGACTGGCGCTGCTCGACGAGATCAAGGGACGGTATCCGGATCTCCCGGTCGTCATGATTTCCGGTCACGGCAACATCGAGACCGCCGTCAACGCCATCAAGCGTGGCGCCTACGACTTCATCGAGAAGCCCTTCAAGGCCGACCGGCTGATCCTGATTGCCGAGCGGGCGCTGGAGAACTCGAAGCTCAAGCGCGAAGTCTCTGAGCTGAAGAGGAAGTCCGGCGATCCCGTTGAGCTGATCGGCACGTCGGTTGCCGTGTCGCAGCTTCGTCAGACGATCGAGAAGGTCGCGCCGACCAACAGCCGCATCATGATCCAGGGGCCGTCCGGGTCGGGCAAGGAACTGGTCGCGCGGATGATTCACCGCAAGTCGACGCGCTCCGCCGGTCCGTTCGTGGCGCTGAACGCCGCGGCGATCACGCCTGACCGCATGGAGATCGCGCTTTTCGGGACCGAAGGCACGCCGGGCCAGCCGCGTCGCACGGGCGCTCTTGAGGAGGCTCATGGCGGGATTCTCTATCTCGACGAAATCGGCGAGATGCCGCGCGAGACGCAGAACAAGATCCTGCGCGTGCTGGTCGATCAACAGTTCGAACGCGTCGGTGGCACCAAGCGGGTCCGGGTCGATGTACGGATCATCTCTTCGACGGCCTACAATCTCGAAAACATGATCTCCGAGGGCCTTTTCCGCGAAGACCTGTTCCATCGGCTTGCGGTCATTCCGGTACGGGTGCCGGCGCTCGCCGAGCGGCGCGAGGACATTCCGTTCCTCGTCGACATGTTCATGCGCCAGGTCAGCGAACAGGCGGGTATCCGTCCGCGCAAGATCGGCGACGACGCGCTGGCCGTGCTCCAGGCCCATGACTGGCCCGGCAACATCCGCCAGCTTCGCAACAACATCGAGCGGCTGATGATCCTTGCCCGCAGCGACGGTCCGGATACGCCAATTTCTGCCGACATGCTGCCGACGGAAGTGGGCGATACCCTGCCGAAGATCTCGGCCCAGGGCGACCAGCACATCATGACCTTGCCGTTGCGCGAGGCTCGCGAAATGTTCGAGCGTGATTATCTGATCGCGCAGATCAACCGATTCGGCGGCAATATTTCGCGTACGGCGGAATTCGTCGGTATGGAACGGTCGGCGCTGCATCGAAAGCTGAAGTCGCTGGGCGTCTGAGTCGATACAACTTACGGCCCTGGCACCCGCGCTCCTACAGCGCCGCGCGACTTATATGCAAAAGGTGGCTGTAGCTCCTTGAAAGGTCGACATGAAGGTAGTCATTTGTGGCGCGGGCCAGGTCGGATATGGCATCGCCGAGCGGCTGGCACAGGAAGACAACGACGTATCGGTGATCGATACGTCGGCAGCGTTGATTGCCAACATCACCGAAAGCCTTGATGTGCGTGGCTATGTCGGACACGGTGCGCATCCGGACGTGCTCGCCAGGGCTGGCGCCGACCAGGCCGACATGCTGATCGCCGTCACCCTTTCCGACGAGGTCAATATCGTCGCCTGCGAAGTGGCGCATGCAATCTTCAACGTGCCGACGAAGCTTGCGCGCATTCGGGCGCAAAGCTATCTCGCGCCCGAATATTCGAACCTCTTCTCCCGTGAGAACGTGCCGATCGACGTCACCATTTCGCCCGAGGTCGAGGTTGGGCGGCTGGTATTGCGGCGTATTTCCTTTCCCGGTGCAATTGACATCGTGCGTTTCGCCGAAGACCGCATTGCCATGGTCGCCTTCGAGTGCCTCGAAGATTGCCCGGTTGTCGGCACGCCGCTGCAGCAGTTGAGCGAACTGTTCCCCGATCTGCTCGCGACGGTGACCGGTATCTTCCGCAACGGCAAGGTCATGGTACCGCACTCTGATGACCAGTTGCAGGCAGGCGATATCGCCTATGTCGTTTGCGACCGGGACCATGCCCGCCGGACCCTGGCGCTCTTCGGCCATGAGGAGCAGGAAGCGCGGCGCATCATCATCTTCGGCGGCGGCAATGTCGGCTACTTCGTTGCCAAGACCATCGAGGAGCATCAGCCGCGGACCCGGGTGAAGCTGATCGAGAGCGATCGCGACCGGGCAGTGGTGATGGCGGATAAGCTGAGCAACACCGTTGTCCTCAACGGTTCCGCGATGGATCAGCGAATCCTGGCGCAGGCTGACGTTCAGGATGCCGATCTCGTGGTCGCGCTGACGAACAATGACCAGATCAACATCCTCGGCAGCATGATGGCGAAGCGGCTCGGCGCCAAGTCGACGCTCGTGCTGATCAACGAACCGTCCTATCAGGATTTTGCCGGCACGGCTGGCGTGGACGCCTATGTGAACCCGCGCGCCGTGACGATCTCCCGCGTGCTGCAGCACGTGCGCAAGGGACGCATCCGCTCCATCTACGCGGTGCAGAAGGGAATGGCCGAGGTGATCGAGGCCGAAGCGCTGGAAACGTCGCCGCTGGTTGGCAGGGCCTTGCGTGACCTCGAGCTTCCCGATGGCATCCGCATCGGCGCGCTCTACCGCGACAAGACGTTCATCCGCCCGGATGGCAATACAAAGATCAAGGCAAAGGACCGTGTGGTGCTCTTTGCCGCCGCCGATGCCGTGCGGCATGTCGAACAACTTTTCCGCGTCAGCATCCAGTATTTTTAAGGCCGAGATCCATGCCGAGAATTGCTTATGTCAACGGTGCCTACGTGCCGCATGCCGACGCCGCAGTCCATATCGAGGACCGCGGTTATCAGTTTGCAGACGGTGTCTACGAGGTCTGCGAGGTCCGTCATGGTTACATCGTCGATCTCAACCGGCATCTCGATCGTCTCGACCGTTCGCTTCGTGAATTGCGCATCGCCTGGCCGATGCGCCGTGCGGCGCTCGTGCATGTGATCCGGGAAGTGATCCGGCGCAACCGGGTTCGGAATGGTCTGTTCTATATGCAGGTCACGCGCGGCGTGGCGCGCCGCGACCATGTATTTCCGGCCACGGAGACCAAACCGACGATCGTGGTGACGGCGAAGCGCACCGATGCCGAAGCCATCGCCAAAAAGGCGACGCAGGGGATCTCGGCCATCACCGTACCGGAAAACCGATGGGACCGGGTGGACATCAAGTCCGTCGGGCTTCTGCCCAACGTGCTTGCCCGCCAGAAGGCGAAGGAGGAGGGTGCGCAGGAGGCGATTTTCGTCGACGCCGATGGCACGGTGAAGGAGGGCGCCGCGACCAATGTCTGGATCGTCGATCGCGACGGAACGCTGCGCACACGCCCGGCCGAGCACGGAATCCTGAAGGGAATCACCCGCACCACACTGATGGACGTGGCGGGCCCGCTTGGGCTCAAGGTCGAGGAGAGAGCATTCTCGATCGAGGAAATGCTCGCGGCGCGCGAGGTCTTCATCACCGCTGCTACCAGCATCTGCTTTCCGGTCGTTTCGGTGGACGGCAGGCCGATCGGCAATGGCCATCCGGGAAGCATAGCACAGAATATTCGTGAAGCCTTTTTCGGCGTTGCGGAAAAGACATTGATTTGATACCAAACTTAGAGAGGTGTCGGGGAAGGTACTTGTGGCGCCTCTGATTGCAGATATCGACAAAAATGCACCGGCGCGAAACGCCGGCAAATAAGAAAGAAGCGGCGCGATGGCGGAACGTTCTCAAAACTTGCAGGATCTCTTTCTCAACACGGTCCGCAAGCAAAAGATTTCATTGACAATTTTCCTTATCAACGGTGTCAAGCTCACCGGTGTCGTGACATCTTTTGATAATTTCTGCGTCCTGTTGCGTCGCGATGGCCACTCGCAACTGGTCTACAAGCACGCGATCTCGACCATCATGCCCGGCCAGCCGCTGCAGATGTTCGAGAACGAAGAAGCCGCATCCTGACGGGACGTTAGGCACATTACCAAGCGGGATTCAAAATCGTCGTCGATCATTCCGGAGCTCGAGAAGCTCCGCGACGACATGCGCGCGGTCGTCATCGTTCCGGTCTTGAAAAAGACCGGAAGACAGTCCGCAGAGATACTCTCGGCCACGACCACACGCTCGGATGAAAGCCGCCTCGAGGAGGCGACCGGGCTGGCGCTGGCGATCGACCTCGATGTCGTGCATGGCGCCATCGTTCCGGTGGCGCAGCCGAAGCCCGGCACCTTGCTCGGCACCGGCAAGATCGAGGAGATCGGCCATATCCTCGTCGAACAGGATGCCGGTCTCGTTATCGTCGATCATCCCTTGACGCCGGTGCAGCAGCGCAATCTCGAGAAGGGATGGAACGCCAAGGTCATCGACCGAACGGGCCTCATCCTCGAGATTTTCGGGCGCCGCGCTTCCACCAAGGAAGGCACGCTGCAGGTCGATCTTGCGCATCTCAACTACCAGAAAGGCCGCTTGGTCCGAAGCTGGACCCACCTTGAGCGTCAGCGCGGTGGCGGCGGCTTCATGGGTGGCCCGGGTGAAACCCAGATCGAAGCGGACCGGCGCTTGCTGCAGGACCGCATCGTCAAGCTCGAGCGCGAACTGGAACAGGTCCGCCGGACCCGGCAGCTGCACCGTTCCAAGCGCAAGAAGGTGCCGCATCCGATCGTCGCCCTCGTCGGCTATACCAACGCCGGCAAGTCCACGCTTTTCAACCGCATGACCGGGGCGGGCGTGCTCGCCGAGGACATGCTGTTTGCGACGCTCGATCCGACGCTTCGGCGTCTGAAGCTGCCGCATGGCCGCATGGTGATCCTCTCCGACACCGTCGGTTTCATTTCCGACCTGCCGACGCACCTCGTCGCTGCCTTCCGCGCGACGCTCGAAGAGGTGCTGGAGGCGGATCTGATCTTGCACGTGCGTGATCTCTCCGACCCGGACAACCAGGCGCAGGCAAGCGATGTGCTCCGCATTCTCGCCGATCTCGGCATCGACGAGAAGGAAGCGTCCGAACGGCTGATCGAGGTCTGGAACAAGATTGACCGGCTGGATGTCGAATCGCGCGAAGCGTTGCGCGGCAAGGCAGCGACCTCGGAAAATACGGTTGCCGTCTCGGCGATTACCGGTGAGGGCGTTGACGAACTGCTCGCCGAAATCGGCCGACGCCTGTCGGGCGTTCTGACGGAATGCACCGTCGTTCTCGGCATCGACCAGTTGCAGCTTCTGCCCTGGATCTATCAGCACGCCATCGTCGACGGCCGCGAGGATCTGGAAGACGGGCGCGTGAGCCTCGATCTCCGGCTGACCGAAAACGAGGCGTCCGATCTGGAACGCCGTCTCGGAAACGGGCCGAAGCCCGTCGAAGAAGACTGGTAAGCCAAAGACTGGTTAGCCCAAACGTTTTGCTCGAGCCATCGGTTCGCTGGCTGCCTGCGAGGGACGCATCGGAAACATCATGCGTCCCGACGGTCTTAGCCGAGCTGCCGCTCGATCGCCTTGGCCGCCTGCCAAAGCTCTTCCATCCGCTCCAGCGTCGCGTTATCCAGCGTCTCGCCGCCGGCTTCTAGCTCGCGCTCGATATGGGCGAAGCGGCGGCGGAACTT
Organism: Ensifer sp. VA4; assembly: GCF_055710065.1. NCBI lineage: Bacteria > Pseudomonadati > Pseudomonadota > Alphaproteobacteria > Hyphomicrobiales > Rhizobiaceae > Ensifer > Ensifer sp. VA4. The sequence continues at coordinate 110,403 of NZ_JBVQPO010000015.1, read as the reverse complement.
GGTGTTGGTGCCGCGAAGCGCCATTTCGGGATCAGTCCCGACGTGGCGGCCGATATTGACCACTGCGAAGATCAGGTCGCCCAGTTCGTCGCTGACCTTGGCGCGATCCTTTTCGCGCAGCGCCTGGCGCAGTTCGCCGATCTCCTCCTCGATCTTGTCGAGGATCGGTTCAGGTTCCGACCAGTCGAAGCCGACCTTTGCCGCGCGCTCCTGCAGTTTCAGGGCTTCGACAAGCGCCGGAAACGAGCGCTGGACCGAACCGAGGTGGCTCTTAGCGGCATCCGGGGCGAGGCCGTGCTTGGTGCGTCTCGCCTGCCGTTCTGCCTTCTCTGCCTGCTTGATCTGGTCCCATTGCAACTTGACCGCCTCGGGCGTATCGGCGTCGGAACGGGCAAAGACATGCGGATGCCGGCGGATCATCTTGCGCGTTACTGCCTCGACGACGTCGCCGAAGGCGAAGTCACCCGCTTCCTCCGCCATGCGGGCGTGGAACACCACCTGCAGAAGAAGATCGCCGAGTTCGTCGCAAAGGTCGTGCATGTCGCCGCGCTCGATGGCGTCGGCGACCTCATAGGCTTCCTCGATCGTATAGGGCTTGATCGTCTCGAAGGTCTGAACGATGTCCCAGGGGCAGCCGGTCTCGGGTTGGCGAAGCGCCGCCATGATGTCGAGCAGGCGTTGGATGTCGCGCGAAGGTTCCATGGATCTCAGTTCAGCGGAATGGCGTTCTGATCCTTGCCCGACTGGTAGCTATCGGAAAGGCTCTGGTAGCGGGCGCGGATGCGGGCATCCTGGGCGGCAAGCCGCGCACGGGTCTCAGTATCGGCGCCCTTCGCAAGGTCCGCGATCGAGGCCGAATGCCAGAAGGCGTTGTCCTTGGCGTAGCCACCCGGCTCCAGGCGGAAGACTTCCTTCAGGATCTTCAGATCATGCGGGATCGCGAAACTGTCGCGCGAATCTTCGTGGCTGAAGAAGTAATAGAAATTGTCGAAACCGGCCCAGGTGATGGCCGAAAGGCACATGGAGCAGGGCTCGTGCGTCGACAGGAAAATGAGATCGCGCGTATCGGGCTTCTCCGCCATCTCGTAGAAACGCTTCAGCGTGTGGACCTCACCATGCCAGAGCGGGTTTTCCGTCTCGTTATTGGTTTCCGCCAGCACCAGCGACAGGTCGGATTTGCGCAGGATCGCAGCGCCAAACACCTTGTTGCCTGCGGCCACACCCTTTTCGGTGAGCGGCAGGATATTCTGCTCGATGACGGTCAAAAGCCGTTCGGCGAGGTCCGATTGGGTCATGTCTTGCATCTCCGGCAGGTCAGTGACCGCATTTAACGGAGGTTGCCCCCGCGGCGCAATGGCCGCGGAAGGGTCGGCGGCTTAAGGGGACCGGAGATATTTGCTCAAAATGGTGCACCACCGAGCAAAACAATACGGGACCGGAAAGGCATTGAAATTTCTGTTCCTTCAATTGTCGTGTTCCATGCGGGATATTCGGCGCAGCCTGTAGAAGGAACCCTCTGCCAGACCATGACGCAGCAGCTCGCCGTTTTCCCCGCATTCTTTCGCGTCGCGCAGAAGCGCGTGGCGGTGTTCGGCAATGGCGACGAGGCCTTTGCCAAGGTGCGGCTGTTGCTGAACACGGAAGCCTCGATCGTCGTCTACGCCGATGAGCCGGAAACAGAGTTCGCGCAGTACCTTCGTGATCGCGCGATCGAACGCGTGGCGGCCGCCTTCGCTCCCGAGCAGCTCGACGGCGCCATCCTCGTTTTTGCCGCGACCGGCAATGTTGCCGATGACCGGCGCATCGTTGTCGCGGCGCGTGAACGCAGGATCCCGGCCAATGCAGTCGACCAGCCCGACTTTTGCGACTTCTTCACGCCGGCGCTCGTCAATCGTGCCCCGGTCGCAGTCGCCATCGGCACCGAAGGGGCAGGGCCGGTGCTGGCCCAGATGATCCGCGCCCAGATCGATCAGCTCCTTTCGCCTTCCCTCGGTGTCGTTGCATCGCTCGCCGCGAGCTATCGCGAGGCCGTTGACCGCCTGGTGCCGCGTGGTGTGGCGCGCCGCCTCTTCTGGCGCCGGTTCTTCCTGGGTCCGGTCGCCGACAGGGTCGCCGGCGGCGATCTGGCGGCTGCCCGCCGCGAGGCGTCGCGTCTGCTCGATGCGCCCGAGAAGGCGGCTGGCCATGTCTGGCTCGTTGGTGCCGGTCCGGGCGCTGAAGACCTGCTGACGCTTCGCGCTCAGCGCGTGATGATGGAGGCCGATGCGATCGTCTATGACGCGCTGGTGCCGCAGGCGATCGTCGATATGGGCCGCCGCGACGCCGAGCGCCTGTCCGTCGGCAAGCGCAAGGGCTGCCACACGAAGTCTCAGGACGAGATCAACCAGTTGCTCGTGGCGCTCGCGGCCGAAGGCAAGCGAGTCGTTCGCCTGAAGTCCGGTGATCCCTTGGTCTACGGCCGCGCTGGCGAAGAAATGGCAGCACTGCGCGAAGCCGGTATCAGCTATGAGATCGTCCCGGGGATTACGTCGGCCTTTGCTGCCGCCGCTGATTTCGAATTGCCGCTGACGCTGCGCGGCGTTGCCTCTTCGCTGGTCTTCACCACCGGTCACGATCTGACCGGCGAAGTTCTGCCCGATTGGGCACGGCTTGCCGTTTCCGGTGCCACGATCGCGGTCTATATGGGCCGGACTGTCGCCGCGTCCGTCGCTGGCCGTCTGATGCAGGCGGGCCTTCCGGCGGAAACGACCGTCGCCGTCATCGAGAACGCCAGCCGCGCGGATCGTCGCTTGCTGCATGGCACGCTGAAGGATCTTCCGGATCTCGAAAACCGGAGCGAGCTTTCAGGTCCGGTCATGGTCATCATTGGCGAGGCCGTTGCCGGCGCCAACTTCGGGCGGTCCGAACCGCTCGTCGTCGGCAAATCACGCGGTGCCAAGAAGACCGCTGAAGTCGCCTCCGGGCGCAACGAACAGATTTTGAGCTGAGGAAGAGACGATGGTGAGCAAGGTTTTGACGGCAAATCGGCTTTCGGACGGCATTTCCGTCTGGCTGGATGCCGCCGGCAACTGGGCCGAATCGCTTCAGGATGCCTTTGTTGCCCGCCATGCCGAGGCCGTGACGGCACTCGAAGCCACGGGCAAGCAGGCGTTCGAGGATAACAAGGTCGTCGACGTCAATGTCGTCGACGTCGAAGAGATCAACGGCACGCTTCGGCCGCTGCGCATGCGTGAACGCATCCGCGCCGAAGGCCCGTCCATCCCCTATGCTGCCGGCTACAACGGTCTGGCCGGCCCGAAACACGCTGCCTGAGGAACCGATACCCGATGTACCGTTACGATGAATTCGACCACGCTTTCGTTTCCTCCCGCGTCGAACAGTTCCGCGATCAGGTCGGGCGCCGCCTGAGCGGCGAGCTCGCCGAAGATGCCTTCAAGCCGCTGCGCCTGATGAACGGAGTCTATTTGCAGCTGCATGCCTATATGCTGCGCGTCGCCATTCCCTATGGCACGTTGTCGAGCCGTCAGATGCGCATGCTCGCCCATATCGCGCGCAAATATGACCGCGGCTATGGCCACTTCACCACCCGCCAGAACATCCAGTACAACTGGCCGCGCCTTTCCGATACGCCGGATATCCTGCAGGAACTGGCGACGGTCGAGATGCACGCGCTCCAGACTTCGGGCAACTGCATTCGCAATGTCACCGCCGATCACTTCGCCGGGGCGGCGGCCGATGAGGTCGCTGATCCAAGGCCTTATGCCGAGATCCTGAGACAATGGTCGAGCGTTCACCCGGAGTTCTCGTTCCTCCCGCGCAAGTTCAAGATCGCCGTCACCGGCGCCGAACGTGACCGCGCCGCGATCCAGGTCCACGATATCGGTCTGCACCTCAAGAAGGACGAGAACGGCCGCATCGGCTTTGCCGTCTATGTCGGCGGTGGCCAGGGCCGCACCCCGATGATCGCCAAGAAGATCCGCGACTTCCTGCCGGAAGAGGACCTGCTGTCCTACACGACGGCGATCATGCGCGTGTACAACCTCCACGGCCGCCGCGACAACAAGTACAAGGCCCGCATCAAGATCCTCGTGCACGAGACCGGCGCCGAAGAACTGGCGCGCCAGGTCGAGGTCGAATTTGCTGCACTCAAGGACACGGAGCTGAGGCTGCCTGAGACGGACATCCAGGCGATCGCCACCTATTTCGCGCCGCCGGCGCTCGGCAACCGCGCCGAAGGCTGGGAGAGCCTCGCGCGCTGGAAGAAGACCGATGCGGACTTTGCCCGCTGGGTGCAGCAGAACGTGCAGCCGCACAAGCACCCGGATTACGGCATGGTGACGATCTCGCTGAAGCCGATCGGCGGCATTCCGGGTGACGCCAGCGACGCGCAGATGGATGCCGTTGCCGATATCGCCGAGGAATATGCCTTCGACGAAATTCGCGTCAGCCACGAGCAGAACCTCATCCTGCCGCATGTGGCGCTGGCCGATCTCGAGCCGGTTTACCGTGCGCTCGTTGCCGCCGGCCTTGCGACCGCCAATGCCGGCCTGATCACGGATATCATTGCCTGTCCGGGGCTGGACTACTGCGCGCTTGCCAATGCACGCTCCATTCCGGTGGCCCAGGAGATTTCGAACCGCTTCGGCTCGCCCGAGCGCCAGGCCGAAATCGGCGAGCTGAAGATCAAGATCTCCGGCTGCATCAACGCCTGCGGTCATCACCATGTCGGCCATATCGGCCTGCTCGGTGTCGAGAAGAAGGGTGCGGAACTCTATCAGATCACGCTCGGCGGCTCCGGCGACGAGAACACCTCGATCGGCGAGATCATCGGCCGCGGCTTCGAGCCGGAGAAGGTGACCGATGCCGTCGAGACGATCGTCGACACCTATCTGGGACTTCGCCGCGACAAGGACGAGACCTTCCTCGAAGCCTATCGCCGCGTCGGCCCGCAACCCTTCAAGGACGCGCTCTATGGCAGTGCGCAGGAAGCTGCCTGAGGCGCAAGGAACGGATATGACGAAAATTTGGAAGGAAACCGGCTTCGTAGGCGACGATCCCTGGATCATCGAGACGGAGGAAACGAAGGCGGGCTCGAACGAGAAGGCGATTATTGGCCTCGATGCGTTCCTCGCCAAGGTCGAAACGAGCGACGAAACCGGCCTCGGCGTGGTCATCGCGCCGGCGGATGACGTGACGAAGCTGGCGCCCCATCTCGATCGCATCGCTCTCGTGGCAGTGGCGTTCCCGGCCTTCAACGACGGTCGCGCCTTCAGCCACGCGTCGCTGCTGCGCTCGCGTCTCGGCTTTGGCGGCGAGGTGAGGGCGATCGGTGACGTGCTGATCGACCAGATCCCGCTTATGCTGCGCTGTGGTGTCGATAGCTTCGCAGTCAGCAATGCGACGGCTCTCAAGCGCCTTTCGGAAGGGCGCTTGCCTGGAATCGCCGTTCACTACCAGCCGACGGCAAAGCCCTCGACCGACGCAAAATCCTATAGCTGGCGGCGTGTTTCATGAAGCAATGCCAGGAAAAATGTGATGCGGTTTCCGTCTGGCTTGGCGCAAGAGTTGGGTCGGATCAGCCGCGACAGTGTGAAGCACGCTGAAAATCCCCCGAAAGCGACTATATTTGGAAGGGAATTCCTTCCCATCGCGCGTGGCTTGGAATATCCGGTCATTGTTGATAAACAGGGTCATCATTACAGGACTTTAGCCAGATGAATGCTCCGGCAAAAACGGAAGATTTCGCGATCCAGGCACCGGCAGGCGTTTACGTCGAGACGGTGACGAGCGTTGAGCATTATACGGATCGGCTCTTCCGGTTCCGCATGACCCGCCCTGCGGAATTCCGTTTCCGCTCGGGTGAATTCGCGATGATCGGCCTGATGGTTGGCGACAAGCCGATCTATCGCGCCTATTCGATCGCCAGCCCCGCCTGGGACGAAGAACTCGAGTTCTTCTCGATCAAGGTGCCGGATGGCCCGCTGACCTCGCATCTCCAGGCGATCAAGCCCGGCGACAAGGTGCTGATGCGCAAGAAGCCGACTGGCACGCTGGTGCTTGATGCGCTGGTTCCCGGCCGCCGTCTCTACATGTTCTCGACCGGAACCGGCATTGCACCCTTCGCGAGCCTGATCCGCGATCCGGAGACCTATGAAAAGTTCGAGGAAGTGATCCTCACCCATACCTGCCGCGACGTCGCCGAACTGAAGTACGGCTTTGATCTCGTAGAGGAAATCCGCAATCACGAGTTCCTGAACGAGATCGTCGGCGACAAGCTGCGCCACTATGCGACGGTGACCCGCGAGGACTATCCGTTCAAGGGCCGTGTCACCGACCTGATGGTCAACGGCAAGTTCTTCTCCGATCTCGGCCTGCCGCCGCTCGATCCGGCTGTCGACCGCGGCATGATCTGCGGTTCGACGGCGATGCTGAAGGACACCAAGGAGATCCTCGAGGCAGCCGGGCTGACCGAGGGCGCCAACAACAAGCCGGCCGAATTCGTGATCGAGCGGGCCTTCGTCGGCTGATCCCGGTTCCAGGCAATCTTCGATTTAACGAAAGGCGTCCCCAGGGCGCCTTTCGTTGTTTGTGGTGGGCATTCGTCGCTAAGGGCGGAGCCATATCGCCGGAGGTTTCGATGGTCTCGCATGTGGGGCATACGGAGCACGATGTCGATATTCTGGTGACCGAGCACCGGCAGCCGACCTGTGCGGCCTCGCGCCGCGCGAGCGCGGCCGCGACCCGTGGTGGCCAGACGCCTCATATCCTAATGGCGCGATGCGTGGCTTGACGGTATGAGAGTGAAGAAATCATTGTCAAAGCAAATGGTTGCGGTGATTTCCTCGCACTTGTGCGACCGGTCCTCAGGCGTCTGATAGATAGTTCATCAATTCCGTCATCGCCGCAGACGCAGTTGGAGCGTCACCCCTTTCGATCGCATCGATCACGGTGATGTGGCGGCGAACCGATCCAGCCATCTTTTCCGGAGAGGACGACGCAAACCAAATGCGACGCGCATGGGTCTGCAAAGGTGCCAGCGCCGCAGTCAGGAAGCGGTTGGAACAGGCCTCCTCCATCAGTTCGTCAAAGACCTTGTCGGCGACGAGGAAACCCTCCAAGTCGCCTGCGTCGAGACAGGCGGCCATCTCCACGCCGCAGGCTTTCATCGCGCGCCGGTCATCGGCGCTCGCGTGTGTCGCGACCAGAGCTGCCGCAAGCGGCTCCAACTTCTGCCGGGCCTGCATGACGTGGACCTGGTCGTCGGGACGGATCGTGGTGATCTGCAGGCCGACACGCGGTCGCACATCCATCAGGCCCTGCCAGGCGAGCTTCTGGATCGCCTCGCGAACCGGCGTTCGGCCAAGCCCCGCGAGCTCGATCAACCGTTTCTCGGTGACCAGGGCGCCGGGCTCGAGCTTGAGTGTCACGATGAGCCGCTCGAGCGCAAGGTAGGCTAGGTGCGCTTGGGATTGCAGTGACATGCCGTTCCTTTGCTTCTGATATATCAGGAGCTTGCACAATTTCTCACAAGGAGGCAAGCAAGGCGATCGTCGCAACCCGGTATCGCCTTTCAAGCTGATGCGAACCTTGAGAAAGGTAAATGAGCAAGCGCTCAAAAATCACGAATTTCAAAGGCATGAATAAAGGAAGCTCATCAGCCGTTTCCAGCGGGAATGATGTTGACGAATGGTAAGGGGCTTGTCAGTCTTCCCCTTGGCAACAACCATCTGACGTCGGCGTTGAGGGGCGCAGGATGCAAGTGGGCGCGTTTCTGGTCTGGTCGCTGATGGTGATTGCGGGGCTGTTGGCCGTGCCCGCAGTCAGCCACACCAACGCATTGACGACATTCTCCCTGATGGCCTCGTCTGCCGCTTTCGTCGGCATGGCGATCGCTCAATTCATGGCCGCGCGCCCGCCGTTCGTCGAAGCCTTGTTCGGCGGTCTCGACCGCGTTTATCACTTCCACCGCAGGATCGGCATCTCCGTGCTGATCCTGATCCTCGTCCATTATTTTCTAAAGCCCGATTTCAAGGGGCTGGCACTGACGAGCGGCCTGAATCACCTAGCCGCCTCGGCCGGGAAGTATGCCTTCTATGGGTTCGTCGTCCTGCTGGTCCTCAGCATCGTCAAGGTCATCCCGAGGACAAAGATAGAGATTCCCTACCACCTCTGGCGATACACGCACCGCCTGATCGGTCTGCTCTTCGTTCTCGTCGCTTTCCACCAGATGTTCATCAAACGTCCTTACGACGGCACTGCGATGCTCGCGGTCTACCTGAACGTTTTTGCCGCGCTCGGCATTCTGAGCTACGCCTATACCCAGCTTCTGCCCTGGCTCAGAACGCGCGGCTACGAGGTTTTTGACGTGGCCAGGGAGAACGGCGCGACCGTGATCGCAGCGCGGCCACTCGGGCGTCGCCTCCGCGCGAGGCCGGGGCAATTCGGGTTTCTGCGCGTGATGAAGCCGGGCCTTCGGGAGCCGCACCCATTTACGATCGCCGGCATTGAGGCTAACGGCATCGTCCGCTTCGCGATCAAGCCGCTCGGGGACTATACGCAAGCGCTCCGTGACAATATCGCGGCCGGTGATCGGCTGAAGCTCGAAGGCGGCTACGGCCGCTTCAATCATCGTCGTGGCGGCAAGAAGCAGATCTGGCTTGCCGGCGGCATCGGCGTTACGCCGTTCCTGGCGATGGCGCGGCACCTCAAGGGCGACGAAGGGCAGCAGATCCACATGGTCTATTGCGTTCGCGACCGACGCGAGGCGATCGGCCTGGAAACCTTCGAGGCGCAGGCGCGGACGCTCGGAAACTTCAGTTTCGTCCTGCATGATTCCTCTGCGGATGGACGCCTGGACGCGGCCAAGCTGGCAACCGGAAGCGTGATCGATCCGTCGGAGGCCGACCTGTGGTTTTGCGGTCCGCCGCCGCTGAGAGAAGCAATCGTCAAGGACTTGAACGAACTCGGCAAGAAGCCAAGGCGAATCGAGTTCGAGCGGTTTCAGTTTCGATAAGCAGCAGATTTCACGAGTGACTTTTTGAATGAGGAGAGGGTTTCATGCGCGGTCTGCGGAGAAGGCTGGGGAGCGTCTCGCGAAGAGCCGGCCCCGGCTCGGGGGCATTGGCATTGTCGGCGGCGGCATTGCTTGCCATCTCGTTTTGCCCCGCCCTTGCAGAAGCACGCGATGCCTTCGCCGATGACGCGTTTTCGACCTACAAGGCGAATGTGGAAAACGGCCAGTACATGTTCAACGCAGCAGGCTGCGGCGCCTGTCACGGATCCGGCGACAATACGGAACTGCTTTCCGGCGGCATGGAGATGAACACTGCGATCGGCACCTTCTATGCGCCGAACATTTCTCCGCACGCCAACGGTATCGGCGGGTGGACAAACGCACAGTTCCTGAACGCGGTGCTGGTCGGCCTCGATCGAGAGGGAAACAACCTCTACCCGGTCATGCCCTACACGTCCTATGGCGGGATGAAGCCGGAGGATGCGCTCGACATCAAGGCCTATATCGAAACGCTGCCGCAGTCGGACGCCACCTCCAAGGAACACGAGATCGCCTTCCCCTTCAGTCGCCAGACGACGATCACGCTCTGGAAGCGCAGCCACTTCACGGTGCCGGGCTATCAACCGCGGGAAGAGACGCAAGCCGAGCGCGGTCGTTACCTCGTCGAGAATGTCGGCGCTTGCGGCGATTGCCATACGCCGCGCACCACCACCTATGGCTTCGATCTCGAACGTGCCTACCAGGGTGAAAAGGACCTGACGGGGGCGGTTGCGCCAGACATCAGCAAGGCGAAGATGGCGGGCCTTGCTTCGCCCGAGGTCTTCACCAAGGGTCTCATCGACGAAGGAAAGAAACTCTCAGGTGCGCCAGTCAGCGATCCCGTCATGCGGCGCATCGCCAAGGGGCTGAAAGCTTTGACGGAGGACGACCGGCGGGCGATCTACGCCTTTCTTTCCGACCGCGAAGTGAAGGCGCCGGCGCCGGTGGCGCAGTCTGTGACCGCCGTCTGCAAGGAAAGCACGGCAGCGGAAGCGCTCGGCGGCGACCATGCGGTGCTGGCACAGCAGGCGGATGCCTTCATCGGCAAGTATTGCCGCAATTGTCACGGACCGGGCGAAAGTTCGCAGGGGAGCTACCCCGCCGGCGATCTCGCTTCGATCGCCGCCGATGCCAATTTCGTGGTACCGGGCGACGCATCGAAGTCGCGTCTCTATTCCACGGTCGTCAGCGGCCGCATGCCGCTCGGCAAACGGCCCTCGGCTGAAGAGATCAAGGTGCTGGAGGACTGGATCAACGCGCTGAGCGAGAAAAGCCTACCGCAAACCGCAGCGACCAAGCCCGAACGCTCGCGCCCGATGTTGACCTACGGGCAGTTCGTCGAGGCGGCGCTGAAGGACATAGGGACTGTCAGCGAGCGCGATCGTCCGTTCATGCGCTATTTCTCTTATCGCGACCAATACAACGGCATGATGGGCTGCGAGGACGACCAGACCTTCATGAAGCGCATGGACGTGCTCGCGGGCGGCTTCAAGAAACTGCTCAATTCGCTCTCCTATGGGCCGAAACTGGTCCTGCCGACGGAGGTCGACGGCACCAACGGGCTGCTGGTGCGCGTCGATCTGCGCGAGCTGCAATGGGAGGCCGCGGACTATGACTTCCTGATCAAACGTTATTTCTACGGCATCGATCCGCAGAGCGATCCGTCGCTGGCGGCACTTTCCAGAGAAACGGCCACGCAACTGCCGATCATGCGGATCGACTGGTTCATGAGCAATGGCGCCCGGCCGGAGATCTACAATCGGCTGATGAGGCTGCCGACCCAGATTGGTGAGCTCGAGGCGCGCTTCAAGATCGACGTCGCCGGCAACATCCGCCGGCGCGACGTCCTGCGTGCCGGCTTCGCCGACGGCTCTTCCGGCGTATCCGACCATAACCGCATGCTGGAGCGGCACGACATGCCCTTCGGCGGCTATTACTGGAAATCCTATGATTTCGGCGGCGACGTCGGCAAGCAGGTGCTGAAGCGGTTCCCGCATGGGCCGACGGAACTCGCTCCGCTCGATGCGGGTCTGGTGCCCTTCGAGCATGATGGGGGCGAGATGATCTTCTCGCTCCCGAACGGCTTGCAGGGGTACTACTTATCGACCGCGGCGGGCAAACAGCTTGATGTCGGACCGACGACGATCGTGTCGTTCCGCAAGCGGCCGATCGGCAAGAGCGTCGAGATCGTCAATGCGCGTTCCTGCGTCGATTGCCATGCCGACGGTATTCTGTCGAAGCGCGATCAGTTGCGTGAGCATATCGAGACATCGACGCTTTTCAGCAAGGATCAGCAGGACGTGCTGCTCGCCATGTATGTGAAGCAGGAGGAACTGGACGAGGCCTATCGCAAGGATCGCGAGCGCTTCGTCGCCGCCCTCAAGGCGCTTGGAGTGACCGAGCCGACGCCCGATGGCGGTCTCCAGAGCAGGCATGCGCCGGGCGACGCAGAGATCATCACCTACTTCGCGGACAAATACGAAGACGAACTCGACTTTGACGGCTTGGCGGCAGAATTCGACATGACGCCGAAGCAATTCTCCAATGCCATCAAGCGCGTGACGAACACCGATGTCCTGCGCCTGGGGCTCGACTGGGTGACGACCCTGGAAGCCGGCGGAACGATCCCGCGCAACGAGGTCGAACAGCAATATGCCTTGCTGCTGGAACCATTGCTCCAGCGCCGTCCCCTGGACACGGCGGCAATCGTCGTTGCCGGTGCCGATCAGTCGTCGGACGCGAAGCCACAATCGATCGCGGTCGCGGTGCCCGATTATCGCAAGGAGAAAGCGGAAGCTGGCGACAGGCTGGCGCTCGCACTGAACGTGAAGTCGACGACGGCGAAGGTCGGCGATCAGCTTTCTTTCGAGCTCAGCGCCAATCAGGCCTGCGAGTTGCAGATCCTTTATGTCGAGGAGAACGGCAATGTCGAGGTCATCCCGGATGTGATGATTGGCAACACGACGCTGCAGCCGGGCGAACGGCGCCTGATCCCGCAGCCGGGGACAGGCACGCTGACCTTCGACACGCCGGCACCATCCGAGTCGATGTTGGCTTTCTGTCGCGTCGGTGGGCTTGGCGATCAGAGACTCACTGTGGAGAAGGCGCGCGACTACGTGGCGAAGTCGCGGTTGCCGCCGACGAGGGGGCTGGCGATCAATCTGGCCAAGCAGGCCCAGGGCGATGGCGGGGCCAGCAGCGTTCAGATGGTGACGTTCGAGATCAGGGAGTGACGCGCGAATTATGGCAAAGGTGATGAAATCCCTCATTCTCGTGTCGGCGTTGGCGCTGCCTTTTGCCTGGCCCGCGACGGCCTGCGATGGCCTTCGCCAGGCGTCCGAAGCGCTGAACCGGAGCGACGAGGCGGCTGCGCGCGCAGCGGTCGATCCCGAGCGTTTCGCCGGATGTTCGGCGACCGAGATCGCGCTGACGCGTCGGGTCGCGGCGTTGGCGACTTTCAATCGGGTCGCGGCCGCTGTGGGGCAGGGCGCCAAGCTCGAAAGCTTCGAAGGCGACCTGACGACTGCGAGCAGGGACGCCGGTGGGCCCTGTCTCGATGCTCTCGGCGACATCAACCGGGAGCGCCGGGATTATGAGGCGGCGGCGACCTATTATCAGCAGGCGCTGGAAGATGCGGCGAACGAAGAGCTGACCCCCGATTGGATGGCGCCGGACAAGGACTATATCCTGCGGCTGGACAGGCTGGCCTCGGAGATGCGACTTGCGGCAACCAAGCCCGTCAAGCTCGCGGCGCGCGGCGCCTGCAAGTTCTCCTACCGCGGCATATCGATCAGGAAAAAGGCCACGCCGGTGCGCTACGTCTTTGGCACCGCCGAGTTCACGCCCGAGGGATTGCAGTCGGCAAAGGATCTTTTCGAATGCCTGAAGTCGGCAAAACCGCCGACAATCACGCTGATTGGTCATACCGATCCGGTTGGCACGACAGAGGCGAACAAGGCGCTGTCGATCGCACGCGCCGAGGCATTGGCGAAGTACCTCGTCGGTGCCGGCTACCCAGGCACCTGGACAGTCGTCGGCAGGGGCGAGGAAGAGCCGTTCAAACCGGACGATCCGAACGCCTATGACGAGGTGATGCTGCACCAGCTCGACCGGCGGGTGGAAGTGGATGTGGGGAACTAGCGGTGCTGCACAGGATCCTGCTTTCGACGGCGCTCTTCGTCCTGCCCGCAGCTCCCGTCTTCGCTGCCACTTCGGCGCTTGTCGTTGGGGTCGATGCCTATCCGCATGAAGTGAGCCTCGACGGCGCGGTCAAGGACGCACGCGATGTCGCGCAGGCGCTAAAAGCGGCCAATGTCGGCACGATACGGCAGTTCATCAACGAGCAGGCGACGAAGGACGCCATCCGCTCCGCGTGGACCGAATTGATTGCCGGCGCAGCCCGCGGCGATACGATCGTCTTCACCTATGCCGGGCATGGCGCGCAGATGCCGGAATTGGTCGCGGGCAGCGAGGATGACGGCCTGGACGAGTTCCTGGAACTGCCAGGCTTTGACAGAAGCCTTGCGGAGGAAACGGGCAAGGAGATCATCGTCGACAACGAACTGAACGCCTGGTTCGCGGAAGCCGAGGCCAAGGCCATTCAGGTTCTGTTTGTTTCGGACAGCTGCTTTTCCGGCGGCATGAACCGTTCCATATACGGCAAGACGCGGCTTGCGCCGATCGTGCGCGCGAAGGTACCTCCACCATCCGAGGAGGCGCTCGAGGGCGCCAGGGTGAAGGAGGCGGAACTGTCCAGTGTGACGATCCTGGCCGCATCGCTGGAAAGCCAGCCGACACCGGAAGTGGTGATCGGCGGAGAGCCGCGCGGAGCCCTGAGCTGGAGCTTCGCCCGGGCCCTCGAAGGCGCTGCCGATCGCGACGGCGATGGCCGGATCTCGCGCATCGAACTCGAGGACTACGTCTTCTCCAACGTCAAGCTTCAGTCGGAAGCCCTGCAGGTGCCGAACTTTACCCCGCAGTTGCCGCGCTCCGACAAGGAGATTGTTCTGTCGCTGCCGCGCAGTGCAACGATTGGTGCGACTGCGACCGGCGAAGCCAGGACGCGGCTGAAATCACCGCGTGAGATGGGGTGGACGGGGAAACTGGCACTGAGCGTTGCTGGTGCGGCGCCGCCGCTCAACAATCTGGGCGGCAATGGCGTGCCCTACCGCTGGGATGCGGCGACCGGCGTGTTTTATACGCCAAACGGCGATGTCGCCGGCGAGCATATCGCGCCGGAAATGCTCCAGGGCGCCGTCGACAAGTTCATCCTGGTCGACTTCCTGAAAACCTTGGCGGCGCAGAGCCCTGGCAGCGTTTCGCTTGCGCCGCTCAAGGACATCTATGCGGCAGGGGACCGTCTCAATTTTAAGGCGGCGCAGGGCGACTACGCCAACATGCTGGTTTTCAATCTGGCGAATACCGGTGAAGCGCAGCTTCTCGATGCGCAGATTGCGGGCAGCGGCAGCCATGCGTTTCAGCTTCAGGGCCTGGAAGTGGTGAAACCCTTCGGCGCCGATCATCTGGTCGTCATTTCGACCAACACGCCGATCGACGCCATTGCGGCCGCCTTCACCAACTCCAAGCTCGACGCCGCGGCGCTTCTGCGCCTTCTTGAGACACGATTGGAAGGCAGCGACAGCACGGTCGCCATCCAGCCGCTTTACACGAGGGAGCGGGGCCAATGAGCACGCATGGCAGGTCTTGGTGTGCCGTGCTTGCTGTGGTGACATGTCTCGCCTTGCATCCTGCTCCGGCCGCAGCCGGCGACCGAGCCTTGCTCGTCGGTGTGGGAAGTTACGCGAACGCCGAGCTTCTCGAGTTCGTAAGGGCGCAATCGACCGCTGATTGCGCTTCGCATGACAAATGCGGCAATCTCGACCCGCAGTTGGAAAGCAAGGCGCAGGCTCTTGGTGAGAGCGCAGTCGCGCCCGAAAAGCTGGACGCAAACGGCAACGGGCAGGGGGCTTATCTGCAAGCCGGCACTCCGAACCTAGCCCACCCCATCCATCAAGATGCCAATGCCGTCAACGCGGTCAGCGACATCATCGGCAAGACAGAGACCGGAGATGTCAGGATTGCCATAGACTGACCGACACCATGAGGGCCGGCGACGTTTTCAAGCTGACGGTGACCAGCCGCACCAGCGGCGACCTGCTGCTCTTCGACGTGAACAGCCAGGGCAAGGCGAGGCAGATCTTTCCGAACGAGTTCGCGCGGGAGATCACGCCGCTTGCGCCAGACGTGCCGCTGACATTGCCGGACGAATATTACGGCTTTGATTTCGAGGCGTCGGGCGAGGGCGAAAATGTCCTCGTCGCTTTCGTGATCAGCGATGCCATCGATTTGAGCGGTGTTGCACCGAAATCCCGTGGGCTGAAGGTCGAGCTGAATGCCCGGGATGCGCCTGGCGACATCGTTGCGCGATTGCAGAATACCTGGACCGACGATCTCGACAGACGCGGCATCCGTTGGTCCGTCGGCACGTTGCGCTATCGAGTGGAATAGGACGACCATCCGATCGCTGAAATGAAAACGCCCGCCTCATCGAGGCGGGCGTTTCTCTCAGACGGTTCTCCGTCCGGAATTGGTTTAGTGCAGGATTTGGCTGAGGAAGAGCTTGGTGCGCTCATGCTGCGGATTGTCGAAGAACTCGGCCGGCGAGTTCTGCTCGACGATCTGGCCCTGGTCCATGAAGATCACGCGGTTGGCGACCTGGCGGGCGAAGCCCATTTCGTGGGTGACGCACAGCATGGTCATGCCTTCTTCGGCAAGGCCGACCATGGTGTCGAGCACTTCCTTGATCATTTCCGGGTCGAGTGCCGAGGTCGGCTCGTCGAAAAGCATGATCTTCGGGTTCATGCAAAGCGAACGGGCGATCGCCACGCGCTGCTGCTGGCCGCCCGAAAGCTGGCCCGGATATTTATGCGCCTGTTCAGGGATCTTGACGCGCTTCAGGAAGTGCATCGCGATTTCCTCTGCCTGCTTCTTCGGCATCTTGCGCACCCAGATCGGCGCAAGCGTGCAGTTTTCCAGGATCGTCAGGTGCGGGAAGAGATTAAAATGCTGGAAGACCATGCCGACTTCGCGGCGCACTTCGTCGATCTTCTTCAGGTCGTTGGTCAGCTCGATGCCATCGACGACGATCTTGCCCTTCTGGTGTTCTTCCAGGCGATTGATGCAGCGGATCATCGTCGACTTGCCGGAGCCCGACGGGCCAGCAATGACGATGCGCTCGCCCTTCATGACCTTCAGGTTGATGTCGCGAAGGACGTGGAAGTCCCCGTACCATTTGTTCATTCCGGTGATTTCGACTGCAACATCCGTCGCAGAAACGGTCATTTTGGAAGCAGTGGCGGTGTTTGCCATGCGATCCTCCCCTCTTTTATCGTTTATGGGCCGTGTCGAGCACGCGTTCCATGAAGCCTGAATAGCGCGACATACCGAAGCAGAAAAGCCAGAATATGAAGCCAGCGAAAATTAGCCCTGAGATCGGCGTGACCGACGAGGCCCAGTTCGCGTCGGTGAAGTTGAAGCGAACGATGCCGAGCAGGTCGAACATGCCGATGATCGAGACCAGCGACGTGTCCTTGAAAAGGCCGATGAACGTGTTGACGATGCCGGGGATCACCAGCTTCAGCGCCTGCGGCAGCACGATGAGGTTCATCTTCTGCCAGTAGCTGAGGCCTAGCGAATCCGCCCCTTCGTATTGACCCTTCGGAATGGCCTGGAGGCCGCCGCGCACCACTTCAGCCATATAGGCCGATGCGAAGAGCGACACACCGATCAGTGCCCGCAGGAACTTGTCGAAGGTAACGCCCTGCGGCAGGAACAAGGGCAGCATGACGCTCGCCATGAACAGCACGGTGATCAACGGAATGCCGCGTACCAGTTCGATGAAGGCGGTGCAGAGCATCTTGATGACCGGCATGTGCGATCGTCTGCCGAGCGCCAGCAGAATGCCGAGCGGCAGCGATACGGCGATGCCGACGAATGAGAGTATCAGTGTCACCATCAGGCCGCCCCAAAGCGGCGTCTCGACGAAGGTCAGCCCAAACCAGCCGCCGGGAAGCAGGATCAAGGAGACGATCGGTAGTACCGCGAACAGCAGGATGGCGTTGATGCTCTTGTAGGGCACCTTCGGGATCAGCATCGGCACGAGCAAAAGCACGAACAGGATGCCGACGAGGGTGGGCCGCCAGCGCTCCTCGAGCGGGTAGCGTCCATAGACGAACTGGTCGAGCTTCGCATTGACGAAGGCCCAGCAGGCGCCGCTCCAGCCCTCAGGCTGGGCGCCGCCCTGGGCGACCGTGGCACACACGCCGCGACCACCGCCGGTCCAGGCGGCGTCAAGGAAGAGCCACTGGATTGCCGGCGGCACGAGCCAAGCGAGCACCAGCAAGCTTATGATGGTAAGCACGGTGTCCTTGGGCGTGGCGAAGAGATTCTTGCGCAGCCAGCGGACGAGCCCGCCTTCTGCGATCGGTGGTGACGATGCCTCGATCATCGAGGCGCGCACGAAAGTAGCCTGGTGTGTGGTCATGGTCTTATCTCTCCACCAAGGCCATGCGGGCGTTGAACCAGTTCATGAACAGGGACGTCGCCAAGCTGAGTGACAGGTAGACGACGATCCAGATCGTGACGACCTCGATCGCCTGACCCGTCTGATTGAGGATCGTGCCGCCAACGGCCACAAGATCCGCATAGCCGATCGCGACGGCGAGCGACGAGTTCTTGGTCAGGTTCAGGTACTGGCTGGTGAGCGGAGGAATAATGATCCGCAGCGCTTGCGGGACCACGACGAGGCGCGTCGTGAGGCGCGGTCGGATGCCGAGCGCATGGGCGGCCTCTGTCTGTCCCTTGGACACGCCGCGAATGCCGGCGCGTACGATCTCGGCGATGAAGGCGGCGGTATAGAACGAGAGCGCCAGGAACAGCGACAGGAATTCGGGTCCGATTACCGAACCGCCGGTAAGATTGAATTTTCCGGCCACCGGAACGTCAAAGGTGATCGGCGAGCCGGTGGCGAAGAACGTCAGTAGCGGCAAGCCGATGACAAGGCCAAGAACCGTCCAGAGAATCGGGAAGCGCTGCCCGGTGGCGTCTTGTTTCTTGTGCGCAAAGCGTGCCACCGCGATGCTTGCGACGATTGCAATGACCAACGCAAAGAGCGTGTATTGCCAGCCGTCGCCGAGGATCGGTTTGGGGAAGGCGAGGCCGCGGTTGTTGAGGAACATGTTGAGCGGCAGCGCCGCCGATTCGCGCGGTTGCGGCAAGATGGCCAGAACGCCGCTGTACCAGAAGAAGATGACGAGCAGCGGCGGGATGTTCCGGAACACCTCGACATAGGTGAGCGACAGCTTGGCGATCAGCCAGTTGTGCGAAAGCCTTCCGATGCCGACCGCAAAGCCGATAATGGTTGCGGTGAAAATCCCGCAAATCGCCACAAGCAGCGTATTGAGCAGGCCAACGAGCAGCGCACGCTGATAGGTGGAATCGCTGGTAAAGGCGATCAGCGATTGCCCGACGTCGAAGCCCGCGCGTCCGTTCAGGAAGCCGTAGCCGGAAGCGATGTTCGCCCGTTTCAGATTCTCGATCGTATTGTCGGCCACCCAATAGACGAAGGCCGCGAGAACGACGAGGGTGATAACCTGATAAAATATCCCGCGGACCTGCGGGTCATTGATGATAGACCCCGACGGTTTGCTTTTCTCAGGCGTAGTTGTGACGCCAATCGCCATGCAATGCCTCTTTCCCCTTTTCACCCTTATGGGTGTTCTTATCGTTGGAAGGGAAGCGGGAGGCCCGCTTCCCCTGTTGTATCAGATCGCCTTAGCGGACCGGCGGGGCATACTGGATGCCGCCCTTGTTCCACAGCGCATTGAGGCCGCGCTCGATCTTCAGCGGGCTGCCGGCGCCAATGTTGCGGTCAAAGACTTCACCGTAGTTGCCGACCGCCTTGATGACGTTCACGGCCCATTCGTTGGTCAGGCCGAGGTCGGTGCCGATCTTCGAGTCGGCCTCGACGCCGAGGAAGCGCTGGACATCCGGGTTGGTCGACTTCTTCATTTCTTCGACGTTCGCCTGGGTGATACCGAACTCTTCGGCCTGGATCAGGGCGTAGTGAACCCAGCTGACAATGTCGTACCACTGGTCGTCACCCTGGCGCACGGCCGGGCCGAGCGGTTCCTTCGAGATGATTTCCGGCAGGATCATGTGATCATCCGGCTTGGAAAGCGTCAGGCGCAGCGAATAGAGGCCGGACTGGTCCGTCGTGTAGACGTCGCAACGGCCGGCGTCATAGGCGGCGTTGACCTCTTCGAGCTTTTCGAAGACGACCGGGTTGTACTGCAGGTTATTGGATTTGAAATAGTCGGCAAGGTTGAGTTCGGTGGTGGTGCCGGTCTGCACGCAGACGGCCGCGCCCGAAAGCTCGAGGGCCGACTTGACGTTCAGGCTTTTGCGAACCATGAAGCCCTGGCCGTCATAGTAGTTGACAGGGCGGAAGTTGAAGCCGAGCGCGGTGTCGCGGTTGATCGTCCACGTGGTGTTGCGGGCAAGAACGTCGACCTCACCGGACTGCAGTGCCGGGAAGCGTTCCTTGGCCGAAGTGGGCGTGTACTTTACCTTGCTGCCATCCGCGAAGATCGCGGCGGCGATTGCCTTGCAGTAGTCAACGTCGAAACCGCTCCAGTTGCCCGAAGCATCCGGTGCCGCGAAGCCGGCAAGGCCGGTGTTCACGCCGCACTGGACAAAGCCCTTGGCCTTCACGTCGTCAAGGGTAGCGCCCGAAGCCGCCTGTGTGCCAATCCCCATGACAGCAGCGCCAACGAGAGCTGTCAGAATTCTTCTTGCCATTTTTAGAACCTTTTTCTGTTGTCGTTAGTTCCCGTCTGCACCGGCGCCTCTTCCGGCGCGTGCAGTCTCCGCCACCCTCCTGGCGCGAGCACAGGCTATCTCATGCTCAAATTCCATGAGGGTCAAGAGAGGCTGCCGATTTTCTGATTTTGCATGTGAAAAACTCGAAACAAGCCAGAAAGTTAGGCAGTTTTTGGAGGAAGCGAGCGGGCGCTGGGCGAAAAATCGCCAAATGCCCGCCAATAACTGCCAAAACGACACTCCATGATTTTTGCCACTTGACCGCAGTTGTAGCTCATTCGAAGAGTTTCTCATTCGAAATCAGAAGCGGAACATGCAATGGCAGACAGCGGCAATGTGAATGGCAAGAGGGGCATCAACACCCGTCTCGCTCATAGCGGCAACAATCCCTCCGACTATTTCGGCTTCGTCAATCCGCCGGTGGTGCACGCATCCACCGTGCTGTTTCCCAATGCGAAGACGATGGAAACGCGCGCACAGAGATACACCTACGGGACGCGCGGAACGCCGACTACGGATGCGCTTTGCGACGCGATCAACGAGCTCGAAGGTTCCGCCGGGACGATCCTGGTGCCCTCGGGTCTGGCTGCGGTGACGGTGCCGTTCCTCGCTTACCTTTCGGCGGGCGACCACGCACTGGTCGTCGATTCGGTCTATTTCCCGACGCGCCACTTCTGCGACACGATGCTGACGCGTCTCGGCGTCACCGTCGAGTATTACGATCCGATGATTGGTGCGGGTATCGAAACGCTGATCCGCCCGAACACGCGTCTGGTGCACACCGAAGCGCCGGGTTCGAACACGTTCGAAATGCAGGACATTCGTGCGATTGCCACCGCCGCCCATCGCCACGGCTGCGTCGTCACCATGGATAACACCTGGGCGACGCCGGTCTATTTCAAGCCGCTTGACCATGGTGTCGACGTCTCGATCCATGCGGCCACCAAATATCCCTCCGGTCATTCGGACGTGCTTTTCGGCACCGTGTCGGCGAACGCTGCGCATTGGCCGGCATTGACGGAGGCGATGGTCACCCTTGGCGTCTGTGTCTCGCCGGACGACAGCTATCAGATCCTGCGCGGCCTCAGAACCATGGGCATCCGTCTCGAACGCCATCAGGAAAGTGCGCTGACGCTGGCGAAATGGCTCGAAACGCGGGACGAAGTCGCGCGCGTACTGCATCCGGCGCTGCCGAGCTTCCCGGGCCACGAACTCTGGAAGCGTGACTTTAGCGGCGCGAGCGGCATCTTCTCCTTTGTCCTCAAGGCGGAAAGCGCCGATCGTTTCAAGGCCAAGGCGCACGCTTTTCTCGACGCGCTGAAGCTCTTCGGGTTGGGGTACTCCTGGGGCGGGTTCGAAAGTCTCGCCGTTCACGTTGGCCTGGGAGATCGCAAGGTCGCGTTGGCGCCGACGGAAGGGCCGGTCATCCGCCTGCAGATCGGCCTCGAGGATGTGCCGGATATCCGCCGCGACATCGAAGCGGGATTGGCGGCGGCGAACGCCGTCTGACGAAAAAGAGGCGCCGCAACCGTTCGCGGCGCCTTGCCAGCATCGATTATGCTGGACGTTTCGCCGCGCGTCTTGTCGGACGCGCGGCGGTCGCCGTTGCGCTTTGGTTTATTGCCTGTCTTCGCCCTCGAATCGCGGTCTATTTAAGAAGACATGCAGCAGCGTCTTAAGAAGACATGCAGCAGCGTCGGAACTAGGGCCGTTGGGCGCCGTAGCCGTAGAGCCAGTCGAGGTCGGCGGCGAGCGCGTCCGGTCCCTTGAGTTTCAGGACGATGTCGCGGCCGAGGCGTAAAGGCCCCCGGGCATGGTAGGCGAAGTGATTGAATGCCGCGCGCCGGCGAACCCGGGCGATGCGTGGTCGGCGCCTCGCTTCGAATGTCGCCAGCGCCAATGGGACATCGGTGCCGGTGGCCAGGCAGTCGGAAAGCTCGAAGGCGTCCTCGATTGCCATGGCTGCGCCCTGTGCCGCAAAAGGCGTCATTGCATGGGCCGCATCCCCGATCAGCACGGTCTTTCGCCCGTCTTGCCAAGCGCCATCGTCCACGGTGCACAATGGCCAATAGGTGGGAGCCGTAGCCTTTTCGAGCAGCGAGCGAATGCCTGCATTCCAGCGCGAGAATGCATTCAGGCAATCCTGGCGCCGCTCGTCCGAATCCTTGCCGACCCAGACGGCGTCGGTCTCCTTGCCCTCGATGATCGCGACGAGATTGAAGCCGTCAACTTCCCGCAACGGATAAGCGACGAGATGGGCGCGAGGACCGAGGAACGCCGTCACCTGGTTCGGTTGGAGGAGGCCCGCGGCCGTGTCGCGCGTGAGCGTCATGCGCCAGGCGACGTTGCCCGAGAAGCTTACGCGGCCGGCACCGGGTATGCTGTTGCGCAATCGCGACCAGATCCCGTCGGCGCCGACGATGATGTCCGGGCGGCGCCCCGTCAGTCTTTCAATCGTCTGCTCATCGGGAGCATCGATCTGATGCCCAAGCTGCAGGCGGCAGCTAGACTCGGCCTCGACTGCGGAAAGCAGGACCTTCTGCAGGCTGGCGCGATGCATGACGGCATAGGGGGCATGCCAGCGGCGGCGGGCGAAAGCGCCAGCCGATACGCTGGCCAGAGGGCTCAGGGTTACGCCGTCGACCAGGCCGATGTGCTCGGGCTCGCTCCAGCAGCGTTCGAGCTTCGCGAGGAGGCCGAGCTTGATGAGGATGCGCGAGGCGTTCGGTGACAGCTGCAGGCCGGCGCCGACTTCGGTCAGTGCCTCGGCCCGCTCGATGATGTCAACCTCGAAGCCTCGGCGGGCGAGGCACAAGGCGGCCGCAAGCCCGCCGATACCGGCGCCGATGATCGCGACAGCGCGCGACATCGTGGCGTGTCAGGCGGCTTTGTGGGCGAAGAGGCAGCCGGGCGGATTGGTTTCCGTCGCCTTCAGCTTCGGATTGTAGCGATAGAGCGTGGAGCAGTAGGAGCAGACCTTTTCGTTGTCGTCGCCCATATCGATGAAGATGTGCGGGTGATCGTACGGAATGGACGCGCCGGTGCACATGAATTCCTTGACGCCGATTTCGATTGCCTGATGTCCGCCGTCGTTCTGGAAGTGCGGGATGCTGTGGCCGGCCATGTCATGCTCCGATGAATGCAAGTCTGAAAGTTGCCGGCACCATAGTGAGCTTTGCTGCAAAAGTGTAGCGGCAAACACGCCGCAGCTGTGGTTTTTACCGGGGCGGGGTTTCACTCGCCAGGGCGACGAACTAGGTTGCGCCGGATCGATACCCCTAGGATGATAAAGATGGATCTCAATCCGCCGCCGTTTTCCCGCTTTACCCACGAGGGCCTGGAGATCGCCTTCTTCGACGAAGGTGATCCAGCCGGCGCACCCATTCTGCTCATTCACGGGTTTGCCTCGAGCGCCAACGTCAACTGGGTGTTCCCGGGCTGGCTGAAGACGCTGGGCGATGCCGGTTACCGGGTAATTGCGCTCGACAATCGAGGGCACGGCGTCAGCAGCAAACCCTATGATCCAGCACTCTATCATCCACAGCAGATGGCGGGCGACGCCGTAGCGCTTCTGGGGCATCTCGGCATCGCCGAAGCGCATGTGATGGGCTACTCAATGGGCGCGCGCATCTCCGCATTCCTGGCGCTCGCACATCCCCACCGGGTGCGCTCGCTGATCTTCGGCGGCCTCGGCATCGGCATGGTGACAGGGGTAGGGGATTGGGACCCGATCGCCGATGCCCTGGTGGCGCCCTCTCTGGAGGTCGTGACCCATGCGCGCGGCCGCATGTTCCGCGCCTTTGCCGACCAGACCAAAAGCGACAGGCAGGCGCTTGCGGCCTGTATCTCGACATCCCGTGATCTGCTGACGGCCGAGGACATGGGGCGCATCGACATGCCCACCCTGATCGGTGTCGGGACGAAGGACGACATTGCCGGCTCGCCGCAGGAACTGGCGGCACTGATGCCCAATGCGCGTGCGCTTGATATTCCGGGCCGGGACCATATGCTCGCGGTTGGTGATCGGGTATTCAAGAAGGCCGTGCTCGAGTTCCTCGCGGAAGTGGGCGGAGAGCACCGTACGCTTGCTCGCTCCTGAGGCGCTCGACCGAGAGTGGAACTGGGGCCGGGCCATTTAAGTCATGTCGGATTTCCCCTATAGTGACTGTAGGACGGACAGGAAGGAGAGCGACGATGGTCGCCAAGACCGAACTTCGCCAGACGGAAGCGTTGAAGGTGATGGACCCGATCTGGAACAGCCTGCGTGAGGAAGCCCGCGTGGCAGCCGAGCAGGACCCGATGCTTGCGGCCTTCCTCTATTCGACGGTGGTCAATCAGCACTCGCTCGAAGAAAGTGTGATCTATCGCATTTGCGAGAGGTTGGATCATCCCGACCTCCAGGCGAACCTTTTGCGACAGACCTTCTCGGAGATGCTTGAGGATTGGCCGGAATGGGGCGCCATCCTGCGCGTCGATATCCAGGCGGTCTATGACCGCGATCCCGCCTGCACCCGCTTCATCGAGCCGGTGCTCTATTTCAAGGGCTTCCACGCCATCCAGACGCACCGCCTTGCCCATTGGCTCTTGAAGCGCGGCCGCAAGGATTTCGCCTTCTATCTGCAGAGCCGTTCGTCGAGCGTCTTCCAGACGGACATCAACCCGGCCGCCCGTATTGGCCGCGGTATCTTCCTTGACCACGCCACCGGTCTCGTCGTCGGCGAGACGGCCGTGATCGGCGACAATGTCTCTATCCTGCACGGCGTGACACTCGGCGGCACGGGCAAGGAAGGCAGCGATCGCCATCCCAAGATCGCCGATGGAGTCCTGATCGGCGCCGGCGCCAAGATTCTCGGCAATATCCATATCGGCCACTGCTCGCGCATCGCCGCTGGCTCCGTCGTGTTGAAACCGGTACCGCCGAAAACGACGGTCGCAGGCGTGCCGGCGAAGGTGGTGGGCGAGGCCGGTTGCTCCGAGCCGTCGCGTCAGATGGACCAGATCCTGAGCAGCTTCGATATCTGAACACACGGGAACCGGTGCGTAAGCCTCTTTCGAGGGGTTTACACCCGGCGATGCAGCGTGCGAGAAGCGCCGCACAGATAAACGGCTACGGAGACGTGTTTTGAAGCCCGAAGAAATCCGCAAGCTTGAAGCTTATTTCAAGCGCACCTTCAACCAGCAGATGGTCGTCAAGGCTCGCCCGAAGAAGGACGAGTCCGCTGAGGTCTATCTCGGTGACGAGTTCCTCGGTGTCGTTTTCCGCGATGAGGAAGATGGCGAGCTTTCCTACAACTTCTCCATGGCGATCCTCGACATCGACCTCTAAGTCCTGACGACGGACGACAAAGTAGCGAGCCCCGAAAATCCCCGCGATTTTTGGGGCTTATTGTTTCTGATGAAGCCTTGATGTCGTTTTGGGCAATTGCTCGCGGCATTCATCTTCCGTCTTCGGCAAAAATCGAAGGAAATTTTACGCTCGACGGCATTTCTTCATCAAGTTGTTGCATCCGTTGTATTTTATTGCGTTGCACACTCGTCTTGACTTTTTGTGCAGTGCACATAAACTGAAGCCTCCAGATCAGGCCGTCACTAAGGAGACACCCGATGTTCAACTTCGATGATGCAAACAAGAAGAGCAAAGAAGCCATTGATGTGGCTGTAAAGAGCTATTCCGCCTGGACCAAGGGTCTCCAGGCTATCGCGACCGAAGCTGCCGACTATTCCAAGAAGTCCTTCGAAGAAGGCGTTGCGCACGTCGAGAAGCTGTCGGCCACCAAGAGTGTCGAAGCTGCTTTCGAACTGCAGACCAACTACATCAAGTCGAGCTACGAAGGCTTCGTCGCCGAGGCTACGAAGATCGGCGAAATGTACGCCGATCTCGCCAAGGATGCTTACAAGCCCTACGAAGCGCCGGTTGCCAAGGCAACGGCAGCAGTCAAGGCCGCCGCTGCCGCCGCCTGATCGCTGAGCACACAAGTTTATCGAGGGCCGGTCGCAGCAATTGCGACCGGCCCTTTTGTTTTCTCGCTTTTTGCTGTGAGCGGCCCGAAGAAAGTTGATCAATCTTGCGCGCGCTCGTGCGATTATGATTGCAGTGCGTTGGTTCGGTCTTAAAATCTGGAAACGAACCATTAGATAAAGGGCAAGCACGCTGCGGCCGTGTTCAATGGGGTCGCTGCTGTACAAGGAACTGACAAGAATGATCGCCATGCCGGTCCGGATGCAGCAAGGTAGCGATGACGAGGGAAACGGCAACAACCGCAGCACGTCCGTCATCACGCGTACCAAGCCGAAGACCAAAAAGCCGAGTTTGTATCGTGTTCTGCTTTTGAATGACGATTACACGCCGATGGAGTTTGTCATCCACATTCTGGAGCGCTTCTTTCAGAAGGACCCGGAAGAGGCGACCCGTATCATGCTCCACGTCCACAATCACGGCGTCGGAGAGTGCGGCGTCTTCACCTATGAGGTCGCCGAAACCAAGGTGACGCAGGTGATGGATTTTGCCAGGCAGCATCAGCATCCGTTGCAATGCGTCATGGAAAAGAAATGAGGAACTAACGTGCCAACATTTTCGCCCAGCCTCGAAAAGGCGCTGCACCAGGCACTGACTTTTGCCAACGAGCGCCATCATGAATACGCCACGCTCGAGCATCTGCTTTTGGCATTGATCGATGATGCCGACGCGGCAGCCGTGATGGGCGCCTGCAACGTCAATCTCGAGACGCTGCGCAAAACCGTGACGGATTATGTCGACAACGAGCTCTCCAATCTCGTGACCGGCTACGATGAGGACTCCAAGCCGACGGCGGGCTTTCAGCGTGTCATCCAGCGCGCGGTGATCCACGTCCAGTCGTCCGGCCGCGAGGAAGTGACCGGCGCCAACGTGCTGGTTGCCATCTTCGCCGAGCGCGAGAGCCATGCTGCCTATTTCCTGCAGGAGCAGGAGATGACGCGTTACGACGCCGTCAACTTCATTTCGCACGGTATCGGCAAGCGCCCGGGCAGTTCCGAGTCGCGGCCGGTACGCGGCGCCGACGATCACGAATCCGAGCAGAAGCCTTCGCGCGACACCGAGGAAAACGGTCCCAAGAAGCAGCAGGACGCTCTGACCGCTTACTGCGTCAACCTCAATGAAAAGGCGAAGTCCGGCAAGATCGACCCGTTGATCGGGCGTCACTCTGAGGTGAACCGCACCATCCAGGTGCTGTGCCGCCGTTCCAAGAACAATCCGCTCTATGTGGGCGACCCCGGCGTCGGCAAGACGGCGATTGCCGAGGGCCTTGCCAAGCGGATCGTCGAAAAGAAGGTACCGGAGGCGCTGCAGGACGCGACGATCTTCTCGCTGGACATGGGCACCTTGCTCGCCGGCACGCGCTACCGCGGCGATTTCGAGGAGCGCCTGAAGCAAGTCGTCAAGGAACTGGAGGATTATCCCGGTGCCGTGCTCTTCATCGACGAGATCCACACGGTCATCGGTGCCGGCGCCACGTCCGGTGGCGCGATGGATGCGTCCAACCTGCTGAAGCCGGCGCTGTCCAACGGTGCGATCCGCTGCATCGGCTCGACGACCTACAAGGAATACCGTCAGTTCTTCGAGAAGGACCGGGCGCTCGTCCGCCGCTTCCAGAAGATCGACGTGAACGAGCCGACGATTGCCGATGCGATCGAGATCATGAAGGGGCTGAAGCCGTACTTCGAGGAATATCACCACCTGAAATACTCGAACGAGGCGATCAAGGCGGCCGTCGAGCTCTCGGCCCGTTACATCAATGACCGCAAGCTGCCCGACAAGGCGATCGACGTGATCGACGAGTCCGGCGCGGCGCAGATGCTGCTGCCCGCCGGCAAGCGCCGTAAGCTGATCACCGAGAAGGAGATCGAGGCGACGATCGCGACGATGGCGCGCATTCCGCCGAAAACCGTCTCCAAGGACGACGAGGCAGTGCTTGCCAATCTCGAGAAGGAACTGCGCTCGGTCGTCTATGGCCAGGATCTGGCGATCGAAGCACTCGCTTCGTCGATCAAGTTGGCGCGCGCTGGCCTGCGGGAACCGAACAAGCCGATCGGCTGCTACGTCTTCTCCGGCCCCACCGGCGTCGGCAAGACGGAAGTCGCCAAGCAGCTTGCGACGTCGCTCGGCGTCGAGCTTCTGCGCTTCGACATGTCGGAATACATGGAGCGGCACACGGTTTCGCGCCTGCTCGGTGCACCTCCCGGCTATGTCGGCTTCGACCAGGGCGGCCTGTTGACCGATGGCGTCGACCAGCATCCGCATTGCGTGCTGCTGCTCGACGAGATCGAGAAGGCGCATCCGGATCTGTTCAACATCCTGTTGCAGGTCATGGATCACGGCTCGCTGACCGATCACAACGGCAAGAAGATCGATTTCCGCAACGTCATCCTGATCATGACGACCAATGCCGGCGCATCAGAAATGGCCCGGGCCGCCATCGGCTTCGGTTCTTCCAAGCGCACGGGTGAGGACGAAGAGGCGCTGAACCGCCTATTCACGCCGGAATTCCGCAACCGTCTGGACGCGGTGATCCCGTTCGCTTCGCTGCCGACCCCGGTTATCCACCAGGTGGTGCAGAAGTTCGTCATGCAGCTGGAGACCCAGCTTGCCGAGCGCAACGTCACCTTCGACCTCGCGCCCGAGGCGATCGCCTGGCTTGCCGAGAAGGGCTACGACGAGAAGATGGGTGCCCGGCCCCTGGCGCGTGTCATCCAGGAAAACGTCAAGAAGCCGCTCGCCGATGAAATCCTCTTCGGCAAGCTGAAGAAGGGCGGCGTCGTCAAGGTGACGATCGGCACCAAGGCCGATGGCACCAAGGGCTTGCTGCTGGATGCCGTTCCCGAAACCACGCCAATCAAGCCGAAGGCGGAGGTTTCCCGCCCGGCGATGAAGACCACAAAGCCGAAGAAGGCCGAAGATAAGGAAGAAGTGGGCGCCGAGTCTGCGCCGAAGTCCAAGCCGAAGAAGGCTGCCGCCAAGGCGTCGTCGGGTAGAGAGGCTGGGGCCAGCGACGTGGCTCCGAGAAAGGGCCGCACGGTGCCGAAGGTGCCTCGCAAGAAATAGGCGCTTGCAAGAGATGTTCGACGGTGCCGGATGCAAACCATCCGGCACCGTTTTTCTGAGTCAAAGACAATCCGGAAGTGCCGATGAACAGGGAAGAAGACGAGCAATCTTCGCTCGCCTGGTTCGGGAAGGGTATGCGCGGCATCTTCAGCCTGCCGGCCTTCATCCTGATGCTGTCCTTCGTCGGCTTCTGCTCGCTGACGGCGCAGGCTGGAATTCCGGTGCAGCAGGTCGTCTTCATGACCGGCATCGTCTGGGCGCTTCCGGCCAAGGTAATCCTTGTCGGCTCGATGATGAGCGGCGCAAATCTTGCGGCCGCGTTCCTGGCGGTATCGCTGTCGTCCGTTCGTCTGATGCCCATGGTTGCGGCGCTCGTTCCGGAATTGCGCACGTCGCGAACGCCCACATGGCTGCTCCTCTTCTTGTCGCACTTCATCGCGATCACCGCCTGGGTGTTCGCAATGGAGAAGGTGCCGAAGGTGCCGCGCGGGCGGCGTGCCGCCTTCTTTGCCGGCTTCGGCATCACGCTTGTCGCGACAAACATGTTGCTGGTCGCCGTCGTCTACCACTTCGTCGCGGACTTCCCGCCGATCGTTGCCGGCTGTCTCTTCTTCCTGACACCCGTCTATTTCCTCGCATCGATATGGCATTCCGCGCGCCATCCCGTCGTCTACGTCGCGCTCCTGTTCGGCCTCGCCGGCGGGCCGCTGTTCTACTGGCTGTTTCCGGAATTCGATATCCTGATTGCCGGCCTCGTTGGCGGCACGCTCGCCTGGTTGGTCGAGCGCCTTTGGCGCCAACGCAAGGAGGTGGGCGCATGACGTGGCAGGACGGTTGGTGGCCCTATGCCTTCATCGCGATCGCCGGCTGGCTGGCAACCGACGTCTGGCGCTGGCTGGGCGTGGTTGCCGGCAACAAGCTGCGCGATGATTCCGAAGCGTTGAATTGGGTGAGGGCGGTCGCGACCGCTCTCGTCGCCGCGGTCATCGCCAAGCTCGTCCTCTATCCGACGGGAGTGCTCGAGCAATCCCCACTCTGGCTGCGCACGGGGTCCGTTGCGCTTGGGGCCGTGGCTTTCTTTCTCTTCGACCGAAAGCCGGCGATCGGGATAGCGACCGCGATCGCAGGGCTCGCGTCAGGGCTCTGGTTGCTCGGTTTCTGAGCGGTTGTCTTCGCCGAAGACCGGTGACGTGAAAAAGCCATCCGCCGAGCAGGGAAGCCGTCTCGGCGGAACAACAACTCAGGCAGAGATTGAAGGCGCGATCAGAGCGCCTGCCGAACCTTTTCGGCATTGGCCGCCAGCACGGCGCCGTCTTCCATGGTACCTGAATGCGGCTTCAGCGGCACGCCCGCGCGCCGCGGAATGACATGGAAGTGCAGGTGGAAGACCGATTGGCCGGCCGGTGCCTCGTTGAACTGCATGACCGTGACGCCATCCGCCTCGAAGGCCTCTTTCGCTGCGATCGCCAGTTTCTGCACGGTCGCAATCAGCGTTGGCAGCGTCGCCGGATCGGCATCGAGCAGGTTGCGCGAGGGAGCCTTCGGAACGACGAGCAAGTGGCCTTCGGCCTGCGGCATCACATCCATGAACGCGATCGTCGCATCGTCCTCGTAGACGCGGTGCGAAGGAATTTCGCCGCGCAGGATCTTGGCGAAGATGTTGTTGTCGTCGTATCTCATTGTCGTTCCTCGTGAATTGGCGCAGGCCGGCCCTCGCCGAAGCGGTCTAGTCGTCTTGCCGCTCACCTTTGCGGAAAGGTCCGTGTTCTGCAAGAATCTCGCCCGTTTCCTCCACATCCCTGCGCTCGCGGTCAAGATAGTCGGCGACCGCGCGGGCGAGCCCCGGATGGGTGATGAAATGCGCCGAATGGGTGGTGACGGGCATATAGCCCCGCGCGAGCTTGTGTTCGCCCTGGGCACCGGCCTCGACCCGCTTCAAGCCCTTGGCGATCGCGAAGTCGATCGCCTGGTGGTAGCAGACTTCGAAATGCAGGAACGGATGGTCCTCAATGCAGCCCCAGTGACGGCCGTAAAGCGCGTCGCCGCCGATGAAGTTGATCGCGCCGGCAATGTAGCGGCCGTTGCGACGCGCCATCACCAGCAGGATATCGTCGGCCATGCGCTCGCCGATCAGCGAATAGAAGGCGCGTGTCAGGTAGGGACGACCCCACTTGCGGCCGCCGGTGTCCATGTAGAAGGCGAAGAACTGGTCCCAGATCGCTTCCGTCAGATCGCGGCCTGTCAACCAGTCGATCGAGATGCCGTTCTCGAGTGCAGCCCTGCGTTCCTTCTTGAGCGCCTTGCGCTTGCGCGAGGCAAGGGTCTCCAGGAAATCGGCGTGCGATCCGTAACCCTCGTTTGAGAAATGGAACTGCTGGTCGGTGCGGTGCAGGAAGCCGGCACGCTCGAGGGCTGGCATCTCGGCTTCCGGCACGAAGGTGACATGCGCCGACGAGACGTCGTGCCTGCGCGCAAGCTCCTTCAAGCCCGCGGCAAGCGCATCCTGTACCGCTCGACCATTCTCCCCCGGTGCCGTAAGCAGTCTCGGTCCGGTGACCGGTGTGAAGGGGATGGAGCTTTGCAGCTTCGGATAGTAGCGCCCGCCGGCCCGCTCAAAAGCGTCGGCCCAGCCATGGTCAAAGACATATTCGCCCTGGCTGTGGCTCTTCAGATAGCAGACGAGGCCGCCCCGCAGATGGCCGTCCGATCCTTCGAGAAGCAGATGCTGTCCGAGCCAACCGGTCTTGGCGGTAGCCGATCCGGATTCCTCAAGAGCGGAGAGATAGGCATGCGAGAGGAAGGGATTGTAGACGCCGTCGGGATGCTCCTTCGCCGCACCGGAAAGCACGTTCCAACGTGCTGCCGGCACATCGGCAAAGGATTGGGCTATACGGATGGTGACGGCGTCTGACATCAGTTCAGGAAACCAGGGCCTCCCGCGGGTCGAAACCCTCGAAGGTCATTTGGTCCGCGTGGGCGTAGGTGTAAGCCTCGGCCTGCCGGTCGCGTACGGTCCAGGTGATGATCGTCTTGCCGAGTGTCCGCTCCTTGGTGATGAACGGGTTCGGCAGGTGGCCGTAGTGGTAGGAGATGAAGTCGAGCCCCAACTGCATCGCTTCCTCGTGCACGAAGAAGGTTTCGGGATTGGCGCCTTCTGCGGTCAGGCCGAGCGGGTAGGGTGCGTCGAGCGCCTTCAGATCCTTGAGCAGCCAGTGATCGAAGCTCATCAGGGCGACATGTCCCTTATAGCCTTCGAGGGTCTCCAGAACGGCGGCGGCAAAGCCTTCGTCGTCGCCCTTGCGGCCCTTGAGTTCGATGAC
Organism: Ensifer sp. VA4; assembly: GCF_055710065.1. Classification (NCBI taxonomy): domain Bacteria; kingdom Pseudomonadati; phylum Pseudomonadota; class Alphaproteobacteria; order Hyphomicrobiales; family Rhizobiaceae; genus Ensifer; species Ensifer sp. VA4. The sequence goes on along the minus strand of NZ_JBVQPO010000015.1, from coordinate 78,074 downwards.
GAGTGGCACCTTGCCGTCGACCAGCCGCAGCATCTGCGTCAAGGTCGGCACCTTGTCTTTCGTCCCGCCGATCGCCATCAGGCCGAGCTCGCCGGCGGTGCGTGAGCGAACATCGCCCTTGATACCGCAGAGGCGCTGCGTGTCGTCGTCATGGAAGACGACCGGGATGCTGTCGGCGGTGTATTGCAGGTCGCACTCGATCGCGAAACCCGCCTCGACGGCGCGGGAGAATGCCGAGAGTGTATTCTCCCACACTTGCCTGTTCATGTCGTGATAGCCGCGATGGGCGATCGGTTGGGCCTTCAGCCAGGAAATATCAGCCATGCCGGGCACCCCGATCAGGCGATCTCGATGACCGCGTCGATTTCGACGGCGGCATTGAAGGGAAGCGAGGCCATGCCGACGGCGGCGCGGGCGTGTTTGCCTGCTTCGCCGAGCACGCCGGCCAGCAGATTGGAGGCGCCGTTGATGACCAGATGCTGCTCGGTGAATTCCGGCGTCGAGGCGACGAAGCCGTTGATCTTTACGAGACCACGGATGCGTCCGAGGTCGCCGCCGAGCGCGGATTTTGCCTGTGCGAGGATATTGATCGAGCAGAGTTCGGCGGCGCGCTGTGCGCGGGCGACGTCGACATCCTTGCCGACAATGCCCGTCACGGCCACCTTGCCGTCCTCCATCGGAAGCTGCCCGGAGATGTACAGCATGGAGCCGCTGATCACGTACGGCACATAGTTCGCGACCGGGGTCGCAGCCTGGGGAAGGGTGACGCCGAGGTCCTTGAGGCGCGTTTCGATCTCTGCGGACATGGAAAGCTCCATTGTTGTCTTTTGTGTTAAAATCCTGCATTCAGGCCGGATCGCGGCGGGGGCCCGGCTTTTCCTGCAATCACCGCCTCGCTTCTGCCGAACGCTTGTTTATAGCATTGCCGGCGAGTCCAACAGGAGGAAACGGATGTTTCATAAAGGCTTCGGTCTCGTCACACTGGGCAGCGTTTGTTTCGCCGTCATGACGGCGTCGGGCGCGACGGCGGCGAGTGCGAACATCCTCGTGCCGCATCGCGCCGTCTATGATCTCGAACTCAAGGATGCGTCGGATCGTTCGGGCATTGCCGGAATGTATGGTCGCATGGTCTATGAATTCAATGGCTCCGCCTGCGAGGGCTATACGGTCAGCTTCCGCTTCGTGACCCAGGTCGACACCGGCGAGGAAGTGCGTCTCACCGACCAACAGACGACCACCTATGAAGACCTGAAGAGCGGCAACTTCCGCTTCCTGACACGTTCCTTCACGGACGAGAAACTGGATAAGGAAGTGCGCGGCACGGCGCACGAGGAAAAGGCCGGCGTCAAGGTCGAGCTGACCGCGCCCGACAAGCGTGAGGTGGAACTCGCGGCCAGCCGGTTCCCTACCGCCCACATGATGGAAGTGATCTCGCGGGCAAAGAAGGGGGAAAGCCTGTTCGAGGCGCGCATCTTCGACGGTTCCGACTCGGGCGACAAGACGCTGATCACCTCGACCTTCGTCGGCAAATCGCGCAAGCCCACCGCCGACGAGCCGGATGCGGGCAAAGCCGGCAAGTTCGGTAGCGAAAGCTATTGGCCGGTGACGATCTCCTATTTCAACGACGACAAGAGCGGCGATGCCCTGCCGATCTACCGCATGTCATTCAAGCTCTATGAAAACGGGATCACCCGCGACCTGACGATGGACTACGGCGATTTTGTCCTCAGCGGAAAGCTCGCTGACCTCGAAGTCTTCAATTCCGAGGACTGCAAATAGGCGATCCCGCCAAAAAGCGGCTTTCGCGTCTTGATTTCTCGGGCGGTTGAGGTTAAGGGGCTGCCCATTCCACACGTGAAGCATGGGATGTTCCGGGAGAAATCCGGATCGTTCCGCCGGTGGGCCGGTCGAAAGACCATGCTCGACGCTTCGCGGAGGTTCAACCGGAAAAGGAGAAAAAGGCATGGCATTGCCTGATTTTACCATGCGTCAGCTTCTGGAAGCTGGCGTTCACTTCGGCCACCAGACGCACCGCTGGAACCCGAAGATGAAGCCGTACATTTTCGGCGATCGTAACAACGTTCACATCATCGACCTCGCTCAGACCGTACCGATGCTGTCGCGCGCCCTGCAGGTCGTCAGCGACACCGTTGCCAACGGCGGCCGCGTTCTGTTCGTCGGCACCAAGCGCCAGGCTTCGGAAATCATCGCTGACGCTGCCAAGCGTTCGGCCCAGTACTACGTCAACGCTCGCTGGCTCGGCGGCATGATGACCAACTGGAAGACGATTTCGAACTCGATCCAGCGCCTGCGCAAGCTCGACGAAATCCTCGCTTCGGAAGCTTCGGGCTTCACCAAGAAGGAACGCCTGAACCTCGAGCGCGAGCGCGAAAAGCTGAACCGCGCACTCGGCGGTATCCGCGACATGGGCGGCACCCCGGACCTGATGTTCATCATCGACACCAACAAGGAATCGATCGCGATCGACGAAGCCAAGCGCCTCGGCATCCCGGTCGTAGCCGTCATCGACTCGAACTGCGATCCGGACCAGATCGACTATCCGATCCCGGGCAACGACGACGCTTCGCGCGCCATCGCTCTCTACTGCGACCTCATTGCTCGCGCTGCCATCGACGGCATCGCACGCCAGCAGGGCGCAGCAGGCCGTGACCTCGGCGCCTCTGCCGAAGTTCCGGTCGAGCCGGCACTCGACGAGGCCACCGACGCCTGATCGGGCTCTGGCGGCAGATAACCCTGTCGCCCCCAATGAAATGTCGGGACGAGGCCGTTTGTGATGAAAGTCTGAACGGCCTTGTTCTTTTCAGCCGGGGATGGCGCCGATCCGTTCGGATCGTTGGATCCGAGCAACATCAGCGTGATGCATTCATCACGGTGTCACATTGAAAAGCCATTCCCTGCCAAACCTCCTGGCATCGCGCCATGCGCGGGTACGCCCCGCCAAACAGACAAAGAGGCAAAAAAGATGACTGTGACTGCAGCAATGGTGAAGGAACTGCGCGAAAAGAGCGGCGCAGGCATGATGGATTGCAAGAAGGCACTTGCTGAAACCAACGGCGACATGGAAGCAGCGATCGACTGGCTGCGCGCCAAGGGTATCGCGAAGGCCGACAAGAAGTCGGGTCGTACGGCTGCCGAAGGCCTCGTCGGCATCGTCAGCGGCGGCACCAAGGCCGTCGTCGTCGAAATCAACTCCGAAACCGACTTCGTTGCCCGTAACGAAGCCTTCCAGGAACTCGTTCGCGGCGTCGCCAACGTAGCGCTCGGCACCGACGGCACGGTTGAAGCCATTGCAGCCGCAAACTATCCGGCGACCGGCAAGTCGGTCGACGAATCGATCAAGGACGCGATTGCCACGATCGGCGAGAACATGACGCTGCGTCGCGCGGCTCTGCTCAAGGTCGAAGACGGCGTTGTCGCAACCTACATCCACAACGCTGCCGGCGACGGCATCGGCAAGCTCGGCGTTCTCGTCGCGCTGAAGTCGGTCGGCGACAAGGAAGTGCTGTACTCGGTCGGCCGCCAGATTGCCATGCACATCGCTGCGACCAACCCGCTGGCGATCCGCGCCGAAGAAGTCGACGCTGCTGTCGCCGAGCGCGAGCGCAACGTCTTCATCGAACAGTCGCGCGCTTCGGGCAAGCCGGACAACATCATCGAAAAGATGGTCGAAGGCCGCATGCGCAAGTTCTTCGAAGAAGTCGCCCTGCTGTCGCAGGCCTTCGTCATGAACCCGGAAATCACCGTCGGTCAGGCCGTCAAGGACGCTGAAAAGCTTGCTGGCGCACCGATCGAAGTGACCGGCATGGCTCGCCTGCTGCTCGGCGAAGGCGTCGAGAAGGAAGAGTCCGACTTCGCTGCAGAAGTCGCGGCCGTCGCCAAGGGCTGATTTCTTCACCCATATTGGGAAAACCTCGGGGCATCGCGTGACAACGCGGTGCCCTTCGTGTATCGGGCTTCGTCAATGCGCCGGACCCGCCGGAAATGACTCCGCAGCGGTTGAAACCGGAGAGCGCAATATGTCCTTATGCGCTGTGCGCCGCCGTCGTGCGCACGCGCACCGATCTGATCAGGAGCGATGATGCCGGCCGAGCCAATCTACAAGCGTGTTCTCCTCAAAGCCTCCGGTGAAGCCCTGATGGGCAGCCAGGGCTTCGGTATCGACGTGGCGGTCGCCGACCGCATCGCCGCCGACATCGCCGAAGCGCGCGCCATGGGCGTCGAAGTCGGTGTCGTCGTCGGTGGCGGCAACATCTTCCGCGGCGTCGCGGTGGCCTCCAAGGGTGGAGACCGGGTGACCGGCGACCACATGGGCATGCTGGCAACGGTCATCAACGCGCTGGCGCTGGCAACCTCGCTGCGCAAGCTCGACATCGACACGGTCGTGCTTTCGGCAATCGCGATGCCGGAGATCTGCGAAAGCTTCTCGCAGCGCGCAACGCTTCATCATCTTTCGCTCGGCCGCGTCGTGATCTTCGCCGGCGGCACCGGCAATCCCTTCTTTACGACGGACTCGGCTGCGGCGCTGCGCGCGGCGGAAATGGGGGCTCAGGCCATTTTCAAGGGCACTCAGGTCGATGGTATCTATTCCGCCGACCCGAAGAAGGATCCGACTGCGACCCGCTTCGATCGCTTGACCCACAGCGAGGTCCTTGAAAAGGGCCTTGCCGTCATGGATGTTGCCGCCGTTGCGCTTGCACGCGAAAATACCATTCCGATCGTCGTCTTCTCGATCCACGAAAAGGGTGGTTTCGCGGAAATCTTGACCGGCAGCGGTCGCGCGACCATCGTCACAGACAACTAAGTACGCCGCAGAACGGCCCTCGGGCCGGCGAATGATAGAACGGGAGTTTCGACCATGAGTGAAGGTGTTGAACTGAAGGAACTGAAGCGTCGCATGGATGGCGCCATTTCCGCATTCAAGAGCGATATTGCATCGCTTCGTACCGGCCGGGCGTCGGCGAATGTTCTCGACCCGGTGACCGTTGAAGCCTACGGCTCGCGCGTACCGCTCAACCAGGTTGCCAACATCACCGTTCCCGAGCCGCGCATGCTGTCCGTTTCGGTCTGGGACAAGCAGATGGTTGGCGCCGTCGATCGCGGCATTCGCGAATCGAACCTCGGCCTCAATCCGATCATCGACGGCCAGAACCTGCGCATTCCGTTGCCCGAGCTCAACGAAGAGCGCCGCAAGTCGCTGGTCAAGGTGGCCCACGATTACGCTGAAAAAGCCAAGGTAGCCGTACGTCACGTGCGCCGCGACGGTATGGATGACCTGAAAAAAGCCGAAAAGGATGGCGAAATCGGTCAGGATATCAGCCGTTCTCAGTCCGAGCGCGTGCAAAAGATGACCGACGAAACGATTTCCGAGATCGACCGCTTGCTCGCCGAGAAGGAAAAGGAAATCATGCAGGTCTGATCTGCTCGTGATCTGAGTCTCCTTTCGCGGACGCCTTATGCAAAACCTCATCTCCACGACCGTTCCTGAACATGTTGCCATCATCATGGATGGCAACGGGCGTTGGGCTAACGCACGTGGGCTACCGCGCACCATGGGGCATCGCAAAGGCGTCGAGACCGTTCGCGATGCCGTCAAGACGGCGGCCCAGTTGGGTATTCGCTATCTGACGCTTTTTGCGTTCTCCTCGGAAAACTGGAGCCGGCCGGAGCCGGAGGTGAGCGACCTCATGGGGCTGCTCAAGACCTTCATCCGCCGGGATCTCGCCGACCTGCATCGCGAGAACGTCCGCATCCGTGTCATCGGCGACCGCTCCAACCTGCGCGGCGACATCCTGCCCTTGTTGATAGAGGCCGAGGAAACGACGCGGGCGAATACCGGAATTACCCTGGTTATCGCCTTCAACTACGGCGCGCGGGACGAGTTGAGCCGCGCGATGCGTCGCCTCGCCGTCGATGTCGCCGAAGGGCGCTTGCGCCCGGAGGACATCAACCAGGAACGCATTGCGGCTGCGCTGGACACTGCCGATATACCTGATCCGGACCTCATCATCCGTACGAGCGGCGAAGAGCGTCTATCGAACTTCCTGCTCTGGCAGGGCGCCTATTCCGAGCTGATCTTCGTTCCCGAACTGTGGCCGGATTTCACACGTGAGACCTTCCTGGCGGCTCTGGAGAAGTATGCTTGCCGGGAGCGCCGTTTTGGCGGATTGGTCGAGCCGACGCGGGCGGTTGGTTCCTGATGCAAACTGAACTCAAGCTTCGCATCGCTTCGGGGGTGGTGCTCGCAGCGGTCGCTCTCGCTGCGACTTGGTTCGGCGGGCTCGCTTTCCAGTTCCTTTCCGTCCTGATCGCGCTTCTCGTCTACTACGAGTGGTCGACGATCACCGGCCTGGTTGAGCGCGATTTCCAGGGCAATGCCTTCGGTTGGCTCTCCATGGCGGTGATCGCAGGTCTGGTCGTCACCGGCTACATCGGCTACAGCCTTCCCTTCCTGGCGTTCGGCATCGGCGCCGCATTGCTTTGGGTCCTTGTTCAAAAGACGAGCTGGTGGCTGCCCGGAGGCATTGCCTATGCGGGCCTCACCGGCATCTCGCTGGCCGCACTGCGTGGCGCCGACGATCTCGGCCTGATCGCGACGCTGTTCGTCTTTGCCGTGGTATGGGCAACCGACATTTTCGCCTATTTCACCGGTCGTGCGATCGGTGGCCCGAAGCTTGCGCCGCGCATATCGCCCGGCAAGACCTGGTCGGGCGCCATCGGCGGCACGATTTGTGGCATCCTCGCCGGTATTGCCGTTTTTATGGCATACTTTTCGCTGCAAGATCTTCGGATCCCGATTATTGCCCTGGTGCTTTCGGTTGCCAGCCAGATTGGGGATCTGTTCGAGTCCTTCATCAAGCGGCGCTTTGGCGTGAAGGATTCGAGTCGTCTCATTCCGGGGCACGGCGGAGTCATGGATCGAGTCGACGGTTTGATATTCGCCTGCATCGCGGCGTTGATTCTGGTCATGATTCAGTATTTCGTCAGCGACGGGCGCCAGATCGCCTTCGGTTCGGTCCTGCTCGGCCCTTGATGCCGACCGCAGGGACTTGAGGAACGTTCATGACCTATCTGCTCGATGCCTTTCAGTTTCTGACCGGCTATATCATCCCCTTCCTTCTCGTGCTGACCTTGCTGGTCTTCGTACACGAGATGGGGCACTACCTCGTCGGCCGCTGGTCGGGAATACGCATCCTTGCCTTTTCGATCGGCTTCGGTCCCGAACTGTTCGGCTGGACCGATCGACGCGGAACACGCTGGAAATTGTCGGCGATCCCGCTCGGTGGCTACGTCAAGTTCTTCGGCGACGAGGACGCTGCGAGCGTGCCGGACTACAAGCGCCTGGAGGCGATCGCGCCGGAAGAGCGCGGCAAGACCTTTGTTGGCGCCAAGCTCTGGAAGCGTGCGGCCACCGTTGCCGCAGGGCCGATCGCCAACTTCATCCTCGCGATTGCGATCTTCGCCGTTCTGTTCTCCGTTTACGGCCGCCAGGTCGCCGATCCGGTGGTGGCGCGGGTGAACGAAAACAGCGCAGCAGCGCAGGCGGGCGTCATCCCGGGCGATCGGCTGATCTCGATCGACGGCACGCCGGTGACGACCTTCGACGACGTTCGCCGCTATGTCAGCGTGCGGCCCGAACTGAAGATCACGATCCGAATCGAGCGCAATGGCGCGATACTCGATCTGCCGATGGTGCCTCAGCGGACGGAACTCGCCGACCAGTTCGGCAACAAGATGGAGATTGGCATCATCGGCATCCTGACCGACCAGGAAGCCGGCAATTTCCGCACCGTCACCTATGGCCCGATCGAGGCCGTGGGCCAGGGCGTCCTGCAAAGCTGGCACGTGATCACGGGCACCTTCGACTACCTGGGCAACGTACTGACCGGACGGATGAAGGCGGACCAGATCGGTGGACCGATCCGCGTCGCCAAGGTCTCCGGACAGATGGCGACGCTCGGTATTCCATTCCTGCTGAATATCGCTGCGATCCTGTCAGTTTCCATAGGATTGCTTAACCTCATGCCCGTGCCGGTGCTTGATGGCGGCCATTTGATGTTCTATGCGATTGAGGCCTTGCGCGGGAAGCCTGTCGGTCCTGCCGCGCAGGATGTCGCCTATCGGATCGGCTTTGCCATGGTTTTGATGCTCATGGTCTTTGCCACCTGGAACGACATATCGATGTTCTTCGGCTAGCGTTCGGTCGGGGAAAGGCGAGGGGGAATTCGGCGGACACTGTGAACGATTGGTTTTCAACGGCCTGCGAAGAAAGGTTTTGTTTACGATAACTCGAGGCTGTAGTGGCCGTTAAGCCACGGTTCGAATTGAAGTAAACAGAAATTAACGAGCTGGCTTGCTTGTATGGGAAAAGCGGTTAAAACGGCAACCGTGACCGGAGTCGGCACGAAACTGCCGCGCGACGTTTGGAAAAGGTAAGATTTGAACATGAAAGCTGGTTCAAGGTTTTTGAACGCGGTGTCGGCGGCTGCGCTGTCAACAAGCATTGTTGTTTCCGGCGCTGGAGTTGGGTTGCTCGCAGGCACGTCTGTCGCAGAAGCTGCGGTCATCAATCGTGTCGAAGTGCGCGGGGCAACGCGCGTCAGCGCGGAGACCGTCCGTGCGAACATCACGATCGTTCCGGGCAAGGCCTTCAGCAACACTGACATCGACGCTTCCGTGAAGCGCCTCTATGCCACCGGCTACTTTTCCGACGTCAGCATCAATGTCGCCGGCGGTACACTGGTCGTCAGCGTGAGCGAGAACCAGCTGGTCAACCAGGTCGTCTTCAACGGCAACCGCAAGATCAAGGACGACAAGCTGCAGGGCGTCGTCCGTACGCAGCCGCTCGGCCCGTACAGCGAAGCGACGGTCGAAACGGACATTCAGGCAATCAAGGACGCCTATGCTGCCATCGGCCGCAGCGACATCACGGTGACGACGCAGGTCGTTCCGGTTGCCGAAGGACGTGTCAACCTTGCCTTCGTGATCAATGAAGGCGAGCGCACCAAGATCTCCCAGATCAATTTCGTTGGTAACGAGGCCTATAGCGACGGCCGTCTTCAGTCGGTCATCGCGACGAAGGAATCGGGCATCTTCTCGTTCATCACGCGCAAGGACGTCTACAATCCGGACAAGCTTCGCGCCGACGAGGAGCTGCTGCGCCAGTTCTATTACAACCGCGGTTACGCGGACTTCCAGGTCGTTTCCTCTGACGCGACGCTCAATGAGGCGACCAACGAGTACACGGTGACGATCACCGTCGAAGAAGGTCCGCGTTATGACTTCGGCGCCGTCAATGTCGAATCGACCGTCGAGGGCATCAATGCCGAAGAGCTGAAGGGTCTCGTCGTGAGCCGTGAAGGCTCGGTCTACAAGGCCAAGGACGTTCAGGCGACGATGAGCGAGATTTCGAAGCGCGTCGCTTCGGCTGGTTATCCTTTTGCGCGCGTTACGCCGCGCGGCAACCGCGACCTCGCCAACCACACGATCGCCGTCGACTACCTCGTCGACCAGGGCGACCGAGCCTACGTCGAGCGCATCGAGATCCGCGGCAACACCCGCACGCGTGACTACGTCATCCGTCGCGAATTCGACATGGGTGAAGGCGATGCCTTCAACCAGGAGATGGTTGCGCGCGCCAAGCGTCGCCTGGAGGCCCTCGGCTACTTCTCGAGCGTCAATATCTCGACTGCACCGGGCAGCGCTGCTGACCGCGTCGTCGTGATTGTCGATGTTCAGGATCAATCGACCGGTTCGTTCGGTATCGGTGCTGGCTACTCCGCCGGTAGCGGTGGCGGCTTCCTGGTCGAGGCGTCGATCGAAGAGAAGAACTTCCTGGGTCGCGGTCAGTATATTCGCGTCGCTGCCGGTCGCGGTGACGAGAGCCGGACCTACAACGTTTCGTTCACCGAGCCGTACTTCCTTGGTTATCGTCTGGCTGCTGGCTTCGACGTGTTCAAGAACGAGAACGATTTCGACGACGACAACTACAGCTACGAAGATCAGGGCTTCAGCCTGCGCGTAACGGCGCCGATCACCGAAAACCTGTCGACCACGCTGCGCTACAACTTCACGCAATTCGACTATAGCGGCAACGTTGCGAAGCTGTCGTCGCCCTACGTTCGCGCGGTCGAGGGTGGAAACTGGGTTCGTTCGTCGGTATCGCAGTCGATCACCTACAACACGCTCGACGATGCGCAGCTGCCGCATGACGGTATCCTGGCGACCTTCACGCACGAGTTTGCAGGCCTCGGTGGCGACTCCGATTTCTACAAGATGACCGGCAAGGCCAAGTGGTACTACACCGTCAACGACGAGGCGGACATCATCGCGTCGCTCGGTGGTAGCGCCGGTCACATCTTCGAAACCGGCAGCGATCTCCAGGTCTTCGACCAGTTCCAGCTCGGTTCTAACGACATCCGCGGCTTCGAGCGCAACGGTATCGGCCCGCGCGACAAGGCTACGGGCGATTCACTCGGCGGCACGACCTACTTCACGGCTTCGGCCGAGGCGACGTTCCCGCTTCCGGGTATCCCGCGTGACAGCGGCTTCCGTGGTGCGGTCTTCGCCGATGCCGGCACGCTCTACAGCAACAAGGTCACGATGGCGCCGGGCGAAACGGTTGAGGGCAACGACTCCTCGCTGCGCGCATCGGTGGGTATCGGCCTGATCTGGGCTTCGCCGTTCGGTCCGCTGCGTGTTGACTACGCTTGGCCGGTTGCCAAGGAAGACTTCGACCGGGTACAGAACCTGAAGTTCGGTATTTCCTCGTCGTTCTGATAAACGAGCAGTCCAGAACTGCCAGAAAAGATCGTTCTGGAGTGTCCATGGAACAGAACTGGTTTTTTCCGCCCCATGAAGGGATTCGCCTGGGTGACCTGGCCGATCAAATTGGGGCGGAGTTGGTGGATGTCGCGGTCGCAGACCGCGCTGTCCGTTCGGTAGCGCCGGTCTATCGGGCAAAGGCCGGTGACGTCTGCTACATGTTGTCTCGCAAGAGCCGCGCCGAGCTTGATACGTGTCAGGCATCCGCGATCATCTGCGACAAGACGATCTCCAGCCTTGTACCTGCCCATATCCCGGTCCTGCTGACGGCTCGCCCGCATACGGCCTTTGCTCTTGCCGGTACGTTGCTGCACGAGGTCGCGATGCGCCCCGCGCGCAACACCAGCCTCAAGGGCGTGGCGCCGGGCGCTTTCGTGGATCCGACCGCGCGTCTCGAAGACGGTGTCGAAGTCGAGCCGATGGCGGTCATCGGAGCCGGCGCGGAAATCGGTCGCGGCACCCGCATTGCTGCCGGCGCGGTCATCGGCCCGGGTGTGCGCATCGGCCGCGACTGTACGATTGCCTCGGGCGCGAGCGTGCTCTGTGCTCTCGTCGGCAACAGCGTGATCATCCATCCAGGCGCCCGTATCGGGCAGGACGGGTTTGGCTATGCCCCGGGTCCGAAGGGCGGAATGATCAAGATCGTTCAGGTTGGGCGCGTGATCATTCAGGATCACGTGGAGATCGGCGCCAACACGACGATCGACCGTGGCACGATGGATGACACGGTGATTGGCGAAGGAACGAAGATCGACAATCTCGTCCAGGTTGGCCACAACGTGCGCATTGGCCGCTATTGTGGCATCGTCAGCCAGGTCGGAATTGCAGGCAGCACGAAGATCGGCGACGGCGTGATGATCGGCGGCGGTAGCGGCGTCAATGGTCACATCACGGTCGGCGATGGCGTGCAGATCGCGGCGATGAGCGGCGTGGCAAGCGATGTTCCCGCCGGCGAACGTTATGGTGGTATTCCGGCGCGTCCGATGCGCGATTTCCTGCGCGACGTCGCGGAGATGGCGATGCGGGCAAGCGACAGACAGAAAAAGAAGAAGGGCGGCTCGAATGAGTGAGGCAGCAACGGTTCTCGGTACGGCGGACATTCAGGAAATTCTGAAGCTGCTCCCGCATCGTTATCCATTTCTGCTCGTCGATCGGATCATCGAGATCGACGGCGACAATTCGGCGATCGGCATCAAGAACGTCTCGGCGAACGAACCGCATTTCACCGGTCATTTTCCCGAACAGCCGATCATGCCCGGCGTCTTGCTCGTCGAGGGCATGGCTCAGACGGCCGGTGCGATCTGTGCCCGCAAGGTGGGGACCGGAACAAACCTCGTCTATTTCATGACCATCGACAATGCGCGGTTCCGCAAGCCGGTCGTTCCGGGCGATCGCGTCGAATTCCATGTCGTGAAGCAAAAGCAGCGCGGCAATATCTGGAAATTTCACTGTGATGCAAAAGTTGACGGGCAACTGGTCGCAGAAGCTGATATCGGCGCAATGATCGTCAGCAAGGAAGACGCCTGAACATGATTGCAGCAACAGCGAAGATCCACCCGTCCTCGATCATCGAAGACGGCGCTGTGGTCGGCGAAAACGTCAAGATCGGCCCTTTTTGCCACGTGGGTTCTAAAGTCGTTCTCGGCGACGATATTGAGCTTCACAGTCATGTCGTGGTGACCGGCCGTACAACCATCGGCAAGGGGTCCAAGATCTTCCCGCAGGCCGTGATCGGCGCCGACTCGCAGAGTGTTCATCATAGCGCCGTCGATACGGAACTGCTGATCGGCACGAATTGCACGATCCGCGAAGGCGTGACGATGAACACGGGCACCGTCGAACATGGCGGCAAGACGGTCGTCGGCAACAACAATCTCTTCCTGGCCTATTCGCACGTGGCGCATGATTGCCGCCTCGGCAACAATATCATCCTGTCGAACAACGTGATGCTGGCGGGCCATGTCACGGTCGAAGACCGCGCCATTCTTGGCGGCGGCTGCGCCGTGCACCAGTTTACCCGTGTCGGCCGCCAGGCCTTCATCGGGGGCCTCTCCGCCGTCAGCTATGACGTCATTCCCTACGGCATGCTCAACGGCAATCCGGGTGTGCTGAGCGGGCTGAACGTTGTCGGCATGACGAGAGCCGGGATCGACCGCGCAACGATCCACGTCGTTCGTCGTGCTTACAAGCAGATCTTTGAAGGCCCGGAGTCGATCCGCGCCAATGCGGCCGCCATTCGCGAAGAATATGCCGACTGCGCACCGGTCGTCGAAATCCTCGATTTCATCGCGGCCGAGAGCGACAGGGCACTATCGTCGCCGTCCCGCGGCAAGGCGTGAGCGTGATGTCGGCTGCTGCGAGCCACGCAGCGACCGGCGGTCGGCTCGCAATCATCGCCGGCGGGGGCGCGCTGCCGCACCATGTGGCCGAGGCCGTCCGGGCGCGCGGCGAAGATCCTTTCATCATCGCGTTGTCGCGAGAGGCGGAAGAGGCCGATTGGGTCGGCTTCGATCATTCCGTGCTGGGAATCGGCGACTTTGCCAATATCAGCCGTACCTTCAGGGAAGAGGGGATCGATCGCGTCGTCCTGTCGGGCTGGGTTCGCCGCCGGCCCGAATGGCGTGATATTCGCCCGACGCTCAGAACGCTCGCAAAGATCCCGGCTGTGTTGAAGACGTTGGTATCCGGTGGAGACGATGCCGTGCTGCGCATGGCCATGGCGCTGATCGAGGCAAGCGGAGCCCATGTCATTGGCGTCCATGAAGTGGTGCCCAATCTCTTGGCGGAACCGGGGCCGATCGGTGCGGTCACGCCCGATGCCGACGACCGCCGCGACATTGAGGCCGGCATCGCCGCTGCCAATGCCCTCGGCGCTCTGGATGTGGGGCAGGGTGCTGTGGCCGTCGGCGGGCGCGTCGTGGCGCTGGAGGGCGCTGAAGGTACCGATGCAATGCTGGAGCGTGTCGTCGCCTTGAAGGCCGAGGGCCGTGTCTCTTCTCGCCGGCGGGGGGTCCTCGTCAAACTCTGCAAACCGGGGCAGGATCTTCGCGCCGACTTGCCGTCGATCGGGCCCTCTACCGTGGCGCTTGCAGAAAGGGCCGGTCTTGCAGGCATCGCGGTCGAAGCCGGCAGGGCCCTGGTGCTGGAACGCGCCAACGTGATCGACGTCGCCAATCGCTCCGGTCTGTTTGTCGCCGGGGTCGAGCGATCGGCCAAGGGAGCCGAGCGATGAGCGCGTCCAGCTACAAACTCGCGGTGATCGCGGGGGAGGTTTCCGGAGACCTTCTGGGCGCCGATCTCGTCCGGGCGCTTCGGACGCAAAGCCGCAGCACGATCGAGATCGTTGGTGTCGGCGGCGAGGCGTTGGAGGCCGAAGGCCTTCGCTCCCTCTTCGACTATTCCGAACTATCCATCATGGGCTTCACCCAGGTGTTGGCAAGATTGCCGAAGCTCATCATGCGCATTCGCCAGACGGCAAAGGCGATCATTGCCGCGCGTCCCGATGCGTTGCTGATCATCGACAGCCCGGACTTTACCCACCGCGTGGCGCGGAAAGTCCGTGCGGCACTGCCGGATGTGCCTGTCATCAACTATGTCTGCCCGAGCGTCTGGGCCTGGAAGCCGGAGCGCGCGCCGCGCATGCGCGGCTATGTCGATCACGTTTTGGCCGTGTTGCCGTTTGAGCCGGAGGCGATGCAGAGGCTGCAGGGCCCTCCGACGACCTATGTCGGTCACCGTCTCGCAAGCGATGCGAATGTGCTTGCGGTTCGGGCAAGCCGCCAGCAGCGCCTTGCCGGCGCCATGGATGGGCGCGTGTCGACATGCCTCCTTCTGCCGGGCTCCCGTTCAAGTGAAGTTGGCCGCCTGTTGCCGATCTTCGGCCGGGTGGTGGAGGAGCTTGCCAGCCGGCATCCTGGCATCCGCTTCCTGTTGCCGACCGTTTCGCGGCAGGAGAAGCTGGTGCGCGAAATCACCGCATCCTGGCCCATTCAGCCGGAGATCACCGTGGGCGCGGCGGAAAAATGGGCGGCCTTCGACCAGGCCGATGCGGCGATCGCTGCCTCGGGAACGGTTCTCCTGGAACTGGCGCTGGCCGGCGTTCCCGTCGTTTCGACCTACGATCCCGATTTCCTGGTGAAGCTTTTGCACAAGCGCATCCGCATCTGGAGCGGCGCCTTGCCGAATTTGATCGCGGACTTCCCGATCGTCCCGGAATACTTCAACCAGGCAATCCGCCCCGGTGCCTTGACGCGTTGGATGGAGCGGCTTTCCGGTGCAACGGCGCAGCGCGCCTCGATGCTGGATGGCTACGCAGTGGTACAGCGGCGCATGGCGACGAGCCACCCGCCGGGAGAGATGGCGGCCGAGATTGTTCTCGGCTATCTCCAGAAGGCCAATAGGTAAGCTTCACAGTCCCCTGAGCGCGCAGGATGCATCCCTCGATGCGCCGACGCCGCCGAAACTATGCGCTGGGCTTCCGCCCGCCGTGGCCAGTTTGCGACCGGCATTGCTTGCGGCCAGTCTGATGGAAACGCGTACGAGCCGATGTCGCGGCCCCCGTAAACAAAAGCCCGGTCATCGCTGACCGGGCTTCGCTTTCTGGTCTGAAACCGATCAGCGCTTGGAGACCGGCACGTAGTCGCGCTGCGGAGCGCCGACATAGAGCTGGCGCGGGCGGCCGATGCGCTGCTCCGGGTCTTCGATCATCTCGTTCCACTGGGCGATCCAGCCGACGGTGCGGGCAAGCGCGAAGAGCACGGTGAACATGGTGGTGGGGAAGCCCAGCGCCTTCAGCGTGATGCCGGAGTAGAAGTCGATGTTCGGATAGAGCTTCTTCTCGATGAAATACTCGTCCGTGAGTGCGATGCGCTCGAGTTCCATCGCGACCTCGAGCAGCGGATCGTCCTTGTGGCCGAGTTCCGCCAGCACTTCATGCGTGGTCTTCTGCATGATCTTGGCGCGCGGGTCGTAGTTCTTGTAGACGCGGTGGCCGAAGCCCATCAGGCGGAACGGATCGTTCTTGTCCTTGGCCTTGGCGATGTATTCCGGAATACGGTCGGCCGTGCCGATTTCGGCGAGCATGTTGAGCGCCGCTTCGTTGGCGCCACCATGCGCCGGGCCCCAGAGGCAGGCGATACCGGCAGCGATGCAGGCGAACGGGTTGGCGCCCGACGAACCGGCGAGACGAACCGTCGAGGTCGACGCGTTCTGCTCGTGGTCGGCGTGCAGGATGAAGATGCGATCCATGGCGCGCGACAGGACCGGGTTGACGACATATTCCTCGCACGGAACGGCGAAGCACATGCGCAGGAAGTTCGAGGCGTAGTCGAGGTCGTTCTTCGGGTAAACGAAGGGCTGGCCGATGTGGTACTTATAGGCCATGGCCGCGATCGTCGGCATCTTGGCGATCATGCGCAGCGAAGCGACCATGCGCTGATGCGGATCGGTGATGTCGGTCGAGTCGTGATAGAAGGCCGACAGCGCGCCGACGCAGCCGCACATGACGGCCATTGGGTGCGCGTCGCGGCGGAAGCCGGTGAAGAAGCGCGACATCTGCTCATGCACCATGGTGTGGTGCGTAACGCGATAGTCGAAGTCGGCCTTCTGTGCCTTCGTCGGCAGTTCGCCGTAGAGCAGCAGGTAGCAGACTTCCAGGAAATCGCCGTGTTCTGCGAGTTGCTCGATCGGATAGCCGCGGTGCAGAAGCACGCCTTCGTCGCCGTCGATATAAGTGATCTTGGATTCGCACGACGCCGTGGAGGTGAAGCCCGGGTCGTAAGTGAACATCTTCGTCTGCTTGTAAAGCGAGCCGATGTCCACGACGTCAGGGCCGATGGACCCCGATCGCACCGGAAGATCCGCCGACTTTCCATCGAGTGTTACAACCGCGGTTTTTTCAGTCATCGGACCCTCCGTCTTATGGCAACGTGGCACCGAGACGTGCCACGAAAATGAACGTTGCGAATTTGCTATATGATTTATTTTCGACTGCCAAGCTGTACGAAAGGCAAATTGTGCGATGCGAAAATGTGCATATGGCGACGCAACAATGGCATGTTACGGCAATAAGTCCAAGCAGATCAACAATCTCGTCGGATGATGGTGCGGTACCATTCTATATAGGTTTGCCGCTTTTTTCAGCAGATAGCGCAGCGGTTGCGGTCGTGTGCCTTTGGTTGCATGATCGGGCGCATATTCGGGGGGAAAGAGCGCTGGCGCAATGAACGATACTGAAGGGCGGTATGCGTCGCACGACGCGGAGCGCGGCAGCTTCCTGTTGTCCGGTTCCGATCCTGCCAATGCCGTTGCAGTCCTTGCTCCCAATGCGCCGCCCGCCTTGCTCTCGACACGGGTGAAGCGCGGGATATCCATATTCTCGGCTCACCTCAGCCCGCGTCTGGTCAAAGTGTCTTTCGCCTCCGCGATCGAAGACGAGCGCGCGTTCGGTCACGGCTTCGTGTTGATACCGGTACTGCTGAGCTTCGGTGTCCTCACTTGGCTGTCGCTCCCATTTGATGTCGGAATCGCCAAACTTGCACTGCTGCTTTGCGTTTTTGGCATGGCGACGGTGGCTTGCGTTGGAAAATCTGCATTGCTGCGGGCACCGCTGATCGCGGCGATGCTGTTTGTAGCGGGAATGGTGCTGATCGCGGCCGAGACGGCGCGCATCGATACAATTATCCTCGATGCACCGGTGACGACGAATGTGCGGGGCGTGGTGTTCTCCCGCGAACAGGACGACCGGGGCCAATGGCGCTACGGGGTAGAGGTTCGAGAGACCACCAAGCCGCGCCTGCGCCGCCAACCAACGAGAATAACGCTGGTAGCGCGAGGTCGGGACGAGCCGCTGCCGATAGGGGCGACCATCGAGGGCAGGGCGCGGCTGTCGCCGCCGTCCGGCCCGGCACTGCCGGGGCTGAACGACTTTGCATTTGACAGCTACTTCAGGGGCATCGGCGCAGTCGGCTTCTTCTATGGTTCGCCGACGGGCGGAAAAGCGCCTGCGGCCGGAGAATTGGAGGCGACCCTTTCCTTCGGCTCATCCTTGGCGACCAGCATCGCCTCGATACGAGAGGCAGTCGGAGAGCGCATCCGCACCGCGATCGGCGGCGATACCGGAGCACTTGCCGCTGCACTGGTGACGGCGGAAGAGCGTGCCATCAGCCGCGAGACGGTCGAGGTGTTGCGGCAAGCCGGCCTTGCCCATGTGCTGGCGATCTCGGGCCTCAACATGGCACTTGCCGCCGGAACCTTTCTGATCGGCGCCCGCACTGTCCTCAGCATGGTCCCTGGCCTGGCCCATCGTGTGCCGGTCAAGAAGGTCGCGGCGGCCGGCGCGCTGCTGATGGTCTGCCTCTACATTCTCATCGCCGGTGGCGCCGTGTCGGCATTGCGCGCCTGGATCATGATTTCGATCATGCTCGTGGCGGTGTTTTTCGATCGCATGTCGATCAGCCTGCGCAACGTTGCGCTTGCGGCGATCGTCATCGTCTCCTTAACGCCGTCGGCGGTTGCCGGACCTGGTTTTCAGATGTCGTTCGCCGCGACCCTTGCGCTCGTTGCCGGTTATGCGCGCTGGCGCGAGCGGCGGGAAACGGAGCTACCGGCAGCGGAAAGGCGGAGCAAGGGAAGGGGGCTGGTCACGGGCGTGGTCGCCGGCGTCGTCATCACCTCGCTGACTGGCGGGTTGGCGACATCGGTCTATTCGATCGCCTATTTCCACAGGTTGCCGGCTTACGGTCTGCTCGCCAATGTTCTCACCATGCCGGTGATCAGCATCGTGATCATGCCGTTCGGCCTGTTCGCCATGCTTCTGATGCCGCTGGGGCTTGAACACTATCCGCTGGTGGCAATGGCATGGGGTCTCGAACGGATGCTTGACATCGCCCGCTTCGTAACCTCGCTTGATGGCGACATCGTCACCGGTCGCATCGGGTATCTCGGCTTTGTGCTGATTGCCACGGGCGGTGTTCTCGTCTGTGTTTTGCGGAGCTGGCTGGCGCTGTCAGGAGCCCTGCTGATTTGCGCCGGTCTCGTCAGCCTCGCCGTGGAGCGCGACCGTCTTCCCGACGTCGTAATAGCCGAAGACGGCCGCCTCATCGGTCTCGTCGTGAACGGCGCGATCGCCACAAACAGGATGCGCCCGTCGGATTTCGTGTTTTCACAATGGCAGCGAGCACTTGCGGTGGGAAAACATCTTGCGCCGGTGACGCTTCCGCCACCAGCTTCTGCCGATCCTTATCCGGCTACGGAGCCGAACGGGAAGGGCGCTCCGCCGCTCGAAGAGGCAAAGGTGGCCGCAATCCGCGCGGATCTGTCGTCGGCGATCGAGGCGAATGCTGCGGGTGTCTTCGTCTGCCGGGAAAAGCAATGGTGTGCGGCGCGCAACACTTACGGCTGGACGATCATCGCGCTCGAGAACCCGCGCCTGTTTCCAGCCTTGTGCGGCCAGGCGGATTTGGTGGTGACGGCCGCCCGGGTTGATGGCGCGACGTGCCCGAGCGATCGCGCCCGCATTGTGAATGCACAGACGCTGCGTCGTACGGGTGCGATCGAAATACGAGCGCAACCGGATACGGAGCAAGCGCCGCCGCCAATGCAGTTTCGGACGGCATTCACGACTCTTGCCCGCCCGTGGGAACGGCACCGCGCCTATGACTGGCGGACGGCTACCTTCACGGATGATCCGTCAGGCTTTTGACCGCAGTTCCAGTGCGTGTTCTGTGCGCCCGGTAGGTTGCGAAATTATTCTTGATTGATAAACTCCACAAATCCTTGTCATTCGGCTCCCCCTTGCGTAAAGAACCCAAAAAGCACGCAAGGGATGCAGCGGGTGACGACCTTCCCTTCGC
Organism: Ensifer sp. VA4; assembly: GCF_055710065.1. NCBI lineage: Bacteria > Pseudomonadati > Pseudomonadota > Alphaproteobacteria > Hyphomicrobiales > Rhizobiaceae > Ensifer > Ensifer sp. VA4. The sequence goes on along the minus strand of NZ_JBVQPO010000015.1, from coordinate 58,380 downwards.
TCTGAAACGACGAAACGGACCAGTACGTGAGGAACAAGATGCCGAACCGAGCGCGATCGACGATCAATCTGCTGGCAGCCGCGATGCTCGGTCTGTCATCGGCTGCTTTGCCTGCGGTTGCGTTCGCTCAATCAGCGAGTGAAGGCGCATCGTCAGCCCCGGTCACGAGCGGCAATCAGGAAACTGCCACGCGTTCGCCTGCGCAGGCGCCGATCGCAGAGGGCCGGACCGCCGGCAGCGCGCCGGTAAACCAGGCGGCTCCGGCCGCGCAGGTGCAACCTGCAGCGCAGGCCACGTCGCCTGAGGCTGTCCCCCTTGCTGTCGAGGACACCGCTGCTGTGGCCGAAGGTGCGGCGAGCCCGGTGCTGCCGCACGATCTCTCGCCGATTGGCATGTTCATGGCAGCAGACGTAGTCATCAAAGGCGTAATGATCGGCCTGGCAGTGGCGTCCATCGCCACCTGGGCCATCTTCCTGGTCAAGGCACTGGAGCTTTTCGGTGCGAAGGCACGCCTTACCCGTGCGATTCGTCTCCTGTCAGCCGCCAACGGCCTCGCGGATGTCAAGAATGCATTCGATGGCAAGTCGGGCCCCGCGCCTGAGATGGTGACGGCGGCGATCGACGAAATGGTGCGTTCGGAGGCGGTGGTTGACCATGCGCCCGCAAGCGGTATCAAGGAGCGCGTCTCTTCGCTGCTGAACCGCATCGAGGTTCGTGCCGGCAAACGCATGGCCAGTGGAACCGGCATTCTGGCCTCGATCGGCTCGGTCGGTCCCTTCGTCGGCCTCTTCGGCACGGTGTGGGGCATCATGAATTCCTTCATCGGCATCAGTAAGGCGCAGACGACCAATCTCGCGATCGTCGCACCCGGTATTGCCGAAGCGTTGCTCGCCACTGCGATCGGCCTCGTCGCAGCCATTCCGGCGGTGGTGATCTACAACTATTTCGCCCGTTCGGTGGGCGGCTACAAGGTGATCCTTGCCGATGCGGCGGCCGCCGTGGAGCGGCTCGTCAGCCGTGACCTCGACCACCGTCTGGTCCGCAAGGCGCAGCCCCGCCGTCAGGAAGGCTTCGTCCATGCCGAGACAACCATCGCACGGATCGGGTGACCCATGGCCGGAAAGGTAAGCCAGGACGGCGTTGATCTCGACGAGAACAGCGAAATCAACGTCACGCCCTTCATCGACGTCATGCTCGTACTCCTGATCATCTTCATGGTGGCGGCGCCGCTCGCCACGGTGGACATGAAGGTGGATCTGCCGCAATCGGCGGCAAAGCCCGCACCGCGCGACGACAAGCCGGTCTTCGTGACCTTGAAGGCGGATCTGGCGCTTGCGATCGGCAACGAAGAAACGGCCCGCGAGACCTTCGCCGACGAGCTGAAGCGCCTGACCGAGGGCAACACCGAGACGCGTGTGCTGCTGAGGGCCGACAAGGCCGTGGACTACGGCGAACTGATGACCGTCATGAACCTCATCCAGAACGCCGGCTATACCAAGATCGCCCTCGTCGGCCTGGAAGGCGCACCCGGGCGCTGACCCAGCCCAGGTCAATACCTCAACGATGCGTCGCGCCTTGTCCGCGCGCCGCCGCGCTTGGCCGATCAGGCCCTTCTTCCCCGTTTTTCCGGCGCAATTTGCCGCTGTCGCTTGAATCCGGCGGGGCGGCGATTTAAGAGCTTACGTCAAAGGCTTTCCGTTGAGAGCCACAAGACGATCGCGCGGGCTTCTCCGAAAAGCGGCGCCGCGCCTATCCGGATACGAGGGCACTAGCATGAATTTCGAAGCAGCGCGCACCAAGATGGTGGACAACCAGATCCGCACGACGGATGTGACGTCCCACTCGGTCTTGTCCGCCTTCCTCACGGTGCCGCGCGAGGAGTTCGTGCCCGCCAAGATGAAGGAGCTCGCCTATATCGACACCGACATCGCGCTTGAAGGCACCAACGGCGCAGCCCCGCGATTCCTGATGGAGCCTTCGCCGCTCGCCAAGCTTCTGCAGCTTGCCGAGATCGCCAAGTCCGACGTCGTGCTCGAGATCGGCTGCGGCACCGGCTACGCTTCGGCGCTGTTGTCGCTGATTGCCGGTTCGGTCGTGGCGCTCGAAAGCGATCAGGGTCTTGCTGCCACCGCCACCGAGACCCTGGCGCGTCTCGGCTATGACAATATCGCCGTCGTCACCGGTGAACTCGAGAAGGGTTACGCTGCCGAAGCGCCCTACGACGTCATCTTCGTCCACGGTGCGGTGGAAGTATTGCCTTCGGGTCTGTTCGAACAGCTGCGCGATGGCGGCCGACTGGTCGTGGTCGAAGGATTTGGCAACGCTTCGCGCGCTAAACTCTATGTGCACGAACATGGAAGAACCTCCGAGCGTGCCGATTTCAACACTGCGGTGAAGCCGCTTCCAGGCTTCCGCCGCGAGCAGGAATTTGTTTTTTGAGGTCCCGCTTATTGAGGGATATCAGCATTCAAAATGCACTGCTAAAATAACAATGTTGCCAATTCGCAACGGGGGGCGTGTTTCTTTTTGAAATGCCTGCGCAGAGTAGGTCTGCGCAGTTGTCGGAATCTGGAATCCGGGTTTCAAAGAGTGCAGTGGTAGTGATTTGCTCACCAGTGGGCGGTGTGAGCGCTTCATCGCCGTATCTAGGCAGCGCCGTTTTATTACGAGGACGGCGCCGCGGAAAATAGAGGGCAGGCTCTGCCGCCCCGATCGGAGAGAGAAGTAATGGTGTCGATTGTCCGTAAAGCGGCTCTGTGGGCCGCCGTTTCGACGAGTGTACTGGTTGCCCCGCATGCAGTACTGGCCGAGACGATATTCGGCGCAATGGCCAAAGCCTACGAGAACAACCCGGATCTGAATGCTGCACGTGCGGGTCTGCGCGCGACGGACGAGAGTGTGCCGATCGCCAAGTCTGGCTTTCGGCCCCAAGTGGCAGCTTTCGCAACAGGAACGCTTACGACTGTCGATAGAGAGAAAACCAGGTCACAAGACTTTCATCAGGGACAGGTCGGTGTCTCCGTAACGCAGATGGTCTTCGACGGCTTTCAGACGCTGAACAACGTTCGCGCGGCCGAAGCGAACGTATTCGCGACCCGCGAATCGCTGCGTGCCGACGAAATGCAGATCCTGCTCTCGGCTGCAACCATTTACTCCAACATCGCCCGCGATCAGCAGCTGGTCTCTATCCGCAAGCAGAACATCGCCTTCCTGCAGGAACAGGTGAACGCCGCCAAGGCGCGCCTGGACGTGGGCGAAGGCACGCGCACGGACGTGAGCCTTGCCGAGGCATCGCTCGCCAACGCGCAGTCGCAGCTCATCGTGGCCGTCGCTCAGCTGAAGCAGAGCGAAGCGACCTATGTACAGATCGTCGGCGACGTGCCGAAGGGCATCAAGCAGGCTTCGCCCGCCTCGAAGGGCCTGCCACGCTCGCTCGATCAGGCTGTCGCAATGGGCCTGCGCGAGCATCCGACGATTCTGGCCGCGCAATACTCGGTCGACTCGGCCGGTTACCAGGTGAAGTCTGCGGAAGGCACGATGCTGCCTGGCGTGACGCTTCAAGGCGAGGTCAGCCGCACCACCGGTAATGCCAGCACCAACGGTCTCGACAACAACACCTCGAGCATAACGGCGCGGCTGGAAGTTCCGATCTATCAGGGCGGCGCCGAATACGGCCAGATCCGCCAGGCAAAGGAACGCCTGGGGCAGCAGCGTATCCTGGTCGATTCGGCTCGCGCGGCCATTCAGCAGACGATCGTTTCCGCCTATGCGCAGCTTGAAGCCGCGATTGCCCGTATTTCCGCCAACAAGGCGCAGATCTCCGCCGCCAAACTGGCATTGGACGGCGTTATCGAAGAGCGCAAGGTCGGCCAGCGTACGACCTTGGACGTTCTCGATTCGCAGCAGGACGTGCTTCAGGCGCAGGAACTGCTGGCCCTCGCACAGCGCGACGCCGTCGTAGCCAGCTACACGTTGCTTGCGGCTGCCGCGAATCTTACGGTGAAGAGCCAAGGGTTGCAGGTTGCGGAGTATCGCGCCGAGCAACACTACGAGGCGGTCAAGGACAAATGGTTCGGTCTTCGAACCGTCGACGGTCGCTGAAGAAAACGCCCCGGTCTTGAACTGACCCCAAAAGGTTGGACGATTGCTGGGCTAGGATAATAGGGACTGAGTTCTGTATTGCACAGGACTCAGTCCTTTCAGTTTCAGCTTGATGCGCTGATGATTGAAATAGTGGATGTAGGCTTTGATGCCGTCCTTCAGGCTCTGGATGCTGTCGAACCTGTTGGGATGGAGGAACTCGGATTTGAGCACGGCAAGAAGCTTTCCATGGCGGCGTTGTCGAGGCAGTTGCCTTTGCGTGACATGCTCTGGGCGACGTCCCGCGCCTTGAGCCGGCGCTGACGTTTCTATTTTTTCCCCTGAAAACAAATCTGTGCAAGAATCTGAGTGGCTGATTCGTGGCGTTTGTTTCGTCCGCGAACTCACATAAGGTTTGTCGGAAATCGGCGCATGTCTCGTTCTGAAGCACATGCCGGCCGTGCAAACGAGGATGAAAATGGCACAGCTCAATGTCGCGCGTGAACCTTCGATGGATGAGATCCTGGCATCCATTCGCAAGATCATCGAGAGCAATGAGCCTGGGCAGGCCGGGCTTTCGCCGCAGCAGCACTTCGAGGACGAGGCGGGCGACGAGATCGAACTGACGATCGACCGCGAGATCGAGACGGTTGCCTTCGGACGACGCGAGGAGCCGACAGAGGCAACGCCGAGGGCCGTACCAGCGGCGCCGTCCGTAGAGCTTTCCATCGTTCCGTCCGAGGCTAGTACGGTGTCCGCGCAGCCGCCGCTCTCCCTGGCTGATGTCGCAGCACGCGTTCGCGCGGCGTCGGAGCGTCACGCGACAGGGTTTGCCCCGCGTGACACGCAGCCAGTCGCGCCGGCGCCAGCGCCGGTGGTCCAGGACAGCCCTGTCGTAACGTCACGCATGGCTGCGGTATCGGCACCCAAGGCTCCGGCTGCTCAGCCGATTGCAGCCTCCGAAACACGCGCGGATGTGGAGGCCGTCGCTGCCCCCGGTTCATCGGAGCGTCGCGACAGTCCCGAATCGCGGGCGCAGGCAGCGGCACCGGTGGTCGACGCGCTGGCACCCGAGAAGGCGATCGCAGCCATCGTCTCTCCGGAAGTCGGCCGGAAGGTCGCGCAATCCTTCGACAATCTCGCTCTCGCGGTCGATCAGGGCGCGAGGCGTTCGTTTGACGAAATCGCCGAGGAGATGCTGCGGCCGATGCTGCAGGAATGGCTGGACGACAATCTGCCGACACTCGTCGAACGGCTGGTTCGCGAGGAAATCGAGCGTGTTGCCCGCGGACCGCGTCGCTGAAATTCAGACCGTTTGACGCATGGGGCCGCGGCGACCGTCGCGGCTTTTTGCGTTCGTGTTGACTTGCACCGGCCGTTCCGGTTTACAAGACACAGACATCACTCTCCTAAATTGGCTCCAAAATGCTTGATAAGACCTACGATTCCGCATCCGTCGATCCACGTATCGCCAAGAAGTGGGACGAAGAAAACGCGTTTCGTGCAGGCGCGGGTGCCAAGCCCGGCGCCGACAGCTTCTGTATCGTGATTCCGCCGCCGAACGTGACCGGCTCGCTGCACATGGGCCACGCGCTCAACAACACGCTTCAGGACATCATGGTCCGCTTCGAGCGCATGCGCGGCAAGGACGTGCTGTGGCAGCCGGGCATGGACCATGCCGGCATTGCGACCCAGATGGTGGTCGAGCGCAAGCTCATGGAAACCCAGCAGCACCGTCGCCAGATGGGGCGTGAGGCCTTCATCGAGAAGGTCTGGGAGTGGAAGGCCGAATCCGGCGGATTGATCTTCAACCAGTTGAAACGGCTTGGCGCATCCTGCGACTGGTCGCGTGAACGCTTCACCATGGACGACGGTCTGTCGGAGGCGGTTCTGGAAGTCTTTGTCTCGCTCTACAAGGAAGGGCTGATCTACAAGGATAAGCGCCTGGTCAACTGGGACCCGAAGCTTCTGACGGCGATTTCCGATCTGGAAGTCGAGCAGCACGAGATCAATGGCAATCTCTGGTATCTGCGCTATCCGCTCGAGCCGGGTGTCACTTATGAACATCCGGTTGCCTTCGATGAGGAAGGCAAGGCGACCGAATGGGAGAAGCGTGAATATCTGGTCGTCGCGACCACCCGCCCGGAAACGATGCTCGGGGACAGCGGCATTGCCGTCAATCCGGACGATGAGCGCTACAAGCCGCTCCTCGGCAAGCATGTCATCCTGCCGATCGTCGGCCGGCGCATTCCCATTGTCGCCGACAGCTATGCGGATCCGACGGCCGGCACCGGCGCGGTGAAGGTCACGCCTGCGCACGACTTCAACGACTTCGACGTCGGCAAGCGTGCAGGCTTGCGCGCGATCAACATCATGACGATCGACGGCCGCATCACCGTCAAGGACAACGAGGAGTTCCTCGAAGGGCTTACCGACCCGGCCGCCTTGCATGGCGCATGGGACGAGCTCGAAGGCAAGGACCGGTTCGAGGCTCGCAAGATCATCGTCCGCATCTTCGAAGAGGCTGGCCTGCTCGACAAGATCGAACCGCACAAGCACATGGTCCCCCACGGCGACCGTGGCGGTGTGCCGATCGAACCGCGCCTGACGGAACAATGGTACGTCGACGCCAAGACGCTGGCGAAGCCGGCGATTGCCGCGGTCAAGGAAGGCCGGACGAATTTCGTTCCGAAGAACTGGGAGAAGACCTACTTCGAGTGGATGGAGAACATCCAGCCCTGGTGCGTCTCGCGTCAGCTCTGGTGGGGGCATCAGATCCCGGCCTGGTACGGCCCCGACGGTCAGGTCTTCGTCGAGAAGACAGAGGAAGAGGCGCTGCACGCCGCGATCCAGCATTATCTTGCGCATGAAGGTCCGATGAAGGCCTATGTCGAGGACCTGCTCGAGAACTTCAAGCCGGGCGAAATCCTGACGCGCGACGAAGACGTGCTCGACACCTGGTTCTCTTCGGCGCTCTGGCCATTCTCGACGCTCGGCTGGCCGAACGAGACGCCGGAACTGGAGAAGTATTACCAGACCGACGTGCTGGTGACCGGCTTCGACATCATCTTCTTCTGGGTTGCCCGCATGATGATGATGGGCCTGCACTTCATGAAGGATGCAGACGGCACCCCGGTCGAGCCGTTCCATACCGTCTATGTCCATGCGCTCGTTCGCGACAAGAACGGCCAGAAGATGTCGAAGTCGAAGGGCAACGTCATCGACCCGCTCGAACTCATCGACGAATACGGCGCCGATGCTCTGCGCTTCACGCTGGCGATCATGGCCGCGCAGGGCCGCGACGTGAAGCTCGATCCCGCTCGTATCGCCGGTTACCGCAACTTCGGCACGAAGCTCTGGAACGCGACGCGCTTTGCCCAGATGAACGGCGTGGTCGACAGCGAAGGCTTCATTCCCGAAGCCGCATCGCTGACCATCAACCGCTGGATCCTGACCGAGCTCTCGCGCACCATCCGCGACGTCACCGAGGCGATCGAGGCCTATCGATTCAACGAAGCGGCCGGCAGCCTCTACCGTTTCGTCTGGAACCAGTTCTGTGACTGGTACCTCGAACTGCTGAAGCCGGTCTTCAACGGCGAGGACGAGGCGGCCAAGCGCGAGTCGCAGGCCTGCGTCGCCTACGTCCTCGACGAGATCTACAAGCTGCTGCATCCCTTCATGCCGTTTATGACCGAGGAACTCTGGGGGCAGACTGCGGGCGAGGGCCGCGAACGCGAGACGCTGCTCTGCCACGCCGAATGGCCGGCGGCTTCCTATGCCGACGATGCCGCTGCCGACGAGATCAACTGGCTGATTGACCTCGTTTCGGGCATTCGCTCGGTCCGTTCGGAGATGAATGTTCCGCCGGCAGCAACCGCGCCGCTGATTGTCGTCGGTGCCAACAACCTGACGCGCGAGCGGCTGCAGCAGCATGCCCCGGCGATCGCCCGCCTGGCGCGTGTCGAACACATCGACCATGCGGCTGTCGCTCCGCGCGGCAGTGCTCAGATCGTCGTCGGCGAGGCGACCGCGTGCCTGCCGCTTGGCAACCTGATCGATCTGACCGCCGAGAAGTCGCGCCTGGAGAAGGCGATCACCAAGGTGGAGGCAGAGCGCGAGCGTATTCTTGGCAAATTGGCCAATGAAAAGTTCGTCGCGAACGCAAAGCCTGAGCTGGTGGAAGCCGAGCGTGAGCGTCTGGTGGAGCTCGATCTTCAGAAGGAATCGCTTGGCGTTGCTCTCACCCGCGTAGCGGAAGCCGGCTAGGAAACACGCTAGGGGTGTATCCGCCCCAGGATCGGTCGATCAAGGAAATCGGAATCCGCGACAGCACTGTCGCGGATTTTGTATTTTAGCATATCAGGATATACTTGCGCGCACGAGCTTCGGGATCGAATCGCCGGGCCGAATACTGTAGACCGTTCACGAAATCGCTTGGCATGTGCCGGCGGAGTTTCAATGGCCATTTTTGTGGCCTCCAGCAAAAACCAATATTGTTGTCTCCGCGACACAGCTTTCGCGAGTGTTGGAAGTTTTTCCTATTTTATTGGCTTATTTACCTATTTCCCGGAATATCATTCCGGAAATGCGCGAATGTGTCTAAATCATGAGAATCTTACGTAAATCATGTGACCCATGGTGTCGCACCACCTCAGCCTCTGGCATTTGCGATTTCACATGTTCGTGAGAATACTTTCGCCACACGCGGCATGAGGTGGAATGTCGCAGAGTGCAGTGCAGGGGAGGAGCTTGATGGCTCACATGAATTTTAAGCGTGGCGTCCTGACGGTGGCGGCTGGTTTGCTGTTTGCGTCGGCGGCCCACGCCGGCGGTCTCGAGCGCGGTGGCTACAACATCGACCTGCTCTTCGACCCGTCGGACTACGCGGCAGAAGCGTCGGCGACCTACGTCAATCCGCAGCGCGAACTCAACAACGTCGTCGATCTCAACCCGTTGAACGGTACGCCTGGTGGTCCGTCCGATGGCGTTCGCGATACCGAGAGCTATTGGGTGCCGCGCGTCGGCATCAAGGCCGGGATCGGCGAAGGCTTCGACTGTATGGCTGATTATTCGCAGCCGTGGGGCGCGCACTCGAAACCAGGATTTAACTGGGCAGGCGCCAATGATAACGCCGAAACGAAGGTCGAAAGTGACAACTATGCTGCGACCTGCTCTTACAAATGGGCAGTGGGGCCTGGTCAACTGCGTGTGATCGGTGGTGTGTTCTACCAGGAGGTTGGCGGGTTCAAGGAACGGCAGGTCGTGCCGGCATTCGGCACCTTTGATGGCTCTGGTCGACTTGATCTCGAAGGTACAGGCTGGGGATGGCGCACGGGTGTCGCCTACGAAATTCCTGAGTATGCCGTGCGGGCCAGCCTCGTTTACAACAGTGCAGTCGATCTGGATGACCTTTCTGGCTCGATCGATCTGCGGGACGCGGCGCTTCCGGCATTCATCCCGGGCGTTGGACTGGTGCGGATACCGGGCACCAAATACGATGTTTTCGGCAACGCTTCCATGCCGGATTCGCTGGAATTGAAGGTGCAGTCGGGTATCGCTCCGGATTGGGTGGCGTTCGGGTCGGTCAAGTGGACCGATTGGAGCCAACTCCAGGTTCTGAGTTTCTGCCCGCGTACGGCCAATCCTCTCACGCCCTGCACCAGCCTCAACTTGCTCTACCGTGACGGCTGGACGATCTCGGGCGGTGTCGGCCACAAGTTTACCGACAAGCTTAGCGGTGCAGCCAGCATCACCTGGGATCGTGGGACGAGCCACGGCTTCGGCACGCAGACCGACACCTGGACCTTCGGCACCGGGCTTTCTTATGCCGCAACCGAGAACCTCGAGTTCCGCCTCGCCGGAGCGGTCGGCATTCTGACGGGCGGCAGCTCCGGTCCGCAAGTGTATCAGGGGCAGCCCGTCGGTACCGACGTGAAGTACGATTTCGACGACGACTTCTTCGCGGCCGTCTCGACCTCGATCAAGATCAAGTTCTGATCCTCCGTTAATCTTACTGTTCAGGGCCCGGTTTCAACCGGGCCTTTCTTTTGGTGTGGAGTGTTTAACCAAGCGCCAGCAGCGTCCCGCAATGTGACGATTCAGCAACACATTTAATGCTAGAGTTTGTTAGCATCGGACTCGTCCCGGCTATGTCCATTTCCCGCCACAAACAGGGAGCAGCGATAGTAGGGACAAACCTGCAACGTGAAAACGAAACCTGCAGCGTTTGGTGTGAAATGAAACTTGGACAGTCGATGTTCATGTCAGATGTGGCCTCCGGTACTTTGGTGCAAGTGGCCGACTGAAATGGTCTTTTGGCGGATGTGTCGAAGTTTCGTTCTGGAATGGTCGCGTCGATGCAGTCGACGGATGTGATGAAGTTTTGGGCGGCGGCGGGTCGCCCGGGTGTTTGTGTTTGCAGCGGTGATGAGTTCGGCGTGGCCGGCTGGAACGGAAGAATTAGACTGTGATGCTTGCGGGTGAACTGAAGTCACTGAAGGTTGCGATACTCGGCGTGTCGCTGGCGGTCTGCGGGACCATCACCATGCCGGCTCTTGCCTTTGATCCAGGGGCAGGCGTTACGAAGGAATCCGGCCCCTTCGCGCTCTTCAAGTTCGGCTTCTCCGCTTACAAGAACGGTCGCAAGGATGAGGCCATCGAAGCCTACAAATACGCGGCGGAGAAGGGACATACCGGCTCCCGCTGGGCTCTGGCCAATATGTATGCCTATGGCGACGGCGTCACCGAGAACGACCTCGAAGCCTTCAAGATCTATAGCGAGATCGCCCAGCAGGGCGTGGAACCGGGCTCCGAGGATACCGGTTACTTCGTCAACGCATTGATCTCTCTTGCCGGCTACTACCGACGCGGCATTCCCGACAGCCCGATCAAGTCGGATATGGCCCAGGCACGGCAACTCTATTTCCAGGCGGCGTCGACCTTTGGGGTCGCCGAGGCGCAGTTCCAGCTCGCGCGCATGCTGCTCTCGGGCGAGGGCGGCAGTGTCAACGTTCAGCAAGCCAAGAAGTGGCTCAATCGGGCCCGCAAGAGCGGCCATGCCGGTGCCATGGGTGTCTTCGGCAACGTGATTTTCCAGGAAGGCCAGACCGTCCGTGGTCTCGCCTATATGACCGCCGCGCTCGACCAGTGTTCGCCGAAGGATCGGCCGTGGATGCAGTCGATGCAGGAGCAAGCGTTCTCGCTGGCGAGCGAGGACGACCGCCGTACGGCAATCGCCCTGTCGCAAAACCTGCACATGCAGGGCGACGACGACTGATCGCGTCGCGGGACAATCCCAAAAAACAGCGGCACTGATACGGAAGAGCCGAACGGCAGTTCCGCGCCTCAAGCCGCGGCGAAGGCAAACTCGCCGATGACGGGGACGTGGTCCGAGGGCTTTTCCCAGGCGCGCACATGCTTGTCGATCGATGTCGAAACCAAACGATCGGCCGCCTCCGGCGACAGCATCAGATGGTCGATGCGAATGCCGAAATTCTTGGGCCAGCAACCGGCCTGATAATCCCAGAACGTATAGAGCGGGACTGCGTCCGATGTCGCCCGCACGGCGTCGGTGAAACCGAGATTGCGCAGGCGCCGAAAGGCCGCGCGTGTTTCAGGCAGGAAGAGAGCGTCGTTCTGCCAGACCTTGATGTCCCAGCAATCATGCTCCTCCGGGATGACATTGTAGTCACCGGCCAGGATGAAGGGCTCTTCGAGCAGAAGGCGCTGCTCGGCGTAGGCCGCAAGCCGGCGCATCCAGGAAAGCTTGTAGGGATACTTCTCGCTATCGACGGGATTGCCGTTCGGCAGGTAGAGCGAGCAGACGCGGATCACGCCGCCGGCAACCGAGAACACACCTTCGATGAAACGGGACTGCTCGTCCGAATCGTCTCCGGGCAGTCCGCGGGTGACTTCGTCCGGCCGCAGCTTGGAGAGGAGGGCGACACCGTTGAAGCCCTTCTGGCCGTGAGTCTCGACATGGTAGCCGAGCGCCTCGATTTCCAGACGAGGGAAGCCGTCGTCGACAGATTTGATTTCCTGGAGGCAGACGATGTCCGGATTGGCTTCCTTCAGCCACGCCAAGAGGCTGTCGATTCGCGCCTTGACGCCATTGATGTTCCAGGTCGCAATCTTCATGGCTCGAAACGCCCTTCCATGTCGGTGAGTCCTTGACGCCGAGAATCTTCTAGCCGCTCCGGATTCTTTTGACAAATCCGATACCTGCGGCCTTTCAGGCCCGCCGGAAAGGTGCAACGACGGCGTGCGGCGCCGAGCGCAGTTTATACGGTATGGGTGCGGGTGCTCGAATTGATTCCAGTTCATGGCCGGCTATAGTCCGGCGCATGATCGATCTCGTGCAGAACTACTGGCCGCATATCCTGGCGCTGTTGTCCTTCGCGCTTGGCATCCCGGCTGCCATTCACGCCGCCATGACCAAGGACGACGTTCGCGCGGCCGCCGGCTGGGTCGGTGTCGTTCTGCTCTCGCCGATCGTCGGGGCATTGCTTTATGCCGTTGCCGGTATCAACCGTATCCGCCGCTCCTCGATAGGCTCGCAGCGCGCGCTGTTGCGCGGGCAGGGCCCCGACCAGTTCGGCAGGTTCGATATCTCTGAAACGGATATTGCCGGACGCTTCGGGAATCGCTTTGCCGCGATGAGAATTCTCGGGGATCGTGTTTCCCGCCATCGCATGTGTTCCGGCAACGGCATCGAGGTGCTTTCCGGCGGAGACGCCGCCTATGCGGCCATGCTGACGGCGATCGCGGGTGCGCAGCGCAGCATCCTGATGGAGAGCTACATCTTCGATCGCGACGTGGTCGGCCTTCGCTTCGCGGATGCCTTGATCGCCGCGGTCGCGCGCGGTGTCGAGGTGCGCGTGCTGATCGACGCAGTCGGCGCGCGCTACTCCGTGCCCAGCATTGTCGGTCATTTGAAGGCCGCTGGCGTTCCGACGGCCGTCTTTAACGGCAATATCATCATGGGGCTGCGGCTACCCTATGCCAACCTGCGCACGCACCGGAAGATCCTCGTCGTCGACGGCCGGGTTGCCTTTGCTGGTGGCATGAACATCCGTGCTGGCTTTACCAACGAGATCGCCGGCGAAATACCGGCGCTCGATACGCATTTTCGCGTGAGCGGCCCGGTGGTCGCCGACATCTTTCAGGTTGCCGCCGAGGACTGGCAATTTTCCAGCGGCGAGATGCTGACGGGCAGCGCCTGGACGCTCGAAGACATGCCCCCGCCGGCAGATGCGCCTTCCGTGCTGATGCGCGCCGTACCTTCAGGGCCGGACGCCACGAACGAGACCAATCACAAGATACTGATGGGGGCATTCTCGGTGGCGCGGAAGAACATCCGCGTGATGTCGCCCTATTTCCTTCCGGACCGCGAGCTGATCAGCGCTTTGGTTACTGCGGCCCGCAGGGGCGTCGACGTCGATATCATCGTCCCCGCGGTCAACAACCTGCTCTTGGTCGATCGCGCGATGACCGCGCAATTCGACCAGGTCCTGAAGGGCCACTGCCGCGTCTGGCGCGCCGCGGGCGCCTTCAACCATTCGAAGCTCTTGATCGTGGATGAGCGCTGGGCCTATGTCGGATCGACCAATCTCGACCCGCGCTCGCTGCGGCTCAACTTCGAGTTCGATCTCGAAGTGCTGGACGACGGTTTCGCCCATACGATCGGCGACATGATATCGGATGTTCAGGCCTCGGCCGAGCCCGTCACGCTCGAGGCATTGCGCGCCAAGCCGCTCGTCGACCGGCTGGCGAACCGTTTGCTTTGGCTGGGGTCGCCATATCTCTGATGGCGACCACGATCAGGTCCATCTGGCCGTGTCAGATGGAAAAACTCGTTCCGCATCCGCAGCTTGCGACCGCGTTCGGATTCTTGATCTGAAACGACTGGCCGAGCAGGTTGTCGACGAAGTCGATTTCCGAACCGCCCATATAGACGAGCGAAAGGCTGTCGATCAGAACCTTGGCGTCGTCCTTCTCCAGCACCAGGTCGTCGTCGTTTGCGCTATCGACCAGGTCGAATTTGTAGGAGAATCCCGAGCAGCCGCCGCCCTCCACGGATACTCGCATGGCATTGTTGTGACTGTCCGAACGAAGGATCGTGGCGATCCGCTTTGCAGCAGCGTCCGAAATGGTCACGGTTTCTTGCGTCATATCTGCCTCCTGCCGGGGTCAAGAACCGGAGAGATTGGATTGTTGTTCCAGCAATGTCGCGCCCGGCTCCGGAGGTGGTTTCAACCCCCGCGGCCAAGCCATTGCTTTCGCTTGCGGAATCGGTCGATGCTTGCGCGACGCGTTTCCGTGGCTTTCACTATAGGTATGAAGGCTTCAATGTCCCGTCAATGGGATGACGATTTGGGTGGAAAATGACATTCGACAAAACTGCGCTGGGCTTCGGTTATGGTGAACACGCGCCGTTCGCGTCGAATCCCTGGGCGACGCGCGGCAGGCTCTATCCGGAAGCATCGAGCGCGACACGTTCGGATTTCCAGCGCGATCGCGACCGCATCGTGCACACGACCGCCTTTCGCCGGCTGAAGCACAAGACGCAGGTCTTCATCGCTGCCGACGGCGACCATTACCGCACGCGGCTGACGCATACGATCGAAGTGGCGCAGATCGCTCGCGCACTCGCACGCGCGCTCAAGCTCGACGAGGATCTCGCCGAAGGGGTCGCCCTCGTCCACGATTTCGGTCACACGCCATTCGGGCATACGGGCGAGGATGCCTTGCATGAGATGCTGGAGCCCTACGGCGGCTTTGATCACAACGCCCAGTCGCTGCGCATCGTCACGAAACTCGAACGGCGTTATGCCGAATTTGACGGGCTGAACCTGACCTGGGAAAGCCTGGAGGGATTGGTCAAGCACAATGGACCGCTGCTGACGCCCGACGGGCAGGGCACGCGCGGACCGGTGCCGCAGCCGATCCTCGATTATTGCGCACTGTACGATCTGGAGCTGGCGAGTTATGCGAGCCTTGAAGCGCAGGTCGCGGCCATCGCCGACGACATCGCCTATAACACGCACGATATCGACGACGGCCTGAGGGCCGGCTATCTGACCTTCGAGATGCTGGAAGATGTGCCGTTCCTTGCCCGTCTGATGCGCGAGGTCCACGACCGCTATCCCGGCCTTGAAAGCAGCCGCTTCACGCACGAGATCATGCGTCGCCAGATCACGGCAATGGTCGAGGACGTGATCGGTGTCGCCCAGAAACGCATCGCGGACATTCGCCCGGAGAGCGCAACCGAGGTACGTCAGGCGGGTACGGTCATGGCGACCTTCTCCGACGAGATGAGCGAGACCGACAAACAGATAAAGCGCCTGCTGATGACCCGTATCTACCGGCACCCCGAAGTGATGCGGGTGCGGGAGGGCGCGGCGTCGATCGTCTGCGATCTCTACCATGCCTTCATGGATGACCCGCAATTGATGCGGGAGCACTATTGGGTCGATCAGATTGCCGGCATGGCCGAACCGGCGCGGGCCCGTCATGTCGGCGACTATCTTGCCGGCATGACCGATACCTTCGCAATCAGCGTGCACAAGCGCTTGTTTGACCACACGCCGGATTTGCGGTAGGGACGCCCCGCCCGGAGGCTTACGGTTCGACCGAACCGAGCCTCCTTTTTGAGTTTTGCACCGGTCACATGTGGTCGGGAAAAGCGGACGGATCAGATGAATCTCTTCACGGACTTCGAATCAAGAATTAAGGACATTCTCGAAACGCTTGAAAGCGTTCGAGAAAAGCGATCCGAGCTTGACTTCGGCCGTGTCAATGTCGAGCCGCCGCGCGATCCGAGCCACGGCGACGTCGCGACCAATGCCGCCATGGTGCTGGCCAAGCCGCTCGGCCTGAACCCGCGGGCGCTTGCCGAACTCATCGTTGAAAAGCTCAAACAGGACCCGGAAGTCACCGAAGTGACCGTTGCCGGCCCGGGCTTCATCAATGTCCGGCTTTCGGTATCCTATTGGCAGAAGCTGTTGTCGAGCGTGGTGCGGGCGGGCCTTGACTATGGCCGCAGCACCGTCGGTTCGGGCCGCAAGGTCAACGTCGAATATGTCTCGGCCAACCCGACGGGACCGATGCATGTCGGCCACTGCCGTGGCGCAGTCGTCGGCGACGCGCTTGCCAACCTGCTGGCCTTTGCCGGCTATGCGGTGACCAAGGAATACTACATCAACGATGCCGGCTCACAGATCGACGTTCTCGCGCGTTCCGCCTTCATGCGGTATCGCCAGGCGCTTGGCGAGGATATCGGGGAGATCCCGGCGGGTCTTTATCCGGGCGACTATCTCGTTCCGGTCGGCGAAGCGCTTGCCGATGAATTCGGCACGAGCCTGCGCCTGATGCCCGAAGACAAGTGGATGCCGCTCGTCAAGGACCGGACGATCGATGCCATGATGGCGATGATCCGCGAAGATCTCGCGGCGTTGAACGTCAATCACGACGTCTTCTTCTCCGAACGCACGCTGCACGCCAATGGAGCGGCTGCGATTCGCACCGCGATCAACGACCTGACCTTCAAGGGGCACGTCTACAAGGGCACGCTGCCGCCGCCGAAGGGGCAGCTTCCGGAGGATTGGGAAGATCGCGAGCAGACGCTGTTCCGCTCGACGGAGGTGGGTGACGACATCGACCGGCCGCTGATCAAGTCCGATGGCAGCTACACCTATTTCGCCGCCGACGTCGCCTACTTCAAGGATAAGTTCGATCGCGGCTTCGACGAGATGATCTATGTGCTGGGCGCCGACCATGGCGGTTACGTCAAGCGGCTCGAAGCGCTGGCACGCGCCGTATCAGGCGGTTCGTCGAAACTTACGGTTCTGCTGTGTCAGCTGGTCAAGCTCTTCCGTAACGGCGAACCGGTGAAGATGTCGAAGCGCTCCGGCGATTTCGTCACGCTGCGCGACGTTGTCGACGAAGTCGGCCGTGATCCGGTTCGTTTCATGATGATCTATCGGAAGAATTCTGAGCCGCTCGACTTCGATTTTGCTAAGGTTACAGAACAGTCCAAGGATAACCCGGTTTTCTACGTGCAATATGCTCATGCACGTTGCCGATCGGTGTTCCGTCAGGCGGCGGAAGCTTTCCCGGATCTGGATATCGAATCGCTCGACTTTGCCGGTGCCGTACAGGGGCAGATCGAGGATCCGACGGAGCTTCAGCTCGTCGCCAAGCTCGCAGAATATCCGCGGGTGATCGAGGCGGCTGCACTGGCTCAGGAGCCGCATCGCATCGCGTTTTACCTGTATGATCTTGCCGCTGCCTTCCACGGACACTGGAACAAAGGTAAAGAGAATCCGGAATTACGTTTTGTTAACGATAAAAATAGAGAATTAAGTACTGCCAGACTCGGGCTGGTGCATGCTGTCGCTTCGGTATTGAAGTCCGGCCTGTCTATTACAGGCACCTCCGCACCGGAGGAAATGCGATAAGTATTGTCACCATTTTCCCACAATGCACTGGCACATAAATACAGGCAATTGTGAGTGGAGAGCATGGCAGACAAACAATTCGCACGAAGCGGGCCGGCTGAATTCGACGTATTGGCAGACGATGATCCGTTGGCCGAACTCGCCCGGATCGTCGGTTACGATGCCCGGCCGGCCGTACAGCAATTGCAAGAGTTGCAGCGACATCAGGAGGCGGTCCGTCAGGATCCCGCCTTCGATCTCGAGGACGAACTTCTTCGCGCCTTCGACAGCTATGATGCGCCCCGCGCTGTGCAGCAGCCTGCTGTGGAGCCGGTTTCGGCGCCGCAGCCGGTTGAAGAGGCCCGGATCGAGCCGGTAGCCGATCTCGCGGAAGAATACGACGCGCCGATATTCCGTCAGCCGGAGCCGGTCGCAGCGCCAGCCGCTGTCGTCGAAGAGGAGCCCGAGCAGGCTTTCGAAGTGCAATCGTTCTCGGCCGCCCCTCCGGTTGCAGAAGACGATGGCGCGGACTTCGGCGCCGATGAGCCGGCGTTCGATCTGGAGCGTGAACTCGAATTGTCGCTCGGCGAAGCCGATCTGTTGCCGTTCGAAGAAGAGCCGACATCCGAGGCGAAGGAACAGGTTGCGGATGGCTGGCAAGCGCCGGCCGCGGAACCCTCTGCCGCTTGGGCCGAGCCTGCCCCTGTCGCCGAGCCGTTCCCGGTCTACGACGAGCCGAGCCTTGATGTCGTGCAAGAGGCGCACGCTGACGAGACCGCTCACGCGAACGAGACGATCCCGGAAGAGCCCGCGGGCCATGAAACTGTCCGCGACGAGCTTCTCGCGGATGTCGAGCGCTTCCTGGTTCCGCCGGTCGCTGCCGTCGTTGCCGCTGCCGTGCAGTCTCATCCGGCGCTTCACGCAACGGAACAGCCGGTCGTTGCGCCTGCCGTCGCCCCGGCAAATACGGTCGCGACGCCGGCGAAGAAGAGCCCCTATCCCTTTACGCCGACCTTCAGTCGGGCGACGCCTGTCGCTTCGCCGACCGGCGCCAGCCAGCAGCGCGCCTTTGCCGGCCCGCTCGTATCCCAGGCCGCGCCGGTTGCTGCTGCCGCGGTCGCCACACCTGCCGTTACGCCGGTGGTCGAGGCCGCCCAGCCAGCACAGCCCGTCGCGGAGCCGGAAAACGAGCCCGGCTTCGACATCGAGAACTTCGAGTTGGAGCTCTCCGATGCCGCGCTGAAGCTCGACCTCGCCGACCTCGGCCCGACCGAACCCGTTGCCGCAGCCCCTGCGGCCGTGCCGCAGGCTGCTGTGCAGCCGGTCGCCGAGACCGTTGCTCCGCAGCGCGAACCGGAACGCTCCGTCGAGACTTTCGCCGCTCCGGCCCCGGCTGAGCAGCAGGACGCACAGCCCGAAAGCGCGCTGCCCTTCGATCCCTCGATGATAGCCGAAGCCGAGAATGGCGTTGCACCGATCGCCGACATGGAGGTGCCGCAACTGCCGGTCATCGAAACGGAAAAGCCGGTCGCCTATCCGGCGGATTACGATCTCGATATCGACGCGGAAATGGCGCAACTGTTCGGCACGCCGGCTCCGGCCGTCAAGGATGCCCGTCCGGCGGCCGTTGAAAAGGCCGAGGCGGTTCGTCCTGCCCCAGCCGCAAATGCAAGTCCGTCGTTCGGTGCCGGCGCGCTCGATGATTTCGACGAATTCGAAAAGGCGATGGAGGAGGACTTCCGCCGCTCCATGACCGAACGGCAGTCCCCGGCGCGCGATGCCGAGCGGGTTTCCGCGGCGCAGGGCCAGGACGATGCGGGCGACTATCGCGACTACGGCTCGGGCCGGCGGTCGCAGCGCACGATGCTGCTTGCCGCAAGCGTCGCTGGCGTCATCATTCTCGGCGGCGCGGCTGTTTACGCCTGGATGGGCGGCAGCGATGCCGTAACTTCGGCCGAGGGCCCCAAGATCATTCTCGCCGACAAGGGGCCGGTTAAGGTCGTGCCGGAAGAAAAGGGCGGCAAGACTGTGCCGAACCAGGACAAGGCGGTTTACGATCGTGTCGCTGGAGCCCAGGCCGGTGCGCCGCAGCAGGAAGCGCTGGTTTCCTCGACCGAAGAGCCGATGGACGTCGTTCAGAAGACGCTGACGCCGGAAACGCTGCCGCTCGAAGGCAGTGACGACGCAGATGGCCCGCAGGCCAACCTGCCTGCGGACGACGAGGATGGCGCTCGCCTGCTGCCGGACGGCGGCGCCCCGACGGCTGCTCAGGAGGAGGACAAGGCGCCTGCCGTCGCACCGCGCAAGGTACGCACGATGATCGTCAAGCCGGACGGCACGCTGGTTGCTCGTGAAGAGCCGGTTGCCGCGCCTGCGACCGATGTTGCCGGAGCAACGCAGCCGCTGCCGGAAACGCCCTCGAAGGAAGTCGCCTCGGCTGAGGTCAGCGCTGTCGGTCAGGCATCGGCCAATGACGACCAGGTCGCGCTTGCCGCGACGGGCAACGCCAATCTCGAAGAGGTTCCGGTTCGCAGCGTGACGACCACGGCACCGGCCGAGAAGGCGCCGACGCCGCAGGCGCGTCCGGCCGAGCAGCCGGCCAAAGTGGCCGCTGCGGCCGCAGAGGGTGGCAATGTTCGCCCGGCTGAAGAGCAGGCCGCCGCCACGCCGGAAGCGCAGCCGCCGCAGCAGGTGGCAACGGCCTCGGTTCCGACCGGCGGATACTACATCCAGGTCGCGTCCCTGCCGTCGGAAGCTGAGGCGCAGAAGTCGTACAACAGCCTTTCCAGCAAGTTCGGAAGCGTCATCGGCGGCCGCGGCGTCGATATCCGCAAGGCGGAGATCGCCGGCAAGGGGACCTACTATCGCGTCCGTATCCCGGCCGGATCCAAGGAAGAGGCAAACGCCCTGTGCTCCAAGTACAAGGGCGCTGGCGGAAGCTGCCTGGTGACCAAGTAAGCCTGGCACATCGATAGAGTTTGAGGAGGGCGCGGCTCGGGGGCCGCGCCCTTCGCATTTCAGGGTTTTCGATCGCCCCATGGCCCTGTGCATGAGCGACGGGACTTCGTCTTTGTGGCTTCGCGCCGGGCGGCGCCCGCTCTATGCTCTCCCAATGAGCGAATCAAAAGCATTTATCTCGGGCTGCAAGGGCCTTTCTCTCACGACCGACGAACGCCAGTTCTTTGCCGGCGAGCGGCCATGGGGCTTCATCCTGTTCGGGCGCAACATCGGCGAGGAGCAGCAGATCTCCGATCTGGTGGCGTCGCTTCGCGACAGCATCGGCAATCCGAACGCGCCGGTGCTCATCGACCAGGAAGGTGGACGCGTGCAACGCATCCGGCCACCGCTCGTCCAGCAATATCCGAACGGCGCGGCGATCGGAGAAATCTACCGCCGCGACGCCGAACTGGGTCTGCGCGCGGCTTGGCTCATGGGGCGCCTGCATGCCTTCGACCTGATGCGCTTCGGCATCACCGTCGACTGCCTGCCGGTGCTGGATGTGCCGGTGCCCGGAAGCCACGATGTCATCGGCAATCGTGCCTACGGTCATGACCCTGAGACTGTCGCGGCGATCGGTCGGGCGATGGGCGAGGGCTTGAAGGCCGGAGGCATGCTGCCTGTCATGAAGCACATGCCCGGTCACGGCCGCACCTTCGTCGACTCGCACCACAATCTGCCCGTAGTCAGCGCGACTTTCGATGAACTCGCCGCCAGCGACTTCCTGCCCTTTGTCGCGATGAAGGACGAGGTGATGGCGATGTCGGCGCACATGGTCTTCACGACGATCGATCCGGACAATCCGGCGACCACCTCGGCGAAGGTCGTGCGCGAGGTCATTCGCGGTCACATCGGTTTCGACGGTCTTTTGATGTCGGACGACGTCTCGATGAACGCGCTTGCCGGCGACATGACCACGCGCGCGCGCAACATCATTGCCGCGGGGCTTGATCTCGTCTTGCATTGTCATGGCATAATGGAAGAAATGAAGGCCGTCGCCGACGTCGTACCGGTTCTCGCTGGCGAGAGCCTGCGTCGGGCAAGGATCGCCGAGGCAGCCTTCCGGACGCCTGACGATGCGAACGAAAGCGATCTGCGGGCCGAGTTCAACGGTCTGTTCGCAACAGCGTAAGGCAGGCGCGGCCAGCGGGAAAGGATCGGATTGTCAGTGAGCAATGCGGGCGAAAGACAAGGTAAGCCTGCGTCGAAGGCGCCGATGGAGCCCCTGTGGCAGGAAGAGACTGCCGAGCGCGGGCTGCATGAAGAAGCGCTGGTGGTCGATCTCGCCGGTTTCGAGGGGCCACTCGATCTCTTGCTTCATCTCGCCCGCAGCCAGCGGGTCGATCTTTCGCGCATCTCCGTACTGGCACTCGCCGAGCAATATATCGCCTTCATCGAGCGGGCGCGCAGCATCCGCATCGAACTCGCCGCCGACTATCTCGTCATGGCGGCATGGCTTGCCTATCTGAAGTCGCGGCTGCTGATTCCGCAGCAGGTGAAGGACGATGGTCCGACTGGCGAGGAAATGGCCTCGGCCCTGGCCTTCCGGCTGAAACGGCTGGAGGCGATGCGTGAGGCGGCAACGCGGCTCGTCAACAGAAACCGGCTTGGCCGGGACGTCTTCGTTCGCGGTGCGCCGGAACATATCGTCACTGAGAAGAAGTCCGGTTTCGATGCCTCGCTCTATGATCTCCTGAGCGCCTATGCGAGCCTGCGGCAGCGCCAGGCGATCACGCAGGTGACCATCGAGAAGCGCCACGTATGGTCTCTCGCCGACGCACGCCTGATTCTGGCGCGCATGATCGGCGAGCTCGATGACTGGACAGCGCTCGATCATTTTCTTATCCGCTACATGACGACGCCGAAGGAGCGGGCAACGGCGATCGCCAGCTCCTTTGCCGCCTCGCTCGAAATGGTCCGCGAGGGCCGGCTGGAGATCCGTCAGGAAGAGGCGTTTGCGCCGATCTATCTTCGGCGCGGACCAAATCCGATCGATGCGGAGACGCTTGCCGAAATGGAGGCAGCCCGTGGCTGAAGCCCAAAAATACATACCAGACACTCCTGACGAGGATGACGAAATCGATACGACGCCGTCCTTCGATCCGCGGCTGGAGCAAGAAGCCGAGCGGATCGCGGAGGCCCTGGTCTTTGCCTCGGCGCAGCCTGTGTCGGAGGCCTATATCGAAAGCAGGCTGCCGCGTGGTGCCGATGTCAGGCGGATCATGGGGCGCCTGAAGGCGCTCTATGCGACGCGCGGCGTCAACCTTGTCCAGATCGCCGACCATTGGGCCTTCCGCACGGCCGCCGATCTCTCCTTCGTGGTGCAGACCGACGAGCAGGAGGTCCGCAAGCTCTCGCGCGCTGCGCTCGAGGTCCTCGCCATCATTGCCTACCATCAGCCGGTAACCCGCGCCGAGATCGAGGATATCCGCGGTGTCCAGACATCGAAGGGCACGCTCGACGTCCTGATGGAGGCAGGCTGGGTCCGCTTCAGGGGGCGCCGGCGTACGCCGGGCCGGCCGGTGACCTTCGGCACTACCCGCGACTTTCTCGATCACTTCGGCCTCGAGGAACTGCGCGACCTGCCGGGTATCGAGGAACTGAAGGGGGCAGGGCTGCTTTCCGGCCGCGTGCCGTCCAATCTCAATATTCCCGTTCCCGTGGGCGAAGACGAGCTTGCCGAGAACGAGGACCCGATCACCCAGCTTGACCTTGAAGAACTGGGGCTCTTGACACCGAAGGGCGAAGAAGCCGATTAAAAACCTGAATGGGGATATCGGCTTTCCCCGACGCCCGACAGTTTTGGCGGGCACGACTGGTGTCAAGGAATGCAAGCATGGTTTCAGATCCGCAGGACGCTCCCGTCATGACGACACGACGGGCGGGTGTATCCTTCGCGGCGAGCCTGACCTTCGAAGACATTCATCACAGCTATCACGCCAAGGAAACGATCAAGGGCGTCAGCCTGGCGGCCAAGGCCGGCGAAGTGCTTTGCCTGCTCGGACCGTCCGGGTCCGGCAAGACGACCCTGCTGCGTATCGCCGCAGGGATCGAGAAGCAGAGTGCGGGACGCCTTCTGCTCAATGGCCAGGAGATTTCCGGCCCCTCGGTTTTCCTACCGCCGGAAAAACGCGGCGTCGGCCTGATGTTCCAGGATTTCGCGCTCTTCCCGCATATGTCCATTCGCGACAACGTTCGCTTTGGCTTGACGGCGCTTCCGAAGAAGGAAGCCCTGAACCAGGCGGATGCAGCGCTCGAGCGTGTGGGGCTCTCCCACTACGCCAACCAGTACCCGCACGTGCTTTCCGGCGGCGAGCAGCAGCGGGTGGCGCTGGCCCGCGCGCTTGCGCCACGCCCCGCCGTGCTTCTGATGGACGAACCGTTTTCCGGACTCGACTCGCGCCTGAAGGATTCGATCCGCGCCGATACGCTCGCCATCCTCAGAGAGACCCGGGCAACTGCGATCGTCGTCACCCACGACGCGGAGGAAGCGATGCGCATGGCCGACCGAATTGCGCTTCTGCAGGATGGGCGACTGGTGCAGGTCGGCACGGCCGATGAGCTTTATCGCCATCCGAGGAACCTGTTCGCAGCCGGTTTCTTCTCGGAAATCAACGTGTTCAACGCACAGGTTCGCAATGGCCGCGTCGACACGCCGGTCGGCACGGTCGCGGCCGGGCGGCACCAGGAAGGGGAGCGGGTTTCGGTCGCCGTCAGGCTTTCGGGCGTGCGTGTCGGCGAGGAGGAGGGCGATATTCCCGCGCGTATCCTCTCTCGCCGGTTCATCGGTGTGGTGGAATTGCTGGAACTCGCTGTGCCGCGTTGTGAAGATGTGGTGCGTGCGCGTATCCGCGCGGACCAATTGCCGCAAGGATTGCGCGATGTAATGCTTTCAGTTAACGAGCGGGATATATTACTGTTTGAAAAAGATGGTTCTGCATCTTAGGTTCTGTCGCAAAGAAGGACGTGTTTAGCGCGCGCCTGAAAATTGACATGTGAAAGAGCCTATATCGGGAAGGCTCAGAGGAGTAAGAGCATGGGTTCCTTTAGCATTTGGCACTGGCTGATCGTTTTGGTCGTGGTGCTGCTCTTGTTCGGTCGTGGCAAGATTCCCGAACTGATGGGCGATGTTGCGAAGGGCATTAAGAACTTCAAGAAGGGCATGAGCGACGAGGAAGCGGGCGCGACCGACAAGACGCTCGACAGCAAGACCGTTGACCACAAGTCCGACGAAGTTCGCTAACGGTCTGGCGTCGGTGGAGCCGGTCCGGTATCGGTACCGGACCAGTTCCCATCACGGGTTGCAGGACATTTCGAATGCTTGATATCGGCTGGACCGAGCTTGTCGTCATCGCCATCGTTTTGATCGTCGTTGTCGGGCCGAAAGATCTTCCGCCTATGCTGCGGGCCTTTGGCCGCATGACGGCGAAGATGCGCGGCATGGCCTCGGAGTTCCGCCAGCAATTCGACGAAGCGCTGCGCGAAGCGGACCTCGACGAGGTTCGCAAGACGATCAGCGATGCGCAGAGCCTCAACCCGGCCAATGCGCTCAGGGATGCGATGAATCCGCTTCGCCAGATCGGCAGCGAGATCAAGTCGGACCTGCAGAAGGCTGCGACGCCCGACAAGCCGGTCACGCCAAGCGCTGTCGAGCCCGTGACTGCGGAGGTGGCTGCGGCTGCCCCGGTGGCGGCGACGGAAGCGAAGCCCGCGGATGCGGTTGCCGCAGCCGCCCTGGGCTCAGCCACCCGCCAGTTGGAGCGCGCCGAAGCAGCCATCCCGGCCGAGAAGCCCAAGCGGGCGCCAAGGGCGAAGGCCGATCCGGCGCCGGCGGCGAAGAAGGCCGCAACGCCCAAGGCGGCGGCACCCAAAACTTCGGCAAAGGCGCCCGCAAAAGCGGTGGCCGAGAAGACGTCGTCGAAGCCCGCTTCAGCCGAGCAGGCTGCCAGGACGTCCAAGCCGCGCGCCAGCACGCGCAAGAAAGGTGAAGCATGAGCGGCGATATCGAGGACCGGCCGCAGCCGCTGATCGAGCACCTGATCGAATTGCGCAGGCGCCTGATGTGGGCCGTCGGCGCCTTCTTCGTGGCGTTCCTCGTCTGCTTCTACTTCGCCAAGGGTCTCTTCAATCTCCTGGTGCTGCCGTTCAAATGGGCAGTGAGCTGGGCCGGCCTAAATCATCGCAATGTCGAGCTGATCTACACGGCCCCGCAGGAGTTCTTCTTTACGCAGATCAAGGTGGCGATGTTCGGTGCACTGGTCATCGCCTTTCCGGTGATCGCTGCGCAGATCTACAAATTCGTGGCTCCGGGCCTTTACAAGAACGAGCGTGCCGCGTTCCTGCCGTTCCTGATCGCGTCGCCGATTCTCTTTCTGCTTGGCGGCGCCCTGGTCTACTTCTTCTTCACGCCGATGGTGATGTGGTTCTTCCTGGCGATGGAGCAGGGCGGCGGCGAAGGGCAGGTGGCCATTCAGCTTCTGCCGAAGGTCTCGGAATATCTGAGCCTGATCATGTCGCTGGTCTTTGCCTTCGGTCTGGTTTTTCAGCTCCCGGTGATCACGACGCTTCTCGCACGCGTCGGCTTCGTCACGTCGCAGGGCCTGGCCGAGAAGCGGAAGTACGCGATTGTGATTGCCTTCGTGGTTGCAGCCGTGCTCACGCCGCCTGACCCGGTTTCCCAGATCGGCCTTGCACTGCCAGCCATCCTTCTCTACGAAATTTCGATCTATACGGCGCGACTCGTCGAAAGACAGCGGGCAGCGGACGCGCTCAAGAGCGAAGTTGCCGAGTCGCAGGAAGGATCTTCCGGAGAGGTCGGCCCCGCCAAGGGCTGAGCATTCGAGATTTCGCGCCGTGAGTTGACCAACGCGTGGAACGACAATGCTTGATATCAAATGGATCCGTGAAAATGCCGAGATGCTGGACGCCGCCCTGGCGAAGCGGGGCGCGGAGCCTTTGTCGGCGTCGCTGATCGCTCTCGACGAACGCCGCCGCTCGATCCTTCAGTCGCTGCAGGACATGCAGTCGCGCCGCAACGCTGCCTCGAAGGATATCGGCGCGGCCATGGCGCAGAAGAATGCCGAGCTCGCCGAAAAGCTGAAGGCCGAGGTGGCCGAACTCAAGAACGCCATGCCGGCGCTCGAGGAAGACAGCCGCAAGGTGGAAGCCGAGCTCAGCGACGCGCTTTCCCGCATTCCGAACATCCCGCTCGAGGACGTTCCGGTCGGCGAGGATGAGACCGGCAACGTGGTCAAGCGCGTGGTCGGCAACAAGCCCACCTGGAACCACGAGCCGCGCGAGCATTTCGAAATCGGCGAGGCGCTCGGCCTCATGGATTTCGAGGGGGCCGCCCGCATTTCCGGTTCGCGTTTCACGATCCTCAAGGGACAGTTGGCCCGGCTCGAGCGTGCGCTCGGCCAGTTCATGCTCGACCTGCACACCCAGGAGCACGGCTACACCGAGGTGCAGCCGCCGCTTCTGGTGCGCGACGACGCCATGTACGGCACCGGCCAGTTGCCGAAATTTGCCGAAGATCTGTTCCGGACCACGGATGATCGCTGGCTGATCCCGACTGCGGAAGTGCCGCTTACCAACATCGTTCGCGAGCAGATCCTCGAAGGCGAAAAGCTGCCGTTGCGCTTCACCGCGCTGACGCCGTCGTTCCGTTCGGAGGCCGGTTCGGCCGGTCGCGACACCCGCGGCATGCTGCGCCAGCACCAGTTCAACAAGGTCGAACTGGTTTCGATCACCGATGCCGAAACCTCGATCGACGAGCACGAGCGCATGACCGCCTGCGCGGAAGAGGTGCTGAAGCGCCTCGGTCTACACTACCGCGTGATGACGCTCTGCACCGGCGACATGGGCTTCGGCGCCCGCAAGACCTATGATCTGGAAGTATGGTTGCCGGGACAGGACACCTATCGCGAGATCTCGTCCTGCTCGGTCTGCGGCGATTTCCAGGCGCGCCGGATGAATGCGCGCTACCGCACCAAGGAAGACAAGGGAACGCGCTTCGTTCACTCGTTGAATGGTTCCGGTGTCGCCGTCGGGCGCGCGCTGATCGCCGTCATCGAAAACTACCTGAACGAAGACGGTTCGGTGTCGGTGCCGGATGTGCTGGTGCCCTACATGGGCGGCCAGAAGCGCATCGAGAAGGCGGACTGAACGGACGTCAAGGGAAGGACGGCATCCATGCGGATCCTGCTGACAAACGATGACGGCATTCATGCTGAAGGCCTCGCCGTGCTCGAAAGGGTGGCCCGGACGATTTCGGACGATGTCTGGGTCGTGGCGCCCGAGGCGGACCAGAGCGGCTTGGCGCATTCGCTGACCCTGTCGGAACCCCTGCGGCTGCGCCAGATCACGGAGAGGCGCTTTGCGCTGCGGGGGACGCCGACGGATTGCGTCATCATGGCCGTCCGCAAGGTGCTGGACCGCAAGCCCGATCTCGTGCTCTCGGGCGTCAACATTGGTGCCAACATGGCCGATGACGTGACCTATTCCGGCACGGTGGCGGGCGCCATCGAGGGGACGTTGCAGGGCATTCGCTCCATCGCACTCAGCCAGGCCTATCACCACGCCGTCGGCAAGACCGTGCCTTGGGATGTGGTGGAGACGCATGCGCCGGGTCTGATCCGCAAGCTGATGGCCGTGGAACTGCCCGATGGCACGCTTCTCAACGTCAATTTCCCGAACTGCTCAGCCGACACCGTTGCAGGGGTCGAGGTAACGTCGCAAGGCAAGCTCGACTTCGGCCTGTCGATCGATGAGCGCACCGACGGCCGTGGTTTTCCTTATTTCTGGCTGCGCTTCGGTGAGCGGTTCGGCGATTTCCGCGCCGGAACCGACATTCATGCACTGCGCGAGAACCACATCTCCGTAACGCCGCTCAAGCTCGACTTGACGGACTATACCGTCCAGGACCGTCTGATGCGGGCATTGAACGAAGGGGCTCATTGATTGAGCGTGCGCGCTTCGGAACAGGAAGGCTTTGCCAAGATGGTGCTGCGGCTGCGCGCCGCAGGCATCATCAATCACGATCTGCTCAAGGCGGTCGAGCAGACCCCGCGCGGCCTGTTCGCGCCGCCGCAATATCAGGCCGAGGCCTATTCGCAGCGGACGATTCCGCTCGACTGCGGCTCGTTCATGGAAGGCTATGATTTTGCCGTGCGGTTGCTGCACTGTCTGAACCTGAAGACAGGGCAGCGCATCCTCGAGGTCGGAACCGGCAGCGGCTTTACCGCGGCGGTGATGGGGCGGGTGGCCGAGCGTGTCCTGACCATCGACCGCTACCAGACACTTGTCGGTACGGCGCAGAAGAACCTCGAGAAATCAGGCGTTCGCAACGTCATCGTCCGCCATGCCGACGGCAGCGCCGGCGTGCCGGGCGAGGGTACCTTCGACCGCATCCTGATCACGGCCGCCTTCAACAGCCTGCCGCGCATGTTTTCCGATCATCTCGTCTCGGGCGGAACCCTGGTGGTGCCGATCATGATGAGCGAGACCCATTGCCGGGTCGTCCGGGTCAATCGAACGGGAAGCCGCTTCGACCGCGAGGATCTGTTCGACGCGCCCTACCTTCCGATCGTCCCGCAGCTCGCTTCGTTCCTGTGATACGGCTGCTGCCGAACGTCTCCGCCGGTGAGTTAAGAGATTCTTAACCATATCCAGCCTCGCGCAAGCCTCGGGCCATACGCCTCCACTGCACGATGGGCTCCTACCCGCGAGTCGTTGCTCTTGCTCGACCAGGGTGTTGCTGCCGGATCGTGAGATTGACGGAGACGGCAAATGCAGATCGCGAACAGGCTGACGGCTGCAGCATCGGGCGACGGGCTGAATAATCTTGCCGGGCGCAGCTCCGGCCAGGCAAATTCCGGCGGCAAGGACGAACAGGCCGCGCAGGCGCTTGCGGCGAGCTTCTTCGACCCCACACCGCGCATCTCCCTTTCCGCCGACGCTCTGCTTTATCTCAGCCAGGCGAAGAAGGCATCGGATGGGCAGCCGCCGCTCAGCCGGGACGAGTGGAACAATCGTCTGACCCCGCAGTTGGCGTCGCGCGAATACCAGGCCTTCGGCAGGTTTCTGGATGCCGGGGACCATGAGGCCTACTATAAGAACTTCATCGACTATTACGACAGCCTCCGCCCCGAAGATCAGGACAGCCTGCGCTATTTTGGGACGCGCGAGGCTGCCGTCGCCGGTCTGCGGTCGCTCGAGTATGAGCGGGCGAGCGGAGCCGATGGCGAGGCAACGTTCCAGACACTGGTGAGCGTCCTGCTCGAAGAAGACAAGACCGCTCAGTCCGAAACTCCCGTCCGTCCGGAGGGACGTCCGATCTTCGCCTGGGATCTGACGAGCATCAGCTATGAAGATGAAACAACGGAGCGGCGTTCGGTTTCCGAAATCGAGCGTCTCTATTCCGAACTGAGCTAAAGCATGGCGCGCAAAAGCCGCCCGTGTCACCAGGCTTGTTCGGCGCTATGGATGCGGCGAGCCGGCGCCTATGGTTAGCGTTTCGTCAAATTAGTCCATTGGTGGTACCGACCTTAACCGGGCGGTAACTCTAATACGTTTTAATCATCCCACATCGAGTTGCGTTCGGAGTGGGTAAGCGTCATGCGTCAGTTTGTATCTCCCGGGGTTGGAAAGTCTACGATCCGCCTGTGTGTGGCGGTCCTGCTTGCAGGCGTCGCAACTGGCTGCAGTTCGGATGCCAGCCGATTTGACGGCCTGTTCTCCCGGTCGGACAACATCACCACAAATTCAATTCCACGCGATGCGACACCGGTACCGCGCGGTGACGTGGCGGTCGGCCAGATGGCTGCCCCTTCTGCGGATTCGCGCAATATGGCTCTCGGTCAACCTTATCCGACAGCAGGCACGCAGGGTGGCTATGATCCGGTGAATACCGCTTCCACTCCGGTGTCTACGGCCCGTGGCGCATCGACGCCGATCTCCGTTCAGCGCACGACCCTGGCCGACCCGAGCTCGACGGCACGCCAGCGCCCCGAAGCGCAGCCGTTCCCCGCTGCACGTCAGCAGCAGGCGGCAATCGCGACGCAGCAGACGCTTCCGGCGGCCGTCAAGGAGACCGCCAGCAAGAGTGGCTGGACGACGCAGAACGCCCCGACGATCATGGTTCGCCCCGGCGACAACGTCGCGGTCCTCTCCAAGCGCTTCGGTGTTCCCGAGAAGGAAATTCTGAAGGCCAACGGTCTGCAGTCCGCCGCTCAGGTCGAAACCGGTCAGCGGCTGGTGATCCCGACCTTTGGTTCCGTGGGCAGCCCGGCAAAGGCCGCTGCGACCAACTCGATTGCCGGTCTCGATGGCAACAAGCGCCAGCCTTCGCCCTTGCCCAACGATCAGCGTGACGCTGCGATCCTGCCTGGCTCTGCCCAGTCCCGCGAAAAGGGTGCAGGCAAGACCGATGTCGTTGCCGGCAAGCCGGCGACGAACGGCGAAGGTAACGGCGGTGGAACCTATACCGTCAAGCCAGGTGACTCGCTCAATCGCATCGCCAAGGCGACGGGCGTGTCCGTCTCGGCACTCAAGCAGGCGAACGGCCTGACTGCGGAATCGATCCGCGTCGGGCAGACGTTGCAGCTGCCGGGCACAGCCGGCGCCGCGCCGGACCAGGTCAAGACCGCATCGGTTCCGAGCAAGATGGCCGAGCAGCCGCAGGTTGCTTCGCTCGAAAAGAACAAGCCGGCAGAGTACCAGCCGCCGGCTGCCAAGCAGAGCGTTACGGACGTTGCGGCCATCAAGACGGATGTCGACGAGGACTCGCCGAAGTCGACGGGCATCAGCAAATATCGCTGGCCGGTGCGCGGCGCGGTGGTTGCCGGTTACGGCGCCAACGTCGACGGCAACCGCAACGACGGCATCAATATCTCGGTGCCCGAGGGCACGCCAATCAAGGCGGCCGAAAACGGCGTCGTCATCTATTCGGGCAGCAGCCTGAAGGAACTCGGCAATGCCGTTCTGGTGCGCCACGACGACGGCACGGTCACGGTCTACGGCAACGCTTCCGAGCTCAAGGTTCAGCGCGGCCAGAAGGTTCAGCGCGGCCAGACGCTCGCGGCGTCGGGCATGACCGGTCGCGCCAGCCAGCCGCAGGTGCACTTCGAGGTCCGCAAGAACGCCACGGCGGTAAACCCGGCGACCTTCCTCGAATAGTCCGCAGCCGTTTCCTTGGTCGGGCGCGATCGAGGCCGAAAAGTCAAATACCGCCTGTCGGGGCCGACAGGCGGTATTTTTTGCTAGAAGAGCAGATTTGACCAGGGATGCGATCGCGCAGCCTATGCGTCGAGGCGATGGCGCATGCGTCCGGCAAGATCCTGAATGAACTGCCAGGCGACGCGGCCGGACCTTGCACCGCGTGTCGTTGCCCATTCGAGCGCTTCCGCGTGCAAGGTCTCGGCCTCGACGGCGAAGCCGTAGTGCTTGGCATAGCCATCGATCATGGCGAGGTAGTCGTCCTGGCTGCACTTGTGAAAGCCGAGCCACAGGCCGAAGCGGTCGGACAGCGAAACCTTTTCCTCGACGGCCTCGGAAGGGTTGATGGCGGTCGACTGCTCGTTTTCCATCATGTGGCGCGGCAGCAGATGGCGACGGTTCGATGTCGCATAGAGCAGCACGTTCGACGGACGACCTTCGACGCCACCGTCGAGCACGGCCTTCAGCGATTTGTAGGACGTATCGTCATGATCGAAGGACAGGTCGTCGCAGAAGACGATCACCGGGACTGGCGCAGTCTTGAGGATGTCCATCAGTGTGGGCAGAGTGGCGATATCCTCGCGATGCACCTCGACGAGCTTGATGGCAACCCCGGTCTCGCGGGCCACCTGCGCATGCACCGACTTCACCAGTGATGACTTGCCCATGCCGCGCGCGCCCCAGAGCAGCACGTTGTTGGCAGGAAAGCCCTCGGCGAAGCGCAGCGTGTTGTCGAGCAGAATGTCACGGACGTGGTCGACACCTGATATCAACGACAGTTCGATACGGTTGGGCTTGGCGACCGGCTGCAGGTGATGCGTGGCGGGTGCCCAGACGAAGCATTCGGCGGCGTTCCAATCATTGCTTGCTGCGGCTGGACCGGCCATGCGTTCGATCGCTGCGGAAAGCTTCTGCATTTCCCGGATGAGAACGTCGATCTTTGCTTCCGGCATCTGTCTATCTCCAGCAACTGAATCAATCATTTGGTCGCGCCGCAGGGACGAGGGGCCGCATGAATCGGCACGCGATTGCGACTGTACGGTCAACTGACACCCGGTAGCACGCAGGTTTGCGCTGGAAAAGGCCGCAGAGCCTCGCGCGGGGGGTTCTACTCTTGTCGAAATTGTGTCAGAGGCACAGGAACGGGTAAGGGTGCCGCTGCTTTGCAGAGCCGCCGCGCGCCCCTATATTCCGGCCGATTTGGTGCGGAGGAACCGCCGATATTTGAACTCAAGGAGTGATCGATGTTCATTACCGAAGCTTTTGCGCAGACAGCCGGCGCCCCTTCCGCTGGCGGCGCGGACATTCTCATGTCCATCCTGCCGTTCCTGCTGATTTTTGTCGTTATGTATTTTCTGATCATCCGTCCGCAGCGCGCCCAGATGAAGCGCCGCGAGGAGCTGTTGAAGAACATCCGTCGT
This sequence comes from Ensifer sp. VA4, assembly GCF_055710065.1. NCBI lineage: Bacteria > Pseudomonadati > Pseudomonadota > Alphaproteobacteria > Hyphomicrobiales > Rhizobiaceae > Ensifer > Ensifer sp. VA4. The sequence goes on along the minus strand of NZ_JBVQPO010000015.1, from coordinate 25,232 downwards.
GGTGATCAGGTGGTGACCGGCGGCGGCATCGTCGGCAAGGTTACGAAGGTCGTCGATGACAACGAGCTCGAAGTCGAAATTGCCGAAGGCGTGAAGATCCGCGTCGTTCGCAGCGGCGTATCTGAAGTTCGCGTCAAAGGCGAACCTGTGAAAGAATAAGGGACGCGGACAGTCACCATCCGACGAACAACTGGAGCGTTTGAGGCATGCGCAGATTTCCGCCATTGAAACGTATCCTCGTCTGGTTGGTGGCTCTCGCCGGCATCGCCTTTGCCTTGCCGAATGTTTTAACGCGCGAGGAGGCGGCGGGACTACCGTCCTGGATGCCTCATCGCCAGGTGGCGCTCGGCCTCGATCTCCAGGGAGGCTCGCACTTCATGCTGCGGGCCGCGCGCAGCGATATCGTCGCTGAAAGGCTCGAAACGGTCGCCAGCGAAGTCGGCAAATCGCTGCGCGACGCCGATATCGCCTATATTGGCCTTTCGGGGGAAGGGCAGTCGATTTCGTTCCGGGTTCGGGACCGTGTGCAACTTTCGGCCGCTCGCGACAAACTGAAGACGCTGACGGCGCCGGTCGAAATCGGTGGCTTTGGCGGAGGGGCAATTTCAGAAGTCGTGTTTGACAGCGCCGCCGAGGATGAGCTCGTCCGTCTCCGCCTGACCGACGAAGGCATCGACTACCGGCTGTCCCTGGCTCTTGATCAGTCTATCGACGTGGTGCGCAGCCGTGTCGCCGAAGTTGGCGTGCTGGAGCCGTTGATCCAGAGGCGCGGCAAGGATCGCCTCATCGTCCAGGTGCCGGGTCTCGACGACCCGCAACGACTGAAAGACTTGCTCAGCCAAAGCGCTCTTCTGACATTCAGATTGCTGGATACGTCCGTATCGGTTGAGCGGGCCGTCGAGGGGCAAGTGCCGGCGGGCGCAGAAGTCCTCTATTCCTATGACGACCCGCCAGTTCCCTATCTGGTCCAGAAAGAGCCGCTGCTGGCGACGGGCAATTTTCTCGCCGCGCTGCCCGAAGCGGATGCTGCCGGCGATACGGCGTCGGTCGCGGTCAAGCTCGATGCGGCCTCGCAACAGCGCGTCGCCGCGGTCACGGGGCAGCAGCCGCAGGCGAAGATTGCGATCGTCCTTGATGGCCAGGTAGCTGCAACGCCGAAACTTTCGGACGCGGTCAAGGGCGACACGGCGCGCATTTCTGCCGATCTGCCGGCCGACTCCGCTGCGGATCTCGCCGCCCTCATCAGGACCGGACCGCTCCCGACCCCGCTGACCTTCGTCGAGGAGCGGACAGTCGGCCCCGGGGTCGGTAACGACGCGATTGCCGATGGGCTCAAGGCTGGTCTCGTCGCCGCGATTGCCGTGGCCGCCTCGATGATCTTCTTCTACGGCGTTTTCGGCGTCTTTGCCGTGATCGCGCTCGCCTTGAACATCGTCCTGATCCTTGCCGCACTCTCTGCGTCTGGCGCGACGCTGACCCTGCCGGGGATTGCCGGCATCATCCTGACGATCGGCGTCGCGGTCGATTCGAACGTGCTGATCTACGAGCGCCTGCGTGAGGAGGTTCGTGGTGGCGAGCCGCTGCGCCGCACGATCAACAACGCCTTCTCCCGCGTCTTCAGCAGCATCTTCGACGCCAACCTGACGATGCTGATCGCCAGCGCCATCCTGTTCTACCTCGGTTCCGGTCCGGTGCGCGGTTTCGCCGTAACGCTGGCGATCGGCAGTGTCACGACGCTATTCACCGCCTATACCGTGACCCGCCTGATCGTGAAGCGCTGGCTTCGGCAGTGGAAGTCGGAACGTTTGCCGAAGGGCATTCGGACCGGTCGCTTCAGCAATCTGGACATCCGCTTCATGCGGATACGCAATCCGGCGTTCATCCTGATGGCCGCCTTGTCGGCCGCCTCCGTACTCCTGCTTGCGGGCATCGGGCTCAATCTGGGTGTGGACTTCAAGGGCGGCTCGATCATCGAGCTGCACTCCAAGGGCGGTGCGGTCAACGTTGCCGACCTCCGCATCCGCCTCGACGAACTGAACTTCGGCGAAGTACAGGTGCAGCAACTGGGCTCGGGCGAGGACGTGCTCGTTCGGGTGCCGTCCCAAGAGGCGGGCGACAATGCTGAGCAGACCGCAGCCGGCGTCATCCGGACGGAGCTGGCCGACGAATACGAGTTCCGCCGGGTGGAAGTGGTCGGCCCCGTCGTTTCGGGCGAGCTGACACGTGCCGGAACGATCGGGCTCGCGATTTCCTTCGTGGCGATCCTGCTCTATGTCTGGCTACGTTTCGAGTGGCGCTTCGCCGTCGGCGCGATCATCGCGACCGTGCACGACGTGCTGCTGACGATCGGCTTCCTGGTGCTGACCGGCATCGAGTTCAATCTCGGCAGCATCGCCGCCGTTCTCACGATCGTCGGCTATTCGTTGAACGATACGGTGGTGATCTACGATCGCATCCGCGAGAATCTCGGCCGCTATCCGCGCATGCCGCTTTCGGTGCTGATCGATACGTCGATCAACCAAACACTCTCGCGCACGATCCTGACGGCACTGACGACCATTCTGGCGCTTGCTGCGCTCTATCTCTTCGGTGGCGGCCTCATCCGTTCCTTCAGCGTCACCATGCTGTTTGGTGTCGCCGTCGGGACGTTCTCCTCTATCTACATCGCCGGCCCGGTCCTCATCCTCTTCAGGAAGCGGACCGACCACATTCCGGGGGACGAAAACGCGTCCGGCGCGGATACGGGTGCCGCCGGCGCGGCAAAGGGTACAGTTTGAAATGCCCAAGGGTATTGAAATCCGCGAAGCGCATTTTCCGGGCCGTGCGCCTATCGATGCTTATGGCAACGGCGGTTTTCGCTTTGCGGACATGTCGCATCGCGGCTCGATCCTGATGCTGCCCTCGGGCGTCTATGCATGGGACGTGGTGGAAGGCGATCCCTTGGCGGTCGAGAAATTCCGTAAAGTCATCGATGAGGCGAAAGACATCGAAGTGCTGTTGGTCGGTACCGGCAAGGACATCCGCCCGCTGCCCGCGGACCTGAAGGCGGCATTGCGTGCCGTCAACGTATCCTCGGATCCGATGAGCACCGGGGCTGCGGTTCGCACCTACAATGTGATGCTGGCCGAATCGCGTGCAGTCGCCGTCGCGCTGATCGCCGTTTGATCGGGATCCGAGGAAGACGACGTGCAAGACATTTCCGCTCAGATCCTGGCCGACCTCCGGGACACGGACCGCGACCGTTATCTCGCCTGCCTGCTGGCGCCCGCCGACAAGCAGCGCTCGCTCGCCGCGCTTTATGCCTTCAATGCCGAGATCGCTCGAATTCGCGATCTCGTGCATGAGCCGATTCCAGGCGAAATCCGCATGCAATGGTGGCGCGATCTCATTGGCAACAGCGCAGGCTCCGGCGAGGGGCATCCGCTTGCCGAAGCCATTCTCCAGTGTATTCGCGAGCATCGGCTGCCGGTCTCGGTGCTGCAGAACATGATCGACGCCCGGATTTTCGATCTCTATGACGATCCGATGGAAGACCGCTCGGCGCTTGAGGGCTATGCCGGCGAGACCGCCTCGGCGCTGATCCAGCTCTCGTCGCTGGTGCTCGATCCGCAGAATGCTGCAAAATCCGCGGAGGCCGCCGGCCACGCCGGCGTCGCGCAGACGGTTGCCGGCCTCCTGATGCTGTTGCCGCTGCATCTGAGACGCGGTCAGGTCTATTTGCCGGCAGAACTGCTGCGCGCGACCGGCCTCGATCGAGAAGGGCTCATCGCCGGGGAGGACACCGACGGAATCAGCCGGGCCATTCGGGCCTTCGCCGGGTTCGGACGGGACCACCTTGCCAGGGCTCGAGCGCACATGGCGACGATCTCGCCGCAGAACTTTCCGGCCTTCGTGCCGCTTGCGTTGGCCGAGCCGGTCTTCGATCGGGCCGAGGCGGCTGGCGCCGGGCTTTTGAAGACACCCATTCGTCCGGCGCAATGGCGGCGGCAATGGTGGATGTGGCGCGCCGCTCGGCGCCGTCGCTTCTAACCGCCAAGGCAGCCGGTCGATGTAGGCGGCTATCCGTCAAACGCCTGATGCGTTCGGCTTAGTCGCCCCGACGGGACGACACGTTGGCACAAGCCTCGCAGCGTATGGAAGCGCTTTATCGGCGTTACGCCGAGCGAAGGGGAGCATCCGCGAATGCTTTGGTTATTGCTCATCGCCGTCATCGTACTGGCCGGCGCATTCTACATGTGGATGAACGCCCGCGCCGAGCGGGATTGGGACAATCCCGATGCGGGCTCTGCGATGGTTGAATTCGGCCGTGCTTTTCCGGACGAGGCGATCCGTGCGCTGCATTGCACCGCGGATCGGAAGGCGATATTCCTGAGGCTGCACGACGGCAAGGCGGGCTTCATCCAATCGCATGGTACGCACTATGTCTGCCACGTGATCCAGCCCGGAAAGGTGCGGGTGAACAGCTCCGAGACCGGCCGTGGCCTGATCGTGCATTTCCCCGACTTTGCCTATCTGGACAACGCCTTCGAGTTTCAAAACGCGGTCGAGGCGGCCGAGGTTTCCTTGTGGCTGCTCGGCAGCTTCAACCCGAAATCGGAATTCACGCATGCCGATTCCGAACCGTCCCCGACGGCGCAGGCGAGCGAGTAGAGTTTTTCATAGATCCTAAAGAAGCGGCCCGCTTGCGATCATCGCGATCGGGCCGTTCGTTGTCTGGCTCCTCGTTCGCCGTCAGGCGGACTTGCCGAGCCATGCGGCGCAATCGGCGAGGGCGCGTGATGCCGTTGCCTGCTTCTTGGCAACGGCCTTTTCCTTGCCGCGGAAGCGCTTGGCGCCCTCCGGCTTGGTGATTGCGCCCGGTTCGAGCGGCGGGAACAGGCCGAAATTGACGTTCATCGGTTGGAACGAACGCTTGCCCGGCTCATCGTCGGAGACGATGTGCCCGCCGGTGATGTGGTTGAGCAGGGCGCCGAAGGCGGTGGTGGCCGGCGGTGCAGCCAATGCCTCGCCCTTGCGCTCGGCAGCGGCGAAGCGGCCGGCAAGGAGGCCGATGCTGGCGCTTTCGACATAGCCTTCGCAGCCGGTGATCTGTCCGGCAAAGCGCAGGCCCGGCCGCGATTTCAGCGTCAATGTTGCGTCAAGCAGCGTCGGCGAGTTGATGTAGGTGTTGCGGTGCAAGCCGCCGAGGCGGGCGAACTCGGCATTCTCAAGGCCCGGGATCATGCGGAAGACTTCCGCCTGGGCGCCGTACTTCAGCTTCGTCTGGAAGCCGACCATGTTGTAGAGCGTGCCAAGCGCATTGTCCTGGCGCAGCTGTACGACGGCATAGGGCTTGACCGTGGGGTTGTGAGCATTGGTGAGGCCCATCGGTTTCATCGGCCCGTGGCGCAGCGTCTCGCGGCCGCGCTCGGCCATCACCTCGATCGGCAGGCAGCCGTCGAAATAGGGCGTGCCTTCCCATTCCTTGAAGCCGGTCTTGTCGCCGGCGATCAGCGCGTCGACGAAGGCGTTGTACTGCTCCTCGGTCATCGGGCAGTTGATGTAGTCCTTGCCGGTGCCGCCGGGGCCGACCTTGTCGTAGCGCGACTGGTACCAGCAAATGTCCATGTCGATCGTCTCGGTGTAGACGATCGGTGCGATGGCATCGAAGAAGGCGAGCGCGTCGGCGCCCGTTTCCTTACGGATTGCTTCGGCAAGATCGGGCGCCGTCAGCGGGCCGGTTGCGATGATGGCCAGGTCCCACTCCTTCGGCGGCAGGCCGGTGATTTCTTCTCGCACGACTGTGATCAGCGGATGGGCAGCGATCGCCGCGCTGACCGCGTCGGAAAAGCCGTCCCGGTCCACCGCAAGCGCGCCGCCGGCCGGAACCTGGTTGGCGTCGGCGGATTTCATGATCAGCGAGCCGGCGAGGCGCATTTCCGCGTGCAGGACGCCCACCGCATTGCTGGTCGCGTCATCCGAGCGGAACGAGTTGGAACAGACGAGTTCGGCAAGGCCGTCGGTCTTGTGCGCGTCGGTGCCGCGCACGCCGCGCATCTCATGCAGGATGACCGGTACGCCGGCCTCGGCGATCTGCCAGGCGGCCTCCGAGCCGGCAAGGCCGCCGCCGATGACATGGATGGGGGAGTGGAAAGTGGTGTCTTTGCTCATGGCCGGTTTCCTATCACGGCTCGGCCCTTCGTTCCAATGTCAATAAAGGAAAACGGCGCCCCGAAGGACGCCGTTTTGAAAGTCAGTTCGAACCGTTCGGATTAACGGAAGGAACGGGCCGCAATGTTGCGGATGTCGTAGCGGGTGATGCCGATGTCATTGAGAGCGTGGTTCGACAGGTTGCCCAGCTCGCTGACGGTGCGGCGGTAGTTGATCCAGCTTTTTGCGATACGAATCGGGTTCATGGTCTTTTCCTCAAAATCAGTTTGTCGCGACAGCCATCTGTCTGCGTCGTTGAGGTTCTTATACGCTTGTCTAATTAGAAGGTGGAGTGCAAAGAAAATGCACCTGCTATGCATTTGTGCAGTGCATCGCCGCATAGATGGGCACCGCTTCAAAAGACGGCATCGATTAACGATTGGTTAAAATGCTCTTTTCTCTACGCTAAGCATATGTGTTTTAAATGTTTTCTGAAATCGTGGACGCGTCGCTCACGGCGCATTTGACGAGCGTGGCTCGTGTTATTCCGCCGGGCGTTGTCGACCAGATCTCAGGTTCATCTCGCACGTGCGAAGGCGCGTTGGGATATCCGCGGTTTGGGCAACGAAAAACGCCCCCCGGAATGAACCGGAGGGCGCTTTTACTGGAGGCCGGTTGCGCTTGAAGCGCAACCTGAATTACTTGATCGCCTGGCGAGCAACGTACGGGATGTCGCCGCGGCCGATGCCGAGGTCGCTGAGCTCCCGGTCGCTCATGCGGCCGAGCTCGTTGCAGGTCTGACGATACTTGCGCCAATTGTTGAAAGAACGTGCGAGGTTCATGATCCTATCCTTTCTAGGGTCGTTTGCCAGCGCTCTATCTCTCTTGCTGGCCGTCATCTGATGATCTGGAATATAATCGTCTTGAGCAGAAGTTACAGAGATAATGCTGCATCGCACCCATGCATCAGGTGCAAGCCTTGCCGCGGTCGCCGGGCCACGAACGGCGCTCGATGCGCATCGTGCAATCGGGTTGTGGTGGTGAAGGTCTCGACCGAAATCCGGGGGCAAAAACAAACAACGCTCGCTGGGGGAGGAGGTCCAGCGAGCGTCGCTTTGTTCTGATCGGCAACCGGGAGGAGGAGTGTCGCCGATCAAAATCGAGGGGCGCTGGGAGGAGGAGTGCGCCGCCCCGATCGATGAGTTGAAGATAGTATGGAGCCGGGCGGAAGGGTAGAGCTGTTCCAGAATGGCACCTATGCGACCTGTGCATGGCTCCGGGCGCGCGCGACCGGAATGTGCACGAATATTGTGCAATTGCTCGACGTGCTGGCTTTCTTGTGGGGAGGAGAGCTGAAAAACAATAACGCCCGCTGGGGGAGGAGGTCCAGCGAGCGTCATTTGAAGTGATTGGCAACCGGGAGGAGGAGTGTTGCCAATCTGATCGGAGGAGCGTTGGGAGGAGGAGTACGCTCATCCGAATTCTGTCGGGTTTTGCCCGGGCCTTTCCCAGTATCCTGAGGCGGTTGGCCAGTTCCGCTGGCGATCGTCTGGCTTGCTGCCTTCGTTCGCCTTTGATGATTTGAATATAGGGGCCTTAAATCGATTTGTGCAGTGCAATATCCGCATGGAAGATATGCGCATCGCGCAAGCCGTTCAGCAGTCCCTATCGGTGCAGGAGCCGCGCTCGCGACAGAGCGGTTGTATTTCCGCGCCGATACGTGGTTAGTTGGTGATGAACACGGATCATTTCAAGCATCGGATGCTTAAGGCTGAGGGCAGCATGTACCGCGCGCGTCTCGAGCGAGACTTCAAGCACTGGATCGACAAGGGCCTGCTGCAGGACAATGCCGCACGCGCCATGCTGGCCGAGTATGACGGACGGGAGTCGACCTTCCGAGCCGGGCGCGTCCTGCTCATCCTCGCCGCCCTCCTGCTATCCGCGTCGATCCTGTTGCTTGTCGCCGCCAATTGGGAGGCGCTGCCCCGTCTGGCGCGGGTTGCCGGCATCGTTGCTCTGATCTGGGGCTTCCATTTTGCCGCCGGCTGGCTGTTGCGCGCCGGCAGGGCGGCCTTTGCCGCCGCAGCGCTGGTCCTGGGGGCGGCGGCCTTTGGCGGCGGTATCGCCCTCATCGGGCAGATGTACCACCTGTCGGGCGATGCGGCTGATGCTGCGCTGCTGTGGTTCGTCGGCGCCAGTCTCTCGGCATTCGCATTTCGCTCGGCGGCGATGGCAACCGCCGCCGGCGGGCTCGCGTGGTTTTATTTCGGTACGATGTTGACGGAAGGTGCGTTCCCCACGATCTCCGACTGGCGCTTGTGGTCCGTGCCGCTCCTGGCCGTGATCGTCGTTCTCCTGGTTCGTTTCACGGAAGCGGGCAGGGCTCGCCATCTTGCCTATCTGCTCGTTCTTTCCTGGCTGGCCTGGCTCTACCTGGATAGCCCGTCGCTTGCTTTCGCCGCTGGCCTCGCTGTTCTCGGTCTTGCGGCCTTCCTGGTGGCGACCCTGCCGGGTTCGCCGGTGCGCCAACTTGCGCTCGATGCCGGTTCGGCGCCCGCCTTCTATTCCTTTGCGCTCGCCCTGCTCGGTTTAACCGGGCTCCAATATGAGGCGGTCGGTCTGACGACGGAGATCGCGACCGGGGCGGGCACGTTGCTGGTGGCGCTCCTCGGCATTGCGCTTGCCGGAGCGCAGAACGGGGCGGTGCGCTACCTCGGCTATGTCGCCTTTGCCGGAGAGCTTCTCTACCTCGCCTTTGAAACCCTGGGATCGATGCTCGGCACATCGGGCTTCTTCCTGATTTCGGGTCTGGTCGTCGCGTGCATCGCGTGGCTGGTCATTCGCATCGAAGTGCACATGGCGCGGACGCGCCAGGCGGAGGTTTCGCGATGAGCAGCGGCACATCGAATAAGCGTTGGCTGAACCCGCTGCTTGCCGCCCTGCTTGTCGCGGGCGCGCAGACGGCGGCACTCGGCTACATGATCGAGAGCAGGGCCTCGATCCTCAGAAGCGGGCGGGACGTGCTTCTGAAAACCGTGCCCGTTGACCCGCGCGACCTGCTCAGGGGCGACTACGTGATCCTGAGCTACGATATTTCCAGGCTGCAGCCCGAACTCTTCAAGGGCGCGGTTCCGACGCAATCGGGTGAGGCTATGCTTTATGTCCGGCTGGAAAGGCAGCCCGACGGTTTCTGGATGGCGACCGAAGCGTCGTTCCAACCCTTGCCGCCCGTTGGCGACAGCGTCGTACTCCGCTCGCTTCCATTCTCGTACTATCCGTCGTCGCCTCCTTCCGCGGTGAATGTCGACTACGGCATAGAGCGCTTCTACGTGCCGGAGGGCGAAGGGCGCACATTGGAGGAGGCGCGCAATGCCGAGGCGCTTTCCGTCAATATCCGCGTTGATGGAAAGGGCAGTGCGCAGATCCGCGAGATCGCGGTCAACGGAAGCCCGGTCTATGAAGAGCCGCTTTATTGAAGCTCGGCAGGCGTCCTCCGGTCCGTCGTGGGAAATACGCATTTTCCCTTTGATCCCGCGAAAACGAGTGATATAGAGACGCCGCGCTCGGGAAAGCCGTAAACTTTCAGCATGCCCATTGTATCCGCGGGATTCCGCTGGTTGGACTTGCGGGAATACGATCAGGCGGTGCGATTGTCTGAACGCGGGTATGGTGAAATTGGTAGACACGCCAGATTTAGGTTCTGGTGCCGCAAGGCGTGGGAGTTCAAGTCTCTCTACCCGCACCAGACAGGGATCGCGCCTAAAGTCCGGATTCTGCAGGGATGAAGGGGGCTGGAGTGCCATTTTGCTTGCAAAACGGTTGCAGAACTGCGTAAAGCCACTCCCGGCAAATGGATCGGCTCACGTGCTCGCCAGACCTTATGAAGGGGAAGAGCACAGTCAACGTGAAATGAAGGTTTGAACATGCAGGTTATCGAAACGCTCGCTCAAGGGCTGAAGCGCGAACTCAAGGTCGTTATCCCGGCCAAGGACATGGAAGCTCGGATGAACGAGCGTCTGGCCGAAGTGAAGGACCGCGTTCGCATCAACGGCTTCCGTCCGGGCAAGGTGCCGGTTGCGCACCTGAAGAAGGTCTATGGCAAGTCGATCATGGCTGACCTCGTCAACGAGATCGTTCGTGACAAGCCGACCGAGATCCTGTCCGGCCGCGGCGAAAAGTCGGCGACCCAGCCGGAAATCGCGATGACCGAGGACGAGACCGAAGCCAACAAGATCCTCAACGCGGAAGCTGACCTCGAGTTCACCGTCGCCTACGAGATCATCCCGGCGATCGAACTCAAGGACGTCAGCGGCATCAAGGTGACCCGCGAAGTCGTCGAAATCGCTGACGAGGAAGTCAACGAACAGATCCTGCGTATCGCCGAAAGCGCCCGCAGCTACGAATCGAAGAAGGGCAAGGCTGCCAACGGTGACCGCGTTACGATCGATTACCTCGGCAAGGTCGACGGTGTTGCCTTCGACGGCGGCAAGGACGAAGACGCTGAGCTGGTTCTCGGCTCCAACCGCTTCATCCCAGGCTTCGAAGAGCAGCTCGTCGGCGTCAAGGCTGGCGACGAGAAGACGATTACCGTCACCTTCCCGGCTGACTACCCGGCTGCAAATCTCGCCGGCAAGGAAGCGACCTTCGACATCACCGTCAAGGACGTCGCTGCTGCCCAGGACATCGAAATCAACGACGAACTGGCCACCAAGCTCGGCCTCGAATCGGCTGACAAGCTGAAGGAAATCGTCCGCGGCCAGATCGAAAGCCAGTACGGCAACCTGACCCGTCAGAAGGTCAAGCGTCAGATCCTCGACCAGCTCGACGAACTCTACAAGTTCGAAACGCCGGAGCGCCTCGTCGAAGCCGAATTCGAAAACATCTGGCGCCAGATCAACACCGACCTGCAGCAGGCCGGCAAGACCTTCGCTGACGAAGAAACCACCGAAGAAGAAGCCCGCGCCGAATACCGCAAGCTCGCAGAGCGCCGCGTCCGCCTCGGCCTCGTTCTCTCGGAAATCGGTGAAAAGGCCGGCGTTCAGGTCAGCGACGACGAACTGCAGCGTTCGCTGTTCGAGCAGCTCCGCCAGTTCCCGGGCCAGGAAAAGCAGATCCTCGACTACTTCAAGAACACCCCCGGCGCTGCTGCATCGCTGCGCGCTCCGCTGTTCGAAGAAAAGGTCGTCGACCACCTGCTCGGCGAAATCTCGGTAACCGACAAGACGGTTTCCAAGGAAGAGCTGACGGCTGACGACGAAGAGGGCGAAGGCAAGGCTGCCAAGAAGGCTCCGGCCAAGAAGAAGGCTGCTGCCAAGGCTGAAGCCGCTGAAGGCGAAGAAGCCGCGGCTCCGAAGAAGAAGGCTCCGGCCAAGAAGAAGGCCGCTGAAGACAGCGCCGAGTAATCGGACCCAAGCCTTAGGAATCGAGAAGCCCTGCCGCTTGCGGCAGGGCTTCTTTCATTGGAGGCACGTCGCGGAGGCGGATCTATTCCGGTTTCAGCGGCGTGGCCTAGCCGATGTCGAGGAGCAGGGCGCGGTGGTCGGACACTTCCGGCTGCGCGACGACATCGAAGCGGGTGACATCGACGTCGCCGTTCACGAGCATGTAGTCGGCAAAGCGGCCGCTTTTCAGATAGTGCGACGTTCGAGTATCCGTGTGGCCACGGGAGACCACAAGGTCGATGAGCCCAAGCCGCCCGAGTGCCTGGAAGGTAACGCTGTCGGGAAGCACGTTGAAGTCGCCACATACGACGAGCCGCTCGTCGCCCGGCCAGACCTGACGGATGAGCGCCACAAGCGCATCCACTTGTGCGTGCCGCGCCGCCGTGTCGTTCTTGCCATTGATTTCTCTCAGTCCATGCATCTGCGCAATGGTGATCGCAGCGCCGATGTCGTGATCGAACAGGCGGATGCAATGCGCATTCCGCGCTCGTGGATGTGGCCCCCAAGCATTGGATGAGAAGCTGCCATGCACGAAGCCGAGCGCCTGCCCGATGACGGAATGCGTCCGTCGGACGAAGGTTGCGAGCCCAAATTCCGAGGTCACGGACCTGTCGCCGTCGAAAAGCGTGCCGCGTGCCGTTGGGCAGAAGAAGCCATCATGCCCCGGAAGCACTGCCGCGATCTCGTCGAAGAGGTTTGCGCGCTGCGGCAATACGACATCCGCATCGCGATACGTCAGCCACTCGGCTTCCGTGGTCGGCGAACGCGCGATCTCCTGCAGGCACAGAACATCGGCATCGACCTGCGAGAGATATTTCATCAGCGGCGAATGGAGCTTGCCGCCCCAGGCATTCAGGGAAAGGATGCGCATGGCGTTCATGTCTCTTTATCAGGAGAGGCAAAGCTACCTGATTCGTGGGCATGGTGGGCATGCGGGCGATTTGCCCGGTACGCGACCGAGTTGGACGCCGCTGTCGCCGTCTTTGACGCGCGCCCAGACCTGTCGCCTACGGCTTACGCTTTCGGCAGTTCCTGCTTGATCTCGCCCATGCGGTTCCATGCATCCAGGCCGGCAATCTTGTAGGCCTCGGCAAGCGTCGGGTAGTTGAAGGTGTTCTCGACGAAATACTCGACCGTGCCCTTGAGGTTCAACACGGCCTGGCCGATGTGCACCAGCTCGGTCGCGCCTTCGCCGATGATGTGCACGCCGAGCAGACGGCGAGTCTTCATTGAGAAGATCATCTTCAGCAAGCCGGAATCGAGCCCCATGATGTGACCGCGCGAGGTCTCGCGGAAGCGCGCAATGCCGCATTCATAGGGGATGCCGCGTTCCTTGACCTCTTCTTCCGAAAGGCCGCAGGTGGAGATTTCCGGCACCGCGTAGATGCCGTAGGGGAAATACTTCTGCGGTTCCATGGCGATCGCGCCGACGGCAACGCGCGCCGCGATGCGGCCCTGTTCCATGGAGGTCGAGGCAAGGCTCGGGAAGCCGACGACATCGCCGGCGGCATAGATGTTCGGCACCGAGGTCTGGAACGTCTCCGGATTGACCTTGAGCCGTCCGCGGCTGTCGGCCTCGAGCCCGGCTGCAGGCAGGTTCAGCGTGTCGGTCGCGCCCATGCGTCCGGCAGCGAAGAGGACCATGTCGGTGACGATCCTGCGGCCGTTGTCGAGCGTCAGCAGGACCTTACCGTCGTCGAGTCGCTCGACCTTGTCGGCCTTCTGTCCGAGATGCAGCTTCATGTTGCGGTCGCGCAGCTGGTAGGTGAAATCCTCGACGATCTCCTTGTCGATGAAGTCGAGCATCGTCGTCTTGGGGTCGATGACCGTGACATGCGTGTCCAGCGCGCTGAAGATCGTCGCATATTCGATACCGACGACGCCGGCGCCAATGACCACGAGCGAGCGCGGCAACTCCGCGATATCCAGCAGTTCGTCACTGTCGAGGACGGTCTTGCCGTCGAAGGGCATGTAGTTCGGACGGAATGGCTTCGTGCCGACGGCAAGCATGATGCTGGTCGCTGAAACCAGCAGGGTCTCGCCGTCGTCTTTCACGACCTCGAGCGTAGTCGGATTGACGAAGCTTGCCTTGCCGCGCATCTGCTGCACGCGGTTACGGGCAAACTGGTGTTCGAGAACCTCGACCTCGTGATTGAGGGTGATGATCAGCCGTTGCCGGAGATCGTCGGCGCTGATTTCCTGCTTCACGCGGTAGGCGCGCCCGTAGAAGCCGCGCTCGCGCCAACCGGAAAGATTGAGTGCCGTCTCGCGCAGGGTCTTGGAGGGAATGGTACCCGTATGCACCGAAACGCCACCGACGCGCTTTCCCTGTTCGATGACGAGAACCTTCCTTCCGAGCTTGGCGGCCTGGATGGCGCCGCGGCGACCGGCGGGCCCGCTTCCGACGACAATGAGATCGAACTGGTTCATGGGCATTTCCGTTTGAAGGGAGGAATCATTGTGCATCGCAAAAATTCTCGCTTGCAAGCGTCTATACCGTCAATGGCACGGTTTGATGAAGTGGTTTTCATAGCCGAAACAGCGGGATGAGAATATAAGGGAATGCGCGTAGGCTTGGCTTCGTTACGACATGCCGAGCCCCATCGGTGTCGTATTTGCCTGGGAGGCTGACGATGGGATTGGAGCTTACGAACAGGGCGGTGCCGCCACTTGACGAGGAGGGCGCGGCTGCACAGCTCACGCATCGGCCGGGTGTCGTGGCGGCGGCGGTCTATGAGAACGGCGTGAGACTACGCGATATCCGGATCGAAGATGCGGGCAAGTGGCGCTCGCGGCCAGGCGCGGTGATCTGGATTGGCCTGCACGAGCCCGATGCGGACCTGCTTCACCAGTTGCAAAGAGAGTTTGATCTCCACGATCTGGCCATCGAGGACGCCGGCAAGGCGCATCAACGGCCGAAACTGGAGATCTATGGCGACTCGATCTTCGTCGTGGCCCGCACCGCTCATATGGTCGGCGATGAGATCGCTTTCGGCGAGACCCACCTCTTCGTCGGCCGAGGCTATGTCGTCTCGGTCAGGCACGGCGCGTCCACGTCTTACATGGCGGTGCGCCAGCGTTGCGAATCTTCGCCGTCCGCGCTCGCCCATGGCGAAAACTACATCCTCTATTCGATCCTCGATTTCATCGTCGACAACTACATGCCGGTGATCGAGGCGATCCATGAGGAGGTGGAAGAACTGGAAGATCGGCTGTTGCGGGAGCGATTGGTCAAGCGTGATATCGAGCGCCTTTATCTGCTCCGCCGCAATCTCCTGAGGCTGCGCAATGCGGTCGTGCCGCTTGTCGACGTCTGCCGCCGGCACGAACACATCGATCTTCCTGGCATGGATGCCGCGCTGCAGCCGCTCTTTCGCGATGTGACCGACCACGTGCGCCGCGTCCAGGAGGATATCGACGCGCTGCGCGAAGTTCTCGCCTTCACCTTCGAGGCGAGCCTGATGATCGGACAGTCCGAACAGACGGAGATTTCCCGCAAACTCGCGTCGTGGGCGGCGATCCTCGCCGTGCCGACCGCGATCGCCGGTATCTACGGCATGAATTTCGACGACATGCCGGAGCTGAAGTTCCGCTACGGCTATTTCATCGTGCTGGCGGTGATCATCGGACTGTGCACCACGCTCTATCGCTTCTTCCGACGCGCGAAATGGCTGTAGGCCGAAGCACTTCCGGGAACAGTGGAAGCGGCTTCCGTCTGGAACCGCTTCTCAGAACAGCCGCAGGCCCTTCAGGCTGACATGCCCATCCTTGCCGATGATGATGTGATCGTGGACGGCGATGCCGAGCGGCTTCGCCGTTTCGACGATCAGCTTGGTCATGTCGATATCGGCGCGCGACGGCGTAGGGTCTCCAGACGGATGATTGTGGACGAGAATGATCGCCGTAGCGGAGAGTTCGAGTGCGCGCTTGACCACTTCACGTGGATAAACCGGCGTATGGTCGATCGTGCCCGTCTGCTGCACCTCGTCGGCAATCAACGCGTTGCGCTTGTCGAGAAAGAGGATACGGAACTGTTCCTTGGTCTCATAGGCCATTGCCGCATGGCAATAGTCGATGACGGCGCTCCAGGAGGAGAGAAGGTGCTTTTGCCGAAGCTCGCTCTTCAGGGTGCGGTGACCGATCGTGGAGATCAGCTTGAGATCGAGGGCAACGGCCTCGCCGATGCCGTCCACCTCCTGCAACAGCCCGATCGGTGCGCCGAAGACACCGGCAAGCGTTCCGAAACGGCTGATGAGCGCCTTGGCGATCGGCTTGGTATCCTTGCGCGGAATCAGCCGAAACAACAGCATTTCAAGGATTTCGTAGTCCGCCAGCGCCGCGTCGCCGTGCTCGCGATAGCGCGCCCGCAACCGATCGCGATGGCCGTGATAATGCGCTTCGGGCGCCGGCGCCTTCTTCGGCGCAGATCCCCTGCCCAACTGCAATTGCGGAAAAAACGTCCTTTCGTCCGCCGATGGCGCATCATCGCCCTCAGGGGAGATTGGACGCTTCTTCATGCGGCGCCGACATTGTTGAGGCCCGGCTTGAACAGGCCGGCGGGCGACAGAGTAAAGATCTCGCATCCCTCGGCGGTCACGCCGACCGTGTGCTCGTATTGCGCCGAAAGCGACCGGTCGCGGGTAACGGCGGTCCAGCCATCCGAAAGCACCTTCACATGCGGGCGGCCGAGATTGATCATCGGCTCGATGGTGAAGATCATGCCCTCGCGTAATTCGGGGCCTTCATTGGCGCGGCCGTAGTGCAGGATGTTCGGCGCGTCGTGAAAGAGCTTGCCGACACCGTGGCCGCAGAAATCGCGCACCACCGAGCAGCGCTCCGCTTCGGCATAGGTCTGGATCGCCTCGCCGATGGCGCCGGTGCGTGCGCCCGGGCGTACGGCGGCAATCCCGCGCATCAGGCTTTCATGGGTGACATCGAGCAGCCGCTCGGCCGCGCGCTTGATCTCGCCGACCGGATACATGCGGCTTGAGTCGCCATGCCAGCCATCGACGACATAGGTGACGTCGATGTTGACGATGTCGCCTTCGCGCAGCGGCTTGTCGTTGGGAATCCCGTGACAGACGACGTGATTGATCGAGGTGCAGGAGGACTTCGTGTAGCCGCGGTAGTTCAGCGTCGCCGGCAGCGCGCCATGGTCCATGCCGAACTCGAAGACGAAGCGGTCGATCTCGTCGGTCGTGACGCCCGGCTGAACGCGCGAGACGAGTTCGTCGAGGCAGCGCGCCGTTACCTGGCAGGCCTTGCGCATGCCCTCGAAACCTTCCGGTCCGTAGAGCCGGATAACGCCGGTGTTTTTATAGGGGGCAGACCCTGCCTCGATGTAAGTCACCATTCCAAAGCTTTCATTTGTTCCAAGTCGGATTTCATAGAGCAGCGAGGGCCGCTTCGTCCACTGTCATCAACCCGGTCGGACGGATTTGGGTCGGCGAAACCTGACATTTGATCGCATAGGCCTCGACCCCGCGTGCCATGGCGCGGTCAAAGGCTTGCGCATAGGCCGGGTCGAAGTCGCGGCAGATTCGCAAGCGGTCGCAGTCGCCGCGCTGCACGAGATAGATCATGACGGCGCGGTGGCCGCCTTCGACCATGTCGCCGAGTTCGTCGAGATGTTTGGCGCCGCGTGCCGTCGGGCTGTCCGGAAATTCGGCGAGGCCGGGCCTGCGGCTGAAATGCACGTTCTTCACCTCGACATAGGCAAGGCCCCGGACGGGATCGGTGAGCAAGATATCGATGCGCGAATTGCGGCCGTATTTCTGTTCCCGCGCGAAGCCTTGGTAGATGTGCAGATCGGAAACGAGGCCAAGCCGAATGGCCTCTTCGGCGAGCCGGTTCGGCAAACCGGTATTGATCCCGACCAGCGTGCCGTCGGCTTCGACGATCTCGAGCATGTGACGGTATTTCCGCGTCGGGCTGTCGTGCTCCGACATCCATATGCGTGAGCCCGGCGTCGTCAGACCACGCATTGAACCCGTATTCGGGCAGGATCCGGTCATGGCGGTACCATCCGGCTGGATCGCATCGAAGAGAAAGCGCTTGTAGCGCTGCACGAGGGTTGCCTGTGCGAGCGGCGGATCGAAAATCAAGATATTTCCTGCAAATGTATCATGCCCTGGCGCGAACATAGGAGCCCGGCGCCTCTTCGAGCGAATTCAGTGGACCGCCGGGCTTGCGGGCCGGAACGCGTCTCTTGTCGAGCTTCTCGATCCATTGGTGCCAATGCGGCCACCAGGATCCCGGCGTCTCCTTCGCTGCCTTGAACCACTCGTCGAACTCGCCCTTGGGCGCGCCTCCGGTCCAGAACTGGTACTTTCCCTTGTCCGGCGGATTGACGACGCCGGCAATATGGCCCGAGCCGGAAAGCACGTAAGTAACCTTGCCGCCGAAGGAAGAGCTGCCCAGGAAGACCGAGCGCGGCGGAGCGATGTGATCTTCCTTGGTGGCGAGGTTGTAGATGGGGATCTTCACGTCGCCGAGCGAGATCTGCCGGCCTGCAAGCACCATCTCACCCTTCGAGAGTTTGTTCTCGAGGTAGCAATTGCGCAGATAGAAAGAGTGGTTGGCTGCCGGCATCCGCGTCGAATCGGAATTCCAGTAGAGCAGATCGAAGGGCAGGGGATCCTGCCCCTTGAGGTAGTTGTTGACGAAGTAGGGCCAGATGAGCTCGGAGGCGCGCAGCATATTGAAGGCGGTCGCCATCTTCGAGCCGTCGAGGTAGCCGGTCACGCTCATGTTCTGCTCGATCTGGCGGATCTGGTCTTCGTCGACGAAGACTTTGAGGTCGCCCGCATGGGTGAAGTCGACCTGCGTCGTGAACAGGGTCGCGGAGCGGATGCGATCGTCGCCTTCGGCAGCGTGCAGCGCAAGGGTTGCGGCCAGCAAGGTGCCGCCGACGCAATAGCCGATGGCGTTGACTTCGCGCTCGCCGGTCGCCTGCTCGACGGTGTCGAGCGCAAAGCCGATGCCTTCGCGGGCATAGGCCTCCCAGTCCTTGGTTGCATGCCGTTCGTCGGGGTTCACCCAGGAGATCACGAACACCGTGTGCCCCTGGTCAACGGCCCATTTAATGAAGGATTTCTGCGGGTTGAGGTCGAGGACGTAGAACTTGTTGATCCACGGCGGGCAGATCAGCAACGGTCGCTTCAGCACCGTCTCCGTCGTGGCTTCATATTGCAGCACCTGGCAGACGTCGCTCTGGGCGATGACCTTGCCGGGCGTGATCGCGATATTCTCGCCGATCGCGAATTTGCTGGTGTCCGTCTGCCGCAGCTTGAGGTCGCCACGGCCGGCGGCGACGTCCTCGGCGAACATCTGCATGCCCTTGACGAGGTTGGCGCCGTTCGACGCGACGGTTTCGCGATAGAGTTGCGGATTGGTGGTGACGAAATTCGTGGGCGAGAGTGCGCTCGAAACCTGGCGGACGTAGAAAGCCGCCTTATGTTTCGTGTGATCGTCGAGCCCTTCGGCGTCTTCGACCATGCGCTCGGCCCAATCCGATGTGACGAAATAGGCCTGCCGGATGAAATCGAAGAACGGGTTCTTCACCCAATCCTCGTCGGAGAAGCGTTTGTCGTTGCGCTGGAGCGCGGCGGGCTCCGTCATCCCGACTTCGCCGGACATGCGATGGAGCGTCCGCGACCAGATCTCGAAGAAGCTGCCCATCAGATGCGTCTGCGCTTCAAGTGTGCGGCGCGGATCGGAAAGCCAGTATTCGGAGACCTTGGACAGTGTTTTCACCATGTCGGTGACCGGTTCGGCGAAGACGTCCGATTTCTGCCCCGATTCACGCGGCGCCAGCCAGGCGGAGGCCGCCTTGCCGAGTTGCTCCATGGCGCGGGCGAGGTTGACGGCGAGGCTTTCCGGGTCCTTGACGATGTATGGCTCGACGGATTTGGGGTCGAAACCCGTGAAGCCGTCCTTGCCAGTGGTGCCTTCCGTTTTCCTCTCTGCTGTCACCCGGCTTCCTCCACAGCATCTTGTTTGTTTTGTATTTTTACATTCTGCCCGAAAATGATTACAAGGGCTAGGCGCATCGTCGCGCCGTCAGATCAGAGGTTCTCTTCAGTATGCTTGCCGTCGGAAAACAGCGTTCCATCACCTGGCTTGCCGGGATCGTTCTGCTAGGCACGCTTGCAGGCTGCAACAACCAGACGACGAACTTCGAGAACTATCCCTCGGTCTACGGCCAAAAGCCGGCCGCGACGACGCAGATGACGAACGAGGAGGCGGCCGACATGCAGGCGCGGCTGACATCGCTCGGCGCTGCGCGCAAGTCCGGCGCGATCTCGGAAGCGGAATATCAGCGTCGTCTGAAAGAAATGCGCGCGCTCGCCGAACAGCACGGTGCCGACACGCTGAAAGAGATCCAGAATTAGCGCTTGCCTTTCCGGTGATTTGGACGCAAAGCGTTCAATGGCCGCAAGGACGGCCGTTCACCACAGCGCACGGTTTCGCGAAGGCTTGAGCCGCTGGCGGGAGCGTGCGCCAAACGAGGTTTGGAGATGGAAGAGTTTCACAAAGTCCGGCGTTTGCCGCCCTATGTTTTCGAACAGGTCAACCGTTTGAAAGCAAGCGCGCGAGCGGCCGGTGCTGACATCATCGACCTCGGCATGGGCAATCCGGATCTTCCCACACCACAGTCGATTGTCGACAAGCTTTGCGAGGTCGTTCAGGACCCGCGCACGCATCGTTATTCGTCGTCGAAGGGCATTCCCGGGCTGCGTCGTGCCCAGGCCGCCTACTACGCCCGTCGCTTCGGCGTCAAACTCAATCCGGAAACGCAGGTCGTCGCCACCCTTGGTTCCAAGGAAGGCTTCGCCAACATGGCCCAGGCGATCACCGCGCCGGGTGATGTGGTCCTGTGCCCGAACCCGACCTATCCGATCCACGCCTTTGGCTTCCTGATGGCCGGTGGGGTCATCCGCTCGATCTCGGTCGAGCCTGATGAGACCTTCTTCCCGCCGCTCGAGCGCGCCGTGCGCCACTCGATCCCGAAGCCGCTGGCGCTGATCCTCAACTATCCGTCGAACCCGACGGCGCAGGTCGCGACCCTCGACTTCTACAAGGACGTGATCGCCTTCGCGAAGAAGCACGACATCATCGTGCTTTCGGATCTTGCCTATTCGGAAATCTACTTCAACGACGCGCCGCCGCCATCTGTCCTGGAGGTTCCGGGAGCGATCGACTGCACGGTCGAGTTCACCTCGATGTCGAAGACCTTCTCGATGCCCGGCTGGCGCATGGGCTTTGCCGTCGGCAATGAGCGACTGATCGCGGCGCTGACCCGTGTGAAGTCGTACCTCGATTACGGCGCCTTCACGCCGATCCAGGTGGCGG
This sequence comes from Ensifer sp. VA4, assembly GCF_055710065.1. Taxonomy (NCBI): domain Bacteria; kingdom Pseudomonadati; phylum Pseudomonadota; class Alphaproteobacteria; order Hyphomicrobiales; family Rhizobiaceae; genus Ensifer; species Ensifer sp. VA4. The sequence goes on along the minus strand of NZ_JBVQPO010000015.1, from coordinate 4,308 downwards.
CGACCCAGGCACTGAACGGCGATGGCAGCGACATCGCCGAGGTCCGCAACGTCTACAAGCGCCGCCGCGACGTGATGGTCGAGAGCTTCGGCAAGGCGGGCTTCGACGTGCCGCCGCCGGCAGCGACGATGTTTGCCTGGGCGAAAATCCCGGAGAAGTTCCGCCATCTCGGTTCGCTCGAGTTCTCGAAGCTCCTGGTCGAGAAGGCCGATGTCGCGGTTGCTCCCGGCATCGGCTTCGGCGAGCAGGGCGACGACTACGTGCGCCTCGCTCTGGTCGAGAACGAGCACCGTATTCGCCAGGCGGCGCGCAACATCAAGAAATTCCTGTCGACCGCCGACGAGACGATGCACAACGTCGTCTCGCTCAACGCTCACAGGTAAATAAGACGGGAGGCGCGCTCTTGGGTGCGCCTCCTTCCACACCGGCACCGCGGTTCTCGCGGCTCGCCCCTTACATGTTAGGAAATGGCTATGGCAGATGCCCTCAAAATCGGCATTGCGGGCTTGGGTACCGTCGGTGCCTCGCTCGTGCGAATCCTCCAGGATCGTCACGAGATGCTTGCGACAACGTGCGGGCGGGCAATCGAGACCACGGCCGTAACCGCGCGTGACCGCAACAGGGATCGCGGCGTCGACCTTTCGCAAATCAAATGGTTCGACGATGCCGTCTCGCTTGCGCGTGACGCCGATATCGACGTCTTCGTCGAATTGATGGGCGGCTCGGGCGACCCAGCCTATTCCGCCGTCAAGGCCGCCTTGCAGCGTGGCATTCATGTCGTCACCGCCAACAAGGCGTTGCTTGCGGCCCATGGCATCGAACTCGCCAAGATCGCCGAGGAGAAGGGCGCGCTTCTGAACTACGAAGCGGCCGTCGCCGGCGGCATCCCGGTGATCAAGGCGCTGCGCGAATCCATGACCGGCAATACGATCTCGCGCGTCTACGGGATCATGAACGGCACCTGCAACTACATCCTGACGAAGATGGAGAAGGAAGAGCTTTCCTTCGAAGCCTGCCTCAAGGAAGCGCAGCGTCTCGGTTACGCGGAAGCCGATCCGGCCTTCGACATCGAGGGCAACGACACGGCGCACAAGCTGTCGATCCTGACGAGCCTCGCCTTCGGTACGGCGATCGCTGCCGACGACATCTATCTCGAAGGCATTACCAATATCTCGATCGACGATATTCATGCGGCGGCCGATCTCGGTTACCGGATCAAGCTCCTGGGGGTCGCGCAGCGTACCGAGAGCGGCATCGAGCAGCGCGTCCATCCCACGATGGTGCCCTATGATTCCGTCATCGCCCAGGTCGATGGCGTGACCAATGCAGTCGCGATCGAATCCGACATTCTTGGCGAATTGCTGATGGTCGGCCCCGGTGCCGGCGGCAACGCGACCGCCTCGGCCGTTCTCGGCGATATCGCCGACATCGCGAAAAGCCGTCCGGGTGCTCAGCACGTTCCGGCCTTCGGCCGTCCGACCAATGCGCTGCTTCCCTACAAGCGCGCGCGGATCCAGAGCCACGAGGGCGGCTACTTCATCCGCCTGAAGGTCGTCGACCGCACCGGCGTTTTCGCCAGCATCGCGACGCGCATGGCGGATAACGGCATCTCGCTGGAATCGATCATGCAGCATTCCAAGCACCTGATGGAGAGCGGCGAGCCGCAGACGATCATCCTGGTGACACACGCGACCTCGGAGCATTCCGTTCGCGATGCCATCAAGGCGATCAAGAGCGAGGGCTATCTCGTCGGCGAGCCGCAGGTCATCCGTATCGAGCGTCCGAAGGCGAACTGAGGGCGGCACAGACCTCAACCGCAATGCATGGCGGCGGCGCGTAGCGCCGGATTGTCGCCGATAGATTGGAAGCCTCGCCGTGCAAGCATGCCGGCGAGGCTTTCTCATATGGGCATGTCAGGCGAGCGGCGCCGGAAACGGGGCGCGGACCGCGGATCTCTGTGTATGCCGTTCCAAAAACGGTCACGATTGTCGGGGTTATGCGCTAAGAAAAGTTAAGTGCAGGCGGGTGGACGAACATGGAAGAATTGGTGGATCCGGTACAGCGGGCCTTTCTCGGCGTCGAGCAATCGGTCAGCGGTCAGCGCTGGGTGTCACGGCTTGACCAGGCGGGCCAGAACCGGGCGCTCGCCATCAGTCAGGTCCACGGTTATTCCGATCTCCTTGGTCGCGTGCTTGCCGGCCGCGGGGTCGTGCTCGACGATGCCGCGAGCTTCCTCGATCCGACGCTTCGGTCGCTGATGCCGGATCCGGATACGCTCACCGATTGCCGCAAGGCCGCCGATCGTTTCGCGGCGGCCATCAAGCGGCGTGAAAAGGTCGTGGTCTTCGGCGACTACGACGTCGACGGTGCCGCGTCGTCGGCGCTCATGACCCGGTTCCTCCGTCACTTTGGCATCGACGCGGAGATTTACATTCCCGATCGGATTTTCGAGGGCTACGGGCCGAATCCGGCGGCGATCGAACAACTGATCGACAATGGCGCCGAGCTCATTGTCACCGTCGACTGCGGCTCGACGAGCCATGAAGCACTTGCCGTTGCGGGGCGACGTAGCGTCGACGTCGTCGTCATCGACCATCATCAGGTGGGGTCGGCCTTGCCAGCCTGTCACGCGCTGGTCAATCCCAATCGGGAAGACGATCTTTCGGGGCAGGGACATCTCTGTGCCGCCGGCGTCGTCTATCTGGTCCTCGTCAACACCTTGCGCGTGCTGCGCAGTGCCGGCAACGGGAGCGCCGCATCCTTCGATCTGCTGGCGCAGCTTGATCTGGTGGCGCTCGCGACCGTCTGTGACGTCGTGCCGCTCAAGGGGCTGAACCGGGCCTATGTCGTCAAGGGACTGATCGCGGCGCGGCACATGGGCAATGTCGGGCTCGCGGCGCTGTTGAGAAAGGCGGCGATCGGCGGCCCGGTCACGCCCTATCACCTGGGGTTTCTGGTTGGGCCGCGAATCAATGCCGGCGGCCGCATCGGCGACGCTGCCCTCGGCAGCCGTCTGCTGGCGATGGACGATGCCGGAGCGGCGGAAAGGATCGCCGCGCAGCTTGATGAGCTCAACCGCGAGCGGCAGGCCATGGAAGCCGTCATGCTGGCCGAAGCCGAGGCCGAGGTTCTTGCGGAGTACGGCACTGGCGAGGGCGCCTCGGTGATCGTCACGGCGCGGGAAAACTGGCACCCCGGTATCGTCGGGCTGCTTGCCGCCCGCATCAAGGAGAAGTTCCGCCGGCCGACCTTCGCCATCGCCTTCGATCCGAATGGCCGGGGCACCGGCTCGGGCCGTTCGATCAACGGCTTCGACATGGGCAAGATGGTCCGGGCCGCGGTTGATGGAGGCCTGCTCGTCAAAGGCGGCGGCCATGCGATGGCTGCCGGCCTTACGGTGGAGCGGGCGAAGCTCGGCAAGCTCAGGCAATTCTTCGAGGAACGTGCGGAGGCGGCAGTACGCGACCTCGTCGCCATCCAGACACTCAAGCTGGACGGTGCGCTCGCTGCCTCCGGCGCGACACTGGAACTCATCGATCTCTTGGAACAGGCCGGCCCCTATGGTTCGGCGCATCCGCAACCGGTCTTCGCCTTTCCGCAACACCGGTTGCGCGACAGCCGACAGGTGGGCGCCAACCACATCAAGGTAACGTTGGAAGGCCAGGACGGCAGCCGGCTCGACGGTATTGCGTTCCGGGCAACGGAAACGCCGCTCGGCGATTTCCTGCTCGCGAGCCGCGGCGCGTCGATTCACGTCGCCGGCTCGGTGTCGGCGGATCTGTGGCAAGGCCAGCGTCGTGTGCAATTGCGCGTCACGGATGCGGCGAAGGCGCTGTAAAATCGCCGAGCGAGAAACGCTCGGGTTCACCCATCGATGATTGAATGGCCGGCTGGTGCACTTGCGAGCAGCGATTGGCACGCCCAACGGGACTCGAACCCGTGTTACCGCCGTGAGAGGGCGGCGTCCTGACCGCTAGACGATGGGCGCCCATGCTTGTCGCTGATGATTTGCAACGCAGTCTGGCGACCGTGCGCAATTCACCCGCGCATATTATCCTCTTTCAGCTCAAACCTCGACATCAATTCAGAGGCATCGCTTCCAGAGTGCCGAGACGCGATCGAACATGAGTTGCAATCGCGCAGATACTGCGACGCTAGTATTGGAAATGTGGGGAAAGAGGTCAACACAGTGGCACGCCCTAGGGGAGTCGAACCCCTCTTCCCAGAATGAAAATCTGGTGTCCTAACCGATAGACGAAGGGCGCACTCGCTGTGTGGGCGCCTTATATCCAGCGACTCTGGAGACCG